>JBBKWH010000128.1:0-4962 GCA_037968855.1 Moraxellaceae bacterium | reverse complement strand
TCATCACACTGCTCCGATGCGGTCTTTAGTGCCTAAAGTCTCCAGCAAGCAAACTGCGTAGAGATTCAATGGCTCGAAAATAATGCGTTTTGACACTGCCTTCGCTACATTGCATGACGGTGGCGGTGCTTTTGACATCCATATTTTCCCATGCTCGCAGCAAAAATGCTTGTTGCTGACGCGGGGGAAGTTTGGCAATCGCATGTTTGACCAAATCGAGATCGGAGGCCGAGGTCAACAAGTCGCTGGGATCAATTTGCTGTTCATCGACAATCAAGTCAAGCGGGTCAACTTCGAGTAAGTCATCGTCTTTGGCCACTGGCCGAAACCACGAAAAATACTTGGAACGTCGAACCTCTTGGCGTCGCCAATCCATTAAACGCCGATTTAAAATGCCATAAAACAACGCAGGCCATTCGGTTTGTGGTCGATCAAGATAGCGTTCTGCCAAGGCGATCAGCGCATCTTGAACCAAATCACGCGCTACATCATGGTGCTGTGTGGCGAGTTCCATCATCACCAAGGCGCGTCCAGAGACTTGTTCGGTAAACAGGTCAAACGGACGCATCGCATCACGAGTCATGACGGTTGGTGATTCTGTGGATAATCGGTCTGCAAAGTATATGCGGTTAGGCAGTGCACTGCTGAATGTACTCATGTGATCTCATCCTTATCGACTGGATCACCCAACCCACCATGCGTCAAACAAATAAAAGCATGCAATCAATAATCAAGGCAATGTGCTTAGACGCAGGGTAGTGCTGGATGGGTTCAATTCAGTCACGCGACTTATTGTGCGGTTGGTGCAGTGGTTTTGGCTTTAACATCAACGGCTGGCTTGGCGGCAACGTGAGCTTTTGGTTTGACCAAAGCATGTTTGACCGCAGAAACGACTTTAGCCACTGGTGATTGAGCGCTGGCGGTGGTTGATGCTGCGGCAGTTGATGTCGTTGCGGTGTTGGCATGTGCCACGCCCATACTAAGTACAGCAGCAGTCAACAGGGTGGTCATTAACGATACTGAGCGACTCATGATTTTCTTCCAAAAAAACAATAGGACAGGGTAGGGAAACAACGCTTTAACATTCAACATCGGTTTACAACGGCTTAAAACACAACGCGTTGAGATAGCGGTCATCGCGTTGTGGTGACACGGTCGATACCGTGGCTGAAGCCATTCCGTCACGGTATCGACAGAGGAGGCTTAGCTTGCTTTAACGTCGGGTGTTGCGGGGCTGGCAGTTTTTTCGGCTTTTACTTTAGCGACGGTTTTGTGTGCTTTGGCTGACATGGCCGTGTGGTGTTTGTGATGTTTGGCTTTGGCAAGGTGCTGATGGCTGGTTTTTTTGCTGGCATGTGCGGTGGTTTTGCTGGCAGGGGTTTTCATGTCCATTTTGCTCATGTCATGAGTTGCTGCGGCAGGTGCAGTTGCAGCGTGATTCATCGGCATGCTTTCGGCGGCAAATGCGCTGGCCAGTGGCATCAATGCGGACAATACGGTGGCCATTGCGATGGTTTTAAAGTTCATGACGTCTATCCTAACAATCAGTGGGGTGGGCGCTTAGCGGACGCTTTGGAGCACATTCACGCGCTGTGCTGTGCTCTCACCTTATATATCGCCATGACTGCGGGATTGGTTGACAGGAGGATTGAAAAAAGTTGAAAAAGATTTTGTTAGTGATATTTATCATATCAAGATATTGATTTTTATAATTTTTATTTGATGATTTATGCGGATTTTTTAAGAAAAGCCTTGATGGCATAGCCAAAAGGTCAGTCTTTTTGGCAAAAAGTTGACGAGAGTGTCTGTATGGTGACGTAGCGCACGCATAAGAGCGTTTTATTTTACATTTAGCTATGTAGTCTCAAGGTTGAAGTGAAACACCGAGGTTTGCCGGACGCAGTAACCAGCCTGTTGTTGGTGACAACGGTTCAGTGTATTATACTCCTGATCATTATTTAACTTTTCAGAGAATCAAATAATGTTTTTTGAAATGATTGCAAATTTAAACACTGTCTTTGAAAAAAATGATTACTCCAGAATACATGAAGTGATCATTTCTTCCGAAAAGAGCCTTAAGGAAGTCTACGCTCAAGTCGGCTCAAGTGTTTTTACAGGCCGCGAACAGTTGAATTCGATCTACGTTGGAACCACTCATTTTGGTGATCACTGTCCTGGATTCTTTGGATGCTTAACAGATCACTTGTATATCTTAGACAAGGAGGGGCTTCCCAGTGAGATGTTTGAGTTTCATTTCATCTCCGCCCCTAAAGATGAGAATAAAGGGGATTTTGTGGATTTTGTTGTGACTCTAATGTTACACAGAATATCGGAAGAGTATGGGAATAACATTCGAATACTCGCTCACAGAGACTTCATCGAAAATATGTCCAGAGAAACAGATTGGGGAGATATTGTGGATGAGCGATCTATACCGATTGATCCATATGCGCAATATTTGAGATCCCAAGGATCAGAGACTGACTCATCTACCCCAACCGATATCCAACCTGATTAATTTCTACCAGCGCCCATCCAAGTGGCCGCTATTTTTTAAATCCCGTAGGTGCGAGTAGAGCAGTAGCATCGTCCGGATACCTGACTAACTACTCACTCTATTGGCTATATCACATATGGGATGGCTGAAGCATTTGTCAAAACGATCAAGCGAGATGATGTGTATTTGGCCGATTTGCCTGATGCACAAAACCTCATGCAGAAATTGACAGATTGGATTTCTGACTACAACCGCTGTCATCCGCATAGCAGTTTGAATATGATGTCACCTTGGGAGTTTGGAGCGCTCAAGTTGGCAAGCTAGAGGTGTCCGGTTTAGTGGGGCAAATACAGTTCTGATAGCCAATAACACATCAAGCATCACCTTTAAGACACACCCTGCTTAATTTGCCGAATAATCAACGGCAACTCTTGTGGGCTAATCGGTTGATAAGGCGCGGGCAAAACGCCTTGCTCGCCAGCATGTTGCATACGCTGTGCCTCAATTGCCAAGCGGTGCTGATGGGTCTGGATTAATGGTGCATTGAGTTGCTCATACTCATCTTGGTAGCGATTGAGCATGGCGTTTTCGTGAGCGACTTGGCTATCGACGCTTTTTTGTTGTAGCTCAAAGCTGAGTAGCTCGGCACGTTGTTGCGCCAGCCGTTCTTTTTGGCTAATTACCGCCAACTCCAAACTGTCGATTAGCCGTAGTACGTTCAGCCGCGCGCAGTCATCGCGTAGCCGTGTTTGACGCAGCAGCGCTTCGGTATCACTCAATTCTTGTTCGGCCAAGGCCAAACGCTCACGACGAGCCTGACTGCGTTCTTGATGCGTCTGGAACTCTAGCGTGATACGGTAGGCGGCTTGTTCATGCTGGGCGATGAGTTTTTCTAGTTGCGTCAGTCTTGTGCCGTGACGCTGGCGATAATCATCTTCGATGGTTTGTAGATCATCTAAGGCGCTGGCATGTTGGTTTTGTAGATGCTCACGCGCAAGCACATGTTGCGCTTGTTGGCTTTGCTCGTGGGCCAAGCGGGCATAATGGGCGGCATCAGCGGCGGCTAGGGCATCGTGTTCGGCGCGGCGTTGCTGTTCTTTGGCGCGTTGTTCGGCCACTTCGGCATCGCGTTTGGCTTGTTCTTCGGCGGCATGGCGCAATTGATGGGCGCAGAGATCGACCATAATCTGTTCAAATGTTTCTGGCACGCTGTCATGGGCATTCATCAGCACTTGGCGGCGGTCCATCTCTGGCAAATAGGCGTCGTATCGGCCTAGACAATAATGATTCCAACGCTCTTGCAAACGGCTAGAAAAATACAACTGCAAGGCACGCGGCTGAATGATCTTCATACCAAATAAAATGATCGCCATGATGCCCAAAAAAATCCGAATGGCGGTTTCGGTTTGCCAAAACGCTGGTTCTTTTTCCATTTCGGCCACGATTTCATTACGCAGCATGGGGCTGTCCATATCCAGCAAAATGCCTTGGGCGCGTAGGGCATCGTAGTCTTTACGGTCGTAGGCTTGATCAATGGCAGTAATGCTTTGGTCACGGGTATTCAGCACTTTTTCGAGTTCGGCCTTGCGGTCGTTGAGTTCGCGGTCAATCAGTTTGGAGCGTGCGCCATAGCCGAGTGCGCCTGTGCCGGAAATACCGCCTGCCTCGTCTTGTACCTTTTGATTGAGGACGGTGATTTGTTTTTCTAGTGTGGTGGCTTTGCTGTTGGCACTATTGGTCAGATCGGTTTTGTAGGTTTCGATACTTTGTTGATAACGCTTGGCAATCCGGTTTTCGATATCGGCGCTAAAAAATAACTGTGAGACATACGGCGCAGTGATCCATAGCGATAAGGCGGCCAGCACAATACGCAGCACAAAGCTGAGGTTGGCTTTCCATGTTTTATTTTTGAGGGTTTTGGCGCTGGTGGGTTGGGTGCTAAATTTGGCGGCGTGTTCGGCCTCAATCAAGTCTGCGGTCATCAGTGAGCGGTCAAAAAACCACATCAAAGTAAATACAAACAGGCCAAAACCGAGCCAACCAATCCAAATACTGGTACGCGACATGGTGCTGGCCAGATAACCCCACGAGAATGCCTCAGCCAGCGCCACCAATAAGGTAATCAATGACATAGCCAGCAGATAACCACGACCGTGACGGGTCAGCAGATCGTTGCCATATGGCCTTAAGGTTAGGAAAAACCACAGATGCGTCCACCAGCGCGGCTTGGGCCGAGGGTCAACACCAAGCTGTTGTGCATCTAACCATGGGCCGGTTGATGGGATAATCGGTTGCTCAGGCGTGGGGGTGCTGGTAGACATAGGGCGACTCGCAAAATGAGTTGGTTCTGCCGAGCCGGTCGTCTGGTGACGCAATGAGGAGACGGCATCGGTTGTTTGAGCAAAATCATCATGCTGCGTCCGATGCGTCATGAGCGTATGGATGGGATTGTTTCAGATTGTGGC
>JBBKWH010000127.1:0-63183 GCA_037968855.1 Moraxellaceae bacterium | reverse complement strand
GCCGAGTACGTGAACGCGGATTGGGTTCTGTTTTGGACAGTGCGAAAAAGTCGTGTCCAGTCGGGGGTGTCAGATATCTAGGCATGATGGAATGTTAGCATATTTTGGTGGATTGGTATAACAGTGCCTTGGCAGAACCTGACCAACAACAGATGGTCAATCAATTAAAACAGCAGCAATTTAATCCACAAGAACGGGTACGTGTGGAGGCCTTTGAGTCCATGCATGACCAACACATCGCACTCCCTCAATAAGCAAACTCAATGACTATCTCCCATTCCCCGCAAGCCAAACAAGATAAAAAAACGCCACCCTTCACTGGTGGCGTTTTGTTTGGGTCTTATCGCACTAGTAGTAGAGCAACCGAGCGCATCACTTAGGCATAAGTACGATTGAGATATTGCAAAATCGCCTTAGACTCAAACATTTTGACACCCGTATTCGGATCGACCAAATACGGTACCTGCATTTTGCCTTGCATGATTGGTAGCATTTTTTCACGCTTACCACCTACCAAGGGCTGATACGGGCCGGGTTTGGCACGCAATACCGCTGGCCCCATGTCTTGCCAACGCTCTTTGGCCACATTATGCAGCACATAAGGCAACTCAAGCTCACACAGACGCTCACGGACAGGACGGCTATATGGGCTGGCTTCAAAGCTCCATAGCTCCAGCAGTTGCTCTGGCGCAGCACGGCTACTATTGCCTGTATGTGCAGTCAAACCACGCATACCGCTTGCAGCACTAATCAAAATACCGCCAAAGGCTGATTCCGATAG
This sequence comes from Moraxellaceae bacterium, assembly GCA_037968855.1. Classification (GTDB taxonomy): domain Bacteria; phylum Pseudomonadota; class Gammaproteobacteria; order Pseudomonadales; family Moraxellaceae; genus JBBKWH01. Next base: position 62,402 of record JBBKWH010000127.1, on the reverse strand, counting down.
GTTTTGCCATTTTTTTGGGGTCTTACCATTTTTGCCATAAGTCGCAAACAGGTAATCAATAATCGCCTGTGACTCAAGTAATACCTTGCCGGTATTTTCGTCAATCAATAACGGAAACTGTGACTCACCCGACGCCACAATGGCCTCGGTGCGAAAGCGCTTGCCGTTTTTTGGACACGGATAAATCTGCACATCCAAGTTGAGCAAGGTCAATACTTCGCGCACCCGACGGCAAAATGGGCAGCCTTCCATATCATACAGTTTGAGCGCTAAGGCAGGCTGATTCGGAAACGCTGTGCCACTCACCCCACGGCCGCCTTCAAGCAAAGTCGAGAGTACCGATTGCAACACTTTTAATTGATGTGCCATAACAACCTAATCCTTAAAGATCAATCAATGCTTGTTTCGACACCAAGATGCCGTTGTTGTCGGCATATAGATACATGCCTTGTTCAATCACCACGCCACCAAAAAACAGGGTCAAACCTGTTTCACCAGCGCCCTTACGATTGCTTTTTTGGGGAATACAAGCCAACGCTTGCACGCCCAAATCCAGCGTGGCCAGCGCATCCACATCGCGCACACAGCCATACACCACCACACCGGCCCAACCCTGCTGGACTGCACCTTCGGCGATCATGTCGCCAAGCAACGCACAGCGCATTGACGCACCACCATCAACCACCAATACACGACCTTCACCCGCTGTCGCTAATAATTCTTTGACTCGCGAGTTATCTTCAAAACACTTGACCGTCACCACTTGACCGCCAAACGCCACACGTCCACCAAAGTTTTTAAACGACTTTCCATCAATCGATGGCCAGCATACTTGGGTGTCAGGATGATTATCTAAGAGATCGCACGTCACAAATGCGGGTACAGCCAAAGATAAGTCGGTCATGGGGCGTTCTCCAGTGTTAAAGCCAACATATCGACATTGGAATACAGGTGCTCGCGCATTGCAAGCGCTTGTGGTGCCGCAGAATTTGCCTGAGCCGCAGCAGACATCGCTGCAACCGCCATCGACTGTGCCACCCGCTCAGCCTCAATCGGACGATACGCAAAGGTCGGTGGAATGATGCCCTTCACCCACGCAAAAGCCCGCTGGGCCACATGCTCGCCCAAACGCGCATCCTGATGCTCACCCAACAACAGTGACGGTTGAAAAATCGAATAGTTCAAAAAGCCCAATGCCCGAACATCGCGCTCGGTCTCGCCTTTGATTTGATTGTAAAAAATCTTGGAATGTGGATTCGCGCCCGTGGCCGACAGCAACAAAAAATGCCGCGCACCACGCTCAAGGCACGCACGCGCAAAACTCAGTGCATAACCATGATCAACCGCGCGAAATTTGGCCTGACTCCCTGCTTGTTTAATGGTTGTACCCAGCACATTAAACGCATCAGCATCTTGCAAATCTAAATTCGCAAGCGCCTCAGCCAATTGCGCAAAATCACTGACCAGCAACGGTTTAATCAACGGATGATCCGGCAGTGTATTGCGCCGTGTGATGGCAATCACCTCACTATAATCACCAGACTCAGCCAACTGTCGGAGTAAATGCTGGCCGACTAAACCTGTCGACCCCATTACAATCGCTTTGTGCGTCATCAACTTAATCCTCCTAAAGACAATCCACAGAGCCTACCGCGTTTTGCCTGCTACGCCTGCTGTTGCTCAGTATCAAAACCGTGTCTTGTCTCTACTAGAGTAGTCACCTCGTATTAGCCTCTCCCTCACCATTGCTCAAGTGGTGGATGACTGTAGATGAATCGTAAACACGCAGGCCGACTGATCAGTACATACGCCATTTTCCTTGACTTTATTACAGAGTCTCGTCAGAATTCGCCACTTGTTTACGGGCCGGGTTGGCCACCTGCATATGTAGGTTGTCGCCAGATGCCCGACCCCTGACCCAATTTTAAGGAGTGCACGAGTGGCCAACTCTGCCCAAGCCAAAAAACGCGCCCGTCAAAACGTCAAGCAGCGTCTACACAACGCCAGCCTGCGCTCGATGGTTCGTACCTACCTGAAAAAAGTGAACGCTGCGATCGCCACTGGTGAACACGCTGCTGCCACTGCTGCATACAAATTGGCTGTGCCAGTCATCGACCGTATGGCCGATAAAGGCATCATCCACAAGAACAAAGCTGCTCGTCATAAGAGCCGCTTGAACGCCCACATCAAAGCCTTGGCAACCACTGCCTAATTGCACGATCCTTCGGGATCATTGATGTCAAAAAACCCGCATTGATTGCGGGTTTTTTTATGCCAATCGCTATTGGATTAATGGCTGATTGGCCTGCCATCCCCTATCGCATTACGGAATCTGATCATCCATCATGTTTTTATGCACCCACAGCGCATCAATATGCTTACTGTGCCGTTGACCACGCCACACCCAATGAATCTGTGAGTTGGCAAACTGCTCGCCCTCAAACCACAAAAACACCCCTTCCATCATCTCAGGCCAATCGTCCCAAGTAATGTTGCGATGGCCTGCCATGACTGCCAACAGTGCGGCCAAAATCGTATCGTGGCTCACCGCCAGCAGCAATTGATTGTGTTCACTCTGTTGATGTTGATGCAACATGCGCAAAATATCATGCACGCCCTCGCGCGGTGCTTTCATACCCGGCAAGGCCTCATCCAAAAAATGATTGATAAACTTGAGTGGGCCATGCTGTCTAAACAACGGGCCAGCCTGCTCGACATCCACCACAAAACTACCGGGTTCGACCAGTAAACCGGTGTGCTGCACATCTTGCTCTAAAACCAGCAACTCGATTGGAATACTGATCTGATCGGTGTGTTTTTGGCCTTGTAGCATCAATGATGCGGTATCGACACAACGCTGAATCGGACTACTAATGCAATGGGCAATCTGTCGCCCCGATTGGCGCGACAAATGACAGCCCCACTCTAAGGCAAGCTGTCGGCCCATCGGTGTTAATGGCAAGTCATAGCTGGCAAAGCCTTGGCCATCAGCCCGCTCGCGCACCGAATGACGCGTCAACAAGGTTAATGGCTGGGACGGATCGGGCAACAACGACAGCGCCGTCAACATACTGTCTGGCAACGCCGCAAGGACGGATGAGGCATGTGTAGGCATGATTGAATCTGGCATGGCTTGATCGGGCATCGCATCAGCTAACAAAGATCGGATGGCGCGTAAACGCCTTTGTTTGTCAGATCTGCGGCATGAAAGCAGAATCATAACATGCGTATGACATCACCATGACCGGTCAATGACATCACACAGCCAGTTATCTTTTCACAACAAATTACCATTGTTTTCTCTGTTCAGTTTGCACACACTGCACGCAACAGTTGCTTTTTGTATTAGACAAATGAAGAACATCATTGTTGTCGGCTCCGGTATCAGCGGCTTGGCCAGCGCATGGTTATTGCACAATAGTGGCCAATATCAGGTCACGCTGCTGGAGGCAGCCGATTACTTTGGCGGGCACTCTAATGCCGTGGATGTACAGCTTGATGGTGCCAGCTATCCAGTCGATACGGGTTTTTTGGTGTTTAACCACAAGACCTATCCCAACCTGACACAATTTTTTGAGCGCTTAAACGTCCACACGCCAGACAGTGATATGAGTTTTGGCATTTCTGTGCAGCAAGCCAAACATCGTTTTATCGAATGGGCGGGTGATGACTTAAGTACAGTATTTGCGCAAAAATCCAACCTACTGCGTCCACAGTTTTGGCACATGCTGGCGGATATTTTTCGCTTTGGTCATTTTGCCAATGACTATTTGGCTGAGTCAGAACACGAACAACTGACATTAGGCCAATTGCTTGATCGTCATCACTATAGCCAATCGTTTCAACACAATTATTTATTACCGATGGGTGCGGCGATTTGGTCAACGGCGGTGGCCGATATTCGGCAGTTTCCGGCCGCCAGTTTTTTAAATTTTTGTCTCAACCATGTCCTACTGAGCGTTAAAGGCCGCCCACAATGGAAAACCGTTGGCGGATCGTCTCGGCAATATGTGCAACGGATCATTGAACAACTACCCGATACTCGTCTTCAGCACCATGTGCTATCGATGGATCGACAAGCGGATCACGTCACGCTCACCGTCGCGACAGCAGATCAGCCAGACCCGATTATCCTGCAAGCCGATGCCGTGGTATTGGCCTGTCACACTGATCAAAGTTTGGCGATTTTAGGCCAACACGCCAGCGCTAACGAGCGGCAAATTTTGGGCGATATCCGCTATGCGCCTAATCAAGCCATTTTGCACACCGATCTGAGCCAAATGCCCAAGCACAAAAAAGTCTGGTCATCTTGGAACTACCTGTCCAATCCGCATCAAGATCAATCACAGCCGGTTGCTGTGACCTATTGGCTTAATCGTCTACAACCCTTGCCATTTCGTACCCCGTTATTGCTCACGCTTAATCCGATCACACCGATTGATCCACAAAAAATACTACGTCGATTTGATTACGCGCATCCCCAAATGGACAGTGCTGCGCTGGCTGCCCAACAGCGGATTCACGAGATTCAAGGCATTGACCGCTGTTATTTTGCTGGTGCATGGGGCAGTTATGGTTTTCATGAAGATGGCCTAAAATCGGCCATTCGTGCTGTACAACATTTAGGCGTGACAGTGCCGTGGAACGTGGCGCTATGACGGCAATCCGTACGTTTAGGCCGCCTCAACCAGCGCCGAGCCACACAGTGCTGATGACTGGAAAAACCATGCATCGCCGGATTGGCACGGTAACCCATCGCTTTGTCTATCCAGTGCTCTACCTGCGTACAGACCTGATGCAGCCCATGCCGACGCATTGGCTATTTGGTCATAACCGCTATCGCTTATTATCGTTTTTTGATCGTGATCATGCTGATGGTCAGACGCCATTAGTGACATGGTTTAAGCAACAACTGGCCACCGCAGGTCTGGCCGATCAGTTTGAGTTGACTCGACTGGAACTGACCACACAACCACGCGTACTGGGCTTTGTGTTTAATCCGGTTAGTTTTTGGGCAGCCTACGATACTGCCGATCAATTGCGTGTGGTGCTGTGCGAAGTCAATAACACCTTTGGCGTGCGCTTAAGTTACTTACTGCATACACAAGATGGCCGCCCTATCGAATCCGATACGCGGCTGTGCTCGTATAAGCAATTACATGTGTCACCGTTTTATCCGGTCAGTGGCGGTTATCGTTTTCGGTTTGATCTGCAAGCACAACGGCAACACCTACAGATCGAACTGTTTGAACAGGCGCGACCTGACCCAGACCAAAGCAATCCTGCGGATTTAGTCACCACCTTAAGCTTAGATGCTCAAGGCATTGACCCGATGCAGGTACTGAAACAATCAGGACGCTATGGCTGGAGTACGGTCATGGTGGTGGCCCGTATCCATTGGCAAGCATTACAACTCTGGCGCAAAGGTGCACGGTTTCATCGATCACCGCCCAAACCAACTGAGGATTTGCATCATGAATCAACCCTTTGATTTGTATCGTGTCCATGGACAATCCACCGTCGCTTCGTCTGCAAAAACACCTGCGAAATTGACGGATATTTTCTTATTGGGCCAAGCGCCGTTGTTGCTCAAACTCTTGAGTAATATTCAGCTTGGCCAGCTTCATATTACTTTGCCCAATGGTGACGAACGGGTATTTCGTGGGCCACAAGATGGTATTCATGCCGACCTACAAATCCACGATTTACGCGCATTCAGCGCGATTCGAAAATCGGCAGATATTGGCTTGGCCGAGAGTTATCGCGAAGGCTGGCTTGATTCTTCTGACCTGCTGGCCTTGCTGCAATTGGCATTGACCAATGAAGCAGCCCTGACTGCCGCGTTTAAAGGCAAGTGGTATGGCAAGCTGTTTTATCAGATCAAGCATTGGCAAAACCGCAACACCAAGTCCGGTAGCAAAAAAAACATCCATGCGCACTACGACTTAGGCAACGATTTTTATCAGCTTTGGCTTGATCCCAGCATGACCTATTCGTCGGCACTATTTAGCGACGACAACATGACGCTAGAGCAAGCCCAAACTCAAAAATATGCCCGCTTATTTGAGTCGCTCAATGTGCAAGCAGGCGATCATGTGTTGGAGATTGGCTGTGGTTGGGGTGGTTTTGCCGAATATGCGGCCAGTCGTGGTGTGCGTGTGACCGGCGTGTCGCTGTCGCGCGAGCAACTACAATATGCCCATCGTCGCCTACATCGTTTAGGTCTGTCGCATTTAACTGATTTGCGTTTTCAAGATTATCGCGATATTCGAGTCGAAAATGGCAAACCCTATGATGCGATTGTTTCCATTGAAATGATCGAAGCCGTGGGTGAATCTTTTTGGCCGTCTTACTTTAAGCAATTGTTTGATCTGGTCAAAACCGGCGGCATGGTCTCGATCCAAGCCATTACTATTGACGAATCCCGTTTTGATAGCTATCGCGCCAGTACCGATTTCATTCAGCAATATATTTTCCCTGGTGGCATGTTGGCGTCACCTACACGCCTCCGCCAAGAATTTGAGCGTGTCGGACTAACGTGGATTGATGGTCTATCATTTGGCCATGACTACGCCCGTACGCTGTATCAATGGCGACAAGCCTTTGAGCAGCATTTAGATCAAATTCGTACGCTCGGTTTTGATGAAGGCTTTATTCGGATTTGGCGTTTTTATTATATTTACTGCGAAGCAGGTTTTTTGAGTGATCGCACTTCGGTGTATCAAGTGATTGCCCAACGCCCTACTGTTTAGTTCATGCCTTTGCTCTATCACTCCAATACGTTATCCCCAGCATCAGTTTTCTCCTCGCCTGAGTGTGACTGCACTCAGGCGCTTTTTTATGCGCCTCCAATCCGCTCAAGTCTGCTGCGTTATACACAAGCGCAATACAAATCCCGTGCAAACATCTCTTTTTTGTATAGGACAATATTCACTATCATTTGATGAATAATGACCTCTGTGAGACCAGCCCCATGCAACAAGCATTCACTCTATATGGCCAAGGGAGACATCGCATATGTGTTATGGCGTGTGGCATGTTGCTATTGAATGGCTGTCATAGCTTGCCCACGCCAAGCACTCACAGCACGCCGCAGCACATCCCAACAACACTGGCTCAACCGGCCTTCAATCTGCGCGAGTATTTTGATGGCCCTGTCGAAGCATGGGGGCAGTTTCAAAAGCGTAATGGCGAGGTGGTCAAACGTTTTCATGTTGAGATGACCGGTACATGGCAGGGTCAACATGGCACCTTAGACGAGCATTTTCGCTATGACGATGGTTCAACAGAGCGGCGGATTTGGCAACTTACCGATTTAGGCCATGGCCAATTTAGTGGTCAGGCTGCTGATGTCGTAGGAATAGCCCACGGCCAGAGCAGCGGCTCGATGTTTGAGTGGCGCTACACCATGCGTTTGCCAGTGGGTGATCGAACCTACAATGTGCAGTTTGATGACCGCATGTATCGTCACGATGCAACCCACATGATCAACCGAGCTACCGTACGCAAATTTGGTTTTAAAGTCGGTGAAGTGACTTTGTTCTTTCAAAAAAAACCGACTAGCACCACGCCACCGCCTCATTCAACTGCATCAACTCTGGAGATATCCCCATGAGCATCCAACCATCGCTACAGCAATGGAAACAGCAAACCGTCTGGATCATGGGAGCCAGTAGTGGTATTGGCCATGCAACAGCCGAATTGTTACTGCACAAAGGTGCCACCGTCTATATCAGCGCACGTCACCACGAGCCATTAGATGCGCTGGCACAGCAATACAACAATGCCATTGCCCTGCCGGTTGATGTCTGTGACACCGCAGGTCTGGCCAAGGCTTATCAAACCATTGCCGAAGCAGGGCCGCTTGATCTGTATTTGCACTGTGCTGCCGACTATGTACCCATGCGTGCATGGGAACTCGATAGCGCCCGTATGCAAAAAAGCATGAACATTAATTATGGCGGTGTACTCAACGCCTTAGCGGTTATTTTGCCGGATATGCTGACACGGCTATCAGGCCGCATTGCGATCATCGCCAGCGTGGCGGGCTATATGGGCATGCCACAAGCACTGGCTTACGGGCCGACCAAAGCTGCGCTGAACAACTTATGTGAAGCCATGCATGTTGATCTCGCCCCACGCGGTATAGGCGTGCAAGTCATTAACCCTGGTTTTGTCGAGACACCACTTACAGCCAATAATGATTTTAAAATGCCAGCACTGATCAGCCCTGAACAAGCCGCAACAGCTTTGGTCGATGGCCTTGAACATGCCGGTTATGAAATTAGTTTTCCAAAGCGTTTTACGTGGACATTAAGTTTTGTCAAACGTTTGCCCAATCGTCTGCGCCTACATTTGTTGGGCAAAGTGGCTGAACGGACAAATTGACCTACGATTGACTTATACAAGCATGCCATTCTTGTATAAATCAGGCTATGATTGTTCAATAAAGAACCGATTTTTTGATTGACGACGCATTTAGACTGAACAAAGCCAGACATTCTGTGTGTTGTCCAATCTCAATGTACAAGACGTCATGGTGCATGAGCGAGGTTTGGCAAAGACCTGTCGCAACCACCATGACCTATCGACTGTATGTAACGACATGCGAGTCAGGAGAGTTCTCATGAAAGACGATGCAGCACTGGCATTGGCCAATGACCTTCCACAGGTCTTATTACCGATTAACGCTGTCGAACGTGAAACAGGGATTTCTAAAGAACTTCTGCGCATGTGGGAACGACGCTATGGCTTTCCTGCACCCAACCGTGACGCACAAGGTGACCGTGTCTATCCACCTGAGCAAGTGGCCAAACTACGGGTGATTCGTCGCTTACTCGATGGTGGCTTTAGACCAGGCAAAATCATTAATTTAACGGTTTCTGCGCTGGAGCAACTGGTCAACAGCCATCAGCCAGCGCCTGCTGCTGCCACTCAATCACCGCCCAAGCTCGAACAAGAACTGTTAGAAGTCCTAAAAAGCCGTGATCCTTACGCAGTCAGTCAATACCTCAACCATCAAGTCACTCGTATGGGGCTTGAAGCCTTTGTGATGGACTTGATGCAGCATGCAAACGCGTTTGTCGGTGATGCATGGATGCGCGGTGTAATCGAAATTTATGAAGAGCATCTGTATACCGAACAAGTGCAAAGTATTGTTCGGCACTCCATGTCCAACCTACGTCCAAGCACCAGCAAGCCACGGGTGATGCTGACCACCGCACCCGACGAGCAACATACCCTTGGTATCTTAATGGTCGAAGCCTTGCTGCGTGTTGATGAAGTCGATGCCATTTCATTTGGTGCACAAATGCCGATTCGAGAAATTCACAACGCGGTGAATCGTCATCAAATTGATGTGGTACTGCTGTCCTTTAGCGCGTCATACCCCTCTAATCGGGCGATTGAATTTTTGGAAGAGCTACGCTTCCGCTTGCCATTATCGGTTGATATCTGGTGCGGTGGTGGTGGTATGCGCAACTCCCGCCGAGAGGTCGAAGATGTGACCATTATTGAATCATTGGGGTCTGTTCGCTCTAGTGTGCTGCAATGGCGTCGTGCCCACGGCATGCTACGAGATCAATAAGTGACGCATTGATCGCAGCCAACGTCATCCATGACGCAAAGGATCAGTTATTTATCTCAACTGATCCTTAGCTTTAATCCTATTGTCTTGATCCAATCAGTTTGATCCTATCGATTTAGGTTGTCTTGATCAGTGCCAGTACATCGGGTAGCCACGTCCGGTCGCGTAGCGCAATAAACGAACCGTTTAAAATCCCTTTACGCTGGTTATAGCGAAATGGCCGACCTTGCAAGTCATAAACTCCACCGCCCAACGCTTCGAGCAAGCCTTGTCCGGCAGCAGTATCCCACTCAGAGGTTGGATGCAGTCGTGGATACACATCAACCGCACCATCAACCATCAAACAAAACTTATAAGCACTGCCTGCATGCACAGTCTCAAAGACACGTTGCTGCACCGTTAACTGATTCAACAAGCCTTGATAGCGATCCGCTCTTTGCTGACCAGCTTGGCGCGAAATCGCCATCTGCCATGGTGCCGTGATCGGCTTCAACTGCGGCAACCGACGATGCCAACCGGTTGCATCAACCTGCCAAACCAGACCAGCACCACCAACGGCATACACCGTGCCTTTTACCGGCACACCAATCACTGCCATAATCACTTGGCCGTCGTCAATGAGGGCAATATTGACGCTAAACTCACCCGTACGCTCAATAAACTCACGCGTACCATCCAAAGGGTCAACCAGCCAAAATCGTGACCACTGATGCCGCGCCTCATGATCGGTAGACTCCTCGGACAACACCGGAATATGCGGGGTTAACTGGGCCAGTCCAGCCACAATGTGATGGTGCGCAGCCAGATCAGCGGCGGTAACCGGCGAATCGTCAGACTTTTGAGTGATATTCAGATGCGCTGGATTCTCGTAGAATGCAGATAAAGCAACACCAACCGATTGGGTCAAAGCCACCACATCGGCTAGCAATGGATCGATTTCGTTAGACATCATGGTTATTTTTCTCCAAATAAACGGACACGCGGTATGAGCAGTAGTATTGCATGGAACAACATCGATATTGTGATGTTCGATATGGACGGCACCTTACTTGATTTGGCCTTTGATAATTATTTTTGGCGCGAAGCGGTGCCTGCCGCATGGGCCGATGCCAACCAACACCCCGTTGATCACGCCCACAGTGTTCTTGCACCACAGTTTCAACAAGAAGAAGGCACGCTCAACTGGTACTCGCTCTCATTTTGGAGCAAAACCCTCGGCATTGATCTAGAAACCCTCAAGATGCGCCATCGTGATCGAATTGCCCTGCGTGACGGGGTACACGAAACACTAGATGCCTTAGACAAAGCCGGTAAAACCCTGTGGCTAGTGACCAATGCACACCCCATCGTATTGGACATCAAGCTCGACAAAGCCAACTTAGCCGGACGCTTTGAACAGATTATCTGTAGCCACGACATCGGCCACGCCAAAGAACAAGCAGCCTTTTGGCCTAGTCTACAACAACAGTATTTTTTTGAACCCGATGCCACCTTGCTGATTGACGATAGCGAACCCGTGCTTGATGCCGCCAAACAGTTTGGCCTGCATGTACGCGGTATTGCTCAGCCAGATAGCTTGCTCCCACCACGGTTTGGCCTGCGTCATCCAGCGCTGAATCATTTGACTGATCTGATTAAAGACATGCATAGCGCCTAGCTGATTGATCAATGTGGTGACCAGCCTGCACTGGCTTTGTGTTGTCGATCCAGTTTTATTGACTTAGGCTATTTAAAAACTAAGCCCAAAGGCTTGTGATCAGTCAAATCGCCCCCAAATGTATAGCGGCATGGCCGCATGCGATAACGTGTGCTGCAACATGCCAACCTCAGACCAGATGTAACGAACGGAGGCAATCGAATGGCGCGATCCATGCGTAAAGATGACAGTATCCATGCCAGTCATGATGTCTCAAGCATGCGGATTGACAAGTGGTTATGGGCAGCTCGCTTTTTTCGGACCCGTAGTGCAGCCAAAGACGCCATTGAAGGCGGTAAAGTGCATTGTCAACATGATCGAGTTAAGGTCAGCAAAGAAGTTCGTGTCGGTATGGAGCTGACCATTCGACAGGGCTTTGAAGAAAAAACCGTCGAGATCAAGGCACTCTCTGCCCAACGGGGTGGCGCACCCGCTGCCCAATTATTATATGAAGAAACCGCCCCCAGTATTGCCAAGCGTGAATTGATTGCCGCACACCGCAAACTGTCCAATCTGGCGCGGCCAGAGCACCGGCCCAGCAAGCGTGACCGTCGACAGATCCATCGTTTTCAGCATGATCATATCAACACCAGCCAAGCGGGTTATAGCAGCGAAGACGAAGGCTATTGAGTCTGCTGATCTTTTGTAGACTCACGACAAAAACAGTCGCGACCATGCGACAAATGATGTCGCACCGCACAGTTTAATGGCTATTCAAGCCTCCTATTCTTTGACACTATAGCTGTACTGCAACGGCACGCACCAAACAGCCTACTGCACACCTAACACCATCCATCCAACTGATTTTTAAGAGGTTTCATGATGAACGATAACAAAAGTAAAGCACTCGATGCCGCCTTAAGCCAGATCGAAAAGCAATTTGGTAAAAACACCATCATGCGCTTGGGCGATGGTAATGCGATTGCCGCCGTCGAAGCCATTTCTACTGGCTCCTTGGGTCTAGACATTGCACTGGGCATTGGCGGCTTGCCTAAAGGCCGGATCGTCGAAATCTATGGCCCAGAGTCATCCGGCAAAACCACATTGACCCTACAAGCGATTGCTGAATGCCAAAAACAAGGTGGAACAGCAGCCTTTATCGATGCCGAGCATGCCCTTGATCCACAATATGCACGCAAGCTAGGTGTCGATATTGACAGTCTATTGATCTCGCAGCCAGATAACGGTGAACAAGCATTAGAAATTGCCGACATGTTGGTACGCTCTGGTGCAGTCGATATGATCGTGGTTGACTCGGTCGCCGCGCTAACCCCACGTGCTGAAATTGAAGGCGACATGGGTGATTCACACGTTGGCTTGCATGCCCGCCTGATGAGCCAAGCCCTGCGTAAAATCACTGGTAATGCAAAACGTTCCAACTGTATGGTGATCTTCATTAACCAGATCCGTATGAAGATTGGCGTCATGTTTGGTAGCCCAGAAACGACTACTGGTGGTAACGCACTCAAGTTCTATGCATCCGTGCGTTTGGACATTCGTCGCATTGGTCAGATCAAAGAAGGCGATGTCACCGTTGGCTCTGAGACACGTGTCAAAGTGGTCAAAAACAAAGTGGCTCCACCCTTCCGCGAAGCATTGTTCCAGATCATGTACGGCCAAGGTACTAACCGTTTGGGCGAGCTGGTTGATCTGGCCTCTGGTCAAGACATTATCCAAAAATCTGGTGCATGGTATGCCTACCAAGGCAGCAAAATCGGTCAAGGCAAAAATAACGCTGTCCGCCATCTGGAAGAACATCCAGAGATGGCGGCCGAGATTGATGCTGAAGTTCGTAAACGCTTATTGGTCAAAGCCGATACCAGCGCCGAAGCAGAGATTGATCTAGATGCCGAGCCTGTAGACGCATAACGCCCTAAACCGCGCGTTATTCCAGCCGTCCACCGTGATCCATGTGTGGACGGCTTTTTTTTAGGACAAACTCCATGTATCCACCACGCAAAAAAGCCAATACAGACAACAACACCAATAATGACCTCCCACCTACGGGCGCACGACTGCGTGGCCTTGCCTTTGCCCTGCTTGGCCGTCGTGAATGGTCCAAACAAGCCTTACATGACAAGTTGCTACAAAGCGGTGCTGATCATGCGGAAGTTGCCGAGTTGATCGAAGAGTTTGTCGAAAAAGACTACCAAAACGACAGCCGAACGGCACAAACCGCCGTACGCACCAATTTACGCAAAGGTCGTGGTCCTGCACGAATTAAACAAGATTTAAAAAGCCGAGAGCTTGACCCCAACCTTGCCACCGACACACTGGCCGAAACCGACTGGTTAGCCATGGCTGTCGCATTACGGGTCAAAAAATTTGGCGAAGCACTACCGACCGATCAAAAAGAAAAAGCCCGCCAATTGCGTTTTTTGCAATATCGGGGCTTTGATGGGCAGACCTGCCAAAAAGCATTGCGCTGGACAGACGATGCAGACTGACACGCCTCATCTGCATGCAGCGCAGCATTTTATTAAATTTTAGGCAAAAAAAAGGAACAGGTTTTGGGGCCTGTTCCAAACTGGAGCGGGAAAAGGGACTCGAACCCTCGACCCCGACCTTGGCAAGGTCGTGCTCTACCAACTGAGCTATTCCCGCTTAAATCGCCTGATTCAAACAATGTTTTAAACCAGTGATGCGCATTCTATCGATTTTTTTTGGCCTGTCAACGACAAATCTAAACTTTGTCATCAAGCGGACATTTTTTGTGCATCCATCCCCACTACATTTTAGACCTACTGGCTAAACAAGCACTCAACATGCTCATCACCCAGCACCATCGTTGATAGTTATGCAACAACCGCTTAGCTACCGCGCCGCCATGTGGTGCCTTCACGACTGTCCTCAAGCACCACACCAGCGGCTAACAAATCCTTGCGAATTTGATCCGCACCAGCATAGTCCTTGGCGGCTTTGGCGGCTTGACGTGCCGCAATCTGCGCCAAGATATCGGCTTCACTCAACCCATCTGCGGCATCAGCCTCACCTTGTAAAAACGCTTGTGGATCGCTACCTAGCAAGCCCAATACCTCAGCCAGCGCTTTCATTTGATTGGCCAAGGTATAGGCAAAATTAACGGTATCAGCAGTAATCGCACGATTGATTTCACGGGTCATTTCAAACAAAACCGCTAACGCTTCTGGCGTATTAAAATCATCATTCATTGCTGTATTAAATCGTGCAATAAATTGATCTAACATTGCCTGCTGCTCCACATCTAATTCGCTAGTGACTGGATTTACTGGCAATGCATTTAGGGCTAAATAAAAACGTGATAATGCTTGTTTGGCGTCACTTAACGCCTTATCCGAAAAATTGAGCGGGCTACGATAATGACTAGCCACAATAAAATAACGAATCACTTCAGGCGCAAACTGTTGCATCACATCACGAATGGTAAAAAAATTGCCTAATGACTTGGACATTTTTTCGCCGTCTACATTCACAAAGCCGACATGTAGCCATTCATTGACATACGTTTCGCCGGTTGCTCCTTCGCTTTGCGCAATCTCATTTTCGTGATGCGGAAACATCAAATCACCGCCACCACCATGAATATCAAAGTGATTACCCAAGCAGCAGGTCGACATGGCTGAACATTCAATATGCCAACCCGGACGGCCTTGTCCCCATGGCGAAGCCCATGCAGGCTCATTCGGCTTGGCCGCTTTCCACAGCACAAAGTCAAAAGGATGTTTTTTATCAGTCTCTACATCAACACGGTTACTCGCGCCCGCTTGCATATCGTCTAACTTACGGCCAGACAAACGACCGTAGCTAGGAAAAGACTCGACGGCATAGTAGACATCACCACTCGGTACGGCATAGGCATGCTGCTTGTCGATTAAAGTGCCGATCATGTGCTGCATTTGATCAATATATTGAGTGGCGCGTGGGGCCTCATCTGGGCGTAAGCAGCCTAGACGATCGGCGTCCTCATTCATGGCGTCAATAAAACGTCCGGTGAGGTCATCAATAGACTCGCTGTTGTCGTTGGCACGCGCGATGATCTTGTCATCAATATCGGTGATGTTGCGCACATATTTTACCTGCCATGCTTGTGCACGCAAAAACCGAACCATCATGTCAAAAGACACCATGACGCGGGCATGACCAATATGACAGTAGTCATAAACCGTCATTCCACAGACGTACAGTCCGATCTGTCCAGCAACGCGAGGCACAAAGACCTGCTTACGGCGGGTTTCGGAGTTGTATAGGGATAAGGGCATGATGATCAGTGCTCGCAACGTAAATAGGCCGACAATTGGCCGATGAAATCAGACCGCTGATCATAACGCAGGCAGTTAACGATACCAAACACATCCATTTGCCAGCTTTGCTGTGTATGATTGTCGAGACCTTTTGTCTCCCAGCCAAAAAGATGGTTTAGGCGATTGTGACAAATACACTTTTGTGTTCCTCTAAAGTGTTTGTAATAATGCTTTTTCGGCCGCATCCACCCTTTTGTGTCAGTTAAGGATTCACGGTGAACAACCCAGCTTTAAAATCATCTCGTTTTTTGTCGAGCGCTTTTTCGACCTTACGGACAGAGCAACACGCACTGGACGTATTGATCCATGAGCTCGATAGTCGCTTTGATCATGCCTGCGAGCTTTTACTCGCGTGTACTGGGCGTGTCGTCATTACAGGCATGGGCAAGTCTGGTCATATTGGCCGTAAACTTGCTGCAACCTTTGCCTCCACAGGTACACCATCATTTTTTATGCATCCTGGTGAAGCAGCTCATGGCGACTTGGGCATGCTGGTACAAGGCGATGTGCTGTTTGCCATCTCCAACTCAGGCCAAAGCGACGAAATCATGACGCTGATGCCAGTGGTTCAACGCTACGGTATCCCACTGATTAGTATTAGCCGTGACCGTAAAGGCCCCTTACCGCAACTGGCCACAGTTGCCTTAACCTTGGGCAATGCGCGCGAAGCCTGCCCACTGGGTCTAGCCCCGACCTCAAGCACCACCGCCACATTGGCCTTGGGTGATGCATTGGCAGTTGCCTTGCTTGAAGTGCGTGGCTTTACCAAAGATGATTTTGCCCTATCGCATCCAGCCGGTGCATTAGGTCGTCGTCTCCTGACTCGCCTTGCCGACCTGATGCACAGCGGCGATGATCTGCCCGTGGTCAAAAACACCACGCCGATCAGCGATGCATTAATGGAAATGACCACCAAACGCTTAGGCATGACAGCCGTGGTCAACGATATGAATCAACTGGTTGGCCTCTTTACTGATGGCGACCTGCGCCGCAGTCTGGACCAACACTACGACCTTGATGCACCGGTTGAACGCGTCATGTCACTCAACCCTGTCACCATGGTCGAAAGCACCCGCGCCGTTGACGCATTAACCCGTATGAAAAACGACGTTATTGGCCATCTATTGGTGACCAATGAAGCGGGTGTATTGATTGGCGCACTGAATATGCACGATTTTCTCTCTGCTGGAGTCAGCTAAGGTTATGGCCTCGTATGCAATTTTAGAGCGCGCGCGCCACATCAAAGTATTGGCGTTGGATGTTGATGGTATCTTGAGTGATGGCCGTTTGATTTTTAGCAACAGTGGCGAAGAGATCAAAGCCTTTGATGTGCGTGATGGCCTCGGCATGAAGCTGGTACAAGAATCCGGTGTCAAAATCGTCATCATTACTGGCCGTACTAGCAATATTGTCCGTCAACGGATGGATTCGCTTGGTGTTGATTTGGTGGTACAAGGCCGCGAAGACAAAGGAATTGCCTTAGCCGAAGCCTGCCGTCAACTGGGTGTCGAGCCTTCTGATTGTGCCTACATGGGTGATGACTGGCCGGATCTGGGTGCACTCAGCATGGCAGGTTTTGCCGTGACTGTACCAAACGGACATCATGAAGTTCGTCGCCGTGCACACTTGGTCACCCAAGCCAGTGGAGGTTGCGGTGCAGTACGCGAATTATGCGATCTGATTTTGCAAGCCAAAGGTACCTACGACGACATGCTTGAGCGCTTTTTGGCGGTCAAGCCTCAGCCGTAACCATCATGATTGACACTCGTTTGCTGTATGCCATGACCGCGACCATCGCGGTCTTGTCAGGTTGGTTTTATTACAACAGTGGCCAACAGGCCTCGCAGCAATCCTTTGCCGATCAAGGCATCGACTACTCAGCACGTCAAATCAAACTATTGCAAACCGACAAAACCGGCCAGTTGATGGCACGCACTCAGGCCGCCGAACTACAGCACAACCCCAAAACCAATCTCAGCACCTTAGCGCAAGTCTCAAGTGTGTGGTATCGCAATGGTCAACCAGACGCGACCTTATCTGCCGATCATGTTGAAAGTCTGGATGACAACAGCCGCGTTGTCCTCACAGGTAATGTGCAAGTCTCGCAGACCAGCACAACACAGCGAGCAGGGATCACACTAAATACCGCTCAGTTAATCGGCTATCCGCAACAACGGCGGATTGAAACGCAGCAGCCTGTCTCCATCAATACCTCTCAAGGCTTGATGACCAGTCAAGGGTTACAAGCGGACCTGACCCAAGGTGACTATCAGTTCAATCACATTCGGATTCAATATGCCCCTGCCCCACGCTCATAACCCTGTGATCTCTCGTTTGTCGCGACGTGGTGCATCTCGCGTTTGGCAACCTTTACTATTGGTTCTTGCCATGGCCAGCACCACTGTAGTGTTTGCACTGCCTAGTGACCAAAGTAAACCTGTCACGCTCGAAGCAGACCAAGCCAGCTTTAATGAGCGAACCGGTGTGACCAGCTATCGCGGTAATGTGATCATTACCCAAGGCACCATTCGTATAGAGGCCGACCAACTCACGGTTAATCTGGACGATAATCGCGGGATTAAAGACGCCATTGCGCAAGGTAGCCCTGCTCGCTTTCAACAACAGTTGGAGACCAGCAAAGGCTTAGCCAAAGGCCAAGGTCAGAACGTCACTTACAATGCCCAAACAGGTATTGTCACACTCAAAGGCAACGCATTTTTGAGCCAAGATGGCGCAACGTTTCGTGGAGAAACCTTGCGTTACAGCATGAATCAAGGCGACATCGAAGCAACAGGTAGCAGCAAGCAACGTGTACAACTGGTCATTCCGCCGAGTGCGACCGTAAAAACCACCAGTGCCAAAAGCAAACCATGATCAATCACAGCACACCCCATACGTTGGCCATTCGCCATCTGGCCAAAAGCTACAACAAACGCCAAGTGGTGCGTGACGTCTCTTTTGAGATGCAAAGTGGCCAAATTGTTGGCTTGCTTGGCCCCAATGGCGCAGGCAAAACCACCAGTTTTTATATGGTGGTCGGTCTGGTCAAAATGGACCGTGGTTGTATTTTGCTCGACAACAAAGACCTCTCAAATCTGGCCATGCATCAGCGTGCACGGCATGGCATTGGCTACTTGCCGCAAGAAGCCTCTATTTTTCGCAAGCTCTCGATTGCCGATAACATTATGGCAATCCTAGAAACGCGTACTGACTTAAGTCAGGCTGAGCGCAAAGATCGCCTTGAAGAGCTACTTAACGAATTTAGCATCACCCATATTCGTAACTCCTTGGGTATGAGTGTCTCTGGTGGTGAGCGGCGGCGCGCCGAAATTGCCCGTGCACTAGCCGCCGAACCGACTTTTATGCTACTCGATGAGCCATTTGCCGGTGTCGATCCCATCTCAGTCGGTGACATCAAACACATCATCGAAAAACTCAAAGCTCGGGGCATTGGCGTGCTAATCACTGACCATAACGTCCGAGAAACTCTCGCCATTTGCGAACGGGCCTATATTGTCAGCGAAGGTGCAGTGATTGCCGAAGGCACATCTCAAGATATTCTTGCCAATGACTTAGTCCGTCGTGTCTATCTGGGTGAAGATTTTAAGGTCTAAGCCGATGGTGCAGCCCATGCCCAACAGACAAGCACAACGCCTACCCTACCTTTTGAGCCACTCGATCACACGGCACTTTTTCGTTGTCTTTAGATGGATTATCGGCTAGAATTCGCCCTTCGCGTTATGCGACGTGATCCATGATCACGCTACTCCTTGCCTCTGGATATCCATCATACGATCCATCTGGGGGCTGCCTAAACCGTAAGGAGCTATTATGCGTCATTACGAAATTGTGTTGCTGGTCCATCCTGATCAGAGCGACCAAGTTGTTGGTATGGTCGAGCGCTACTTGACCCAAATTAAAGATGCGGGTGGTCAAATCCATCGCTTGGAAGATTGGGGCCGTCGTCAACTGGCTTACCCAATCAACAAGATCCACAAGGCTCACTACATTTTGATGAACATCGAATGTGGCCAACAGACTCTCGACGAACTCGAAGAACTGTTCCGCTACAACGATGCCATTATCCGTAGCCTGATCATTCGTCGTGATGCTGCCATCACCGAAGAATCACTGCTGGCCAAAAGCGCTGAAGAAAAACGCGCTCGTAAGGCTTCGCGTACCGATGACTCACCGATGTCGCAAGACGTTAACGCTTAAGGAGCACTGAAGATGGCACGTTTCTACCGTCGTCGTAAGTTCTGCCGCTTTACAGCTGAGAACGTTACCTATATCGATTATAAAGACATCGAGACGCTCAAGCAGTATGTGACTGAGAACGGCAAGATTGTCCCAAGCCGCATCACTGGCACCAAAGCGCGCTATCAGCGTCAGCTGGCCCTTGCCATCAAGCAAGCCCGCTATCTGGCCCTGATGCCGTATACCGACAATCATCAGTGAGGTGAGCTGTGGACGTTATTCTGCTGCAACGTATTAAAAACCTAGGCGTACTGGGTGACAAAGTTTCAGTTAAGTCCGGCTATGGCCGTAACTTTCTGATTCCTCAAGGCAAAGCAGTATCGGCAACTGAAGCCAATACCGCAAGCTTTGAAGCCCGTCGCGCTGAGCTTGAGCGTCAAGAAGCCGAAGTTCTGACTTCTGCTCAACAACGTGCCGAGCAACTGGGTGAAGTGAACGTCGTCATCACCGCCAAATCTGGCGATGAAGGCAAGCTGTTCGGTTCAATCGGTACTCGCGACATCGCCGAAGCATTAACTGCTGCTGGCCTTGACGTTGAAAAGTCTGAAGTTCGTATGCCTAACGGGCCATTGCGCAACGTTGGCGAATACAACATCGCTGTACAACTGCATCACGACGTGACCGCAGACGTACTGGTAACAATCGTCGCCGAGTAATTTGACCTTGTGTCAACACTTGCGATGAGCGAACCCTATGGTTGATGTGATCTACGATCTCATCGACAAAGGGTTGCAAAGGGTATGCCTACGGCGTACCCTTTTTTTTCTGACTTTGCTTTAACAATAGACCGGCTCAACCACAGGTAGAGCACCGGCTGGGTGTCTGCTTTGCGCGCTTAACCACACTCCACTCCACTCACAGGGATTTACTGACCATGCCAGAGTTCATTAGCATGCGTGATCATGCGGCAAAAACACCTGCCAGCACAGATCCCAAAACTGAAGGGGAAGCCGCACGCGCCATGCGTGTGCCACCACACAGTTTGAGCATGGAGCAAGCCGTACTCGCCGCCTTGATGTCGATTGCCGAATCTTGGGAGCAAGTCAGCGAACTGGTGAATGAACAAGATTTTTACGCCCAACGTCACCGTTTAATTTTCAAAGCCATTAGCCATTTGGCGTCTGCCAGCATGCCTTATGATGCCGTGATGGTCAGCGACTGGTTGGCGGGTCAACATCAGCTTGATGATATTGGCGGCGAAGCCTATCTGACCAAGTTACTGGCCGAAAGCCCTGCCAGCCTGTACAACTTGACCGCCTATGCCGAAAAAGTCAAAGAGCTGGCTGTACTGCGCGACTTGATCAAAGTCGGTAACGACATGCTGCATACGGCTTATGACCCCAAAGGCCGTGCGGTCAGCGATATTTTGGATGAGGTTGAAAGCCGGATTTTTTCGATTAGTGAACAGCACAATAATCACTCCACCGAAAGCGGCCCGCTGACCATTAGCAACGTGCTAAAAACCGTGATCAATAAAGTCGAAGAACTACAAAAGTCGGATAGCCCAATTACTGGCTTATCGACCGGCTTTGCCGAACTGGACAACAAAACGTTTGGTATGCAAGCAGGCGACTTGATCATTGTGGCTGCACGTCCATCGATGGGTAAAACCACCTTTGCGATGAACCTAATCGAAAGCGTATTGTTTAACTCTGACCTGCCCGCTATTGTGTTTTCGATGGAAATGCCAGCGGACTCGATTGCCACACGTTTGATCTCATCCTTTGGGGCCATTGATCAAGGCCGCCTACGCTCAGGCCGTCTAGAAGAAGGCGACTGGGTACGCTTGACCAGCACCATGGGTCAGCTCCAAAGCAAAAATTTATATATTGATGACTCATCGGCTCTGCCACCGAATGAACTCCGCTCGCGCGCCCGTCGCATTGCCAAAATGCATAACGGCAAAATCGGCGCGATCATGGTCGATTACCTACAACTGATGAAAGTACCGGGTATGGGCGATAACCGTGTCGGTGAGATCTCGGAAATCTCGCGTAATCTCAAGTCATTAGCCAAAGAAATGGGTTGTCCAGTGATTGCCCTGTCGCAGCTCAACCGTAGTCTAGAAAACCGTCCCAACAAACGGCCTGTGATGAGTGATTTGCGAGAGTCTGGCGCGATTGAGCAGGATGCCGATTTGATTATGTTTATCTATCGCGACGAAGTGTATAACAAAGAATCCAAAGATATGGGTACTGCTGAGATTATCATTGGCAAACAGCGGAACGGCCCGATTGGGACCATCCGTCTGGCCTTTCAGGGGCACTTTACCCGCTTTACTAACTTGGCACCGGAATACTACCGCGCCGAAGACGACGAATAAGGACGTGTACCATGCGGGAAGCCCGCATTTTTCTTAATCACAACGCCCTCCGCCATAACCTAGCCCGCGTTCGCGACTACGCACCGCATAGCCAAGTCTTGACCATGGTCAAAGCCGATGCCTATGGGCATGGCCTTGCTTTTGCGGTCGAGGCACTCTCAGATGCTGATGCCTTGGGCGTGGCTTTTTTGGCCGAAGCTCGCCAAGTGCGCGCCCTGACGCACCAGCCTATTGTGATTATTGAGGGTGTATTTAGCCAAGCAGAATGGCAAGAGGCGATTGAGCTTAACGCACAGTGTGCGATTCATCAGGCTGAGCAAATCGCATGGGCACTGTCACATCCAGCCCCGCAAATGACGCTTTGGCTTAAACTCAATGCAGGCATGAATCGCTTAGGGTTACGCCCTGATGCCCTCATTCAAGCAGCCCATGACTTACGCGCTGCCGGATACTCACTGATTTTGACCATGCATTTTGCCAACGCAGATGTGCCTGAGCATCCCCTCAATCAGCAACAAATTGATTGTTTTAATCAGGTCAAGCAACAGCTTGATCCCATTGCAGCCTCGGTATGTAATTCTGCCGCACTTATCCAATGGCCTGATTTACATCATGATTGGGTCAGACCTGGCATTATGCTATATGGCAGCTCACCCTTTGAACACATCACCGCTCATGACCTTGGTCTACACAATGTAATGACACTGCAATCACAACTGATTGCTATATATGATCTAGCCATGGGTGAATGTGTTGGCTACGGATCTCGCTGGCAAGCCAAGCGTCCTACTCGCTTGGGTGTGGTCGCAATCGGCTATGGCGATGGCTATCCTCGTGTGGTCAATCAAGCTGTTGTCGAGATTGATCAGCAGATTGTGCCGATCATTGGTAGAGTGAGTATGGATATGTTGATGGTTGATCTCACCGATTTGGCAAAGCCCGTATCGCTGGGCCAAGTGGTGACACTATGGGGTACATCACCTACCGTCGACCAAGTAGCCAATGCAGCACAAACCATTGGCTATGAATTGCTCTGTCGCCTCAGTTCACGTCCAGTGCGTGTCATCACAGACCAAGCACCGACAACAGATGGCTAAACAGGCTACTGTTTGATCAAGGTTGATCACTGCGCCTGTCCTAGCCCAATCTTGGTTTTAAGCCGCTTTTTTGACACGACTCATCAGACGTAGGCTGATTTTCTCCAAAATACTGAGTGGCAATTCCGGCAAGGTAGTTGGACCCTGATTAGAACTGGCCTGTGTTTTCAAACGACGTTTGCCTTTATTGAGTAAGGTTTTTCGGGCATCACCCAATACTTTTAAGATCGAGGCATGATCCAGCGAGCCAATACATGGCATCTCGGAACCCTGCATCCAATTGGGATTACGTGACTCAAAGAACGCTATTTTGGGGATTTGACGCTCTTGATCGCTGATTGGCGTGACAAACTCTTGCAGCTTGCAGGCCTGATCACCAAACTCTAGCAACATACTGTTGTGATTTAACACTTGCGGAAACAAATGGTCACTCGCGGCTTGTGCCACTTTTTTTAGGTGTGGATTGTCGCCATCAATATTTAGATAATAATGATAAAAGTTGTTTGCTAAAATAAGATAGGTACGATAACCCATTGAAATCAAATACCAATGCATTTCTATAAACGGATTTTTAACCCGCTCGCGTAACAACCATAAGAAGAATGCCTTGCGAAACGCCGGATGCCCCCAATACTCTTTGGCCATGACCGTATCGCCACTAAACAGCAAACGTACGGGTCGACCGTCAACCTGCACATCAAACGTGGTGGCGGTCGAAAAGCCTACGACTTTTTGGTCGGTATGACGTTTGGCAATAAACACTCCAGTTTTTTTGTCCAAATCGTTCAAAAACGTTTCAAAGGGTGTGTTGTGATAATACTGACTAAACAAGGCATACATGCCACGGCACTCATCCAAGGTGAGTTTGCGACGTGCTTTATAGCGCATGGACATTGCAGGGATGGTAGATGCAATCATGACAACAGCTCACAGTTTGACTATCTATCCGACAGTCTGATTATTGTAGGTTTCATCAATAAGATGAGACTGATTGTGTATTTAGGCGGCAATTTTTATCTGCAACGAGTCAATCACTGCCGTACAGTCACTTCAAAAATAATCATAGATAAATCTGACGTCAGATTCAGAGAAACACTCGACGTTTTGCCAATTATTTGGCTTAAGCAATGACAAACGGTTGGTTTTGGCCTACTTTTTGGCCATCGCCAAACATGTTAATGTGCGCGCCTTGTTGTTGCTGATGGTCATGGTCGTTTGCTATGCGTGCACTTATTCACTCCTTTGCTTATCTTATTGATCAACTCAATCGCTGGGTCGGCATCGGCACTGCATTTACGGTTCTGATCGTCACATTGCTGGCTGTCGTGACGGCCTTTGGCCGAAAGTTTGGCATTGGTTCTAATGCCTTGATTGAGCTGCAATGGTATTTGTTTGCGCTGATCTTTTTGTTGGCTGCAGCATGGACCTTACAGCGCGATGAGCATGTACGCGTCGACGTATTAGCCAAGCGTTGGTCACCACAGACACGGGCATGGATCGATATTATTGGCCATCTGCTGGTACTTTTGCCCTTGGCCAGCCTACTGTTATGGCTTGGTGGTAAACAAACCCTCAGCATGTACCTATCAGGCGAACGCTCGCCTGATGCGGGCGGGTTAATTCGCTGGCCTGTCTGGGCCTTGGTGCCACTGGGATTCTTGTTGCTGATTTTGCAAACACTGGCAGACTTAGGCCGAAAGCTCCTGATCGTTACAGGATCAAGCCCTTCAAACGATCATGATCTACCGGAGCATCAGCCATGATTGATGCCGGTTATCTTGCCCCGTTTATGTTTTTGTCATTGTTTTTGCTATTACTCAGCGGTTATCCCGTGGCCTTTGTGCTGGGTGCTGTTGGGTTAATTTTTGGCCTGATTGGGGTATGGTTGGATGTTATTCCACCTATTTTGATTCAAGCCGTGCCAGATCGTTTGTTTGGCATCATGAAAAATGACACGTTATTGGCCATTCCATTTTTTACCCTAATGGGGCTAATTCTTGAACGCAGCGGCATGGCGGAGCAACTGCTTGAGGCTTTAGGCCGATTATTGGCACGGGTGCGCGGTGGTTTGGCTTTTGCGGTGATTGCAGTCGGTGCATTATTGGCGGCAACCACAGGCGTTGTTGCCGCTAGTGTGATGGCCATGGGCCTGATTTCTTTGCCAGTTATGCTGCGGCAAGGCTACTCGCCTGCTTTGTCTTCTGGCGTGATTATGGCCTCTGGCACGTTGGCGCAAATTTTACCGCCATCGTTGGTGTTGATTGTGCTGGCCGATACCTTGGGTGCGCCGGTTGGCGATATGTATATCGGTGCCATGCTACCCAGTGCCATTTTAATTGGCTTATTTGCCTTGTTTATGATGACAGTCGCATGGGTCAAGCCTGAGCTATTGCCTCGTACAAGCAATCCACCACCGATTGATTGGTCGGCGCTGTTGTGGTCATTGCTACCGCCTTTAATTTTAATCTTTTTGGTTTTAGGGACTATTTTTATTGGCTTGGCCACACCGACTGAGGCTGGTGCAATGGGCGCGACAGGCGCACTGGTTTTGGCCTTATTGCGCCGCAAACTCAATAAAGCCGCCCTGCAACAAGCGCTCGAACAAACGGCACGCCTCACCTGTTTTGTGTTGTTTATTTTGATTGGTTCAAGCCTATTTAGCTTAGTATTTCGCGCCTTGGGTGGTGATCTGTGGGTAGAGCATTTGTTTGGCCAACTGCCCGGTGGTGTGATGGGCTTTATTGTGGTGGTCAACACGCTGATTTTTATTTTGGGCATGTTCCTCGATTTCTTTGAGATTGTGTTTATCGTCGTGCCTTTATTGGTACCGGTCTTACATCAGTTTGGTTTATCGCCCATTTGGTTTGGGATTATTGTGGCCATGAACCTGCAAAGCTCATTCCTCACGCCACCGTTTGGTTTTTCATTGTTTTATCTCAAAAGCGTTGCGCCGCCATCACTCAAAAGTCGTGACCTGTACCGCGGTGCCGTTCCCTTTATTTTGATTCAACTGTTTTGTGTCGTGCTGATTGTGTGCTTTCCTCAGTTGATCCTCAAAAGTGGCCCTGAAGCTGCCGATCCACTTGATCAGCAAAATATGGTCTCTGCTCCCAAGGGGACGACTCAGCGCGAAGCCATTGACCTGATGATGCAAATCGCAGCCGAATACCCCTCACCTCCCTCTTCTGCGCAAGGATCGACGCCATGACCTCCGATCAACTGCTATGCGATCCACAACGCCGCGAATTGCTGCGTAAAGTAGCCACGTTAGGCGCAGTGGCTAGCCTTCCTACAACCAGCTTTGCAGCACCTGCGATCAGCAAAGGCCGCGTGCAATGGCGCATGGCCTCAAGCTTTCCCAAAAGCCTTGACACGATTTATGGTGCAGGCGAAATGCTGGCCAAACGCGTCAGTGAGCTGACCAATGGCATGTTTCAAATTCGCGTATTTGCCGGTAATGAGTTGGTCCCTGCCTTGCAAGTATTTGATGCTGTTCAGCAAGGCACGATTGAATGTGGCCACAGTGCCAGCTATTACTACGTTGGCAAAAACAAAGCCTTTGCTTTTGATACGTGTCTGCCGTTTGGCCTAACCGCTCGTCAACAAACGGCATGGTATCAAGTCGGTGGTGGGCGTGAGTTGATCCAAGACTTTCTCAAGCCTTATGGTGTGATGAGCTTTGCCGGTGGCAACACGGGTGCGCAAATGGGCGGTTGGTTTCGTAAACCAGTTAACAGCTTGGCCGAGCTCAAAGGGCTTAAAATCCGTATTCCGGGGATTGGCGGCGAAATCATGTCGCGGCTTGGTGCTCTGCCTCAAACCATTGGTGGGCCAGATGTTTATCCGGCGCTTGAGCGAGGGGCTTTGGATGCTGCCGAATGGGTTGGCCCTTATGACGACGAAAAAATGGGCTTTTATAAAGTCGCCAAATACTACTACTTTCCCGGTTGGTGGGAAGCAGGCCCGCAACTCAGCTTTTTTGTCAATCAAGCGGCATTTGCCAAATTGCCTCGTGCATGGCAAATCGCCTTTGAGGTCGCTGCGAGTGAAGCCGCCACACTGATGCTTGCCACCTACGATGCACGCAATCCTGAAGCGCTGATTCGTCTGATTAACCAGCATAACATTCGTTTAATGGGCTATCCCGATGACGTACTTAGGGCTGCTCAAGATACCGCCTTTGCGTTTTATGAAGAACAAGCTGCCAGCAACCCAGCCTTTGCCAAATTATATGCCTCATGGAAACCGTTTCGGCGTATGGAGGGCGGTTGGTTTAACTTGGCCGAAACCTCACTAGAAAACTTTATGTACAAAAACGCCAAGCGCTAAACTGTCTGTTATCCCAATAAAAAGCCCTGAATCATCAGGGCTTTTTTGTCTAATCAACACAGAGCAACTTAACGCCAGTATTCGTCCGGTGGTGGCGGTAGCTCGGCCAGCGTATTACGCAAGCCATCCGACCATTGCTGACGAATCATTGAAAAATACGGATCGTTTTCGTACAGGCGGCGACCTTCAGGAAAGTCAAAGCTGTTGTTTTTGTACACCAACAAATCTAGTGGCGTGCCAACTGACAAGTTTGAACGAA
The DNA here is from genome assembly GCA_037968855.1 of Moraxellaceae bacterium. Classification (GTDB taxonomy): domain Bacteria; phylum Pseudomonadota; class Gammaproteobacteria; order Pseudomonadales; family Moraxellaceae; genus JBBKWH01. Next base: position 34,575 of record JBBKWH010000127.1, on the reverse strand, counting down.
TTGTCGAATCAAACGAAATCAATGCACAACGCAGCGCTTTATCCAAGCTGGTGTCATACGACAACGCCCGATCCAAAATCGGCTTGCCATATTTGCTTTCACCAATCTGAAAATACGGTGTGTCTTCGGTAGCTGCTATAAAATTACCTTGTGGGTAAATATTATAAAGCTCCGGTGCTTGGCCTTTGATTTGACCACCCAACAAAATCGAGCTCGAAAAATCGTACTCGTCATTTTTGGACAGCATAGAGGTGCGCAGCATCACCTCACGCATCGCCTCGCCAACCAAACTTGCTGCATCGAATAAGGTTGCTACATTGTTTAAATGTTGATCGAGATTGGCTTGGATCAAATGAAACAAGCGAGTCACCACCGACTGAGAAGTCGCAAGGTTACCCGCCGTTTGAATCACAATCATCCGCTCGCCAGGGATACCAAAGCGATACAGCTTGCGAAAAGTTGCAATATGATCAATACCTGCATTGGTTCGTGAATCGCTGACAAAGATCAGTCCTTCCTCTAAACGCATGGCCACACAATAGGTCATAATGATTCCTTAGGCCGAAGCCTTGACCAAATAGTACCGACCGGAGATCCGATCTTTTCGGTGGCCATTGTCGAGTAGTGCTGATCATCCGTCAATTCACAGATGGAGCAGATACGCGCTCAGCGACAAAAAACTGACACAATAGATTGAAATTTATACCCTCATCACCTGCACCAATGCATCCATTGATTCGATACCGCCACCTTGTCGTACACCACGCACCGGCGCGGCATCCATATAGTCGCAGCCAATCGCCAGTTGCACATGTCGACTTGGGCTAAACAATTGATTACTCACATCAAAGCAGTACCAAGCATTATCGAGCAATACCTCTGCCCATGCATGGCTTGCCAAATGCGTTGAGTTATCCGAGTACAAATAGCCTGACACATAACGTGCTGGTAGCTCCTGCTCACGTGCGCAGGCCAAAAAAACGTGGGTATGATCCTGACACACCCCTTTACCTAATGCAAAAGACTCTTGTGCAGACGTGAGCACCCCTGTTGAGCCGGAGGTATAGGGCATCGCTTCGATCAACGCCTCAGCCAGCTCAATCAGCCCCGAACGATTCTTGCTTTTGAGATGCTGATGAGAAAACTCAATCAGCGCCTCATCTGGCATGGTGAGTTCGGTATGGCTGGTATAGAGCTCAGGTGCAATGTGCATATCGATGGTTGACTCATACTCATCGTCAATATCGATTTCGCCTTGCGCCATAATCAACAAATCTTGATGGGGCTTGTTGACGGTCAAAATTGACCATGCATTACCAAAACCATCCAATTGCGTATTAATCGAACCGGGTGCCGCAATCCGCCAATGGCTCACCTGTTGATGAGCAATGGTTTGTGGTGTCAGTCGAAGGTATTGCACACTGCGATTGACCTGATGAGCATAGCGATATGTCGTTTGATGGTTAATGAGAAGCTTCATGGCCCGTCCTTAAAAAAATCATTCAACTGATCGCACAAGTCATAATAAGCATCAAAACTTGGTCGCTGTTTGAGCACCTCACATTGATCCACAATCGGTTGCCAATATGGCATCGGCAACTGCATGGCCATCTTGGTCAGTAGCTCAATCATCTGCATCGGATTATTGGCCAAACGTAGAGCTGTCTCGACCACTTCGATCTGAGTGCCCAATTGCCAAAACAGCTTCACTTCAGGCACACACTCCGCCATGCTGGCCTCAGCGGTCTTGAGTAACTCAAACATATCTGCTTGCTCATCAAAACGCTGACGCCACATGGCATTAAAACACTCAAATGCATGCGCTGGAATACGCCCCCGTGCTTGCTGAACACAGGCTTGAATATGCTCTAGATTGGCCGGTGCCGAGAACTCATGCTCAGGATTTAACAACTGGTCAGTTAATGACTCAGCATTCCAAGCCGAGACACTAAAGGCTCGTGCAAACCGTCTGGCACGATCATCATCTTCAAACGGCAGTGACGTCAAAATATAGCTGTTACGCACCATATAACGACCCAACCAAAACAACCCTTGGGCATTACTTAAGCTTAGAATCATGCGATTTGCTCCGACAATGCCGCAGGCTCATCTTGCGACTGGCCTTGAGCTTGCTGTTGCGTAGATACATCGACGACCCATGTATCCTTGGTACCACCACCTTGCGACGAATTCACCACCAGTGAGCCTTTGGTCAGCGCCACACGGGTTAAACCACCCGGTACAATATGCACTTCATCTGGACTACTCAGCACAAAGGGCCTTAGATCAATATGTCGCGGAGCTAAGCCCTCTTCAACCAAGGTTGGACAGACTGACAATGACAAGGTGGGCTGAGCAATATAACCCTCTGGATCTGCCATCAAGCGACGACGGAAATCCGCCAGCTCTTCTTCTGTGGCTTTGGGGCCAATCAACATGCCATAGCCACCAGACCCTTGCGTCTCTTTAACAACCAGATCTGGCAAATGAGCCATCACATAAGCCAAGTCGTCTTTTTTGCGGCACTGATAGGTTTGTACGTTATGCAAAATTGGCTTTTCGCCCAAATAAAACTCAATCATTTGATCGACATAAGGATAAATCGATTTATCGTCGGCAACCCCAGTACCCGGCGCATTGGCCAGCACCACATTACCCGCTCGATAGGCCGCCATCAACCCTGCCACACCTAACATTGAGTCAGGTCGGAAGGCCAATGGATCCAAAAACGGATCATCCAAACGGCGATAGATCACATCAACACGTTTTTTGCCCGTTACACTTTTGAGGTAAACCGTGGTGCCATCGACAAATAAATCCTGACCTCCGACCAGCGGCACGTTCATTTCTCGCGCCAAAAACGCGTGCTCATAATAAGCACTATTAAATCGACCAGGAGTCAGCACCACAATGCATGGATCATCAACTGTTGTACTGTTTTGCAATGTTTTTTTGAGTAGTTGTGGGTATTGCTCCACCCCTAGAATCTGGCGGCTCTCAAAAAGCTCCGGCATCAGCCTTTCGCTAATATTGCGACCTTCAAGCATATACGACACCCCAGAAGGCGTGCGCAAATTATCTTCTAAAACACAATAGCGACCATGACCGTCACGAACCAAATCAATCCCGCTAATGTGCGAGTAAATCTGTCCGGTCAGATCCATCCCGATCATCCACGGCTGATAACAAGCATTGTCTAAAATTTGCTTGGCCGGAATAATTTTGGCTCGGATGATATTTTGCTCATGATAAATATCATGCAAAAATGCGTTTAACGCGCGAATCCGTTGCGTACAACCCGCCTCAAGCATTCGCCATTCTTGTAGCTCGATAATCCGAGGAATAATATCAAAGGGAATCACACGCTCCGTATTGCTTGCATCGCTATAAACGGTAAACGTGATTCCTCCTTTAAAAAAGTGCTCTGTCGCTTGGTGATTTAAGAGAACCAACTGCTCGGCAGTTTGGGTTGATAACCATTCGGTCATTTGCGTATAAGTTGGACGAATTTTACCATCATCGAACAGCATCTCGTTAAAGAATGCTGCTGTTGCGGTTGTATCGTCCTGATCGCCCAACGCCGTTTGACTTAGACGAAGATAAAAATCTGAATTGACCATAACAAGGCCTCATAAGGACATAAACAACTCAAAGCATTCTCATGCAAAGCGAATACCAGACTTGTTCAGTTGCTGCAAAAAAAAGTGAATTTCCTCTGGTTTCGCTCACTGAATGTATACAAAACCGGATCAACCGGTTGATACAGCATGATCGTGACACTTCATGTTGCACTGATGAAGTGCAACATGAATAGTAGAAAATTGCTGTGCGCCTGTTTGTAAATGCTATCCCTGACATGCATTCAAGCCAGATTGAGTAGATTATCGTTGGCTTATGACAAGACTTTTGCACCAATATAGATAGCACGCACAATAGCTGTGCAGCAAAGCGCACCATAACAGCCAGACAGCATGCGACACAAGTTGTCGCCAAATTTTAGCAAACACTGGCATCCCAATCCAATCAAAGGCAAGCTAGGCTCAGACCTCATTACCGACGTCGACTATATGACTCGGTCCTTTTTTGATTGTTGATATGGAGCATCTTTTGATGTCAGACCTGCACCCCTCCGCACTGGCCCCTGTCTCTGGATCAGCCGAAAAAGAGACCGCGAGTGGTCTGCATCGGCAATGGCAATTACTCTCTCGTCTCTCGACCGGCAAATGGGTCGGCACACGCCAATTACGCGAGCAACTACAACGAGAAGGCATTGATATTAGCTTGCGCACGATTCAGCGCGACCTCAATCAACTGTCGAGCCGTTTTCCAATTGAGTGCAACGGCGAAGTGCCGCAAGGCTGGCGCTGGCAAGCCGATGCCCCCGTACAAAGCTTGCCACACATGAACAGCTCGCAAGCCGTGACCTTTATGATGGTCGAAGAACACTTGCGGCATTTATTGCCACCCAGCCTGCTGGACGAGATGCGTCCGTGGTTTGATCTGGCGCGTCGGAGTCTGTCTGCTGAACACAACAACGTACGTCAGTGGGTCAATCGTGTACGGATTATTCCCCCGACTCAACCGTTGATTCCGCCACTGGTACAGCCCGCAGCACAGCAGGCCATTTATGAAGCGCTGTTACAAGACCGTCAACTCAGTGCGCACTATCAGCGGCGCGGCCAAGACAGTACCGACCGTATTTACACACTAAATCCGTTGGCATTGGTGCAACGTGGCCCGATTATTTACTTGCTATGCACGCGGAGTGATCGCGAAGACGTGCGTATGTTTGCGTTGCATCGCTTTAGTAGTGCGACTGTTTTGGAGCAACGAGCCAACAAGCCCGCAGATTTTGACCTAGATACGTATTTGGCATCTGGCGCACTGGGCTTTCGCTCTATCGACAGTGGCGATGTTCACCCCGAACAGATTCAGTTGCGTTTTAGCGCTCAAGCGGGCCAAAGCCTGCTCGAATGCCGCCTCAGCGATGACCAAGTCGCCACGAGCGACGAACAGGGCCGTATTTTGGTTCAAGCAACTGTCCCGCTGACCGCTCAGTTGGTCTGGTGGCTACGGGGTTTTGGCCGTGGCGTAGAGATTCTGGCACCTCACTCTTTGGCACAAGCGGTTAACGATGATGACAAAACCACTGAGCATTAAGTTAAAATCACCAAATCACGCTTGAACACAGGCCACACGCCCATGACAGTATGTCTAGTTCGTCACGCACAGAGAGCCTATTATGCTGGTCATGCTTAACGTACACGAGACGTTTGATGTGACTCGTCTACGACCTGATGTTCGTCATCTGCGCATTGGCTTGGGTTGGGATCGCAGCGAGCAACCGACAGGGCTATGGAGTCGAGTCTTTGGTCGTCGCGAGGCCGTCGATCTGGATGCGGCCTGTCTGCTGCTCGACAAATATGGCGAACTGATTGATATGGTCTGGTTCAAAAAACTACGCACCCTAGACGACAGTGTGTGTCACCGTGGCGATAGTCTAGATGGCCGACCCGCCTCTGCTGATCAAGCCCTGTGCGATGATGAATCCATTGATGTGGATCTGAAAAAAATTGCCGACTCGGTGGTGTATTTATTTTTTAGTGTGTGCTCATACACAGGCCATAACTTTAAGGATATTGAGCAAGCACATTGCCGAATCTTAAATGCCAAAACCGACGATGAACTGGCTCGCTTCGATCTCAGTCGCCGTGGTGCACATACTGGATTGATCATGGCGGGTTTAAGCCGTGTCGGTTCTGGTTGGCAACTACAGGCACTAGGCGAACCTGTCAACGCACGGACACCCGAAGAACTCCTCACCACACTGCAACAATGGGTGCATCCACCCGCATCATCTTAGGCCTATTGTTCTAGCCACGATGCGGACAGACAGGCCCGATTAAATAGCTAGATGCTTAAACTGCCCCGCTATGAATCTGTTGATCCAATATCTGCAAACGCTCAGGCGTCCCGACATCAACCCAAGCGCCTTGCAAATGCTCACCACTGGCGCGCCCTGCCTGCATGGCTTGGCGCAATAACGGGGCCAATGCAGCACGGCCTTGTGCCAAGCCATCAAACAGTCGAGGTGACAACACACTGATGCCAGCAAAAGTGAGTTGTTGACCCGATAATGCGCTATCTGCTTGGTCGATTGATTCAAACACTCGGCCCGCTTGCAAATAAAAATCACCTTGCGGATGTTGCTCAGGGTTATCGACCATCACCAAATGGATCAAGTCATTGCCCAATTGATGCTGGGCAAGAGCCGCCAAATCAAAGCGAGTCCATACATCGCCATTGATCAAAATAAATGGCTCATCGCCCAACAAATGTAAGGCTTTATTGATCCCTCCGGCGGTCTCTAAGGCTTCGCCTTCATGCGACCATACAATCTCAACGCCCCATGTCGAGCCATCACCCAACGCCTCAACCAAACGCTCGGCCAGCCATGCGGTGTTGATCACCACACGGCGCACACCGATGCGTTGCAACGCTTCAATGTGCCAAACAATTAAGGGCTTGCCACCCACAGCCAGTAAGGGCTTGGGAGTGGTCAGTGTCAAAGGACGTAATCGTGTGCCTAATCCTGCGGCCAAAATCATTGCATTCATTTATAACAAAGACTCCAGCATCACGCGATCTTCTGGCATCAATTCAATGGCTGCGGGCAAGACCGTAGAACGTAGCCAGCTGCCAAATCCAGCCAATTCTGGATGATGCAGTGTTTCCAAAATCAGATAAGCCAATACCAATGGCAAATTGCCCAAATAGCCGTGCTTGCCATCACGCTGGCTTAAACGAACAAAAATCCCCAATACTTTAAGATGACGCTGCGCGCCCATCAAATCAAACCATTGCTCAAACTGCGCCAAAGACACATTGACCAACTGGCCTTTAAGCTGACTACGCTGCCAGAACATCTCAACCCATTGCTGCACTTGGGCTTGCGGCCATGCCACATACGCATCGCGTAACAATGAGACCAAATCGTAAGTAATGGGGCCAATCACCGCATCTTGGAAATCAATAATACCCAGCGCAGTCTCGTCACGTAATACCATCAAATTACGGCAGTGATAATCCCGATGCACCACCACTTGCGGTTGAATCAAAGCATGACTGGCCAGCACCTCATATACTTGTACCAAGCGTGCAGATTCATCAGTAGTCAAATCACGTTGCAACACATAGGGCAAAAACCACTGATCAAACAGACGCATCTCGCTAATCAATTTGTCTTGGCTATACGATGGCAGCGCCCAATCGGACAAAATTGGCGTGTGCTGCAAATCAATCAACTGATTGATGGCTTGTGCATACAGCGCATCAGCGTTTTCGGCCGTTAAGGCATCGCTCAACAAAGTGTCGCCTAGATCTTCTAGCAGCAATAATCCGCGATCTAAATCATAGGCTAAAATTTTTGGCACTCGAACACCGTGCTCTGCCAGCATTAAATTAACACCCACAAAAGGACGGCTGTCTTCGTGGGTAGTCGGAGCATCCATAACGATGAGATGGCGACCTTCAACCTCAATCCGTGCATAACGGCGAAAACTTGCATCGCCTGCCAATTGCTGGATATGAATCTGCTCAACGCCCAACTGTTGTTTGACCCACTGGGTCAGCTCAGTATTACGATCTTCTGTGGTCATATGATGGACATCCTGAGTCGATCTATTCAATGATGACAGGCCAATACTGGCCGTACCTATCGCGCGAGTGTAGCCGCTTCATGCTTTTTTCTCTATGATGCCGCAAGCCCACACCGGATTTCCGAGCGTTGTCTGACCGAATGCTGCCATTACCCCGTTTGCCATTGACGCCACACCCGCTAGTGCTTGCGCTATGCGCACTGTATACACCGTTTGTTGCACAGGCTGCACCCGACGCACAAGCGACTGCAACTTACAGCCCAAGTGCTGGCCGATCCGATCCAGTTCGTCCCAGTACGCATCTTGACGCGCCAGAGAATAGCGATCAAGCAGATCTACTGGCCATTGAACAATGGGCTGGACGGCCTGCTGGTTTTTTAAGCCGCTCAGACATTAACAACCGTCCTGACTTGGCTGATCGGCATGTACCGATTAGCTGCCATGGTCTATGGGTAACCCCGATTCCTGTGCCAGCAAACAGTGACCTCGCTCAATCCACGCTCGGCAAGATCCCCAGTGCACGCAGCAGTCTAGCCAACAGCGACGAAACCCCGCTCATTGCAACCGCTGACTATGGCTATTACAGCCCAGAAGGTGGTGCAGAACTCAGTGGCCAAGTCCTCGTACACCAAGATCAGCGCTTGCTCGAAGCCGACCGCATTCAAATCGACGCCAGCCAAACCATTGCCGAAGCCCAAGGCAACGTGCGCTTGTCTGAGGCCGGACTAACCAGCCAAAGCGAGAAGCTGCGCTACAATCTCAAAGACAAATCCGGCGTGATGACGTCAAGCACGTATATTAGCGAGCCCTTACAAGCGCATGGCACAGCGGCTCAAATTGATATCGCCAGCAATGGCATCACCACCCTGCAAGGGGTTGAATACTCTACTTGTGAGCCTGACCACCAAGTCTGGACGCTACAAGCGGCGTCACTAGAACTAAACAACGACAACGGCCTAGGCACTGCCCGCGATACCGTGTTGTATATTCACGATGTGCCTGTCATCAAGCTCCCGTGGTTTAAGTTTCCCATTGATGATCGACGTATGAGTGGCCTACTCGTGCCACGCGGCGGCTATACCAACGACGGCGGGTTAGACCTGTCTTTGCCGTATTATTTTAATTTGGCCTCCAACTACGACCTGACCTTAACACCTCGCCTGCTCAGTCGTCGGCAAGCGATGCTTGAAGGCGAATTTCGTATGTTGACCGCGGATTACGGTCAAGGCATTGTGACTGGCGGTTTTTTACCCAACGACCCGTTATATGGCGAAGACCGTGAACGCGCCAGCTTGCGCCACGAATGGCAGATTAACCCACAACTCAAGTCCCTGCTAAACCTCAACTACGTCTCAGACAAAGATTATTTTAGTGATTTGGGCACTGACCCACTGGTCACCAACCAACTGAACCAAGAGCGTTCGTTGTCATTGTTTTATGACAAAGGCCCAATTGATGGATTGTGGGCGGTCTTACGCGTGCAAGACTTTCAAACCGTTGATCCCGATACCGCAGATGTTGACCGTCCGTATGCGCGTTTGCCACAGTTGTTGGTCAATTACCAAAATGGCTCGCCACTCGGTTGGCAATATCAAATCAACCACGATAGCGCCTATTTCAAAAAATCCGTTACTGATGGTTCGGGCACCGAAAATAGTGGCCTACGGATCTACAACCAATTGGCTACCCGTTACAACTGGCGTAGCTCGTGGGGTTCGCTGATTCCAGAATTTTCGGTACGCAACTTGTATGATGTCTACGACCAAGACAGCCAAGACAGCTTGGCACTAGACAAAGATGATGCGTCTAAAAATGTGACCGTGCCACAATTTACGCTAGATGGGCGCTTGATATTTGAACGTGACACAACCAGCTTGCAGACCATTGAGCCACGTTTTTTTTATGTCTATGCGCCTTACAAAGACCAAGAAGATTTTCCTAACTTTGACAGTGCCCCAGCATCCCTCAGTTATAGTCAACTGTTTAGTCCCTATCGCTTTGTCGGTCATGATCGTCTAGAAGACAATCACTTTGCTAGCTTAGGATTGACCCATCGTTTGTATGGTCAAGATGGCTTGGAACTGCTCAGCACCAGTATCGGTCAAAGTTGGTATTTTGATGATCGACAGGTTCGACTCAACGACGACGACCTGATTGATAACAGCCAGACCTCAGGCCCAGCCCTCGAAATCTCATCACAACTCACCCAACATTTAAGCTTGTATGGATCGTCGATATGGCTGCCGAGTGGCCATAACGCCCAGACCATTAGCAATTTGCAATATCAAAATGATCAGGGTCAGCTTTATCAAGTGGGCTACTATGACCGCAAGGCCGTTACACAACAAAACCAAGAAGCCCTGCAACAATTCACAGCGTCGGTGGTTCAGCCGCTATACAATCAATGGCGTGCGTTTGGTTACATCCAATACGACCTAAAAAACCGTGTGACCCGCGACAGTCTGCTGGGCTTTGATTATGATGGCTGTTGCTGGCGGATGGCACTGTATGGTCGCTCGTACTATAACGATCTCGATGAACCGGCTGATAGCAAGCCGCGCCGCTTGATCATGGCCGAATTCACACTCAAGGGCTTAGCTGGACTATCCGGCAATTTGAGCAGTCTGCTATCGCAGAAAATCTTGGGCTATACACAGGTAGACACATCGTGGAGTTCCCGTTGAATCGTATTTCCTCTCGCACCCGCTCCATTCTCGCCACGGCATGCTTAAGCGCTGCCTTGGGGATGCCACTGCTTACCCATGCTGCTGATCCCGTGGTGCTTGACCGCGTAGTCGCCGTGATGGATGACAGCGTCATTTTAGACAGTCAAGTCGAGCAAGGCATTGCAGAGCTAGGTCAACGACTCACGGCCATGAAGCAACCTGTCCCGCCTGCAGACATCATGCGCAAAGAAGTCATCAATCAGTTGATCCTCAAAAATATTCAATTGGACATGATTCGTCGTAGCGGCATGACACTCGATGACGCATCAATTAACGCTGCGGTTGCCGAGTTTGCCCAAAAGCAAGGTGCACCATCGTTGCAAGCCTTCCAGCAAGCACTCGATCAGCGTCAAGCGGGTACTTACGCCAAGCTGCGTCAACAAATTGCCGAAGATCTCAGCATCACACGTTTGCGTCAACAACGCGTCAACGCTCGGATCAAAGTCAACGAACGTGATATTGATAACTTTTTGGCCTCGCCGCAAAGCCAGCAAATTGGTAGCCCAGAATACCGGACTGGCCACATGGTCGTCGGTATCCCAGAAAACGCAACTGCCGAGCAACGTGCTGCCGCCATGCAAGTGGCAGAAAAAGTGAATACTGACCTGCTGACAGATCTCAGTATTGACCAAATCATTGCCCGCAATAACAGCGCTGCTATTCCTGTTGGCGGTGGAGACATGGGCTGGCGTAAACCCGCCGAGCTGCCAGAAGACATGTCCAGCAAGATTACGGCATTAAGTAAAGGGCAAACCACAGGGCCAATCCCAACGGTGCAAGGCATTCATATTGTCAAGCTGCTGGACTTTCGTAGTGCAGACAAAACCATTGTGCACCAATGGAATGTGCGTCATATCCTGATCTCGCCAAACGAAGTGGTCAGTCCAGCCGATGCCAAAACACGGATTGACGAACTCTATGCACGCCTGCAAGAAGGGGGCGACTTTGACACCTTGGCCAAGACCTACTCCAATGATCCAGGCTCTAGCCGCAATGGTGGGGCACTAAACTGGGTCTCACCCGGTGACATGGTGCCAGCGTTTGAAGACATGATCAAAAAAACCCCTGTTGGCGACTTTAGCACCCCGTTTCAGACTCAATTTGGCTGGCATATTTTGCAAGTTCAAGGGGAGCGCGACGAAGACATGACCGAGCAGTATCGTCGCAGCATGGCGCATCAAGTACTGTTTCAGCGCAAGTTTCAACAAGAACTCGAAAACTGGCTCCGTGAAATCCGCGCCAATGCGTTTGTTGAACTACGTGGCACAGATGCCAGCCTCGATATCAACTAATCAACGCCACAACGGATGATTTTGCCTAACTAGGCAAAACCAATAGACCAAAAAAACGCCGCGTTAAGCGGCGTTTTGGCAACTGGCCTAAGCCAGAACGAACCGTCAACTTAGTAGTTGCTATCGTCGTCTTCATCATCCACATTGCCATTGGCATTGCCGTTTGGCTCTGCTTTGTTACCTGGCTCAAAACCACCGCCTTGACCACCAAAGCCACGGCCTTGACCACCAAAACCGCCGCCCTGACCACCAAAGCCACCGCCTTGACCGCCAAAACCACCTTGGTTGCCTTGGCCACCAAAGCTGCGTTCGGCAGGTGCACTAAAACCAGCTGCACCACCAAAACCGCTTGGTTGTTGGTCAGCACCAAAGCCAGCCGCCGCACCAGTACCAACAGCACCAGCTGGGCGTGGGTTACGTGCAGGAACAACAGTCGAAATGGCGTGTTTGTAGACCATCTGACTAACGGTGTTTTTGAGCAGCACGACATATTGGTCGAATGACTCAATCTGGCCTTGCAGCTTAATACCGTTCACCAAAAAGATGGACACAGGAATGCGTTCTTTACGCAGTGAATTCAAAAAGGGATCTTGCAATGTTTGACCTTTAGACATCTGTTATTACTCCAAAAAAGACAGCGCACAAAAAACCGTCCCTGTTAAAAAAAGAATAGGGGAACGGGAACATGAATTCTGCGGCATCAGCATTTTGTGCGCAAGACTACATTTCCTTCATTCACTGTTTTAAAGACTTGAATATCGTGTTGTTCACGTAAATTTCGTAGCCATGTGTACTGTCGTTTGGCCAATTGTCGAGTTGCAAACAGCGCTTTGTCTTGCATTTGTGAATACTCGACAGACTCACCACGCTCAATGGCATCCAAGTATTCCCATACTTGGCGATAACCCACTGCCCGCATTGATGGCATATCTGACTTTAAATCAGAACGTTGCCGCAAAGCTTTGACTTCATCAACAAAGCCAGCTTGCCACATTTGCGCTAGGCGCAGCGCAATTCGCTCGTGACAGACAGCCCGATCAGGCATTAAGGCAAATAATTTGTAATCAAACGGCCAAGGTTCGGTGACTTGCTGGTCATGCCAGTCGCTAATCGCCCGTCCGGTGATGCGATACACCTCTAGCGCACGCATTACCCGCTGTCGATCACTAAGCAAAAACCGCTGTGCAGCACGCGGGTCAACGGCAGCCAACTGCGCATGAATATGCGCCCAGCCCTCGCTGTTGGCTTCGGCCTCGATGGCCGCACGAATCTCAGCATTGGCTTCTGGTAAGCCATCCGCTATGCCTTGCAGTAAACTTCTAAAATACAGCATGGTGCCGCCAACCAATACCGGATGGTTGCCACGCGTGTGAATCTCGTTGATCAACCGTGTGGCATCTGACACAAACTCAGCCGCAGAATAGACCTGCTCAGGCTCGATAATATTAACCAGATGATGCGGATACTGAATAAGCTCGTCTGCGGTTGGTTTGGCCGTACCAATATCCATATACCGATAGACCAAGGCCGAATCGACCGAAATCAGTTCTACCCCGCCTTGATCATACAATGTACATGCCAAGGCAGTCTTACCACTGGCTGTCGGCCCCATTAATACCGTGACCGGCAATTGTTCTGACATCACATCACTCACTTAATCGCCACGGGCAAATAATTTATCCAGTTGACTGAGCGGAAATGCCCGCCACGTCGGTCGACCATGATTACACTGGCCTGCAAAACCAGTTTGCTCCATCTGGCGCAATAAGGCATTCATCTCAGCCAGACTCAACTGCCGATTGGCGCGCACAGCGCCATGACACGCCATGGTCGAGAGCAACCGATCACGGGCCAGAATCAAACCACGTGCATCATCATTGAGATCCGCCTCAGACAATAAACGAGGAATCAATGCCGACAAATCTGCACGTGCTAGCAACGCAGGTACAGCACGAACAACCACATGGTGTTCACCCGTTCGGTCAACCTCTAAGCCCAATCGCTGTAACGCAGACTGGGACTGCTCTACTCGTTCAGACTGCAACGGTGTGACCTCAACTTGATACGGTACCAACAACGGCTGACTCGGCCAGCCATCACCGGCAAAGGCCAGATCCCAATGCTGCTTAAGCTGCTCTAGCAAAATACGCTCGTGCGCAGCATGCATGTCTACCACAATCAAGCCATCTTTGTTTTGCGCCAACACATACACGCCATGCAACTGGGCTAACGCCTGCCCTAGTGGATACTCATCCACCTCAGTGATTGGCTGCCGCAAAGGTGCCAAATATTGGGCCACTGCCGCCTGTAACGCAGGGCCAGCCGGTATTGCATCTGAGGAATAAGCAGACGAATACACGGCATGCTGCGTCTGTACAGTATGACGACTATTGGCCTGATCGTTCTGACTCATCAAGTATTGGCTTGAGGTCTGATTTGGCACAGACGACGCAGCATGTAGGCCCAGCGCTGACTGTGTGGTTGGCATCGCCAAGCGTGCTGCTGATGCAGACGTATGGTCTGCAACGCTATGGCGCTGATCAGCTCGCAATGCATCGGCAAGATCGGCAGGTGCAGCCGGATGCTGATCCGACAACACCGCACGCGCATGATGGCGTACAAACTCATGCACCTCACGCTGGGCGACAAAGCGCACCTCATGCTTGGTCGGATGCACATTGACATCCACACGGGCTGGATCAAGGGTCAAAAACAACAAAAATGCCGAATGCTTCTGACCATGGAGCACACCATCGTAGGCCATACGCAACGCATGACTCACCGTGCGATCACGCACAATTCGCCCATTCACATACAAGTATTGTTGGTCCGCCTGAGATCGTGCCTCGGCAGGATGACCTAGCCAACCCGCCAACTGCATATCATGGCTGTCGCACTCTATCCAATGTGCTGACTGGGCAAATCGCGGCCCAAGCACCCGTTGTACCCGCTGCATACGGGCTGGCCCAGATGATGCCACTGGCAAATCCAAACGCACTTGGTTTTGATGTATCAGCACAAAGCCCACATCAAAATGCGCCAAGGCCATCCGCCGAACTACCTCTTCGATATGCCCAAACTCAGTGCCAATGGTCTTCATAAACTTACGACGGGCAGGCACGTTATAAAACAAGTCACGCACCTCAACCCGCGTACCACGCGCTTGTGCCACTGCACGCACTTGGGCAGGCTCGCCGCGCTCGGTCCATGCCATCAAACCCACACCATCATCGGTTTGGCTACTGGACAATTGCAATCGCGAGATCGCTGCAATCGAGGCTAACGCTTCACCACGAAAGCCCAAGGTGGCAATTGCTGCCAACTGTTCAGCCGTTTTGATCTTGCTGGTCGCATGGCGCAGCAAGGCCAGCGGCAAATCATCAGGATGAATACCTCGACCATTATCTTGAATCGAAATCAGCGTGGTGCCGCCTTGCTCAATCCGAATCTCAATCCGCGTTGCACCTGCATCTAGAGCGTTTTCGAGCAACTCTTTGACAATCGACGCAGGCCGCTCAACCACCTCACCCGCTGCAATCTGGTTGGCCAGCTCAGGTGGTAAGACGGCAATTCGTGTTGGCTCTGATGTAGACACCGCTTCGTCGGCAATTAAGGCTTGCTCGATGGGCTGTCTGATCGGATCAGACACTGCATGCTCACACGTAGGCATCATGCCGCTCACGCAAACAGGTCAATGCCGCAACCCCAACATTGCTTTGCGCCATAATCATCACCACCCGTTGGTTGCCGTCACTATCGCTTGGCTCGCTCAAAAACACCTGCCAATCCGCTGCTGGAATCACCGGCTCACCTTTGCTGGGCCATTCGATCAGCAACAAGGCATTGGCTTGATCCAAATAATCACGCATGCCCATCAACTCTAACTCATAGGGATCATCTAGGCGGTACAAGTCAAAGTGGTAGACCGCTCGACCATTCATCTGATACGGCTCAACCAAGGTATAGGTTGGACTTTTGACAGTCCCTTGATGTCCTAATGCTTGCAACCAATGGCGTGTCAGCGTGGTTTTGCCTGCGCCCAAATCACCCAGCAAGTGCACGACGCCTTGCGGTAAGGCATGCGCTAAACGAGCAGCCAAGGCGTGGGTCTCATCCTCTCCGGATACATATAATGACCAAGAATCCATCATGAGCTTGACCTTTAAAAACGCCAAAATAAGGCGGGAATGATACCATTGATCCCATCAGCGTCTGTGACTGAAGCAGCCAGCGACAGACAACCTCTCATTCAGCAAAAGCGATCATTGCAGATCGCTTTTTTGTGCTGATGCTGATCCGTCGCAAACAATCTCCCTGTTTAATGACAAATACTCAATCACAACGGTGAATACAATGAGTGCGTGGTTATGGTTAATTTTTGCCGGTTTGTGCGAAGTGGTCTGGGCCGGATTGCTCAAATCAACCGATGGCTTTAGCAAACTGTGGCCGTCTATGGTGTGCGTGCTGTTTATGGTGCTATCCGTTTACGGTCTGGCCATCGCACAAAAGACCCTGCCACTTGGCACCAGCTATGCCGTCTGGGTTGGCATCGGCATTGTGGGTGCCAGTATTCTAGGCATGATCATGTTTGGCGAGCCACGCACCTTGATCCGCTTTGCCTGTATTGGCCTGATTTTAGCTGGCATTGTGGGCCTTAAGCTGACCGGCGCAACCAGCCATTAAGGACTGATTGCACCTACCGACCTGCTCTAATCCCCATTAGCCAATCAACTGCGCCTTGAGTCGAGTCACTTGATCGCGTAAACGCGCAGCTTCTTCAAACTTCAGCTCGCGTGCTTTAGTGTTCATACTGATTTCAAGCTGTTTGATATGCTTGGCCAGCAATTTCGGATCACGCAGCAGATGCTCGTCAATATCCATCGGTGCAGCTTTGATCACAGTGTTATCGGTGGCATCGTCAAGCATGCGCTGATCGCCATCAATTTCACGCGTCACCTGTCGCACCGCGCTGCGTGGCGTAATGCCATGCTCAAGGTTAAATGCCACCTGTTTGGCCCGACGGCGGTCGGTTTCGTCAATCGCCCGCTGCATGGATGGTGTGACCCGATCCGCGTACAAAATCGCCTTGCCGTTTAAATGCCGTGCAGCACGGCCAATGGTCTGAATCAAGGCCCGATCTGAACGCAAAAAGCCTTCTTTGTCGGCATCCAAAATCGCCACCAACGATACTTCTGGCATATCCAAACCTTCGCGCAACAGGTTAATGCCGACCAGCACATCATGCACACCAGTGCGTAACTCGTGAATAATTTTCACCCGCTCAACCGTATCAATGTCCGAGTGCAAATAAGCCACTTTGATATGATATTCCTTTAGATAACTGGTCAAATCCTCCGCCATTCGCTTGGTCAGCGTGGTGATCAACACCCGTTCATTGTTGGCGCGACGCAAGTTAATTTCGGACAGTACATCATCCACTTGGGTTAAGACTGGGCGAATCTCAATCTCTGGATCAACCAAACCGGTTGGCCGCACCAACTGCTCAACAATTTGCTCGCTATGTTCAAGCTCGTATTGTGCAGGGGTTGCAGTCACAAAAATCGTGGTCGGAGAAATCCGCTCCCACTCCTCAAACTTCATCGGTCGGTTGTCCATTGCGCTGGGCAAGCGAAAGCCATAATCAACCAAGGTTTCTTTGCGCGAACGGTCGCCTTTATACATCGCGCCAATCTGCGACACCGACACATGCGACTCATCCACAAACAACAACGCATCTGGCGGCACATAATCAAACAAGGTCGGCGGTGCTTCACCAGACGGTCGACCAGACAAATGCCGTGAATAGTTTTCGATGCCGTTGCAGTAGCCCAACTGCTGAATCATCTCCAAGTCATAGCGGGTACGCTGCTCAATCCGCTGCGCTTCCAACAACTTGTCATGCTCACGAAAAAACGCCAGACGCTCATCCAACTCAGTCTTAATCGTTCCAGCAGCAATCTCTAGTTTTTCACGTGGCGTAACGTAATGACTCTTGGGATAAATGGTAATCCGTGGCGCTTTTTTGACGGTTTTGCCAGTCAATGGATCAAACCACGATATTTGATCGACTTCATCATCAAACAAGGTGACGCGTACTGCCAAGCTCTCCGATTCAGCCGGATAAATATCCACAATCTCGCCACGGACGCGATAAGTCCCTCGGACAAAATCTAATTCGTTACGGCTGTACTGCATTTCGACCAGCCGCCGAATCATCGCCGCACGATCAATCCGATCCCCGACCACCACATGCAGCAGCATTTTTAAGTAGGCTTCTGGATCGCCCAAACCATAAATGGCCGATACCGACGCAACAATAATCGCATCACGCCGCTCAAGCAGTGAACGCGTGGCCGACAGCCGCATCTGGTCAATATGATCATTAATAGCCGAGTCTTTTTCGATAAAAGTATCTGACGACGGCACATACGCTTCGGGCTGGTAGTAGTCGTAATAACTGACGAAATACTCCACCGCATTATTGGGAAAAAACGCCTTAAATTCGCCATATAACTGCGCGGCCAAGGTCTTGTTATGCGCCATGATAATGGTTGGGCGCTGAGTGCGCGCAATCACATTGGCCATGGTGTAGGTCTTGCCCGAACCGGTCACACCGAGCAGCAATTGACCCTTCATGCCCTGCTCAACGCCACGCACCAGTTTTTCGATAGCTTGCGGCTGATCACCTGCTGGGGCAAAGTCGGTCACTAGCTCAAATGGCTGGCTACTGGCTTGGGTACCAGACAAGTTGACGCCTTTTTTTTGTGCATCAGCCTGAATCTGCACCGGCACTTGATGCAGGTCGTCGCTAGAACGGGATTTGATCGGTTCGCGCATCACATACCTTTAGCATGATTGAGGACAGATCTGCATCTATGGTGGCAAATGTCGTGAGATTAAAGCGTCAATCGGTGTTTTTTGTATGATGTTGACTCAGCTTTGCCGATAGTAAGCGCGATGGATGCAGAGCCAGACATCATGCAGATCACAGCCCGTACTGTTGAGCCGCAGGTCTGGTGCATCCTCTATCTGCTCAATACTTTGAACGAACACGCCTCATTCAAACAAAGCAATCGCTTGACACTCTTAGCGCTTGCCCATCGCCCGACGAGTGCGTGGCGGTGCAATCGGTGGGGTGTCTTTATAACGGGTGGGTTTGGGCTGATTAATCGCCGCTGCTTTATGGGCTGCACGCGCACGGGCCAAATCTTCTAATGAAAATGGCAGTGCCGCCGTAGGTGCTTGCTCGGCATGCGTGTCTGCGGTGGTGTCGTCAGCGTTAAGCGCTTGATCAGGATGAGCGGTTGTCATGAGTCTTTTCCAACAAAATCAATCAATAATAAATACAGGCAGCCGTACAACCATCACTGATATGCCATGGTTGGTTGAAATACGCCCGATATACTCGCTAGTGTAGCGCACCACTCGCCTGATCGATGGATCATTTATGCAGCCATCACAAAAAACAGCACGACGACAAAGACAAAGACCAGATACAAACTCAGCACATTTGACCCAAAATGGCCGCATGCATTGGCAGAAAATCCGCTAGAATAGGTCGGTTTTTTGCCAACCCATCTTCGAAATAAGGAAACCTGCCGTGGACGTACGTCTCTCCGACCGTGTCAATGCCATCAAGCCTTCACCGACGCTGGCCGTCACCAATAAGGCCGCCGAATTGAAGGCGGCTGGTCGAGACATTATTGGTCTTGGTGCAGGTGAGCCTGACTTTGATACCCCACAGCACATCAAAGATGCAGCGATTGCCGCCATCAATAACGGCTTTACCAAGTACACCGCTGTTGACGGTACTGCTGGCCTAAAAAAAGCCATCATCTCCAAGTTCAAACGTGACAACAATTTGGACTATGCACCAAACCAAATTTTGGTCTCGTGCGGTGGCAAGCAGAGCTTTTTTAACTTAGCGCTGGCCTTTATCAACAAAGGCGACGAAGTCATTATTCCTGCGCCGTTCTGGGTCAGCTATCCAGACATGGTAATCATTGCCGAAGGCGTGCCCGTTATCGTCAAGTGCCCAGAAGAGCAACGCTTTAAGATCACTGCCGAGCAACTCGAAGCCGCTATCACACCGCGTACCAAATTGGTGGTGCTGAACAGCCCGTCCAACCCAACCGGCATGATCTACACCAAAGACGAGCTAACCGCGTTGGCGGACGTGTTGCGTCGTCATCCACAGGTCTACATCGCCTCAGACGACATGTACGAGCCAATTCGCTGGACTGGCGAAGACTTTTACAACATCGTCAACGTCGCACCAGACTTGTATGACCGCACCTTTGTGTTAAATGGTGTGTCTAAAGCATATGCCATGACTGGCTGGCGGATTGGTTATGCCGCAGGCCCAGCCAAAATCATCAATGCGATGAAAAACGTGCAGTCGCAATCGACCTCAAACCCAACCTCAATCAGCCAAGTTGCCGCCGAAGCCGCCCTCAACGGTCCGCAAGACGTGTTGCAACCGATGATTGAAGCGTTTAAGCGTCGTCATGACTTGGTGGTCAACGGTCTCAACCAGATCAAAGGCATTAGCTGCTTGCCTGCTGACGGCGCATTCTATGCCTATGCATCAGTTCGTCCATTGATCCGCGCACTCGGCCTCAAGTCTTGCACTGAGTTTGCCGACTGGTTGCTCGAAAAGACTGGCGTAGCCGTTGTACCAGGTGATGCGTTTGGTCTGGGTGGCTACATGCGTATTTCCTACGCAACCGCTGACGAAACACTGGTAGACGCCCTAAACCGGATCAAAACTGCCGCCGATAGCATTGATGGTGTGGATGCAGCAATTGCCTCTATCGCTGCCGAAAAAGCCGCTGCTGTTTAAGCCTCAAGCTTAATCAGATCCCAAAGCGTCACAGCCTGCTCGGTTGTGGCGCTTTTTTATTCCCATGTCTCATGTGTCCAACAAACAACACCGATGGGTCAAAAAAGCGTGTTTCAGAGTCTTTTTTAAGCAAGATTGGTGATCATTTAATCGGTCAGGCGACTTTTACCTAAAAATCGCTTGACCGACCTACCCCTCATCTCTAAAATGCGCGGACCAACTGATGGTCGCCATTCCCTGATAGCTCAGTCGGTAGAGCAACGGACTGTTAATCCGTGTGTCCCTGGTTCGAGCCCAGGTCAGGGAGCCATCTTTAAAAAACCCGCAAGCCGATTGAGCATTGCGGGTTTTTTTATGGCTGTAGCAATGACTATAGCGGACGCATTGCACCGACCCCCTAGCTGCACGTCTACAGACTAGAGGAATGATCATGCTTGATTAGCTAATCCGACGCTTTAAGCCAGTACGCTGAATGATCCGTGTGGCGATCTCTTCAACCGACATTTCAGACACATCAATACTTGGAATACCTTGCGAGGTATAAATGCCTTGAATCGCCCGCAACTCCATCTGGCACTGCTGAAACGACGCATAACGACTATTGGCTTTGCGCTCATGGCGAATCGCCACCAAACGATCTGGCGAGATCATCAAGCCAAACAATTTGCTACGGTATTGCTTCAGCACTGAAGGCAAGCGGTTATCATCAAGGTCATCTTCGGTAATCGGATAATTGGCCGCCCGAATACCGTATTGCAGTGCCAAATAAATACAGGTTGGGGTTTTGCCAGAACGCGATACACCGATCAAAATAATATCGGCCATATCGTAGTGGCGCGTGCGCGCACCATCGTCATTGTCCAAGGCAAAATGCACCGCATCAATGCGTGATTTATAGCCCTCAGAGTCTACATCGCTCTGTGAGTTACCCACGCTTGGTGATGGCTGCACATCAATTTCGGTCGAAATCTTATTGATAACGCCTTCAAACACATCCAAATTAACGGCATTGGCGGTGCTAATAATGGCGCGAACGGCCGGATCGACCAGCGTATCAAACACAATGGGCAACGAATGATCTTGCTCTGCGGTCTCGTTAATCGCATGCACCACATCCAACGCACGCTCTTCGGTATCGACATACGGCATGACCCGCACCGTAAACTCGACGTCGGGAAATTGACTCAAAATCGAGCGGCCTAAGGTCTCGACAGTAATTGCCGTGCCATCGGAGATAAAGAAAACACTACGATTGACTGGTTCATTTGCAGCCATAACTATCCCCTTGGCGTTTGTTTTGCTGGATCATAGCCTTTATAGTATCGACATCATCTTCAGCTGTCGCCTATCCTGACATGGAAAGGTGTACATTGAGTCCCTGCTGCTGTGATCCAGCAGTATCCTGTGTGTAACAGAATAAATGGAGTGTCGATCTTGGAAGCACGCGTCATTGGCCTAGACCAGCTAGGCAAAAACGATGTAGAACGCGTTGGTGGCAAAAATGCCTCTCTCGGCGAAATGATTAGCCATTTGGCAAAAGCCGACGTCAGCGTCCCTGGTGGATTTGCCACTACGGCACAAGCCTATCGTGACTTCCTTGAGCAAAGCGGCTTAAACGCTCGTATCCAAGAACAACTCAACCAGCTTGATGTTGAAGACGTGACTGCGTTGGCCGAAACTGGCGCAAAAATTCGCCAATGGGTGATTGATACCCCGTTGACCGCCGAATTAGAAGCCGACATTCGCACCGCGTTTGCTGAGCTTTCTAAAGACAACGCCGATATCGCCGTTGCTGTGCGCTCATCCGCGACCGCAGAAGACTTGCCAGATGCCTCCTTTGCTGGTCAGCAAGAAACCTTTTTGAACATTCGTGGCATCGACAACGTGTTGGTTGCGGTTAAAGAGGTGTTCGCGTCATTGTTTAATGACCGTGCGATTGCCTACCGCGTGCACCAAGGTTACGCCCATCAAGGCGTGGCGTTGTCTGCTGGTATTCAGCGCATGGTGCGCTCTGAGACAGGCTCATCAGGCGTGATGTTTACCCTAGACACCGAATCAGGCTTCCGTGACGTGGTGTTTATCACTGCCAGCTACGGTTTGGGCGAAATGGTTGTACAGGGTGCGGTTAACCCAGACGAATTCTATCTGTCTAAAGTCCTGCTCAAAAACGGCAAATCCGCTGTTGTGCGCCGTAATCTCGGTAGCAAACACCAAAAAATGATCTATGGCGAAAACGGCAACACCAGCGAATCCACCGTGATTGTTGATGTCGACAAAGCCGAACGCCAACAGTTTGCACTCAATGACATGGAGTTGACCGAGCTGTCACGTCAAGCCTTGATTATTGAAGAACACTATGGCACCCCGATGGACATCGAGTGGGCCAAAGACGGCGATGACGGCAAGCTATACATCGTTCAAGCACGCCCAGAAACCGTCAAGAGCCGCCAAAACGTCGGTACGATGGAACGCTATTTGCTCAAGCAAAAAGGCACTGTGCTGTGTGAAGGTCGTTCGATTGGTCAACGCATTGGCTCTGGTAAAGTGCGTATCGTCACCTCAATTCGTGAGATGGACAAAGTCCAAGCCGGTGACGTTTTGGTCTCCGACATGACCGATCCAGACTGGGAACCCGTAATGAAACGCGCAGCCGCGATCATTACCAACCGTGGTGGCCGGACCTGTCACGCGGCGATTATCGCCCGTGAGCTTGGTGTTCCTGCGATTGTAGGCTGTGGCAATGCGACCGAAATTTTGGTCGATGGCCAAGACGTCACAGTCTCTTGTGCCGAAGGCGATACCGGCTTTATTTATGAAGGTGCATTGGACTTTGAAGTACAGCGCAACTCGATTGAATCGATGCCTGCCCTGCCGTTTAAAATCATGATGAACGTCGGCAACCCTGACCGTGCCTTTGACTTTGCGCAAATGCCCAACCAAGGCATTGGTCTTGCTCGTCTAGAATTCATCATTAACCGCATGATTGGCGTGCATCCAAAAGCGTTGCTCAACGTTGATAGCCTCCCGCGCGAAATCAAAAACGCGGTGTTGGCACGTAGCGCTGGCTATAGCTCGCCAGTTGAATTTTATGTCGAAAAACTGGTCGAAGGTATTTCGACCTTGGCAACCGCTTTTGCTGACAAGCCAGTCATTGTGCGTATGTCTGACTTTAAGTCTAACGAATACGCCAACTTGATCGGCGGCAAGTTGTACGAGCCAAACGAAGAAAACCCGATGTTGGGCTTCCGTGGTGCCAGCCGTTATGTGTCGGATAACTTCCGTGATTGCTTTGAGCTTGAATGCCGCGCACTAAAAAAAGTCCGTGACGAAATGGGCATGACCAACGTCGAAATCATGATTCCGTTCGTGCGTACTGTTGGTGAAGCCGCGCGCGTGATCGAGCTACTGGCTGCCAATGGTCTACGTCGTGGCGAAAATGGCCTGCGCGTCATCATGATGTGCGAGCTACCGACCAATGCGCTCTTGGCCGACAAGTTCCTTGAGCACTTCGATGGCTTCTCAATTGGTTCTAACGACTTAACTCAGTTGACGCTTGGTCTGGATCGTGACTCCGGTATTGTCTCGCACCTGTTTGATGAGCGCGATGAAGCCGTCAAGACCTTGCTATCGATGGCCATTACTGCCTGCCGCAAAGCCAACAAATACGTCGGTATCTGTGGCCAAGGCCCATCGGACCATCCAGATTTGGCCTTGTGGCTGATGGAACAAGGCATTGACTCCGTGTCACTTAACCCTGACTCGGTATTGGATACATGGTTCTTCTTGGCCGAAGGTCAAGTTGCCAAGTAACGCTCGGATTGTCACTGGCTCAACCTACTGAGCCAGCGATCAAAGGCCCATATTCATGGGCCTTTTTGCCGTGAAGGCGATTGGTCGATCCGCACATTTTTGACAGGATACTGCTATGCAGATTTATCTCGCCCGCAATAACGAACAAGCGGGTCCATACACCTTAGAACAAGTCAATCACATGTTGGCCGCTGGACAGGTTGTGCTCACTGATTTGGCATGGCATGAAGGCATGGACAACTGGCAGCCAGTGTCTCAGCTGACCGGTGGGCAACTGCACTACAGCCCCAACCAAGGCTCTCCTTTTAATAGCGCGCCGCCAATGAGTAATCCGGATCAGCATGCGCCACAAGCCGCCCGTGTTGACCTCAGCAAGCCGATTCAGGGTCAAGTTGCCTCTGCACCCTTGGCCAGTTTGGGCAAGCGTATTTTGGGTGCCGTACTGGATAATGTGCTGACCATTGTGGCCTTAAGCCCTGTCATCACCCATATCAATATGGATGCCTTGGCCGAAAAAAGCGGGAGCTTTGAGGGCATGCAAGCCCTCATGAATAATGTGCCAGAAATGAACTTGATTATGGCCATGCTGTTGTTGTTGGGTATCGCCATTGCACAGACCGCACTGATCATCAAACGTGGGCAAAGCATCGGCAAGCTGATCTTGGGCACACGAATTGTTGATCAAGAAAGTGGTATCCGACCCAATGCCATGAACACCTTTGTGCTGCGCTCATTTGTGATTGGTTTGCTGTATAACCTGCCTTTGGTTGGTGTGGTCGTCATGATCGCTGATCTGGCCATGTTACTATTTTCGCCAGAGCGGATCAGTCTGCATGATCGTCTGGCCAAAACACTGGTGGTCGAGGCTCGCCCTGAACAGCTCCCCAAATAATCAACGCTTATGTCAGCGTGTCATGAAAGACTGGCACGTTTGTGGCATGATTCCCTTTATCTGCTCTAGATACCCGCAAAGATGATTCTGATTCTGCTAGGCCTGATTATTCTTAATGGTCTGTTTGCCATGTCCGAGATGGCGCTGGTCAGTGCACGCAAAGCTCGTCTGCAAAAACATATTGATGAAGGTGATCGCGGCGCAATCATGGCAGCCCGCCTTGCCGAAGATCCCTCAAGCTTTCTGTCTACGGTTCAGATTGGCATTACCAGTATCGCTATTTTGAGCGGTATTTTTGGTGAAGCGGCCTTGGCCGAGCCTTTGGCAGTGCATTTTGTCGAAGAGTTTGCCATGGCGGCTGATACCGCAAGCGGCCTCTCTACTGCCCTTGTGGTGATCTTTGTCACCTATGTGTCTATTGTGGTGGGCGAACTTGCGCCTAAGCGCTTGGGGCAACTTAATCCCGAAGGCGTTGCACGTGTAGTGTCTAGACCAATTGCGATTTTGAGTGGTATTGCCCGACCCTTAGTGATTTTTTTGTCGGCATCGACCCGCTTGATCTTGCGAATCATGGGCATCAAAAACACCAAAGGGCCAAGTGTTACCCAAGAAGAAATTCATGCCATGCTGGTCGAAGGCTCACAAAACGGCCTGATCGACGAGCAAGAACACCAAATGCTACGCAACGTGTTTCGCTTGGATGACCGAAAAATCGTCAGCCTGATGGTGCCACGCCTTGATGTGACATGGTTATCGGTCAACGATAGCTCGGCTGAAACTCTCGAAAAAATCGCGGTCAGTGAATACTCACGTTTTCCGGTTTGCCGCGACAGCATCAACGATGTGATGGGCTTAGTCATGGCCAAAACCGTGCTCACCCAAGCCTTAAATGGTCAAACCATTGATCTTGAAAAAATCATGGAACCGCCACTGTATGTACCAGAATCACTAAATGGCATGGAATTGCTCAATGCCCTACGCGAATCACGCACCGAAATGGCGCTAGTGGTGGATGAATATGGTGATATTCAAGGCATTGTCACCGTTCAAGACTTACTCGAAGCAATTACTGGCGAATTTAGCCCCTCAGATGATCATGATTCTTGGGCAATTGAACGTGAAGATGGCTCATGGTTGTTAGACGGCTTAATTCCCAATGACGATCTCAAAGACCGCTTAGAAATCAAGCATCTACCCGAAGAAGATCGCGGTGCATATAACACCCTCTCCGGCATGATGATGCTGATGTTAGGTCGTATTCCACAAACCACCGATGTGATCGAGTGGAGTGGCTGGCGCTTTGAAATTGTCGATATGGATGGCAAGCGAATTGATAAGGTGTTGGCAAGTGAACTGCCAAAACCAGAATCAGATGAAGAAGTCGAAGATCTAGGCGACTAATATCGCTGAGCAATCAACGCTAAAAAAACAGGACTTAGTCCTGTTTTTTTGGTTTTTAACGCTGCAAAAATGCCTGTAACCGCTGTTTGATCATAGGCCATTCATCATCAATCACGCTATAAAACACCGTATCGCGCATATAACCCTGTTGCACGCACATGTGTTTACGCCAAACGCCTTCACGCACCGCACCCAAACGCTCAATCGCCCGTTGTGAGCGCAGGTTACGCAGATCAGTTTTTAGCTCCACACGACGCATCTGCCATTGCTCAAAGGCATACTCAAACAGACACAATTTGGTTGCGGTATTGATCGCTGTTCGTTGCGCTGACTGGGCCAACCATGTCCAGCCAATCTCCACACCAAAATGCGCGGCACGAATATTGAGGTAACGGGTGCTACCACAACACTGCCCTGTTTGTTGATCAAAAATCACAAACGCTTGCTGCTCACCTTTGGCTTGGGCCAACAGCGCCTCATCAATCCATGCATGCAAGTCGTCTTGTGAAGTGAAGCATCCACGCGGCAAGTACTGCCAATCCGCTGCCTGTTGGCCAATTTGCCATAATGCATCGGCATGCATGGGTTGCAGTGGCTCTAAGCGAACCCATTGGTTTGACAGTATATTATTTGGGTCAAACTGAGTCAGCATGGTGTTTTAATCGACTTTTTTTACAATCACCGAGCCAATCGAATATCCCGCACCAAACGAGCAAATCACCCCCAAATCACCCGCCTTCATGTCTTGCGAGTGCTTGTGGAAGGCAATGATCGAGCCTGCCGAACTAGTGTTGGCGTATTCGTCCAAAATAATTGGCGCGCGCAATGGATTGCTTGGCACTTCACCTAGCATCATTTTAAGGATTAAATTGTTCATGTTGGCATTGGCTTGGTGTAGCCAAAAACGCTGAATATCATCAAGGCTTAAGCCCACTGACTGCAAATGCTCAGTAATGGTCTTGGCAACCAATGGCGAGACTTCACGATAGACTTTTTGGCCGTTTTGCTTAAACAGCTTATCCGGCTGGCCCTCACCCGACTCATCGGCACGGTTTAAAAAGCCAAAGTTATTGCGAATATTATTGGAGAACTGCGACAGCAACCGTGTGCCAATAATTTCAAAACCCGCCTTATCGTTGGTCTCTTCGACAATCACCGCCGTACAGACATCACCAAAGATAAAATGACTATCACGCTCAGTCCAATTGAGATGGCCAGAGGTAATTTCCGGATTAACCATCAACACCCGCTTGGCCGAACCACTCTTAATCGCGTCGACCGCTTGCTGCAAACCAAAGGTCGCTGCACTACAAGCCACGTTCATATCAAAAGCATAACCATGGGTCATACCCAGCGCCGCTTGTACTTCAATTGATACCGCAGGATAGGCACGCTGCAAGTTTGAACAAGCCATAATAACCGCGTCTAAATCGTCTGCGACTAATCCGGCATTGTTAAGTGCATCTTGCGCTGCAGCCACGGCGATCTCGGCTTGAATCGAGATCTCTTCGTTGGGACGCTCGGCAATGTGCGGCGCCATACGGGTAGGATCGAGCACGCCGTCTTTGTTCATCACGTAACGTGACTTGATTCCGCTAGCTTTTTCGATGAATTCTGGCGATGAACCACGCTTGGCAGTTAGTGTACCGGCTTCGATTTCGGTAGCATGATCTTGGTTATATTGCTCGACATGGGCATTTAAACTCTCGACCAACTCCTCATTACTGATCGAAAATGGCGGCGTATAAAGCCCTGTTCCGGTAATGCGAATGGCCATGTCATGCTCCTGCAAATTAGTAAAACAATGTTTCAGAATGGCATCTAGTGTCAACCGATAGGCCGCTTTTGTCTAGTGCAGGATGACCCAATATGATGCACACAGCGACTTTATATTGGGGTTTTGGCACTGCACTTGCTTAATATCCATCGACGCTGCCGAGACACTCAAGGCATCGAGCACTGTGCAGTCTGATCCTAGAAAGCCACTGCAAAACGTGCTATTGATGCATAAAGCCGTGCATTTTTGCGAATAACCAACTGCCCCACTGTAGGAACATCGACATGCCAAATGCCGCTGATGTACTCAAAGCAAAAGCCATTCAAGAGACATATTTTGTCACTCCTAACCAAACCGTCTTCGATGCGATCCGTTTGATGTCTGATAAAGGCATTGGTGCCTTGATGGTGCTTGATGAAGGCAAGCTGGTCGGGATGTTTAGTGAGCGCGATTACACACGAAAAATTGCGCTGATGGATCGCTCCTCTCGCGATACACCTGTTTCGGTCATTATGAGTACCACCTTGACCACAGTCGAACCGCTTATGTCGGTGGATGATTGTTTGGGCTTGATGACCGACAAACATATTCGACATTTACCAATTATGGACAATGGTACGTTGATGGGGATGCTCTCCATCGGCGACTTGGTCAAAACCATGATTGCCGAACAGCAAAAAATGATTGATCAGTTGCAGAGTTATATTACGGGGTAATGAGGTGACTCCGATTGGTTTAGATCAGTCGGATCATTTTGCATTTTTTGGATCAGGTTAAATTTTATTGTTTGATCAATACTTTTACCAACGTCAAATTAACTTTGACCAATCCCAACCCTATTTGATAGTTTTTTTAAGATAAACTCTCCTCGCTCTGCGACTGATGGCGCAGCATCACGACTAAACCGCTCGGCCAGTGCTAATGCGTCTTGACCAACCCTCTCTAAGTGATTGATCAAGGACTGAGCCGCCAGTCGGCGCACCATTACTGATCGATCAGTCGCAGCAATATTGAGCGTCTGCAAAAATGGATACTGCAAGCTGAGCAGTCTACTCGCCGAAACAGGCTGTAGCCGACCTTTACAGTATCGAAGGTCTGTCCACTGCCATTGCCGACTCTCAAGCCAACTCATTTCACCGTTTAACATGCTTTGGTAGGCTTTACAGCGAATGGCGGGCTGTGCAGCATCGCTTGCAATATCAGCGAGATGTTGATCTAAATTCGATGCCCGACCCAATTGAGCAAGCACATGACTGATCCCACCGGATTCTGCTGCGATCAGCTTGATTTTATATCGCTCAATCAACGCTGGCTGTTGCATTAAATTTAATACGACCTGACGACTTTCTGGCTCAATGCGCTGCCAAGAGCTCCAATGCGGCAAAATCGCAAACAGCGCATCTACCACATCATTAGGGTTGGATGCTGCAACCACTCTCGGCAACACTAGTATGGCAGCAGCCTGAACTTGGGGAACCCATTCATTAAGGCGGCGTATGAGTATCGCAAGCAGTACGCTGTTTCGCGCGACCGTGTTGAGCCGTCGTATCGCTTTTTCGCGGCTATATCCATCCCAGTGCGATAGATATAACCAAGCAAGATCAGCAGTCACATCATCATCGATTTTTTGAGCAAAAAACGGATACCCAAATAAAGCTCGAATCTGCCGCTCACTCGCATCAAGACTAGACAACGACAAGTCGGCACTGCTTTGCAGCAATTCATATAAATCCGTCTTTTTTTGAGCGATAGAATGTTTAGTCTGTCGATCCCCAAACAAGACGACCACTCTTGCTTTTAAGATTGCCAATTAAGCATGTCTGATCACTCCTGATGTTAGGCACTCACCTCTGCCCACAACTTCTCCAACCGCTTCACCGACACCGGCCCCAGTGTTTTCATCGGTTGGGCAAATAGCGAAATACGCAGCTCCTCCAACGCCCAACGAAACTCCGACAGCTTGGCTTCGTTTTCACGTGTGGCAATTTTGGTCATCAGTGGGTCAAGCTGTACCACTGCTTCAGTATCGCGCTTTAAGTTGTTCGGCAAACGCTCCAAGCGAATGTTTAAGGCATTTAAATAGCGCGGATACTGCCGCCAGTGCTGCACATCAATCCGATAGACAAAATCATTTAAATGCAGCGCGTCCAGTTGGTCTTCGGCGTCGTCTAAATTACGGCCAAAAATATCGGCATCCATGGACATCAACTGACGGCGAATCGCTTGCCACTGCACAAAAATATCAGTGAGTTCGCGCAAGACGGTTTGACCGACGCTTAAAAAACGCGGCTTATCTTTGGCCAGTGCAGCGTCATACGCCGCCTTAGTCATCGGTAGATCGCTAAAGGTTGCATCAAGCGTGGCATGGATCAGCAAGGCTTCTAGCGCGGTTTTGTCGCCCAATGGCGCATAGGTCAGAATGATGGCTTTGGGCAATTGTTTCTTAAGTTGCCGTGCCAGATCGCCTAGCTGCAAACTATATAGCCGCAGCACCCCTTGACGATGGGCCAGCGTCGCGGTTTTTTCATCGGCAAAGGTTTGCACCACCACGCCGCCATCCACTGCATCAGTCGGTACCAACGCATGATATTGGCTGACCGCAAGTCCTGCGATGTTTTTGCCGGTTTCAAAGGCAAACTCCGCGGGAAAATCACGCAGTTCACCGGCTTGCTGCTTGATCGGTGCATTACTTTGCACCCGACAGCGCGCTTGCAGATCAAGCAGGTCTCGCCCTTCGGCAATGATTTTTTTGCGGCCATCGACCACTTGAATCAGTGGCCGCAAATACAGCGGAATTTGCTCAAAGTCAAAATCTTTGGCATCAATGCCATAACCCGCCAATGCCTGCACCATCTGACTGAGCAATCCGCTTTGCGCGTTTGGCTGAAGTTTGGGCAGGATTTTTTGCGCGGTGTCTGGAATTGGCACCAGCTTGCGGCGGTGTTCTTTGGGCAACGATTTCAGCAGTGCTTCAACCAGTTCGGTACGCCAGCCTTGAATGCCCCATGCCAGTTGAGTGGCGTCAAGCTGTGGCAAGGCCTGAATCGGCACGGTGACAATCGCGCCATCGTCCTCGCCATTCGGGTTAAACACATAGCGGGTCGGCAATAGCAGCTTGCCCACTTGCCACTGCTCTGGAAAGTCGTTGGTGTCCGGCACGCTGTCGGCCAAAATATCGGCTTCGGTCAAAAATAGATGCTGCGGGTCGGTCTTTTCGATCTCGGCACGCCAGTCTTCAAAGCTACGCCGACTGGCAACGGTGTCTGGAATCCGTCCGGCATAGAACTGGTACAGGGTTTCTTCATCAACCAGCAAATCGCGGCGACGCAGTTTGTCTTCAATGCGCTGCACGTCTTCGATCAACGCCAAGTTATGCTGCAAAAATGGCGGGGCAATGCCCAGCTCGCCGGTGGTTAAGCCATCACGCATAAAAATTTCATGTGCGTCTTTGAGATCAACTTTTTCGTAATCGCATAATTGCTTGGCTTGGATGATTAAACCAAACAATGAGATTTGCGTGTAGGCTTGCACGCGGCCGGTTTTTTTCGACCAATGCGGCTCAAAATAATGATATTTGAGCAAGCCACGCGCCGCTGCAATAATCCATTCTGGCTCAATTTTGGCCAGCGTGCGCATATACACTTGTGAGGTTTCGACAATCTCAAACGCCATCACCCACGGCGTTGGCTGTTTGTGCAGCGTGCTATTGGGGAAGATTTTAGTCTTTTGCTGACGCACCGCCATGTATTCATTACGCTCATCGGTTTTTTGCGCCACAAAGGACAGCAAGCCACTGAGCAAGGCACGGTGCAGGTTTTCATAATTGGCCGGTTGATCGTTAAACGATAAGCGCAATTGCTCGGCCAGTTCTTCAAGCTGCCGATGCGTCTGTCGCCATTCGCGCAAGCGTAACCAACTTAAAAAGTGCTGACGAGCAAAATTGCGCCGCTGGTTTTCGGTCATTTGGCCTTTTTGCTCGGCCAGCGTTTGCCACAACTTTAAATAAAACAAAAAGTCCGAATCTTTTTCTTTAAATAAGGCATGTTTTTGATCGGCTTGGGTCTTTTTATCATTCGGCCGTTCACGCGGGTCTTGCACCGACAAGGCGCTAACAATAATCAAGGTTTCTTTTAGTACGCCAAAATGTGCACCACCCAAAATCATCCGAGACAAGCGCGGATCAATCGGCATTTTAGCCATTTGCTGGCCGGTCTTGGTCAGGCCGGTTTTACCGTCCTCTAATGCACCCAGTTCAACCAACAGTTTTTTGCCGTCATTGACCAAGCGATGATCAGGCGGTTCGATAAAATCGAAGTCTTCGACTTGGCCCAAGCGCAGGTTTTCCATCTGCAAAATGACTGAGGCCAAATTAGTACGGCGAATTTCTGGCTCGGTAAACTCAGGCCGTCCCAAAAAGTCGGCTTCGCTAAACAACCGAATACACACACCCGCCGCAATCCGGCCACAACGCCCTTTACGCTGATTGGCCGCCGCTTGGCTGATGGCTTCAATTGGCAAACGCTGTACCCGCGAGCGATAGGAATAACGCGACATGCGCGCAAAACCAGAGTCGATCACGTAGCGAATATTTGGCACGGTCAGCGCGGTTTCGGCCACGTTGGTGGCAATAATAATCCGACGACCTTTACCACTAGGATTAAAGATCTTTTGCTGCTCGGCCAGCGCCAAACGCGCATATAGCGGCAGCACTTCGGTATGCCGTGGGCCAAAACGTTGCAAGGTGTCTTGTAATTCCCGAATTTCTTGTTCGGTACTGGCAAAAATCAGAATATCCGCCAGTTGTGGATGGCCTTTGCTTTCGGCATCGGCATAACACTCCTCGACCGCGGCCACCACAGCACGCGGCAAGTTTTCTTCAAAATTGTCAAACTCATCATCGTCGCTGCCACCAACCGGCAACTCCGATATCGGTCGATAACGCACCTCGACCGGAAAGCTACGCCCTTCCACCGTAAACACCGGCGCGCCACCAAAGTATTCACTAAAGCGATTGACGTCTAAGGTAGCGGACGTGACAATCACTTTAAGATCAGGACGCTTGGGCAAAATCTGCCGCAAATAGCCCAAGATAAAATCAATATTCAGGCTACGTTCGTGCGCTTCATCAATAATGATGGTGTCGTATTTATTCAAAAACCGATCATTCGACATCTCGGCCAGCAAGATCCCATCGGTCATCAAGCGAATAATCGCGTTGTGATCGCCAGTTTCGTTAAAGCGCACCTTAAAACCCACGGTTTTGCCCAGCGGCTCGCCTAACTCCTCGGCAATCCGCTGCGACACACTACGCGCCGCCAATCGACGCGGCTGAGTATGGCCAATCAAACCACTAATACCCCGACCCGCCAGCATCACCAGCTTAGGCAATTGGGTGGTTTTGCCGGAGCCAGTCTCGCCTGCAACAATAATCACTTGGTTGTCACGAATCGCCGCAATCAATCGCTCTGCCGACTGGCTCACCGGTAATTCTTCGTTTAAACGAATCTCAGGCAAACGTGACAAACGCGCCGCCGCCTCTGTGCTGGATTTTTCGAGCAGTTCGGCATATTTGGCTGGATCGGCTTGTTTGCCAGATTTTAAGCGTGACAGGCGATAGCGATCACGCGCCATGATCAAAGGATCGGTGACGGCAGATACAGCAGCAGGTGTGGCGTGTGGCATTGAAATCCCAATGGTGACGTGCCTCGCCCGTGTTATGCCGTTAAACGGTGATCGGGCGACAGCAAAAAATTCATGCCACAACAATGAAGGCGAAGCTGATGATATTCAAGTCGATCTTTGCAGCAAAGCGATATTGGATAGACAGGCAGCCGAATCACGTCGTTGCTCATTGTCTGATCGTTAGATATTGAATTCAAAAGTCTTAAGCAGCTAGAATCGGTGCACCTGATGGATCAAATGCCGGTATAGCTCAGTCGGTAGAGCAGCTCATTCGTAATGAGAAGGTCGTAGGTTCGATTCCTATTTCCGGCACCAATCTAGCATCCCGCAAAGCCTTATGTAGCAAGCAACTCAAGTAAAATAAAGATTCTATGGTGTAAAAATGGGGTAGGACTTCCTTCTCTTTGAATCAACATAACAAACCGACAAATAAACCCCGCATAGAAGTGCCGCATAGAAACGCAAAAAAGTCTAATCACATCGTGCTAGTGTGAC
>JBBKWH010000126.1:0-8931 GCA_037968855.1 Moraxellaceae bacterium | reverse complement strand
GCGGTAAGGCCGGTGATTGCGTCTGGTTTTAAGTTCAATATCGACACGTTTAAGCTGACGCTGTGGGGTGGCGATGCCATGCTAAACGGGCAGTTGACTGTGCCGAAACTGACTGACACTGCACAAGATCAGCCAGCTGCGTTATTGTCGCAGATCGATGCGAGTGCCGACCTGAATATCAGTGATATTTTGTTGAATAGCGTGGCCGAGCGGCTGTTTGCTGCACAAGGACAGGCCGGCAGTCCTGCTGAAATAATGTCTACCTTGCATCTGTTGTTAAGTGCGCCGGTACAACAAGGCTTGCTGGTTAAAACCAGCACAGGTTATCAAGCCAGTCTACAGATTAAAAATGGCCAGCCGCTGGTTAATGGCCAGCTGCTACGTTAAACGGCTGGGTTTAACTGAAAACAGCCACTGCAAAAGGCAGTGGCTTTTTTCTTTGTTCTTTATTGGCGGATTTGCCCATCGCCCAACACCACCCATTTTTGTGAGGTTAAGCCTTCTAGACCGACGGGGCCGCGTGCATGGATTTTATCGGTCGAAATGCCAATCTCAGCACCCAAACCATACTCAAAGCCATCGGCAAACCGCGATGACGCATTCACCATCACACTGCTCGAATCGACTTCGTTTAAAAAGCGCCGCGCCTTGCCATAGTTTTCGGTCAAAATCACATCGGTATGGTGCGAGCCATATTTGTTGATGTGATCAATTGCTTCGTCCAAACCATCCACGATTTTAATGGCCAAGATTGGCGCAAGATATTCTTCATACCAGTCGTTTTCGGTCGCGGCCTTGGCATCGCTCAAGATTGCTTGGGTGCGTTCGCAACCGCGTAGCTCAACGCCAATTTCACGATATTGGGCTGCAACCACTGGCAAAAATGCCGCTGCGACAGGAGCATCAACCAATAGTGTTTCCATGGCATTACACACGCCATAGCGATGGGTTTTGGCATTGATCACGATAGGCGCTGCTTTTTCTAGATCAGCCTCACGGTCCACAAAGGTATGGCAGTTGCCGTCTAAGTGCTTGATGACCGGTACACGGGCTTCGCGCGAGACACGCGCAATGAGACTTTTGCCACCACGCGGCACAATCACATCAACATATTCGGTCATAGTGATTAATAGGCCAACGGCTGCACGGTCGGCGGTGTCAATCACTTGCACGCAAGCGGCAGGTAGGCCAGAGGCTTGTAGGCCCGCCTGTACACATTTGGCAATGGCTTGGTTGGACTCAAAGGCTTCGGAGCCACCGCGCAAGATAATGGCATTACCCGATTTAAGCGCCAATGAGGCGGCTTCTAGGGTGACGTTAGGGCGTGATTCGTAGATCATGCCGACCACGCCTAGCGGGACGCGCATCTTGCCGAGTTGAATACCAGATGGGCGATAGGCCAAATCGGTGATTTCGCCGACTGGATCGGTCAGTGCTGCAACATCGCGCAAGCCTTGTAGCATGCCGTCAAAGCGTGCGTCGTTGAGTTCTAAGCGATCAAGCAATGCGGCTTCGAGGTTGGTATCACGGCCTTTTTGCATGTCTACTGCATTGGCAGCCAAGATGTCGGCTTTGCCTGCTAGCATGGCGTCATAGATCGCATGGAGCGCTTTGTTTTTGTCAGAAGTGCTGGCGCGGGAGAGGGCGCGCGATGCGGCACGGGCTTGTTGACCCAGTGTTTGCATGGTTTGTTCTAGTGTATTACTCATCGTCATTTTCATCCTAGTGCTATTGCGCAAGGGCATCATTATAGCAAATCTTGGCATTGGACGTTGTGACAGCGCGTATCTGGATGTGAGTGCGGGCGGAAAAGCCATTCCATATTGGGCAAAACAGGCATAGCATCCGGCTTGTAATCGACCCGACATTGATCCGATGAATGAGCCATCTGGGGGTGAAAATGAGCAGATCGGCTATTCAATGTCATTGGGGATATGCTATATGTTGTTAGACAATCACTGATGATTCAGTCGATGCGAAATCGGCGCTGCAATGGTGTAGCATGTCGATATCGCGAGCCATCCATACAACAAGACCCGTCCCACCATACTGTTGTCAGGACGACCACGGATGATTGGACAGCCTAAACGAAGATCTTATGCAGTAAGCAATAAGATCCGACAAGGAGAGTGAGGCATGAATGCCGTGTGCAAATTGGTACAAAACAACACTCAGGACGGCCTGATGGTGCAAGACGACTTCCATTCTTTTTATGATCTCTACACGCGAGATACCTTTAAAGCGCCTGCGCGAATCCACCGGATTGATGGCTGGAAAATCGAGTACATGGCGATTGCCATCCCCGAAACCATGCATCGTACCCCCGTCGTTATTATTGGCGGTGCGTTCCAAAATTTTAACTCTTACAAGTATTGTGTCGAACAATTATTGGCAGCAGGACCGATCATTTTGATCGACTTGCCCTCTATGGGAAACAACCAACAGCTCGAAAACGAACTCACTGGTCAATCTGCCGGTGAGCTTGAGCTTCCTGATTTGGCCAATTATCTGGGCCGTTGGGTTGGGGATATGCAATTGGGCAAAGTGTCCATTATGGGTATGTCTCTAGGTTCGGTGGTGGCGTCACATTTTTCGGAGCAGTTTCCAGAGCGTTTGGATCGCTTGGTGTTGATGGGTGTGATGCAAAAAACCCGCAAAAGCTGGCGTATGTTGTTAGAAGAATCATTGCACTTGCTGCAAGAAGACCGAATGGAAGAGTTTGGTCAAGCGGTGGTGTTATACCTGATTAATCATGCACGTTTAGCCGATACTCGGATGTCGCCAACAGCTAAGCGTTTGTTCTTTAGACAAATGGCTGAGTTTGCCAACACTGAGCGTCTACGCTACAACATCAATTGTCAGCGTCTGTTGCGCTTGCAAAATGTGCCGATTCCACAGTGTCCAACATTGGTTGCGGCAGGCGAGTTTGATAGCTTTACCTTGCCATTCGAAAACGCCCACTTTGCCCTGCAATGTCCGGATATGCAGTTTGCTTTGATTGAACGGGCCGATCATTTGCCGCAGTTGCAGCGCCGCAAAGAAACCATGGGCTTGTTTGCTACTTTCTTGCGTAACGAAGACATTGCTACGGTTGGCGGCATTCGCCCAATGAGCCGTGAGCAGTTGAATCAGCTAGAGCGTCGTGGCCAAGCACGCTTGCATTTGCGTGCGCCAGTCCGTGCCATGCAGCATCGTCATATTGCCGAGATGCAGCCGGTCGTGACCGTGGTCGATATCAACTTTTTTGGCGTTCTCATGGATGCTGGGTCTAACGAGGCCGCAGCCGCATTGATTGCCGAGCCACGTAATTTGGCCCTGCATGTGGGTGACTTAGACGGTGAACCATTGGCCATTGAGTGCTTGATCTTTGAGCAGCAAGGCAACTGCGTGCGTGCGCTGTTTAAGCATGGCAGCTTTGATAATGCTGAGCGCTTAAATCAACTGTTGGCCAGTGAGGCGGTGGTAGAGTTTGTGGCGCAGACTGAGACAACATCTTAAGCGGTAAACGCTAAAGTCATTGTTGAGACCAAAAACCGGCTATATCAGCCGGTTTTTTTACACCGCAGGCAATCACCAGTCGTTTAGACCGTCGCCTGTACTACCCAGACCAAGTCGCCTAAATGGTCTTGGTGACTGGCGTTGTCGTCGTCTTTAGGCTGAAAGACTTGGACTTGCGCAAAGTGCTGTGCCTGCAAGAATGCCACTAATTCTTGTGCCGCAACAAAGTGAAAGCTAAAGGCACTTTTGGACATAAATTTGAGCATCTTGCTGCTGTTCCAGATCAACTGACCCAAACGATGATGGACAGGTTCTGGATAAATATCGGTCAGATAGACCCCAATAGGAAATGCATTGAGTCCAGTTGCCAGCCGAGACCACAATTGTTGCAGCATGTCTTTGGTGAAGTAGTTAACCAAACCTTCACTAATGATCACCAATGGCCGTGTAGTGTCAAAACTATCAAATAACGCAAATAGCTCATCACTAAATAAATCGGCGCCGACCACACGCGGTGCTGGATTTTCGATACCAGCCAAGGCATTGCGCTTAATATTGGCCATATCGGGTAGATCAGCCTCAACATAAGTCATGTGGGGATTGGCCAATCGATAGCGCCAGCCGCGTGGTGATAAGCCCGCGGCAATCTCCAGCACTTGTAAATCTGGATACTGTTCAATTAATCGATCTAACTGGCGGTCAATCAGCGCATGCCGTTGTTTGAGCGTGCTGCGCATGCTGCCACCGACAAAGCGCTCCATCAATCCTTCTAGGGGATTCATCAGTGCGACCAGTCGCTCACCCTTCACGCTAGCCAATACCGGATGAGACAAGCCCATTTGATACCAAATATAGCCGGTGTAATGCGCAGTAAACGAAATGTGCCGATGCGGTGATGGCTGTGCTTGCTCACTCATACAAACCCTCCAGTGGTTTTGTGATGTTGCTGATTTTGTTGTGATGCAACTGATGATCCAAGCGATCATGCAATACAACGGTGCACGCCAATCAATGGCATGCGTCCGTCAGGTCAATGCTTGATACAAACGCCTAGCCTTAAGCCGGTGTGACAAAGCGCTCGCGCAGTTGTAATGCCATTTGAGCCGCGTCTTGTCCTGCCTGACCCAAATCAATCACGTCGTCCTGCAATTGACCCAGTTTACCGCGCATCCGTTCTAAACGGGCTTGGTTGGGCATGGGCAGGTCTTGTAAGGCGCTTAGCGCATCGAGTGCAGTGGCACGGTCATTACAGACCAAACCCATATCACAACCCGCCGTTAATGCCGCCCGAATACGCGCATCGGCACCGCCAGCCACACAAGCGGCTTGCATCGATAAGTCATCGGAGAACAGCACGCCGTCAAAGCCCATTTCTTCGCGAATGATCTCTTGTAGCCAAAAGCGCGAGAAGCCAGCCGGATTGGGATCAATCACCCCATACACCACATGTGCAGGCATCAATGCATCTAGCTCTGGCAACACCTCGGCAAAGATGCGCATATCATGCGCACGGATTTGCGCCAGTGTACGGGTATCGACAGGGGCAGCAATATGCGAGTCAGCCTCAACCGAACCATGACCGGGAAAATGCTTGCCAGTGGTGGCCATGCCAGCGCGGTGCATGCCTTGCATAAAGGCGCGTGACAAGGCAATGACGGGCGCTTGCTGTTGATGAAAGCCGCGATCACCAATCACTTGGCTAATGCCGTCCATATCGAGCACAGGGGCAAAGCTAAAGTCCACGCCAACCGCCAACACTTCGCTGGCCATCAACCATCCACATTGTTCCGCAGCCGCTAAGGCTTGGGCTGGTGACTGGTCGTAGTAATGACCCAATGCGCGCATTGGCGGAAGGCGACAAAATCCCTCACGCATGCGCTGGACACGTCCGCCTTCTTGATCAACCGCAATCAATAGATCAGGCCGAACCTCGCGCATGCTATCGGTTAGGTCGCGCACTTGGCGTGGGCTGACCACATTGCGGCCAAACAAAATCACCCCACCCACTTGCGGTTCGGCCAGCAAGGCACGATCGTCAGCGGTTAATGAGGTTCCAGCAATATCCAGCATCAACGCGCCGATCATCAGGGGTATCCTTGCAACAAGTCGTCAAATAAAATGCTTAAAAAATCCATGAAGCGACAATACCTGATTTATACACAGGTCTGCTACATTCGATAGACTTCTGCTCATGACACAATGAGCCTTATTTGATCGGCTAAATGGCTCACAGGCTTGAGGATGTTGATCGTTGTTGACGACAACCATGCTGTGCCCATCGCCCCTAGTTCAAGGATGTTACTCTGCTCATGAAACTGCAATCGCTTGCTTGTGCCCTCGTATTGGCCTCTGGTGGCCTGTTTTTTTCACATGTGATTGATGAGGCATCGGCGGCACCCTCGGCGACGCAGCTAGAGCCGACGCGTGAGCAATCGGTGGTTGCCAGACAGTTGGCCACCCTGATGGATCGTCAGCATTACCTCAATATGCCCTTAGACGAGGCCACCTCGCGCCGCGTGTTAGACATGTATTTGGACAATCTGGACCCTGAGCACAGCTTGTTTTTGCAGTCCGAAGTCGACGATATGCGCAACAAATATGGTGCCGTGCTGGGTCGTCGCCTCAAGGCGGGCGATTTGTCACCGGCATTTGACACTTATCATCTCTATGCCACACGCATGAATGAGTTTTATCAATACATGCTCAGTGAGTTGGATCAGCCGCAAAATCTAAATCGCAAAGACAGCATTGATACTGATCGAGAAAAGGCCGCATTTTTTGCCAGTAGCAAAGAGCAGCGTGAGTTTTGGCACAAGCAACTGACCTCGCAACTGATCAGTCTGACTATTGCCAAAGAAGAAGAAGCGGCCAAACAACAAGCACTCAAAGACAATCCAGAATTGGCCAAAGGTCAGGATCTGTCGAGTAGCGAGCTTGGTCCTGTCGATACGCTGAAAAAACGCTATCGTCGCGCGATGGAGCAGTTAGGACGGATCAAAAACGATCAAGTGTTAGAAGGTATCTTAAATGCAGCCTTAGCCACCTACGATCCGCACAGCAACTATTTTGCCCCCATTGAAGCAATGGAAATGAATCGCCAAACCACCTTGGCCCTAGAAGGCATTGGCGTGTCGATTCGGCCTGAGCGTGGCAACGAAGACTACACACGTGTCGAATCGATTGTTGAAGGCGGCCCTGCCAGCAAAACGGGCCAACTCAAAGCGGGTGATCGCATTACTGGTGTAGCGCAAGATGGTGGCCCGTTGGTTGACGTGGTTGGCTGGCCAAGCGGTGAAGTTGTCGGGTTGATTCGTGGACCACGTGGCACCAAAGTGACCCTGCGTTTAGAGTCATCATCTGCCTCAAATGCGCCACCGCGCCAAGTGACCATCGTGCGTGATGTCATTGAGCAAGATGATGCCGGTGTGCAGCATCGGGTGATTAACGTCAAAGACGGCGATCAAACCAAACGAATTGGCGTGATTGATATTCCGTCATTTTATTTAAATTATCGCGCCCGTCGATCTGGCGATAAATACCGCAGTGTCAGCGAAGATACCGAAGCCGCCTTGCTTGACCTCAATGCCCAAAAAATTGATGGCCTAGTGGTTGATCTACGCGCCAACCCTGGTGGGTCGCTCGAAGAAGTGGCCAAAATGCTGGGCATGTTTATTAAAGAAGGCCCACTGGTTCAGATTCGTGATGGCAATGGTCGCGTCAGCTTGTATCAAGACAAAGATGGTGGTGCACAGGTGTATACCGGCCCAATGACGGTTTTGATCAATCTGGCATCCGCATCGGCCAGTGAGATTTTTGCCGCAGCGATTCAGGATTATGGT
The DNA here is from genome assembly GCA_037968855.1 of Moraxellaceae bacterium. GTDB lineage: Bacteria > Pseudomonadota > Gammaproteobacteria > Pseudomonadales > Moraxellaceae > JBBKWH01. Next base: position 1,594 of record JBBKWH010000126.1, on the reverse strand, counting down.
CGTGGTTTGATTTTGGGGAGTACCACCACGGGTAAGGGCACTGCGCAAATTCAGCTAGACTCGCTGGCCTACGGGCAGGCGACCTTAACCCAGCGCAAATTTTATCGTGTGACGGGTGGTAGCACCCAAAACAAAGGCGTGATTCCGGATATTGACTTGGTCAGTCTGTATGACTCAGATTTGGGCGAACGTTCGGCCAAAAATGCCTTAAAATGGGACACCATCAAAACCGCACCGTATGTCCGTGTCCGTGATTACAGCGTTGCGTTGCCAAGCTTGCAGCAAGCATCGTTGGCACGTCAGGTCAATGACCCACAGTTTGTGTTCTTAAACGAAGTGCGCAACATTGGCTTGATGAACAAAGACCGCAAGAGCATGTCACTCAACATTGATCAACGTCGTGCCGAAGTCAAACAGATCGAAAAAATGACCTTGGATGCCGAAAATAAACGCCGCATCGCCACCGGATTAACCCCTTATAGCAATTGGGAAAGCTATCAAGCTTCAATTGATGCGCAGTCAGAATTGCGTGCCAAAATGAAGCTCGCGCAGCGTCCGCCATTGCCAGAAGAAGAAGCTTATGTGCATGAGGCAGCAGCGGTGCTGTTGGATATTGAGCATCTAAAGCCCAATGGGGAAATGGCCGCATCCTCAGTCGTTGCAGAGCCAGTTGAGCACAAACCGGCATCTTAATCCGACGTGTGGTCACTCGTGTCGGTTTTGGCTGACACGCTTTGTTGCTTTGGCGTCTATGGCCATCCGGTGTGTTTAGACATAATGGCGCTACGGCACAAGGAAGTCGGTCAGGATGACCCGAAGGAAGGACTGCCGCAGGACAATAAGATGTAATGCGCAAGCGCGCTGATCATCGCATGGATGTACGACAGGATGTCGAATCGAGACCCGCCTAATCAGGATGAGATTTAGGCGGGTTTTCTCTATCTGGGTACTGCAAAACCATTTCTAGACCCGCATTCACTGATCGGTCCAAAACATAGGCTTTGTGGCACAAATCCGCTAGGCTAAGTGGTCTTTTTTTGTGCTGGATGATTCATGCCCATATTGAGTGTGTCTGTTGCGGTCGCCTTGGCTATTTTGGCATCGGGTGTCTTGCTGCTGTTGGGGTTGTTGTCGGGGGTGTGGAAGTATCTGGCCATCATGCAAGATGCGCGTGGTCGAGCGCCATATTATGTGGATATCACTCATCGGGCGTCATTGATGTATAGCTTCGCTGCATTGGTGTTGGCGGTGCTGGCGTATTTTTCGGCATGGTCGGCAGTGGTGAATACGTGGGCCGTGGCACTCAATCTGGTGTATTTCTTTGGCGCGATTTTAAGCTATGCGGTGCATGGCGCATTGCGCGATACCGATAATCAATTTCGCTCGCCGCATCAGTTGGGCGCATGGACCTTGCCACGGCTATTGATTCACGGCTTGATGTGGTCGTTGATTGTCGGTGAGGTGGGTGGCACGCTGTTGTTATTGGGCGGCGCGACCAAAACCTTATGGCCTATGTTGATGGCTGTTTAATTATTTTTTAACATAATCAATATTTTAAATATAAAAAAAGGCAGCCTAACAGGAGTCATTAGGC
>JBBKWH010000125.1:0-2537 GCA_037968855.1 Moraxellaceae bacterium | reverse complement strand
GTGTGTTTTGTCTTGAGAACCAAAACGTTACAACATTCAGGGGTCCTTCTTTGTTTGATTTGCTTAAACCGAACTCAGGTTAGTTATTTAATGTTCATATGTATTGTTGAGCTTGTTTTGATAATTCATCTCTGAGTGATCATTCATTTTTTGAGTTTTTGTATTTTATAATATTTTTTTTGTTGCTGTGTGTTTTTTGATTTTGTAATATAAGTGGTGAAAGAGTAAGTGGCGCTTGTTTTAATAAAGCTTACTTTGTGATTGTGTATGATGCTTGATAATAATGATTTTTCGGAAATGGATTTATATTCATTCTGGCTAAATAACAAGGATATAAACGGATGAAACAACGCAATGGATATTGTGTGCTGGCGTTGATAGGCATGTTATTTGTACAGCCTGTCTATGCGCTGGAGTCGTTGAGCGATGATGAGTTATCGAATGTCGATGCCCAAGCACTGCTTAACCTTAAATATATTGATCAAGGTGGCACCAATCCAAATGCCAATATTGGTTTTTATCGTCTAGGCTTAGAGGGGTCTATTGATCTCAATGCCAATATTCGGCGTCTACAGCTCGGCTGTGGCGGCGATAAAGGCGCAGGTTGTGATATCGATATCGAGAATTTACGCTTTACTGGGGTTGGTGGTACATCAGCAACTGATTCTGGGCCAGCGACGGACTTTAACTTAACCAATCCGTTTATTGAGTTGGCCATCAAAAATCCAAGCATTGCTGCGACACGCGAGTTTGTGGGTATGCGAGTGGGCGCTTTGTCTGCCTTGGGTGCGATGACCTTTGGTGAAAATCCCAATACCTCCAATCTTGCTGATGATACGGGTATTAATACCTTGTCTGGCGACTTAAACGTTAATATTATCAATGCTGTAATGACCAACGTAAACGTCTGTGTGGGATTTACCTTGTTTGGGGCTTGTGTCGGTATTCCACTGAGTGGTTCGGCAACGGTCGACAATTATTCGCAGCAGTTGGTGGTCAATCGCCAAGCGACCATTGCAGATTTGGGGCCAATGACGGCAGTAGCATCTGGCTCTTTGTTGGGGCTAACCTTGACCAATACACATATTTCGGGTTTGCCATTTAGAACGGTACACCGGATTGATGTCCGTGATCCAAGTGGCGCGAACACACCGACCAAAGATTTTTATATTAGTGTGCAAAAGCAGGATGTGATTTGGCAGAAGTTGTCGACTGATAGCTTTGCAGGCGCAACTGCGGCGCAAAAAGGCTGGTGGCTGTCAATTCCTCAAGTGGTGATGGAGAACATCACGTCAAATGATCGTGTCGATGTGGGTGCGTTTGCAGCCCTTGGCGGTGCGGCTTTTGGTACGCGTGTGGATATTGCCCCGCTTGATTTGGGCCAGCGTCCGGCAGATAACTGCTATGGCTCATTGACCTTTTGTTAGCCTAAAAGCTTGTAAAACTGAGAATGAGTCGATCATTAAAAAACTCGTCTAGATGGCGAGTTTTTTGTTGTCTGGCTGCGGATCAGTTGAAGAAGATGTTGCTTTATTCGCATGAATCGGGTGGTGTGATGGCATGACGTGCCTTTAGTCTAGTCAGCATTACTGGCATGTTGATCCGATGGTGGCGTGATGTCTAGGCAGTATCAGCAGTACAAACAGGTCGAGCGAGCAATTGATTATCTACAGACCAACTTTCGGCAGCAGCCATCGTTGGCAGAGGTGGCAGCGCATGTGGGGGTGAGTCCTGATCATTTTCAGCGGGTATTTATGCAGTGGGCAGGGGTTAGCCCTAAGGCGTTTGTCCAGTTACTGAGTCTTCATTACGCCAAGGCACAACTGGCGCAACAGCAGAGCTTGTTGGATGCTGCATTGGCGACTGGACTATCGGGACCAAGTCGTTTACACGATTTGTTTATCAAAATTGTGGCCATGACACCAGCCAGTTATAAGCATGGTGCGGCACAGTTATCCATCGTTTATAGCCTAAGCGAAAGTATATTTGGCAACCTGTTAGTGGCTTCAACTACGATTGGGGTGTGCCATGTGGCCTTTATCGATAGTGAGCAACAGGGCGTCATGGTATTGCGGCAGGCATTTCCTTTCGCTTGGTTGCAGCAGGGCCAGCCTGCGTGTCATCAGGCCGTCATTGATCTGTTGACCGATCCAGCGCGGGCTAGTGAGTTGACCTTGCATTTGCGTGCCACGCCGTTTCAGTTGCAGGTCTGGCAAGCGTTATTGACCATTCCAAATGGGCAGTTGCGTTCGTATGGGCAGGTTGCTGCACAGATTGAGCGCCCACATGCGGCAAGGGCGGTCGGTACAGCGATTGGTCAAAATCCAATAGCGGGTTTAATCCCGTGTCATCGGGTGATTTGTGCCAGTGGTGCGTTGGGTGGTTATCGCTGGGGATTGCCTCGTAAGGCGGCCATGCTGGGCTGGGAGGCAGTACAGGCAGGTGGTGCTGCTATGCGTCTTCAAGTGGATGAGCCATTGATCAGATGAAGGTCGCAAGATTAAAAAAAACCTCCCGAAGGAGGTCTGTTCTTTAGG
>JBBKWH010000124.1:0-7286 GCA_037968855.1 Moraxellaceae bacterium | reverse complement strand
CAAATCATTGAAGCTATTTGCCATGCGTGGTGTTGCTTTGCCGAGCAGCCTGATCTGATCAAGTCAATTGGGACTCGGGATTGGGCTATGGGTTAGGTTTATTTAATGGATTGGTATTAAACGCTTATATAGATTATAAAGGGCAAATTTTTGTCGAGCAGGTTGAATTGGCAGTGAAGAAAAAAATTGATATAAAAAATTGTTATGCTTGCCGGTATCACGGTGAGAACTGGAGCTACTCAAACAATCATAGCATCTACTGTAAATACCTTAAAAAATCTTGCAGCTCAAATCAGGCAGCCGATTGCGAATTCTACCGAATTGATCTTGGATTACAAAATAATATGTAAGATGATCAATTTATCGTAGTGGCCATAAATATCTTCGGTATTTTTGAAGAAAAAACCTAATAGTGACTTATCAATGTGCTTTCACATACTCACGCAAAATCATATCCAGACGTGTCTGCCAACCATCTCCAGTGGATTTAAAATACTCCACCACCTCTGGCGACAATCGAATGGTCACGGGTAATTTCTTCGGCGCTTTTTGACGACCACGCGTCCGCGCAGTGCCAACCACCTGCGCACCCACTTTCATTACAGCACCGTCCCAATCATCAAGCGACGTGACCGGATTATCTGCATCAACGGCGATGTCTTCATCACGCAGATGCGCCACACGTGCCCAATCTGTTTGATCAATCAGAGTAGTGTTGCCAGTAGAATCTTTGCTCATGTCGCTCTGCCTTTCTGATTCAGATGATTTGATCGGCAAATCAACAGATCTTTGCTCATCTCTTTTCATTATGGATATGAGCTCATCTATGGGATAGTGGTATTACGCTTCTTGGGTACTTTGGAATCAGGAAACATGATCAGTACATTACCAACTTGTCCTAAATGCAAGACAAATCACAAGGTCAGACCAAAAACTCTTTTGATTGGCAACGCAAGTCCAAAAAAGATGTGGCCTCTAGAAGAGCCAGCAGGCTATCAACGAAAAGACCAATTAGCTGTGGACGAATGTAAGCCTGAAGCACTTACGGCCGCTCCATTAGAACAATTTCTCAATGCCTTTTACTGTGATTTATGTGGTGTCGGTTTTGCTCCTGATGAGGTACTACTAAATGCCTGATCTTCTGGTTTTACCTCGTCAAAATGCCCAATCCCTCTGCCCACCATCCTCTTTTTCATTTTTTTAACTCAAAAAATCAGATACATAATCTTTAAAAACAACTGCCTTCGAATCTCACCGCTTCCGCCATATTCTTTGAACGAACCCTTGATTTTCAAGGGTTTTTTCATATCTGAAGCCTGTAAAAAGCGTCTATTTTTGCCCACGACAATTTATGTCGCAGGATCACCCATAACTCACAGCCCAAGACTGCGCATAAGCAGTCAGCCCAAAAAAGTCATTGTTGCGACAATACTTAGCAGTATTCACCAGTGTAGCCACTGGCTCTTAAGCATAAAGACCATGATTAATGCGATCCCTGATAAAAAAGCCTGCCTATACACAGCAGATATGTGACAGTATTTGATTGTTCAGCACCACCACATGGAAACTATAAAATGGATCAGTTTATTACTCGTTTAAAATCCCATATCGAACATGTCAAACGCGTCGGCACACACTGCACCACCGAAGAGACCACCAAACAGGCCCTAATTTTGCCGCTGCTGGATATTCTCGGCTTTAACCCCTATGACCCCACCAAAGTTCGTGCCGAGTATAGTGCCGATATGCGCGGTGTTAAGGCATCAGAACGCGTAGACTATGCCTTATACTGCTGCGAAAGCCAGCCTGTAATGTTTGTTGAGGCAAAAGGCTATAAAGAAAAGCTCACCAATCATGCTCCACAGCTTGCGCGCTACTTCAATAGCACCGTCGGTGTCACAGTGGCGGCAATTACCAATGGTAGAGAGTGGCGATTTTTTACTGACTTGATGAATGCCAATATCATGGATGAGCATCCATTCTTAGTCATCGACTTTACCGAAAAAAACAACCAAAACTACGAGCAACTGCATCAATTCATGCATGATAATTTTCAGGCATCCAAAGTGCGAGACTTTGCCGAAGAAAGCCAATATATTCAGACATTCAAATCGGTGGTGAGTAACAGCTTGTCAAATGTTCCTCAAGATTTTGTACGCTATGTTGCTGGACAATCCAATCTGCAACGACAGTTGACGGGAAAATTTTTAGATAGCATTACACCAATGGTCAAAACAGCTATCGAACATGCAATGAGCGAGATCATTGTCAAAAAACTGTCTGGCAACAATACAGTCACTACGATTCAAACCGTGACAGCAGAGCCTATTGTTCAACCGGATACAATTATTGATCCAAATAATCCAAAAATCGTTACTACCAAAACCGAGATGCAGGTATTTAAAGTCGTTCAGAACTTACTGCCAGATCAAGACATTTATGCCAAAGACACCGAGAGTTATTACTCACTGCTATACCAAAACAAAAGTAATCGCTGGCTTTTACGCTACTACGGTGACAAAAAGAATCCAACTGTTCAGTTTATTGTACCGATCACCAATGTCCGTCGAATCGAAATTAAGCGGGCAGGATTAGAATTTGCTTCAGGCAATCATGTTTATTTGAGCAAGCCTGAACATCTGATTCGATTAATGAGTATTTTGGGTGACTGCTTACGCTATTGTCAGGATGATGAAAACTTCCGAAAAAATCCTGACGTCTATGATTTATAAGTGTCGTTGACGGCTATCGACTAATAGACCACAGAGCAACAACGTCGGCTACTCTGTGGTATTAGTCTGATCGATGTTCAATACCAACTGGTTGGTTTAATGTACAGCTGTAGTTGCAGTGGATTCAACATGGCAAGCAACGCTTTATGCCTTTACATCGCTGGCGACATCAACTTTATCAGCAACTGCATGTAAAAAAGATGACGCTTTATGGCGTAGATCTGTCTGCTTGCTCATGCCTTTTTCAATCAAGTCAGCATGCTTTTCCATAAGGGTAGACTGCTTTGCTTTGAGTTCAACTTGTTTGGTTTGAATCAAATCTTTGATGTCTTCAACTTTATCCATCAGCGCACTACGCACATCTTCAAACCATGTGGTTTTGTTGCCATCAAAGGACTCACGGGCAATTTTTCGCTCTTCAAGCTTACGCATTTTGGCATCGTACATTTCTTGCAAGTGCTTGTCGTGCTTAGTCTTAATACTCATGATGTGATCCTCGCATTGGTCTATGATCATGCAACGTGGCTCAGTGGTATGTGTGAGCGTTATATCGGCTGCATTGCCTTAAGATCACTGTAGCGATGGATGGTGTATCTGTGCGCAGTAGTTCGGTCACGCTCTGTGACATTACGATGACTTCGGTGACTCTGCTGTAAAGCAGATACAAAAACGCCCACAAATGACAGCATCATCGTGGGCGCTTTACAGCCGTTTAGTGAGCGCTTTGCTTATAACGCGGCGGCCAGTTCTGCACCGTCACGGATCGCACGTTTGGCATCTAGCTCGGCAGCAAGTTTGGCACCACCAATAATATGATAACGCGCACCACTCACGACTCCTTCAGCAGGCATCAAGTCTTTTACTGACTCTTGGCCCGCACAGACCACAATCGTATCAACACGCAGCAGCTGTTCTTGATCATTGATGGTGACCCAGATGCCCTCGTTGGTGATTTTGTCATAGCTAATACCGCGCATCATCCGTACACCGTGTTTTTTCAGTGCGGCACGATGCACCCAGCCGGAGGTTTTGCCCAGTCCTGAGCCAACACCGGTAGTTTTGCGCTGCATCAAATAGATTTCACGATAAGCCGGTTTGACTTTGGGTTGCACCAAGCCCCCTTCGGTATGGTAATCAACACGGCTATCCACGCCCCACTCGGCCATCCATTGATTCAGTGGTTGTGGCTGTGGTGTTTTGGGATCATGTAGCAGGTATTCGCTGACATCAAAACCAATCCCGCCTGCACCAATCACGGCCACCCGCTGACCCACCGGCGCACCACGCAGCACATCGCTATAGCTCAGCACTTGTGGCAAATCTGCGCCTTCAAGTTTCAACGCCCGTGGTACCACACCAGTGGCGACGATCACATCATCGTAGCCTTCGCGCTCAAGCTGATCGCGATTGACTTTGGTATTAAGTCGCAGCTCAACACCTGTTTTGGCAATCATGGTTTTAAAATAACGAATGGTCTCGTGGAACTCTTCTTTACCCGGCACAACCTTGGCCAGATTAAACTGCCCACCAATCTCGCTTTGTGCTTCAAACAAGGTCACTTGATGGCCACGGCTGGCCGCCACAGTCGCAGCTGACATACCGGCTACACCACCACCAACCACCGCAATCCGGCGTGGTTTGCGCGATTTCACATAGACCAACTCGGTCTCGTGGCAAGCACGCGGGTTGACCAAGCAACTGGCACGTTTGTTTTCAAAAGTATGGTCCAAACAGGCTTGGTTACAGGCAATACAAGTATTAATTTCATCAACGCGATTGGTCGCGGCTTTATTGACCCATTCTGCATCGGCCAAAAACGGTCGTGCCATCTGCACCATATCGGCTTTGCCTGAGGCCAAAATTTCTTCGGCCACATCTGGCATATTGATGCGATTTGAGGCAATCACAGGCACACCAACGCGTTCACGCACATGCGCCGTCACATCGGCAAAGGCCGCACGCGGCACAGAGGTCACAATAGTCGGGACACGCGCTTCATGCCAGCCAATACCAGTATTGAGCAAGTTAATCCCTGCACGCTCTAGCGACTGCGCGATTAACACCACTTCATCCATGGTGTTGCCGTCATGGACCAAATCCAGCATCGACAGACGGAAGCTAATAATAAATTTCTCGCCGACTGCCTCGCGAATCGCCTGCACAATCTCTACTGCAAAGCGCATCCGATTATCAATCGAACCGCCCCATTGGTCTTTGCGCTGATTGACGTGACGGCTCAAAAACTGATTGAGCAAATAACCTTCAGACCCCATGATCTCAACGCCGTCATAACCACCGAGCTTGGCCAGCTTGGCACAACGAGCAAAGTCACTAATGGTCGAACGAATATCACGGTCGCTCATCTCGCGCGGTTTAAATGGCGAAATCGGCGATTTAATTGGACTAGACGACACCACAAACGGCTGATAGCCATAACGACCCGCATGCAGAATCTGCATCAAAATCTTGCCACCGTGTCGATGCACAGCATGCGTCACCAAACGGTGATTGGCAGCGTCGGTTAACTGATTCATGGTGCCGCCTGCTGGCAACAACCAACCTTGACGGTTAGGCGAAATACCACCAGTGATAATCAAGGCCACACCACCACGCGCGCGTTCGGCAAAATAAGCCGCAAGTTTGGGGTAATTGTAAAAACGATCTTCAAGGCCGGTGTGCATTGATCCCATGACCACGCGGTTTTTTAGTTGTGTAAAACCTAAATTCAGCGGTTCAAGCAAATGCGGATACGGTTTCATGATCGACTCTTATGAACAATGGATCGGAAAATGAGTTGTCGTCTGTCTATACGACAAATCAAACAACGTGTGACAGTGTAGGCATCGCACCTATCGAATACCAGTGACCAAATGGTCATTTATTTGGGGCATAAATGCACGAGCCAGATGTGCCAATCTGCCATCATTTCGGCCTTCCGATCCCTGTTTAGATACAAAACACCGCTTCAATGCAGCACAACAACACAACATGGGCCTTCTGCCAAACAAGCATTGCCCTTATTCTTAAAAAAATGTTACATCTGCTGCAACGCAGCAAAGCCCTGCCAAAACAGCCCTGCCAAAACAACCCCAATACTGGCAACTGGACTCCCATATCAAAGGATGATCGCAACATGACCATGGAAAAAACCTGCCTTGCTTCCACCATAATGGCCTTGAGCCTTGGTGTGATCAGCCAAGCCCATGCGCAAGGATTTGCACTAAACGAACAAAGCGTCAGCGCTTTAGGTGCTGCCAATGCAGGCCGCACCGCACTCATCACCGATGCATCAACGGTCTTTAGCAACCCCGCAGGGATGAGTCGTATCAAGCATATTGAGGTCTCTAACAACGCGTTATATATCGATGTCAGCAACGATTTTTCGAATACCACCGCAACCTATGCTGGCCAGCCAGTAACGGGCATCCAAGACAGCAATATTGTGCCAAAAACATGGATCGGTGCGGGCTATGCGGTGCTTCCTTATACTGATGGCTTGACCTTTGGTGTAGGCTTATATGCGCCATTTGGTGGCAAAACCAACTATGACCAAGACTTCCAAGGTCGTTTGTTTGGCGATAAAAGCACCACCAAAGTGATTACCCTACAGCCCACCGTGGCCTATGCCATTAACCCTGAGCTGTCTGTCGGTCTGGGTCTCACCGTTAATCGATTCGAAAGCATCTTAAGTGCAGCCACATCACCAGACAATCCAGCGGCTGGCGACTTTAGTGTGGATACCCGCACCTTTACCAATACCGGCGACGACATTACCGCAGGTTTTAATTTAGGCGTACTGTACTCGCCGATGCCAGATCTTAACCTTGGTATGAGCTACCGATCCAAAGTAGATTACACCGCCAAAGGCACGGCACGTATTCAAAACGCGATAACCGCCACAGGCCCAACCAATGCCAGCGCCAGCAGCACGCTTGAAGTCACGATACCGGCCATGATGGAGCTGGGCATTAGCTATGCACTCCAACCGGACATCACGCTGCTTGGCACCATTCAGCGCACGCAATGGAGCCAGTTTAACGACCAATTCCCGACCAGCAGCCTGCCTGCGCCTTACAACCGTGCTGGCGAGGAACAGGACTACGACGACGTCAATATGTATAGCATCGGCGTCAACTATCAATACATGCCCAATCTGGTCCTCCGTGCAGGTCTAGGCTTTGACGAATCACCGCTAAATGTCAGCTCGCGTACCGTACGCGTACCCGTGGCGGATCGCACCTTTTTTACCGTTGGTGCTGGCTATGACATCAATCAAGACACCTCGGTAGATGTCTCGGCGCAATACCTGACCGAAAAAGATGGCGATATCAACCGCACACGCAGCTACGCCACCCCGCTTGGCAGCATTCCTGCGACCTACTCATCGACCGTCAGCAATAGCGGTTATATCCTTGGCGTACAGGTCAACCACCGTTTCTAAACATTTCGTTTAGGTATAAAAAACGGGCGCATTGTAGGTCATGCCTGTCAGTTAAGCGAATTGGTTGCTTTTTGCAGGGATGACTGAGTGCAATTGTTTGAGCCATGGATGGC
>JBBKWH010000123.1:0-12115 GCA_037968855.1 Moraxellaceae bacterium | reverse complement strand
TGAGGCAACTCTCCTTTTATTCTATAGTAGATGGAGGTGACATTAAGGTTGAATACAGATGATGCTTAAAGTTAAGTTTCATAATCAAACTTATTAAATTAACTAATTAAAATTCTCATGGCTGATTCACATGATTGGCTCTGTTGTGACATATCACGCTATTCCTCAGACTTCATTAACAAATACAAAAAATCGATGCCCAATGCGTTATTGGGTCGCTTGATCTCAGCAGCAGCACTCGTGACGCTGATCACGTTTATCCTAACAGATCGCAAAATGATTCATGCAACACAAAAAAAAGCTCAGGACATCTATCCCAAGCTTTTTTGAGCTGCATATAACCATCCAGCATCCAACAACATATATATCTGAATCGGGTCAAAACATGGCTAACGCCTTCTACGATCCCAACAAACGCCGAACATGGCGCTCCACTTGTTCAGCAGTCAAAGGTCCACCATGTCCCATATAAAACTGCTGACCACCGGTTGCCAACATGGCCTCTAACTGTCGGGCGACCAATTGCGAATCATCCTCAAATGGCGGCTGTTTTGCGCGTCCTGTACAAGCAATTCCACCCAACAATAATCCAGAAGACACCAAGTCTCCGACCAAACACTGCTGATCAGCCAGCTCAATCGAAATAGACCCCGCTGTATGGCCCGCGGTATGACGTACCACCCCATCCACACCCCACTTAAGCAGTGACACACACTCAAAATCTTTTAATAAAATATCGGGTCTAAATTTTTCGTATGGCTCATACATCAAGCCGGTCTTTAAAAATAAACGCCCAAACAAACCAGTCGAACAAAACGTCATGGTTTGTTCTTTAAGATAAAACGGCAAGTCGCCTTCATGCGCCATAATGGGCGCACCAGATAAGCGCTGTAACGTGGCGGCATTCCCCGCATGATCCACATGCGCATGCGTGATCACAATCAAGCGAATATCGTCAAAGCCAAGACCATGCTGGCGTAGCACTGCCAACACTCGATGCTCAGTATTGGGCAGTCCTGCATCGACAAGCACCACACCAGCATCACCACGAATCAAATGGGCATTGACCAAACCAAACGGCAAGATCGGCACTCGATAAATATCTAACATTGACAGTCCATCTTTGCTGCGTCAGCATGACGATGACCTTATGCTGCTTGCTTTGCTAAGTCCTGACAAGTACGCACTTTTTTATCACCTAGACACCTTTTGGTAACCATGCCTAATCTCTCTTGGCCCACCGACAACCCACTGCAATGCCCACTGGTGCAAGCAATTGCGATCATTGGTGGCAAATGGAAACCGATTATTCTTCATCTGTTGAGTAGCGGGACTCATCGATTTGGTGAAATTAAAAAAAACATCGCGCCGATTAGCCAAAAAGTCCTGACCCAGCAATTAAGAGAGCTTGAGCTAGACGGTTTAGTGCAGCGACAAGTGCATGCCGAAATCCCCCCTCACGTTGACTATAGCCTGACGCCACAGGGCCAAGCGCTGAGGCCAATTATGGATGCGTTATATGCATGGGGAGCACAGCGCAATACCAACCTATCCGTATCAGCTACTGGCGTAATCACCACGCCAAACAGTAACAAAATCACTGATCTTTGAAGAGATTAAGCAATCACGCATCAAACGATCAACGCTAGCGCCTACAAAAAACAATAGTCGACGCCTACGCCCTGCCATTAAGATGATCAACATCATATTGATGTCTTGGAGTATCGTTTTATGCGCCTTTCGGTTTTTTGTGCAGCACTCGCCCTGCCTCTTATGCTGCAAACAACCCATGCAGCATCTCCAGCCAATGCCGTCGAATTCAAAAACGCCTTGCCAACCACCATGGAAGAGCTGGCAGCCGTCAACGTGCTACAAGAAGTTTGTCCTCAACTGCTAGACAAAACAGTACAGGATAAATTCCAAGCGGGTTATGGTCGATTGATGGCCGAACTACTGCCCAATATTGACACCCCTGTATTGGCTATGCAGAGCCTAAAAGACGATAGCGAATACAAGCCTTTACTGGTCGAAGCACGTGAAGACGCTGCCAAAGCAACCGTGACCGAAAACCGTGAGGTTTGCTTAGAAGTGGTAAATTACCCAATGCCAAACAGCGCATCAAAATAGCCGATCAAGTCTGGGATTTTGGGCAAAAAAGCGCAGAATCCCTTCGTCCATAACCGATAAGCACTAAAACAAAACGGTTGGGTCTGTTAGCATGTGGCCCTGCCCGCACCACCCAAATGGACAACACTCACATGACCCGTATTCGCACTCTTGGCGCAGCCGCATTACTCCTAACAGGGCTGAGCACAGCCGCCCAAGCCGTGACCATCATGCCCTCGCCACCGCAACTGGAGAACAAAGCATATTTGCTCATGGACTTTGAGTCGGGTCAAATTCTCGCAGCTTCTAATCCAGACGAACAACTGCCACCAGCCTCTTTAACCAAAATGATGACCAGCTTCATCATTGAGCAAAAGCTCATGGCAGGCACGCTGAAAGAAGACGAACCAGTCCGAATGAACGAATCGGCTTGGTGCCGTGGCTCTAGCTCAGAGTCATGTATGTATGTACCCCTGAACGGCACTGCAACCGTTTTAGAAATGCTGCGTGGCATTATTATTCAATCAGGTAACGACGCCTCAAAAGCCATGGCAGAGCATATCTCTGGCAACGAAGGCGCTTTTGCCGAAGTCATGAACGAAGAAGCCCGTCGTCTCGGCATGAAAAACACCCATTTTATGAACGCGACTGGCTTACCCATGGAAGGCCATTATGCCTCATCCCATGATCTAGCCATCTTGGCGCGTGCCATTGTGCATGACAGCTCCAAGTACTACCCAATCTACTCCGAAAAAGAATTTACCTTTAACAACATCAAACAAGGCAACCGTAATGCCTTGCTGTACACCGACCCAAGTGTGGATGGTCTCAAAACCGGCCACACCAATGCCGCAGGCTATTGTTTGGTCACCTCTAGCAAACGTGGTTCTATGCGCCTAATCTCGGTGATCATGGGCACCAAGAGCATGGATGCCCGCGCTAAGCAATCTCGCGAGCTACTGTCATGGGGCTTTGGTAACTTTGAAACCAAAACACTCCGTCCAGCCGGTCAGTCCTTAGTCACCGCACCGCTATGGTTTGGCACCGCAGACACCGTCACTGCTGGATTGGCAGAAAGCATGACCGTCACCCTGCCACGAGGCCAAGCGGATAATGCGCAAATTCAGTTTAGTGTAAACCCCGATCTCAAAGCGCCCATCAAAAAAGGCCAAGTGATCGGTAAAGTCATGGCCTCTGCGGATGGTAAAACACTCGCTGAGCAGCCTTTAGTTGCCCTATCTGACGTTGAACAAGCCGGATTCTTTGCCCGCTTGATTGACCATATCAAAATATTTTTTGCAGGCTTAATGAGCTAAGTCGCTAACTTACCTGCTTACTGCATCAAAAAAGCCTGTCATCGACAGGCTTTTTTGTGATGTATCGGTTTGCAAAAACCCGCATCCCATTCATATAGGATCACGACGCTTTTAAGGCGCGCGTGTACCATGCAAGTTAACATCCGATAACGCAGACTGTGAATAACGAGAAAAATCCTGTGCCGAAGACTTCTGCTGGCTTAGCTCCGGTCGCATCAAAAAGATCAATGCAATAATCATCACCATGCCAAAGATAAACGCCAGAAAAAAACGCTGCATGCGTTGAGACGCACCACTACTGCTACTGTATTTCAACATCGCACTCATTCCTTGTTTGTCATTGCTGCTGTAACCGGTCTTAACTTGCCGACTGTTGCCTAACGCTCTTTGGCGTTGTAGCTCACTTTTTTGAACTCGCCTACTGTCTACTCTTTTCAGATCCTGATCAATAATTAACCGATGAATTACCAATCGACCTCACATCTACTCACATGTGCAATACAGCGATAAGCATTTATTTTTTCAAAAAAAACAGGCCATGCATTACTGCACAGCCTATTATTTGTCTAAGACGAAACCGACCAATGGTTAGCGTTTGCCGTCTCCGGCCTCATGACTATCAAGGTTGCGTGATGCTTGCTGCAACGCTTGCAAAATACGCTCACGATCGTAAGATTTGACTTCATCCATATCCAACTGCAAATTAAACCCATCCATCTCAAACTCCATCCAGCGACGGTTATAGGTTTGCGTGTTTTGATAGGCGTCAATCACTTGCCACGTCTGCATGGGTTTAGCGATGCCTTTTAGTTGCATCAATCCCCGCTCACGACAATTAATCCGGTCTCTAATCAATAGATACGTGTCATTGGAGATAAGGATCTCATCGGGATCTGCTGCACCCTGCAAACGCGCTGCCAAGTTGGCATCCCGACCAATAATGGTATAGCTCATTCGGCTATTACTACCAAAGTTACCCACGTGGCAATAACCGGTGGTAATTCCCATCCGCACATGCAAGCCTTCAAAGCCTAATGCTTTCCACTTTTGACGTAACAGCTTGTTCTCGCGGCGCATGGCAATCGCCATTTCCACACAAGCCAACGCATCTGCACGAGGGCCTTGTGTGGTTGGATCACCAAAGAAAATCAGCAGTGCATCACCGATAAACTTATCAATCGTGCCGCCATACTTTTTGGCTAGATCCGACATGTGTTCAAAGTACGTGTTAAGGATCGTGGCCAGATCATCAGGCAACAAGGTCTCTGACAGCTCAGTAAACCCTTGAATATCCGAAAAGAAAATAGTCAGTTTTTTGCGTTTGTTTTCGATTCGCGCATCACGATCACCACGCACAATGGACTGCCAGACTTGGCTGGGCGCATAACGGGCAATTTTGTTGGCGATATTCATAAATTGCGTGGTCTTGGCCTGCGCCTCTTCCAACTGCAACTCGGAGCTTTCGACCCGACTACGCGATTGTTGTAGCTCAATCACCATATACACCGCCAAACTGACCAAGCTCACAAGACTACTGAGCACTGGCGTGGTCTGCATGGTGTCTGTACGAATGTTAAGCAGATAAGCAGTAATAAAAATACTGATTAAAGTAATCAGTGTACTCAGTACCCAAGCGGTAGCACTACCCACACCAAGCAAACTAAAAACCAAAACGCAGGCCAAAACAATACTAGGCACCACAGAGAATTGACAAAAAACAATGCATACCCCGACGACAGCCGCATCAAGCAGCATAAAGGGGATGGGCACGCGCTGATTGCCAAAACGGCGATGATAGCTCCACTGCAAACGATGCAGAATAAATGGTGCTACTGCCAAAAGAGCGATCAAATATACAGAATACGCAATTGCGATATCTTGGTACAAACAGACCAGTAAAATGACGATAAACAACAAGTATGATGAGAAGCGATCATTTCGACCAAACAATTTGATGGTCTTTTGGACGGGTTCAGAAACCTTGGCCATTACAATCCATGTGTGATCATATCTGAACAAAGACTAAGGGACAGCAGCCTGCAAGCGCAATAGCAAGCCGATCAACAGGATGCTGTTAGATACCAATGACACCAAATAATTAGAGCATTTTCCAATCAAATGGCATGTCGCCTTGACCACGCAAGGCCAGCATTAAGGTTTGACGCATACGTGCCAAAACGTCGTTGCTATACGGAATCGCTGGCGTACCCCAGACTGGCTTAGGCCAGACCAGATCATTGCGATAACGCGCAATATGATGAAAGTGCAACTGTGGAACCATATTGCCCAATGCGGCAACATTCATCTTATCTGCACGAAACACGCGTGACATCTGGCTGGATAACCAGCTGGACTCACGCAAAAATTGTTCTTGGTCTTGCGGGGATAGCTCGTACAACTCAGTCGCGCCAGGCACCCGAGGAATTAAAATCAACCAAGGGAACTGCATGTCGTTCATTAAGCGGCAGGTTGATAACGGAAAGTCACCAACCAAAAAGGTATCTTGGGCAAGTTGTGGGTGCAGGCTGAACATGGGCGTCCTGTTGCAATTGAGCGCAAAGTGAAGCAGCGATGGTAGCACAGTGCGTTTGCAACTGGCACCTCATGTCAGGCATGCAGGATAGAAGGGGCTAAAAACTTAGAGTTCAAACGCATCATCGATATCGTATTCGATATCCAAAACATCTAACTCAAGCTCAAAAGCGCCGTGGGTGATTTGCAAAGTTTTCATCAAAAGTTTCCTCTCTCTCTCGTGAACCATCTTCTTGGATGTGACGCGATCTGGCGTCGGCCATTAGGTTCTAGTTGACTATGAATACATGACGATTGCGTGACAGATTAATTGCAGTTTGTCTTCAATTTTTTAGCAATTGCCATGCCATTTGTGATGATCAAGTTAAAACTAGTAGGTTTTTTAGTCAATGTATTTTGTATGACTAACATGTTACAAATGATAAACGGTGCAATACGGACTTTTTCTCATCCGGATGATGGCCTTTTAAAAGCGTCTCAGCTCAAGATGCCGCTCCTTTTTTATATTCATGTACAACAAACAGACCGACACTCAATGCCGATCTGATCATTCAAACAATGCTTTTATTTAACGTTTACGTTTGCTGCCTCGCTTACTTGACGGTGCTTTGACTGCTGGAGCGGTCAGCACTGCATCTTGTTGCGCGGCCTCTTGCAGATGTGCTGGCGTTAACAAGTTAAGTAGCTCATGTACGGCAGTTAAGCGAGCAGCCACGTCAGGCAATTGGTGCTTAACACGCAAACGCTGACCACCCTCCATCTTGTACAGCATTGGCTTGCTTTGGATCAGTTGAATAATGGTCATGGCATCAACCGGCGTATCTGGCCGAAACTCAATAATCCCGCCACTGACATTCATATCCATTTTTTCGATGCCGAGCATTTCGGCTTTAAGGCGCAGACGATGCACCTCAAACAAATTACGCGCAGGCTGCGGTAATAAGCCAAAGCGGTCGATCATCTCAATCCGAATGTCATTCAGCTCTTGCTCATTATCTGCGCCGCTAATACGCTTATAAAACAACAAGCGCTGATGCACATCGTTGAGATACTCGTCTGGGATTAACGCAGGCAAATGCAAACTAATGTCTGAGGTGAGTGCTAATGGCGCATCCAGATTAGGCGCTTTACCATTTTGAATCGCCTTGGTGGCGCGTTCTAACATGTCCATATACAGACTAAAGCCAATGGCTTGCATATTACCGCTTTGTTCTTCACCGAGTAATTCACCTGCCCCACGGATTTCTAGATCTTCAGTCGCCAAAATAAAGCCCGCGCCAAGATCCGAAGCACGCACAATCGCGTCCAGACGTTTTTCGGCATCCCCTTTTAGGTTTTTGATCGACGGCACCAGCAAGTAGGCATAGGCTTGATGATGACTCCGACCCACCCGACCACGCAATTGATGGAGCTGGGCCAGCCCAAGCTTATCGGCACGTTCGATGATAATGGTATTGGCGCTGGGCACGTCAATACCCGTTTCGATGATGGTTGAGCAGACCAAGATATTGTATTGCTTATGATAAAAGGCTTGCATGACCTGCTCTAGCTCACGCTCACGCATCTGACCATGCGCAACGGCCACGCGTGCCTCTGGAATCAAGTTACGCAGTTCTTCGGCAGCGCGCTCAATGCTGTCCACATCGTTATGCAGCATGTACACCTGCCCACCACGCAACAGTTCACGCAAGATGGCTTCTTTTAAAGTGGCGTTACTGCGTTCGAGCACAAAGGTTTTGACCGCCAAACGTCGTGCTGGCGGTGTGGCGATAATCGACAGATCACGCATGCCAGAAAACGCCATATTCAGTGTGCGTGGAATCGGTGTGGCTGTCAGGGTGAGCATGTCCACGTCAGAGCGCATGGCTTTGATTTTTTCTTTATCCCGCACGCCAAAGCGGTGTTCTTCGTCGACAATCATCAGACCCAAGTCTTTAAACGCCACGCCTTCTTGTAGCAGTTTGTGAGTGCCGATCACGATATCAACTTTGCCAACGGCCAAATCATCTAACACTTGGCTGTGTTCTTTACGGCTACCAAAGCGTGACAACGCTTCAATGCGAACCGGCCAATCGGCAAAGCGATCACGGAAGTTTTCGTAATGCTGTTGGGCCAGCAAGGTGGTCGGCACCAAGACGGCGACCTGCCGTCCGTCATGTACCGCGACAAAAGCCGCCCGCATCGCCACTTCTGTTTTGCCAAAGCCCACATCGCCACACACCAATCGATCCATGGGCTTGGCTTGGGCCATGTCATATAACGTGGCAACAATGGCATTGCTTTGATCGACAGTTTCTTCAAATGGAAACTGATCGGCAAATAAGTCGTAGGCGTGTTGGTCTATCTCAAAACTAATGCCCGCCCGTGCTGCACGTCGCGCCTGTACGTTGAGCAACTCGGCAGCCACGTCGTGAATTTGCTCCATGGCCTTGCGCTTGGCTTTATTCCACGTATCACTACCCAGTTTATGCAACGGCGCGTGTTCGGGGTCTCCGCCGCTATAACGGCTAATCAGTTGCAGGCTGGCGACGGGTACATAAATTTTGGCGTTATCAGCGTAATCTAGCTGCAAAAACTCATAGGTTTGTCCGTCAATCTCTAAGGTGACTAAGCCCTGATAACGCCCCACACCGTGATCAATATGGACCACCGGCGCACCGAGCGATAATTCGGCCAGACTCTTGACCAAAAACTCCTCAGACACCTCACTGCCCTTACGGCGGCGACGCTGAATCACTCGTTGGGCAAACAATTGGTTTTCGACAATCACCGCCAATTGGCCATCCAACAACACCCCACGCTCCAGCGGGGCAGTTGCCAACGCCAAACGATCCGGCAGGGCAAAAAATTCTGGCAAGGTCTCTACTAACGGCAAATCACCAAATACTGGCCGCAACAAGTCACGCAGGCTTTCGCGCCGCCCAGCACTCTCTGCCACCAACAAGATACGGCCAGCAAAGTTGGTCACAAAGGACTCAAGCTGGGCCAGTGGCTGACTGGCACGATGATCAACTGGCAAACGTGGCGGCTGGCTGGCCTCAACATTGGTCACGCCGACTCGCAGGCTGATTGGCTGATCCGAGATCACCAAACGTCCAAACGCTTTGATCCGACCAAACAACTCGTTAACGGTCAAAAATAGCTCGTTAGGTGGCAAAATTGGCTGATCAATATTGGCCCGACGGTCTTCGTAGCGACCCGTCACTTCAGCCCAAAACTGGCTTAAGGTTTGCTCAACATGCTCATCAGTAACGATTAAGGTTTGACTTGGCAAGTAATCAAACAGCGTGCCACCCTCGACAAACTCATCATGCTCAAAAAATAACGGCTGGTAATATTCTAAACCTGGTGCGGCCAAGCCATTCAGCACGTCTTGATACAGTGGCATCCGCTTGGGGCTAGCACTCGGAAAAAGTTCGGCAAAACGCGCACGAAACGTACCACGACCCTCAATCAGTGGAAATTCCCGCGCAGGTAATAAGGTAAACCGATCAATTTTGCCATCTGGCAGAGTGCGCTGGGTTTCGGGATCAAACAGCCGCAATGACTCAATCTGGTCATCAAACAGTTCGATACGAATCGGTGCAGGCTGGCCCATCGGATAGATATCCATCAGGCTGCCGCGC
Source organism: Moraxellaceae bacterium (assembly GCA_037968855.1). GTDB lineage: Bacteria > Pseudomonadota > Gammaproteobacteria > Pseudomonadales > Moraxellaceae > JBBKWH01. The sequence continues at coordinate 2,535 of JBBKWH010000123.1, read as the reverse complement.
AATGCGTATTCACCGGGTTCAAATACCGTTTCGACTGCGCGATAGCCAGCACGGCTTAAGCGCTGACGCTCACGTTCTGGCGTAAAGGACTGGCCAGTTTGAATATCAAAATGCTGACCGAGCAGCCACGTTGGTGGTGCAATACGCTGTGCTAAAGTGCTGGCAGCGACCAAAATCACACCATCTGTCGGCATCTGCGCCAACAAAGCCAGTCGCTCGGACACAATATCTTGGTGCGGGGATAAGCGGTCATACGGTAAGGTCTCCCAGTCAGGAAACACCTGCGACGTGACACCAAAAAAACGAAGTTCTTCTTCTAATACCGCAACTTGAGCAGGATCTCGTGCCACCATCAATACAGGGCTGCCACATACGGCCTGTAGTCGAGCCAACAATAACGACGGCAATGCGCCCGATAGATTGCCAATCCAACGGCGCTCTCCGGCAGGAATCGCACACAGTTCAGGGCTAAACACGGGAAGCACGTCGGTTAGAACAGCAGCAAAATCGGTCATGTTATCGGTCATAGCTCTTTGATCAAGTCAATACATCCATCAATATGCGCTATCAATAAGCAACAGGCACACTGAGGCCTTGTGATTGCCGCCACGGCACTCGCCTCACCACTCATCCTTGATGGTCACATCGTCCACTTATCCTATGCCTACTCATACAAACACGCAGGCCAACTATGCAGTCAAATCAAGGCAGGCAAATCATACTGCCCAACGACGCTGCCTAATCATGCAGATTGAAGCCATCATTTCACTGGCATAACATCAGCTTATCCGCAGCCATGTGCTGACTTGATGACAAGCAATCAGTTGTAGTCGGTCAATGCGCTGGCCGTAAGCGATGCTATAGAATAATGAAATACTATTCAGCATGTCTCGATACAGACTGTTCGATATGGCATGTATTCATGCCACTATGCAAACCATCGCACCACAGACAATCGGGACTAAGCGTCCATGATGATACACATTTATGCAATAGCGGGTCTGTCACAGCAGCCCACACAGGAGAATTGCACATGACAGATACTCACTCAATCCCGTCCTTGTCTGTCAACCGACGGCGTGCCACGATCTTGTTGATCGCTATGGCCTGCCTATGGATGACCTTATTGGTCATTACTCGCCTACTGCCCCAACATGCCGAATGGTTGGGCATTTTGACCACTGGTGCCGAAGCTGGCGTGGTGGGTGGCCTTGCGGACTGGTATGCCATCACCGTTTTGTTTCGCGACCCGTTTAAACACGTCTGGACACCTAAGATTATTCGTGACCATACTGAGATCATTCCGCGTAACAAAGCGCGGATTGCCGACTCAATGGGTCGCTTTGTACAAGAAAACTTTTTGGCCCCGCATATTGTTCGGCAAAAAATCGAAGAACGCGACATCATGCGTTATGTGGCCGAATGGTTGGCGCAGCCGGTCAATGCCCAACTATTGACCCATGAGTTCCAAAAATTTGTCCCACGCGTGCTGAAGATTTTTCAAAACCGAGACATTGAACAATTTTTGCAAAGTAACTTATTGGAATGGATTGAGCATACCCGCTTAAATCAACCGATTGCCCGCACGCTGAAAGCAGTCTTTGATAACCAAATCCATCATGATGTCATTCAGCTGACTTTGGACACGCTCGATACGTGGATCAGCAAGCACCCTGATCAAACGCGCAAAATCATCCAAAAAGTCCTCGATGAAACCGGCCTGATTGGTTATCTATCGCGTGGTGTCTCCTTATTAGGCTTTGACCTCAAAAAACAAACCATCGAAGGGATTGTCCGCACCCTCCGCCAACTACAAGCCAATCCAGACCATCCCATTCGTTTGATGATCAATCAATCCATCGTGCAATGGATGCATGCCTTACAAGACGACAACTCCGAAGAATCCTTACAACTTGAAGAAGTCAAACAAGACTTTATTCAAAATCCCACCATGACCGGCTTTGTCATGCACGTAATTAGTAGCATTCGTCAGGCCATTATTGATGACCTTGAGGCCAACCCTTCTGCCATTGGGATTAACCTTGAAGGTCTGGCACAGCGCTTAGGCATGCAACTTGAACGTGATCCGGTGGTACGTGGTGCAATCAATCACGAACTGGCACTACTGGCCGAATATGCCGCAGACCGCTATGCCAATACGGTGATCGATTATATTCGCGAACAAATCGAAGCATGGGACACCACCATGATGATCGAAAAAATCGAATCCGAAGTTGGTGGCGACCTGCACATGATCCGTATTAACGGCGTGGTGGTCGGGTGTATGATTGGGATTGTGTTGGGCACAGTACGCTGGTTAGTCGAAGGCTAAGTCTTTGCTCAAATCGCTCTTGCGCCTGATCACAGACAAAGGCTTCTTGGATTCAAACTTGAAGTGCAACACCCTATAAATTATGGTGTCAGGTGCAACACCAAATAAGCGTTGCATTCCCCGCAGACTTCCACGCTCAAGATAGGTTTTGATGATGTGTTCTTTGCGCTCTTCTGAATATTTGACCTTAGGCTTGAGTACGC
>JBBKWH010000122.1:0-43739 GCA_037968855.1 Moraxellaceae bacterium | reverse complement strand
GGAACTGGGTGTTCAATAGAGACCGCAAGGTTGGCTTGGGTCTGTTGATCAACGTTGAATTTTTCGGTTGGTTTGTTGGTTTGTGCAACTGAGATGTCGCCATCATATTGCCATGCGTCTGCACTGGCGTAGATGCCAATAAAGTCTGCATGTGCTGGTAAGCTGAGAAGTAATGCAACGCTGCTGCTGAGAGCAAAGGATAGGTGACGCATGTTGAACTCCATATTGTGGTTTTGACTCAGCCCGTTGAATGTGTCTGGTGGCTAGGTTTGTGTCCGCATTGTTGGTGAGTTTGTGCTGGCTTTCAAGCATTGTTGTCATGAGTTGTCAGGATGAGCTTTTTTACATGATATTGACCGAAACGATGGCTGGATCACGTTTGATCTGTATTTTTTGACAAAGCAGTGGCTTAGATTCGGTTAGCCTAGGGGCAGTTTGATTTTTTTGGATGGAATCACGATGTCAGAATGTTTTGTTTTAGCGGCTCAATATCCGATGTTTTTGGCCAATCAGCCGTATGAGTCGGGTGATTGGTTAGATGTGGATGATAAGTTTTTGTCCAAAACAGTGACACGGGTTGCTGTGGCGGATGAAAAGATTATCGATCAGGCGATTGCGGCAGCGCTAGCGGCTGAGAAGCCGATGGCAGCGCTGAAGACCTATCAGCGGCAAGAGATCTTGCTGCATTGCGTGCGTCGCTTTACCGAGCGTTTTGATGAGTTGGTTGAGGTGTTGATTGTTGAGGGTGGGAAGTCGCTCGCCTCGTCTAAGGCGGAAGTAAAGCGCTTGATCAGCACTTTTCAGTTGGCGGCGGATGCGGTGACGCAGTTGGATAAAGGTTCGGTGATGCCATTGGATGTGACCGAGGCTGCGGCGCGTTATCGCGGTATGGTGCAGCGTGTGCCGATTGGGGCCTGTTCGTTTATTAGTCCATTTAATTTTCCGCTCAATTTGACCGCGCATAAGATTGCACCTGCGATTGCGGCGGGTTGTCCGTTTGTGTTGAAGCCTGCCAGTTTGACCCCTGTGGCGGCGTTGATTATGGGTGAGGTATTGGCTGAGACAGATTTGCCTAAAGGTGCGTTTTCGATTTTGCCTGCGCATCGCGAAGGGGCAGATTTGTTGGTGACCGATGATCGCTTAAAGCTACTCAGCTTTACTGGTTCGGATCAGGTGGGTTGGGATATGAAGGCGCGTGCTGGGCGCAAAAAGGTGGTGTTAGAATTGGGTGGTAATGCGGCAGCAATGGTTGAGCCAGATACCGATATTGATGCGGCAATGGATCGCTTGATCGCGGGTGGTTATACCCAATCGGGTCAGGTGTGTATTAGTGTGCAGCGTATTTTGGCGCATGCCGATATTTATGATGAGTTGCGCGATAAATTTGTGGCGCGTGCCAAACAATTAACGCCAGCCGATCCACATTTGGCCGATACGGTGATTGGGCCAATGATTAAGCATAAAGAAGCTGAACGTTTAAAAGGCTGGATTGATCAGGCAGTCAGTGAAGGGGCAAGCCTACTGTGTGGCGGCACGTTGGATGGCGTGATGCTTGAGGCAACAGTGCTGGAAAATGTGCCGGAGCATTGCAGCGTGTACAAAGATGAAGCCTTTGGGCCGGTGGTGGTGTTAGAGAAGTATCATTCTTTTGAGGAAGGGCTGGGGCTGATCAATCAAAGCCGTTTTGGTTTGCAGGCAGGGATTTATACCCAAAACATCAATAAAGCGATGCAGGCATGGGACACGTTGCATGTGGGTGGGGTGATTATTAATGATGTACCGACCTTCCGTGTGGATAACATGCCGTACGGTGGGGTGAAAGATAGTGGGCTTGGCCGTGAGGGGATTCGCTCGGCCATGATTGAAATGTCTGAAGAACGGATCTTGGTGATTTGTGAGCCAAAATAAACGAATGAAAGGTCATGCTTCTGCCGCGCGTACTAACGTGTCGGCGGGTGCCATGCTGTATCAGATTAAAGTCACTTTGGTTGATGCCAAGCCGCCGATTTGGCGGCGTTTGACCTTGTCGAGTATGACGACGCTTGAGCGGCTGCATGAGGTGATACAGGTGGCAATGGGCTGGGAAGATTGCCATTTGCACCAGTTTGCACAGCATGGGGTGATTTATAGCAGCGAGGAGCTGTTTGAGGCGGATGATCAAATTAAAAACGAGGCCAAATATCGCTTGGCTGATCTGCTGAAGCAGCCCAAAGATCAACTGTCGTATGTCTATGATTTTGGCGATGATTGGCAGCATGTGATTGTGCTAGAAAAAGTGCTGCCCATGCCGCGTCAGCATCCACCGGCGTTGATTACACAGGCTGAGGGTGCGTGCCCGCTTGAGGAAGTTGGTGGCTTAGATGGCTATTATTATTGGTTAGATGTGTTGGCACATCCGGATGATCCGGAGTATCAGACGCCCAAGCATGATGAGATGCATGATTGGGTCTCGGCTGATTTTGATGCGCGGTTTTTTGATTTGAAAAAAGTGAATGGGCGGTTGGGGAAGGTGGGTTAGGGTGTCAAGGCGACTCAATCAAATGGATTGAGCAAGCTGATGGCCAAGGCTTCAAAGTCTTTAATATTGCGCGTGACTAGGGTGAGTGAGGATTCTGCGGCGGTGGCTGCAATCAAGCCATCGGCCAAAGCCAGTGGACGACCTAGCATTTGTCGATTGGCCCGAAATGCGCCACAGCGTAAGGCAACGTCATCAGAGACGGGTAACATTCGACCCAAAAATCGCTGGCGTAGATCAGTGTGCAACCAGCATTGCATATCTGTTTTACGTTGGCCATCAGCGAGTCTGGTAATACCAAATTCTAGTTCAGAGAGCGTAATGACGCTGATGTAATACGACTGCTCAGGATGTTGTTGCATCCACTGTAATACCCCTTGATTGGGTAGCGGACGGATTAGCTCGGATAATAAGTTGGTATCTAGCAAAAAACTCAAAACAGAACCTCACGATGCTGATCATCTTGTACATCACGTGTGGGCAGTTCTAATACCGAATGAGCCAAGGGCGACTGAGCAAAAAAATCAATGAGGCTTTGTGTAGGGGCTTGCTGCTGTGTCCAATCATCATAACGAATGACTACCACTCGACCTTGACCGTGATGGGTGATGATCTGGGGTTGATGCTGCTCGTAGGCTTGGCGTACAACGGCGCTAAAATTTGCTTTCGCTTGTGCAATGCTCCATTGATTTGGCATAAGGGATTGTCTCTTTCTGATATTTATAGTCATTATGGTCATTTTTTAGCACAAGATCAAGCTGCCACCGCTACAACGAGTAATCCCTATCTATTCAGCATCGACCAGTGCCTATACCCGTCGATGCTGATCATAAATTCAATGATACGTTATTTAGCCTGTTTGACTAACTTAGCAAAATAAAACCCATCCCCACCATCTTCTGCCGGTAAGCACTGCCGCCCATTCGGTCGCTCAATGCCCCAATCTGCAATGAGTTTGATCTCTTGCGCGTTGGGTGTACGGGCCAAGAATGCCGCAATTTGCTGTTCGTTTTCGGCTTTGAGCAATGAACAGGTGACGTAAAGCAACTCGCCACCTGCTGCCAGTTGGGTCCACAAGTGATCCAGCAACTTGGCTTGAATCGCAACGGTTTTGGCGACGTCAGTAGCTTGTCGAAGCAAACGAATATCGGGATGACGGCGGATGACGCCTGTTGCGGTACACGGGGCATCCAGCAAGATGGCATCAAACGGTTGCTCGGTTTCCCACGCGGCGGCATTGGTGGCTTTGATGGTCAGGTGAGGATGCTGATTGAGTTGCAAGCGAGCGAGGTTTTCGTGTACGCGTTTGAGGCGGTCGGGGTCGCTATCGAGGGCGACCATTTCGGCCAGATCATAGCGTTCGAGTAGATGGGCGGTTTTGCCACCCGGTGCGGCGCAGGCATCCAACACTCGCTTGCCAGTTAAATCGCTAAACAATTCGGCACACAGTTGCGCATGGTCGTCTTGTACCGAAAAAATTCCGCTCTCAAAACCAATCAGACTGGGGATATTGACCGATTCCAACAAGACGATGCCGTGCGGTCTGCGAGTAGGTGCGGCATCGATGTCTTGCGCGTGCAAGGCGTCCAAATAGGCTTGGCGTGAGCGTTGACGACGGTTGATGCGTAAAAAAATCGGTGCTGATTGGCGCAAGACTTGGGCCAGTTGATCAGCTTGTTCGGGCCAGTCGTGTTGGAGTTGTTGGTCAAGCCAGTTGGGTAGGGCACGGTGTTGCGCAAAGGCTGGGCGAATTTGATCAAGTTCGCGCAGGCTGCGGCGTAATAGGGCATTGATTAGGCCGCTAGTATGTTCGAGCCGCAGTTGTTTGATCGCTTCGACAGTTTCGCTGATGGCGGCATGGGCCGGAATGCGGGTCTGGAGAATTTGGTACAGCCCAAGCAGTAGTGTGGCATGCACGCGGTCGTCGTCGAGTGGACGGCTGAGCATCGGTTGGATCTGTGCATCTAGCGCGTACCAGTGGCGCAATGTGCCCATGACCAGCTCGTTGAGGAGGCCTTTATCGCGTTCGATGGTTTTGTTTTGAATGTGCGGTAAGACGCTGCTTAGTGATTTGCCTGCCATCACCTCGACCAAGGCAATGATCACTTGGGCGCGAATGTTGAGGGTGCGGCGTGGTCGGCTGTCTTGATCGGTGCTGTCACGGCGGGGTGTGTTGTTGTCGCGATCCGGCTGCTGATTGGTTTTGCTATTTTTTTCGGGTGGTCGGTAGACCTGAATGTCGCTTGGAATATGTTTGGATTGCTGGTTTGGACGACGGTTGTTGTCTGGCTTTGCGCTTGGCTTGGTATTGGATGTGTTCTTTGATTTGTCTGCTGGCTTTGGCTCGCGTGCGGTTGGGCGACGGTCTGGCGCTGGCTGGTCTGAAGATGATTGTTTGCTGGTGTCGCTGGCTGGACGGATACGCTTCATGACAGTTGCTCGCCAATGCTGAGTTTTTGCGCTTGATTGATTTGTACACTATTAAGGGCTTTGCCACCGGCCCATTGTAGGCTGGTGAGGCGGATGATTTGACCATCACCACAGACCACATCGACGCCATATCGATCCACTTGAGCGATCGTCCCTGCGGGCTGTGCAAGTTGTTTTTCAGATTGCTGCTCGATCAGTTGGGCCGACCAGACCCGCAAGGTTTGCTCAGCATGTTGGCAAAATGCCACTGGCCATGGCTGCAAACCCCGAATCTGTCGGTCGATCTGCGCGGCTGGTTGCGTCCAGTCAATCTGGCCTTCGGCTTTGCTCAGTTTATGGGCATAATTGGCCAGATCGTGGTCTTGTGGTGTGGCGTGTGCTTGATCTTCGGCCAAGTGGGCCAGACAGTCGATAATTGCCTGACCACCCAGTTCGGCCAAGCGGTCGTGTAGACTGCCGGAGGTGTCGGTGGGCAAAATCGGTGTGGTGACTACGCGCAGCATGTCGCCGGTATCAAGGCCCGCATTCATTTGCATGATGGTGATGCCGGTTTCGCTGTCGCCAGCCAATACCGCACGGTGAATTGGCGCAGCGCCACGCCAGCGCGGCAAGATTGAGGCGTGGATATTCAGGCAACCCAAACGCGGCATATCCAGCACGGCTTGCGGCAAGATCAGGCCGTAGGCGGCGACCACCATGACATCGACATTTAACGCGGCCAGTTCGGCTTGTGCGGCTAGTCCGTCGTCGGTGCTGGCTTTAAAATGCAGCGGCTGATAGACCGGCAGACCATGGGTTTGCGCCAGTTGTTTGACAGCGGATGCGGTGGTTTTTTGGCCACGTCCGGCGGGGCGGTCGGGCTGGGTGTAGACCGCGACGATGTCATGACCTGCGTCAATTAAGGCTTGCAGGGCGGTGGCGGCAAATTCTGGTGTTCCGGCGTAGATCAGTTTCAAGGCGTGGGCATCAATCAATGGTCAGGATGGCCGCTAGTATAACGGATCGCTTGGCTTGGCACTGACTTGCCTGCAATCTGTGTAAGACTAGGTTTACAGCAAATGGCGTTTTTGTGCTTCAAAGACTGCTTCGCCACGCGAGGCGACGTTGATTTTTTTGTAGATGCGTTTGACGTGAGTGGCGACGGTGTGGGGTGAGAGATTGAGCAGTTCGGCGATTTCTTTGTAGAGTAGTCCTTTGGCCAACAGTTGCAGCACTTCGCGTTCACGGTCTGACAGTAAGCAGTCATCAATCGGTTCGGGCTGTGCAGATTTGATCATTTGAAAATGTTCAAGCAGGCGGCGGGCGATTTTGGGACTGACCGGCGTGCCGCCATCTTCTAAGGCGCAGAGTGCAGCGGCCAGTTCCATACCAATCAGCTTGTCTTTTTGCAAAAATCCATCAGCACCATATTGAAAAGCCCGAAACACCAAATCGTCATTGCCCCACAGCGACACCACCATTTTTTTGCACGCGGGATAGTGCTGTTGTAGCCAGCGGATCAGTTCCACACCAGAGCCATCGGGTAAGGATAGGTCAATGGTGACCAGATCGGGTTGCTGTTGGCTGAGTTGTTGTTGTGCGTCTTGCAGGGTGTGCGAGATGCCAGCCAGTTGATAGACCTGTTGATTGGCCAAAATTTGCCGTAAAAAATCGCAGAATGAGGGGTCGTCATCGACAATCCAGAGTTGGCGTGGAACGGTGGTCTGGGTCATAAGGGTGCTCCAGAAAGGGCAACGGGTGGCGTGGCCAAGGTGACGGCATTGAGCGGATCAAAATCGCTGGGTTTGATGCGAATCAAAATATGGTAGGCATGATCTTGCTGCCAGTCGACACTGCCGTGCAGTGATTGCGCACGCCGCCGCATGTTTTGTAAACCACGGCCACTGCTGAGATAGGGCTGAGTGGCTTGACCATCGTTGTCAATATCAATGGCTAAGGTGTCTGGTGTGGGCTGATACAGGCGAACGCTGAGGGTTTGGGTTTGGCTATGTTTAAAGGCATTGGTGACGGCCTCGCGAATGATGCGCGTGAGGTGGTGATATTCAAATGCTGTTAAGACCCGATCATTGGGCAGTTCATATTGCCAGACCAATTGCGCTTGGGCGGCATCGACCCGTTGGCGTGTTTCGACGCGCCAGTTGGCACAGGCTTCATCCAAGGTGATGTCATCGCCGTCTAAACTGTTGAGCAAGTGACGTAGATCGTCCAAGGTGTCTCGGACAATGTCTTGCTGCTCAGGCGCACTTTTTTGCAGCAAATATAACAGGCGTGCGCCAAGGTCATCATGAATATCACGGGCAATCCGTTCGCGCTCTAAGCGTGCGCCAGTATCGCGCGCACGGGCCACCGATAGTGCCAGTTCTGCTAATTGGGTCAGCATCTGCGCAGTCTGTAGGTCTAGGCGAGTAAACAGCCGCTGGCCACGCGCGGCATGATGTAACACCAAGGTATGGCTTGGCGGATGATCAATGCCTAGTTCTGGAATATACAATTGCTCGCCTAAGCGATCTAATTGTGGCGTGATGTTGTCTTGCAGGGTGAATGGTTCACGGCTGATATGTAAGGGATCAAACACCGCTTGCACGATACGCGGCCAGCGTTGGCGAATTTGTCGCTCTTGATCACTACTGAGCCGAAGATCTAACAGCAAGGGCAACACCACCGGCAGCCATTGATCAATGTCTTGGCGTGCATCGCGCCGCACCCGCTGCAAGATCCATTGCCGAATTGGAAAGTACAACCAACCAATTACCGCAACCGCCACAATCAAAGCGGTATGAGTGGATAGCGACAAAAAACCGACCAGTAAAATATCCACCACCACGATGGACAAACCACTTAAAAACCAGCTCCAAATCGAAAACCACCACGTCTCTAGTTCAAACAAGCGATAGCGAATCAAGCCCAGCGCCAAGCCCCAATACATCAGCAAAAATGCGCCAAACATCACGCCTTGGCTGGCTAAAAGTGGCAGATTTAAGGCATTGGGCAACAAAATAAAAATGGCAAACAGGCCGGTACCCAAAAAAATCGACATGATAAACCAGCGAAACGACGCCCGATCAACCGGATGCTTGCGCGCACGCCAGCCTTGAGCAATCGCGCTGATAATCCCGATGCTAAACAAGCTTAAGACCACCATGGGATTCCATGCTGGATCGGGTAGCCATTGCAGCATATCGAGCAGCCATGCCAGCAACGCAATGCTGTAGGCCATGGCAGGGACCGGCCAACGCCTGAGTGGATGCGGGTAATGCCACAATAAGGATACCAATGAGGCGGTAAAAAACAGCGCGCCAAAATGGTTGATACCCGACAGCACACGAAACCAATCGCCCGATAAAATCAGATCTCGAGTGCTATAAATTGCTGCACTCGGTGCAAACAATAAATAGCCCAATCCAGTCAGGGCGTAATAACGGGTGGCACGGTTATGTACACTAAAGGCATACACCGCCGCCCCCGTCAGCGCACCGGCTGCACCCACAAACAACTGAAACCAAAACATCACCGGCAAGTCATTGAGATGACGAGGCTGTGCAGTAATCGCGACCAATCCACTATCGGTCTGGGCAAATAGGTGTTGCTGCTGTGCGGCTTGAGTCAGCGCCGCTTGATTGTGCATAAACTGATTAAAGGCGGCATAACTGGTCAGGACGTCCGGCTCTTCGAGGATTAAATCGGTTGATGCGGTCAGCATTTGAGGGCCAGCCTGAGGATCAACTAGATCACCCAAATAGAACGCCTGAATGATTGAGGTCTGCTGATTTTGGATCAGAACCAACTGTTGATCGGCTTGTCTGATCTGTGGCGTTAATGTTGGACTGGATAACGCCAACAGCACGCATAAGACAAGCATAAGGATGACCAAGAGGCCAGAACCCACCAACAGGCGATAGGGTGATAAACGGGTCATTAGCACTTGATCTCAACATGCGATCTGATGAATGAGGCGACAATTGCCAGATTCATTGATCGTCTAAATAATCATCATGCCGCTATGATGCAAAGATTGCTGACCAAAACCAATCCCCTGTTGTGGTGATGGTGACGTCATGCATGAGAATTCTGGCCTGAACGACGACGGGATTGCTGACCCGATTGCTGACTTGGCCTTTCCCTGACCCCAATAGGGCTATAGAATCGAACGCATTCATGGATCACGCAGGGATGGCCTTGCGTTTGGAGTATGTTTTGATGAGCAATGACAATCTGCGTAAGCATTCATCCGAAGTCGTCGACGGTATCGAGTGTGCGCCAGCCCGTGCCATGTTGCGTGCGGTCGGTTTTTCGGATGAAGATTTTAAAAAGCCACAGATTGGGATTGCCTCGACATGGGCCAACGTCACGCCCTGTAACATGCACATTGATGGCTTGGCCCGTCAAACCGAGACCGGCGTCAATGCTGCTGGTGGCAAAGGTGTGATCTTTAATACCATCACCATTTCTGACGGGATTGCCAACGGTACCGAAGGCATGAAGTACTCGATGGTCTCGCGTGAAATCATCGCCGATTCGATTGAAGCAGTTGCCGGTTGCGAAGGCTTTGACGGCATCATTGCCATTGGTGGTTGTGACAAAAACATGCCCGGTTGCATCATGGGTATGGCGCGTTTAAACCGTCCATCGGTGTTTGTGTATGGCGGTACCATTCAGCCGGGTAAAGGCCATACCGATATTATCTCGGTATTTGAAGCAGTCGGTCAGCATGCCAAAGGCGAGTTGACAGCGATTGAAGTTAAACAAATTGAAGAAGTGGCTATTCCGGGACCGGGTTCTTGTGGTGGCATGTACACTGCCAACACCATGGCCTCAGCGATTGAAGCCTTGGGCATGAGCTTGCCCGGCTCGAGTGCACAAGATGCGATTTCGCAAGACAAGCAAGATGACTGTGTACGTGCAGGCGAAGCGGTGATGAACCTGTTGCGCTTGGATATTAAACCACGTGACATCATGACCAAGTCCGCCTTTGAAAATGCCATTAAAGTGATTATCACTTTGGGTGGCTCGACCAATGCGGTGCTGCACTTGATCGGTATGGCGCGTACGGTTGATGTCGATCTGTCGCTTGATGACTTTGTCACAGTCGGCAAAGTCACGCCATTACTGGCTGATCTACGTCCATCGGGCAAATACATGATGAGCGAATTGATTGCCATTGGTGGCATTCAACCGTTGATGAAGCGCATGTTAGATGCGGGCATGTTGGATGGCTCGTGCTTGACCGTGACCGGCAAAACCTTGGCCGAAAACTTGGCCGATGTACAAGATTATCCCGCCGATCAACAGATCATTATGCCGTTTGACAAGCCGATCAAAGCAGATTCGCATCTTGTGATCTTAAAAGGCAATCTTGCGCCAGAAGGCGCGGTCGCCAAAATCACTGGTAAAGAAGGGCTACGCTTTGAAGGCAACGCCCGTGTGTATGAAGGCGAAGAAGGTGCACTGGCCGGTATCTTAAACGGCGAAGTGGTCGCTGGCGATGTGATCGTGATTAAAGGCGAAGGCCCTAAAGGTGGGCCAGGGATGCGTGAAATGCTGTCACCGACCTCTGCTGTAATGGGCAAAGGCTTGGGCAAAGATGTGGCCTTGATTACCGATGGTCGCTTTAGTGGTGGCTCGCATGGCTTTGTGGTTGGTCACATTACTCCAGAAGCGTTTGAGGGCGGCCCGATTGGTCTGGTTGAAAACGGCGACCGTATCAGCATTGATGCCGAAACCCGTCAGATCAGCATGGCTGTATCCGATGAGGTGCTGGCCGAGCGTCGTGCTCGCTGGACCCGTCCAGCCGCCAAATATACTCGTGGCGTGTTGGCTAAATATGCACGTTTGGTCTCAAGTGCATCGACAGGTGCGGTCACAGACCTTAATCTGGATGATTAATACATAAGGACACCCGTCCATGTCCCTTGCGCGACGATGGTTGGACCCGATTCGCTCTAGTTGGCAGCTAGAGCAACGGATTCGGATGAATGGCCCCCGCACATTTCGGCATGGGCCGTTGACCGTTTATTTGCGACTGGACGATGCCTATAGCTATATTGCGGTACAGATCTTGATGCAGCTCAGTGATTTAGTCATTGAGCAGTATCAACAGATTAAAGTGGTGATTTGCACCCAGCCGCCAGCCGACTATCCCAACGATTTATCCGCAGCGCAATGGCTGCGCTATAGCCTGCGAGATGTGGGCGTATTAGCCGAACAACACCGATTTATTTTTCAGCCCAATTCGCATCCACCTGATGCAGCGTTAATGCTCAAAGGTTTGGATGTGTTACGCCTGTCGCCATTGATTGGGCGTGACTATCTGCATTTACTACAAAACGTTTTTCATATGCTCTGGCAACGTCAGAGCGGCAAACTCGATACCTTGTATCAGATGGCGCAGCAGCGTTTACAGCAGCAGGCCAAGCTGAGTGTTGAGCAACAACACGTGGTCAGTGTGCTGTCGGATGGTCGAATTCGTGATCAGCCGTTATTGGCTGCCGATATTGAGTTTGATCACAAGCATTATCGTGCCATTGATGATTTGTTGCGGCTGACTCGACATCTCAAGCGTGCCGGTATGTTAACCAGTGAGCCAGTCTTGCTGATCAACCATGTGGAGTGGCAGGAGCATTTGGTCAGTGATCCATTTAGCTTGGCCGATATTCAAGCTTTACAAGCCGATTTACATGTCTATATCGCGCTTGAGGATCCGATGAGTTGGTTAATTCTGTCCTACTTGTATAACGATATGATCGACTATTACAACGTGCGACTGCATGTGCATCCGATTGCTTATCGCCAGCGTGATCGGTTTGATTGGGCGCAAGCGGCTCGATTATCGCGACGGGTCGATGTGGACTTTGGGCCGTTTTGTCGTCCAGACGAAAAAGCCACCCAAGTGATGGCTCAAATCTTATATGCCACGCCGCCAGAGCAGCGATTAGCGCAGGCATTGGCCTTGTTTAAAGGGGTCTGGACCGAAGGCTTAGACCCGAGCGTACCGCGACATTTGCGCCGTATGTTGGGCGATGAATGGATGGCGCAACAATGGCCAGAGATTCGTGAGAACCAAGATCAGACCATGGTATGGCTGGCCGAAAACGAACAAGCATTGCAGCGCTTGGCTTTGCCCGATTTACCTGCGATGGCGTTAACCATTGATGAGCAGACTCATGCGTTTTGTGGCTTGTATCGGGTCTGGCAAATCGAAACCTTGCTCACAGATTCTTTAGAGTTGTCGGAAGATTCGGCATGATGCCGTCCAATATTGGGCATGTTGCTCGTAGCCGCTTGGTTCGGCGTTTATTCTTTTTTACCTTGGTGGTGATTGTCCTGTCGTTAGGGACACGTTATTTGTTTTTGCAATCACAGCAGCGGATTCATCAAGTCGATACCGTGCAACAGAACATTGTGTTGTTGTCGCATTTGATCAATACAGCATTGGCACGGCCTCGTGCGCAGATGGTCAATGATCCTGCACTCAAAATGCTCCTTGATGGCTATGCCCAGTCCAGTCCGCAGGCTCAATTGATCGTGTTTGGTACCCAAGGCCAAACGGTAATGATCAATGATCGACCTGAGTTACAAGGTCAAACGGCGCAACTGCCGATTTGGCAGGCTGATCGTCAAGCCAGTGCGGTCTTTAGCAATCATGGACTGGTGGTGTGGCAGCCTTTGGATTTTGGTCTGTGGCTATATGTGCAACAGCCATTACCTGACAAACCAACACCCATATCGTTTTGGGTGCATGCGATGGCCTTTCCGATCTTATTGTCGCTGTTGTATTTGATCGCATTGATGATCCCGCTGGCTATGTTTTTTGGTCGGTTGCGCCAGTTGGTGCATTTTGGCCAGTCGATTGATGATCAGTCACGTCATCAGGTGTTTGCAGCAAAAGGGCAAGCCAATGAGTTAACCAGCTTAAACCATGCCTTAAATCGTCTCAGTTATCGCTATCATCGCAAAAACGACCAGATTGCCAAACTACGCCAGTTTCAAACAGTGTTGGTGGATGCGTCCCCAGAGGTGCTGATTCGTACTGATCAACATGGCTTGATTAATTTTGTCACCAGCAGTTTTGAGCATGGCACGGGCATGGCGCGTGAGCAGATTTTGGGCCAGCCGATTGCGCATATATTTACCCCATTGGCACCAGCGCCTGCCGATGGGCTGAGCATGCTGCATCGTCTGACCCAGCATGTACGGATGGTGGTGCGTTTGTCTGGTCGGGATCGGTTGTATGATCTGTGGCTTAATCCGATCCGTGATCAACATGGCCAACTGATGGCCTATGGTGGGGTGTTGCATGATGTGACCCACTACCATACCGATCTGGGCGAATTGCGCGCCAGTCGTGACAGCGTGCAAGCACGTTTGACTGAAAATGAGCGCATGTTGGCCACCATGAGCCATGAGTTGCGTACGCCGCTGAATGGTATTTTGGGCATGGCGCAGTTGTTGCGCGAGACCCAATTAGACCAAGAGCAAAACGAGTACGCACGCACCCTGTACAACTCAGGCCAAGCCATGCTGCGTTTGGTCAATGATATTTTGGATTTGTCCAAGCTTGATGCAGGCAAGATGCAAACCGAGCAGCTAGATTTTGATCTGCTAGAGTTAAGCATTGAAGTCTGTGATCTGATGGCTGCCAGTGCCGCCCAAAAATCATTGGAGTTGGTCAGTTTTATTGATCCAGATAGCCCGCGTTTCTTGCAAGGGGATCCGTATCGCATTCGGCAGATTTTGTTAAATCTGATCAATAATGCGATTAAATTTACCTCAACCGGCTATGTGGCTCTGCATGTGCGTCCGATTGCGGCAGATGATCCGGTGATTGTGGCGCTTGGCCCATTGTTGCGGCAAGACGATGATGCAGATGTCGATGTCAGCCATGCAGATCTGCATGCAGCGCATGAGCGTGCACCGTTACAAGAGGTAGATGCACCAGTTGATCACCAGTGGGTAATGTTTGAGGTCAGTGATTCTGGGGTTGGAATTGCGCCCGAAAATCAACAAGCGTTATTTCAGTTTTTTGCACAGGCTGATCGAACTGTGAGCCGTCGCTTTGGTGGGACAGGGTTAGGGTTGGCTATTTCGCGCGGTTTGGCTGAGGCGATGAATGGTTGTATTACCCTCAGCAGCGAACCGAATCAAGGCACGGTGTTTCGCGTGTATTTGCCGCTGGTCAAGCAAAGCGAAGTGCCGATGTATCATCGCCCCATCTTGCTGGCTAATTTGGCGGTTGAAGTGTTTGAACCGTTGGATCTGAATCGGCAGGGCTTATCTCGCTTATTTCAGAGTTTGTCGATTCATGCCGAAATGCACGATGACTTAAGCGGGTTGGCGATTGCCGCCGAGCGAACCAGTAGCCAGCATCCGATTTTATTGATCGATTACGAGTTGCTTGATGATCGACCATTGGCAGATTACTTGTCGAGATATCCAGAGTTGCGGCAGGCACATTGTATTTTGCTCAGTCGTCGTTCACGGCGCAGTATTCCTGCACGGATGATCGAAGGCTTTGAGGGCTTTGTGTTTAAGCCGCTTCGCGTTGAGCATTTGCTGGCCGAGCTATTACGGATGTTAGATGGTGACGATCAAGCACTGGATGAGCCACCGCAAGAAAACCAGCAAGCCCTAATGGATGCATTTTTTGCGCAGGTTAAACAAACACCCACCACAGCGATGCAAACTGGTCAACTTAGCTTGCGGGTATTGCTGGCTGAAGACAACATCGTCAACCAAAAAGTGGCCAGCAAGATGCTACAAAAGTTGGGCTGTGAGGTGACAGTCGTGGAGGATGGTCAGCAAGCAGTTGATTTCTTAATGGGGAATCAGCCGGTAGATTTGGTGCTGATGGATTGTCGGATGCCCAATATGGATGGACTCGAAGCCACCCGTTTGGTACGTCGTCAGATGAACTCGATTCCGATTATTGCGCTAACGGCCAACGATACCGATGAGGATCGTGAGGCGTGCATGAATGCAGGGATGGATGATTTTTTGGCCAAACCACTGGATCAGAGCGTGCTGAGTAATTTAATCGCGCGTTTCCGTTTATTGCGCCAATAAGCTGCGGATGATGGATGTACGAAAAAAGCCATCATAAAAAAAGCCGACCCTGTGGTCGGCTTTTTTGTGCGTATCACCCATGCAGATGATTAGTCGAGATAGTAGGTCTGTAGTGGCGGAAAGCCATTGAACTCGACCGATGAGTACGAGTTGGTATAAGCACCCGTGGTCATCCAGTACAAGCGATCACCAACGGCCAAGTTTTGTGGCAGTTGGTAGTTGGAGTTTTCGTACATGATATCGGTTGAGTCGCAGGTTGGGCCAGCCAATACCACGGTGCCTTCTTCTGGACGATCATCCATTTTTTCGGTGTAGATTGGGTATTTGATCGACTCGCCGAGGGTTTCGATCAGACCTTGGAACAAGCCAACGTCGATATAAACCCAACGGTTTAAGTCAGTACGCGATTTGCGCGAAATTAGCACCACTTCTGATACCAATACACCAGACTCACCGACTAAGGAGCGACCCGGCTCTAAAATGATTTCTGGCAATTCATCGCCGTAATCGTCATGCAAGTAACGCAGAATTTCTTCGGCATACACTTGAATCGGGTTGACCTCAGAGATGTAGTTGGCCGGAAAACCACCGCCCATGTTGATCATCTTTAAGGTGACGCCTTCTTCGTACTTCATCCAGTCAAACATGTATTTGACTTTAGATAAGGCTGCATCCCAGACCGCGATGTCTTTTTGTTGGCTACCGACGTGGAACGAAATACCGTAAGGAATCAAGCCCAATTGCTTGGCTTGAACCAACAGGTCAATCGCCATGTCAGGGTGGCAACCAAATTTACGCGACAGTGGCCATTCGGCGGTCTCGCCACCTTCGACCAAAATACGCACAAACACTTTAGAGCCAGGTGCATTGTCGGCAATGCTTTGTAAATCGGCTTTTGAGTCGGTGGCGTACAAACGAATACCGCGCTCGTAGGCGTATTTGATGTGTGCGGCTTTTTTGATGGTGTTGCCATAGGACACACGATCAGGCTCGACGCCGTTATCTAACACGCGGTTTAGCTCAAAAATAGACGCACAATCAAAGTTTGAACCAAGGTCACGCAACAGTTCAACCACCGGCACACCAGGGTTGGCTTTTAAGGCGTAATGCACCTTAGCGATAGGAAAGCAGGTCGCTAGCTCTTGATATTTTTGACGGATAATTTCGAGATCCACCACCAAGAATGGGGTTTCCTTGTCTTTGGAAAACTCCTGAATCTTGTTCCACTCTTCAGGGGAGCAATAGTCATTAAGGCGCATGGGCAGTCAACTCTGACAGGGTGGGAAAAATATGGTCGTGCACGATGCCAAAAGGCTTGCCAAAGATAAAGCCCATGGGCTTTAGATTCAAGCATACAGACCGATAAAATCGGATCAGATACAAGCAAACACCTCTTGTATCAGTCTTGCACTACCATTCGCCAGCAAGCAGTGCCGCTTGGCGCTGCTGCCACGATTGCATACTGGTAGGGTTCATGCCGTTATCTTGATTGAGCGACACTTGAAGATCTCGGAGCAGACCATCGCCCACGTTATAAATCCAACCAGTAATATTCACCGACTGACCGCGCGCCCACGCATCTTGCACAATAGTGGTTTGCGACACGCTCAATACTTGCTGCATGACGTTTAATTCGCACAGGCGTTTTAGACGCTCTGGCTCGGACAGTTGGCTTAAGGCGTCATGATGACGACGTGCTGTGTCTTGAATATGACGTAGCCAGTTATCAATCAGACCTAAGCGAGTATCAGCGAGGGCAGCAGCCACCCCACCACAACCATAGTGGCCGGTAATAATAATATGTTTAACCTTTAAAACATCGACCGCAAATTGCAAAACAGACAGACAGTTAAAGTCGGTATGGATCACTTGGTTGGCCACGTTGCGATGCACAAACATTTCGCCGGGCAGTAAATCGACCAACTCTGTTGCAGGGACTCGGCTGTCACTGCAACCAATCCACAGATACTCCGGCTGTTGTTGATTGGCAAGCCGCGAAAAAAAATCGGGGTCTTGCTGGGTTACTCGTTCAGCCCAGTTGCGATTGCGCACCAACAAATCAGAAAGCGGCATAGGTCTTACTCTACAGAGGTCGTCGAAGAAGGCGTGGAAAGCGGCTTGGGTGGTTCATCTTGCAGCGGCTGAGTTAAGGTTAAAATCACTTTGCGTTCGCTATAGGCGGCCACATAGGCATAAATGACCAAGCCAGCCATCAGTGCCAAGCAACCCCAAAATGCCAGATTGCCCAGTGCTGCCAATTGCACCAATTCGGCGGAGGGCAAGCGGTCGCTACGGGCGAGGGCCACCACTTCGGCGGGATCAAAGTACAGCGGCATTTGCTGATAGATCCATAGGCCCAATGCTGCAATGGCCAGCAAGACCAACCAACCGAGCCGATTCCACCATAAAATTTGGTTTAAGCGACGTTGCACATATTGCTGTCTTTCGGTTGCGGTGATCATGGCAGGCAGACTCCACAAAAATAAAAAAAGCAGACGAAAAGGTTAGCGAACGCGGACTTTTTGACGTTCGCGTTTGGTCATTTTGTCACGGATACGTTGCCGTTTGAGCGGAGATAGATAGTCGACAAATAATTTGCCGTCCAAATGATCCATTTCGTGTTGTATACACACCGCCAGCAGTTCGTCGGCATCCATGCTAAAGGCCTTGCCGTCTAAGTCGAGTGCTTCAATGCGCACCCGTGCAGCTCGTTCGACCTTATCAAAGATGTCTGGCACCGACAAACAGCCTTCATCGTAGGGCTGGGTTTCGGTGGTTAATGGGGTGATTTTGGGGTTGATAAACACCATGGGCTGGTTTTTATTTTCAGATAAATCCATCACAATCAATTCGATATGTCGATCAACCTGACTGGCTGCCAGACCAATACCTTTGGCGTCATACATGGTATCGATCATGTCTTGAGCCAATTGGCGGACATCTGCATTCACCGACTCAATCGGCTTGGCCTTGGTGCGCAAACGCGGATCAGGAAAGTGTAGAATCGGTAAAACAGCCATGAAAACCTCGTCAATCAAATAGAACCGTCGATCTGGACTTGAAGCATAGAAACGCTTATTGTAAAAACCAACCGGGGGGAGCTTCACGAGCGGCATTATAGCCAAAACGTGCATCCCATCATATTAGGGAAATGATAATGAGAACGTCGCTGTTCAAGAAGTCGCGGACTGCCGCACATGAGTGCCAAACGACAGTATCGCGGACCAATGGTTTTACCCCACGTGTGCTTGGTGCCATGATTCTGGGATCGACCTTGATGCTAACGCTGCCAATCAGCGTGCAAGCTGCCAATAATCCACCACCAAAAGTGCGCGCCGATGCACCGAATGTCTATGTGGTCAAACGTGGCGATACGTTGTGGGATATTTCTAAACGCTATCTCAATGACGCATGGCGCTGGCCACAAATTTGGGCCGCCAATCCACAAGTCAAAAACCCGCATTTGATTTATCCGGGCGACCGTCTGCTGTTGTGTACCATTGAAGGTCGCACCGTGATTGGTCGTGACGAAGGCGATGGTTGTGATGGTATCGCACTGCGTATGGGGTCAACTGCGTCAGGCAATGGTCGTCTGTCGCCACGTATTCGTGTGGAGCCACTTGACGTTGCTGTACCAGCGATTCCAGCATCGGCCATTAAGTCATGGTTGACGCAGTACCAAGTGGTCAGCGCGAGCACCCTAGAAAAAGCGCCGTATGTTCTTGCCGCGCAAAATCGTCGCGTGATTACGGCTGCTGGCGACAAAATCTATATTCGTGGTGATGGTTTGCAAGTCGGTGATAGCTACGGTGTTTACCGTGAAGGCGAACCGTACATGGATCCAGAAAGCAAAGAGAACTTAGGCTCTGAGGCACGTTTGGTTGCCCGTGGCTTGGTCACCCAGATCAATCGTGATGTCACCACTGTCGAATTGACCGATACCTTTGGTCAAGAGGTGCGCGAAGGTGATCGCGTGATGCCTGAGTTGGCAGATGGTCTGCCGGTGATTTTCTATCCCACCAACTCTGACAATGTGCCACCGGGTCGTTTGATCCGTGTCATGGACTCGGTTGGTTTGGGTGCGATTCATAGCGTGATTGCCATTAACCGTGGTGCGCGTGATGGGGCACAAGCCGGTCAAGTGTATGCTGTTCACCATCGTGGTGAGTTAGTACGCGATCCAAAGAAAAAAGATGTGGTGCGTTTGCCAAGCGAGCGTTCTGGCTTGGCGATGGTATTCCGCAGCTTTGATCGTTTGAGCTATGCCTATGTGCTTGAAGCTGACGACACTCTGAAGATTGGTGATGAAGTTCGACCACCTGTCAACAGTAACTAAGCGTTGCTGCTGGCGTTAAGATGCCTGTATTGACTCTCGATTTGTTTGATGAGGTGAGCACTGCGCCAGACTGGGAAACTCGTCTGGCACTTTGGCATGTGCTGAATCAATCGGTGACGTCTTATCAGGCCGTGTTGCAGCATTTTGGCTCGGCTGATGTGGCCTTGCGTTCTCGCTATGACGATTGGCAGCGCTTAGGCTTGCATGCCTCGCATCTTAAGCGGGTCAAAAGCTGGCAGGCCGGTACGGTGGCGGATCACACACGGGTCGAGCAAGTCTGCAATGCGGTCTCCGAACAGCGCTATCAGTTGTTACAGCCCAACGATTTACACTATCCCAAAGCCTTGGCTATGTTGGATGATGCGCCGCCATTTTTGTTTGTCCAAGGCGAGTCTGCCCAACTATTACAGCCACAAATGGCGATTGTTGGCACGCGCCAGCCCACGCCAAGTGGTCGCAAACTTGCGCAGCGTTTTGCGGCAACACTTGCTGAGCAGGGCTTGTGGATTACCAGTGGCTTGGCGCAAGGGATTGATGCGGATGCACATGTTGGCGCGTTGTCAGTCGGTGGTGGTCGAACCATTGCGGTATTGGGAACTGGCCTAGATGTTTGTTATCCCAGTAGCCACAAGTCATTGCTCGCGCGTATGTTGGCTGAAGGCGGGACAGTGGTGTCAGAGTTTTTGCCGGATACCGCGCCGTTGGCTTATCATTTTCCGCGGCGTAATCGGATTGTCAGTGGCTTGTCGCTGGGTGTATTGGTGGTTGAGGCTGCGGTCAAAAGCGGTTCGTTGATTACCGCGCGTTTGGCTGCCGAGCAAGGCCGCTTGGTGTTTGCCATTCCGGGTCATGTGGACAATCCGTTGGCCAGAGGCTGTCATCATTTGATCCGTGAAGGGGCGATCTTGGTCGATGAGCCTGCGCAAATTCTTGAGGATCTGGAGCTGCCACGGCATTGGCAACAACATCATCAACAGCTTGATGCCAAGTCATCTGATGCTGATCACACGCAGGCTGCCCCTACCACAGATGTACCCGTGCATCTGCAAGCCGTGCTGGCCCAGCTCGATTGGACTGGGCAAGACATGGATCAGTTGGTCATGGCCTGTGGTCTGGATGTGGCCAGCTTGTCTGGCTTGCTGATGGAGCTAGAGTTGCTGGGTCTGGTGATCCAGCAAGGTGGGCGCTATCAGCGTTGTCTGGCCTAATTTGATCCATGATCAGCGCGTGTGTTTAATCGGGTAAGGGAATGCGCTCATGCTCGTTAGGCACAGGCTCAAAACGATCATTGGCCCAGTCCTCGCGTGCTTGTTCGATCCGTTCGCGGCTATAGGCGACAAAGTTCCAGTTGAGGCGGGGTTGTTCGGGCAGTGTGTCACCACCAAACCACATCAGCCGTGCGCCATTAGTGCTACCAATCACAATATCATCGCTCAACGGTTGGCCTTGGCGTTGCAAGCAGACCATCTGATGCGTCTCAATGGCGAGCGGTTCTGCCGACTCATCCATCTGGATGTGCACATCACCTTGCGCCAAATACAGACCATGCTCCACGGCAATCTGTCGATCCAGTGTTAGCCGTGCACCGGCTTCAAGTTGTAGGTCGACATATAGCGTTGGAGAAGAGGGTTTCACCTGACTGCTTGCACCAAATGCATGACCAATCAAAATACGTGCGCTGGCGCAAACCAGTTCGACGAAGGGCAGTTGCTCAGTCGGGTAGTGCTCAAAATGAGGTTGGCTTTCGGCATGATCGGGTGGCAAGGCTAACCATGTTTGAATGCCTTCAACAGCTGTACCACTGGCGCGAATATCATCAGGAATGCGTTCAGAGTGCGTCACACCATAGCCTGCTGTCATCAGGTTGATGGCTTCTGGCTCGATACGTTGTACGACACCGAGGCTGTCGCGGTGCATCATTGCGCCGCTAAACAAGTACGTGACGGTTGCCAAACCAATATGCGGATGGGGACGAACATCACCTGCATGGGTCTCTGGCTCAAAGGTGGCAGGCCCCATGTGATCAAAGAAGACAAATGGCCCGATCTGACGGATCAATCGTGAAGGCAGTAAACGGCGTACCAAAAAACCGATGTCCTTTTGGAGTGGATCAATGATCGACAACATGGCTTAGTCCTCGTTGATCAAATGGGTATAAATGTTGATGGTGGCTTGGCTCATCAACTTATGGATTGGGCATTTATCGGCAATGAGCAAGAGCTTTAGTCTTTCCTCGTCACTGAGTGGGCCAATCAGTTGCAGGCCAATATCAAGGGCATAGATTTTGGCGCGTTCTTGGCTGGCATCACGCTGTAAATCAATGCTGACACGCTGTAGTGGGATGTTGTGCTGTTTGGCATACAGCATCAGGGTTAAGGCTTTGCAGGCAGCAAGTGAGGCGTCAAATAAGTCATGCGGATCAGGTGCGCTGTCTTGCCCACCAGCAAGGACATTCATGTCGGCAAATAGTTGATGTTGGCCAATGTCGATACGTTGGCGTAACGCGCCATCTTCGGTGGTCTCTAAATATAAGGTAGACATCAGTTATCCTCTCGCCTTATCCATTTTCAGCTTGAATCATGCGTTGAATTGAGCGATGTAGGTGTAGCAAAGCAGTAAAAAAACTGTGCTGGTTTTACTTCACAGTATGGAATAAATGCACTGGCTTGGCGCAGTAATGTCGCGTCATGAGTACACTATGCTGATCGGATCAGCGTTGATTGTGGTGAGGTTGACAGTGACACAGTTGGATATCAAACGTGCGGCAGCTTGGATGCGTGACGGACAGATCTTGGCTTATCCCACCGAGGCGGTGTGGGGCTTGGGTTGTGATCCGCTTAACCAACAGGCGGTGCAACAGATTTTGGATTTAAAGACCCGACCAGTCGACAAAGGCGTAATTTTGATCGCTGCTAGCATCGAGCAGGTTGAGCCACTATTGGTGGGACTTACCGCGCAGCAGCGTGATCAGGTGGTGAGTAGCTGGCCTGCGCCATTGACGTGGTTATTACCCTTAAGTCCATCGGTGCCTACATGGATTTGTGGTGCGCATGATCGGGTGGCTGTTCGCGTGTCAGCGCATCCGGTGGTTCAGGCGTTATGTTTGGCCTTTGGTGGGCCGATTGTCTCGACCAGTGCTAATCCGGCAGGGCAGGTTGAGGCCAGAACAGCCGATCAAGTCCACGCTTATTTTGGCAGTGCCGTGCCGTGTGTGGCGGGTGAGGTCGGTGGTGCGTTACAACCCAGTCAGATTAAAGATGCGCTGACAGGGCAGGTGTTGCGCGGGGCTTAGCCCTTGATGAACAAATCAAGCGCACATCCAGATGAGCGCTTGATTTAAAGGACTACTGTGTGACGCTGCGTGCTTAAGCAGAGACTTGTTCCAGCAAGTTGCGTAAATCTTTGCCCATTTGTACGGTGGCCGCATGTGCGCCACGGTTAATACTGGTGATATTAATAAAGCCATGACCTTGGGGTGTGACGCGGGTCAAGGTGCAAGGCACGCCTGCCTCTTGCAGATGCTTGGCGTATAGCTCACCTTCTTCACGCAAGACATCATGACCTGCGGTAATGACCAAGGCAGGGGCAACGCCCTTGAGCGTGCCACGTAGCGGAGAGATCCGATAATCACTTAACGGCAAACCACTGTGTTGTACATAGTTGGCCTTGGCCTGATCCATATCGGCTTGGCTTAAAAACAAACCATCGCTATAAGTGCTGTGGGTGCTGTAAATGTCTACCAGATCAACCACTGGATAAATCAACAACTGTGCAGCAGGGGCAAAGCTTTTGCCTGCGGCCATTTGACTGACCACTGCCGACAGATTGCCACCTGCGCTGTCGCCACCAATGGCAATTTTGTGCGGATCAACATTGAGCGCAGCGGCGTTGTCATGCACCCAACGGAGCGCTGCCAAGCAATCATCGGCAGCAGCAGGGGCTTTGTGTTCGGGAGCCAAACGATAATCGACGCTCAGCACTTGCATTTGTCCAGCTGCGCATAGCACACGGCAGGCTTCGTCATGGGTATCAAGATCACCCACCACAAAGCCACCCCCATGAAAAAACACCAACAATGGTGCTTGATCTTCCATTTGCTTGGGCAAGTAGTGGCGAACCGGAATCAAACCGGCGGGGCCATTAATATGAAAGTCGCGTGAACCACCCACCGCTGTTGGTGTGGCGGGAGCAATCGACTGCATTTCTAGGCGAAAGTGTTTGCGGCTGATCTGTGGATCTGTACCGAGTAGCTGGCGATTTCCTTGTAGGCGGCGAACAGCCAACAGCACTTGCACGTGGCTGTCGAGCTCAGTATGGGGGTGTTTGTAGCCCAATGTATGAGCAAGTTTTTGTTGGATACCTTCAGGTAAACGAGCCATCAAGCGGGCGGCGTCCCCTTGTACTCGCATCACGCGAGCCATCAAATTTTGTGCAAACACCATGCAACTCCTGTCAAAAAAAGTGTGCCACATGACACCAGCTTTCACTCGGTACTTGTGGTTCTCGGTTGGTATCTTGTCCTGTGTATTTTTATTTGACAAGCATGATTGTCAAACTGATCGATCAGTGTTGCCTTGAAATCCACACAAACAGCCCAAGCAAGACACACAGGTATCTATACATCAGTGCATTTGCACCGGACTGATTCATGTTCAACCTGTTTAAACGGAGATCCCAGATGTCAGCAGAAGACCAACAGCCAGAAGTCGAGCAAGCGCAAGCCGAATTTTCTAACCCAGAACGCTTAGCTGCCGATGTGGTCAGTGACATTTCACCTGAGCAATTTGCAGCACGGATTGCCGAGCTTGAAGCGTCCACTAAGGACATTCAAGCCCGTGCCAATGCCGACATGTACAATTTTCAAAAACGTGTCGAACGCGAAACCGACAATGCCAAAAAATATGCACTCGAAAAATTTTCGACCAGCATGTTGGATGTGGTGGACAACCTTGAGCGCGCGTTGGTCGCGGCAGGTGACCAAGAAAGTGCATTGGTTGAAGGCGTGCGTTTGACCTACAAATCATTGCTCAGCGCGCTAGAAAAACACGGCGTGCAATTAATCGACCCACAAGGCCAACCGTTTAACGCCGACTTGCACCAAGCGGTCGGTATTGCGCCGGATGCACCTGCCGACCAAGTCGGTCAAGTGCTGCAAAAAGGCTATAGCCTCAATGGTCGCTTGTTGCGTCCAGCGATGGTCATGGTTGGGCAATAACACATTTTTTGAATCCGTTGGTGTCGAAGCATCGGTTTTTCAAGCATAAAAAATCCAAAAAAAGCTGATTTTCTTGCTTGAAAAGGCCCAAATCAGGCGCATATCGACACACAAGCAATTCACATCCATTTGAGGAGCAAGAACACATGGCTAAAATTATTGGTATCGACCTTGGCACCACCAACTCCTGCGTTGCAGTGATGGAAGGCGACAAAGTTAAAGTGATCGAAAACGCCGAAGGCGCGCGGACCACCCCATCGATCATTGCCTACAAAGACGGCGAAGTGTTGGTTGGTCAAAGTGCCAAGCGTCAAGCGGTCACCAACCCAAAAAACACCCTATTTGCGATCAAGCGTTTGATCGGTCGTCGCTATCAAGACGATGTGGTGCAAAAAGATATTGGCATGGTCCCATACAAAATCGTCAAAGCCGACAACGGCGACGCATGGGTCGAAGTCAACGGCAAGCAAATGGCTGCACCACAAATCTCGGCTGAAATCTTGAAAAAGATGAAAAAGACCGCCGAAGATTATCTGGGTGAAAGCGTTACCGAAGCCGTGATTACCGTACCGGCCTACTTTAACGATGCACAGCGTCAAGCCACCAAAGATGCGGGCCGTATTGCCGGTCTCGACGTCAAGCGCATCATCAACGAGCCAACCGCTGCGGCGCTGGCCTTTGGTATGGACAAAAAAGAAGGCGACCGCAAAATCGCAGTCTATGACTTGGGCGGCGGTACGTTTGACGTGTCGATCATCGAAATTGCTGACGTTGATGGCGACCAACAGTTTGAAGTGTTGGCCACCAACGGCGACACCTTCTTGGGCGGTGAAGATTTTGACTTGAAACTGATCGACTTCTTGGTCGAAGAGTTCAAAAAGCAAGAAAGCGTCAACCTCAAGCAAGACCCATTGGCGCTGCAACGTCTCAAAGAAGCCGCCGAAAAAGCCAAGATTGAACTGTCGTCTGCTACCAGTACCGAAATCAATCTGCCATATATCACCGCAGATGCAACGGGTCCAAAGCACTTGGTCTTGACCATCACCCGCTCAAAACTAGAGTCATTGGTTGAAGAGTTGGTTGCCCGTACCATTGAGCCATGCAAAATTGCGCTCAAAGACGCTGGCCTGTCGATTGGCGACATCAGCGATGTGATTTTGGTTGGTGGCCAGACCCGTATGCCAATGGTACAAGCCAAAGTACAAGCATTCTTCGGCAAAGAGCCACGCAAAGACGTCAACCCAGACGAAGCCGTTGCCGCTGGTGCAGCGATTCAAGGTGCGGTATTGGCCGGTGACAAAAAAGACGTATTGTTGCTTGATGTGACCCCGTTGACCTTGGGTATTGAGACCATGGGTGGTGTGCTCACAGGCATCATCGAAAAGAACACCATGATCCCAACCAAGAAGTCACAGACCTTCTCGACTGCCGACGATAACCAGCCTGCCGTGACCATTCAGGTCTATCAAGGCGAGCGTAAAATGGCCGCGCAAAACAAACTGCTGGGCCGTTTTGATCTGACCGACATTCCGCCAGCACCACGCGGCATGCCACAGATCGAAGTCACCTTTGACATTGACGCCAACGGCATCATGAACATCTCAGCCAAAGACAAAGGCACTGGCAAAGCACAGAGTATTCAGATTAAAGCCGACTCTGGTTTGACTGATGAAGAAATTCAGCAAATGGTCCGTGACGCCGAAGCCAATGCTGAAGAAGACAAGAAATTTGCTGACTTAGCGGCTGCCCGTAACGAAGCAGATGGCATTGTGCATAGCATGCAAAAAACCGTCAAAGAGCAAGGCGATAAAGTCTCTGAAGAAGAGAAAAAAGCCATTGATGACGCGATTGATGCGCTAGAAGCGACAGCGAAAGAAAATGACGTTGACGCAATCAAGGCCAAAATCGACGAACTGCAAGCCGCAGCCATGCCTGTGTTGCAGCGCATGTATGCCGAGCAGCCACAAGAAGGCGGCGAAGGCCAAGCGCAACCACAGCAACAACCTGCCGATGATGGCGTGGTTGATGCCGAGTTCACCGAAGTCAAAGACGACAAGAAATAACATCTTGCCGTAAGCAAAAAACGCTCCCTTGGGAGCGTTTTTTTATGGTTAGTTCATTCGTTGATTATGGGGTGGTCGTAGCAAAGCGCCCTTGAATAAAGCCCACGACGGTTGGCACGCTATCGGTAAACGCTGACACGTGGGTGGCATTTGGCAACACGGTATAGGTGACGCTGCTACCCAAATTACTCATATCCACGACCAGTTTGTCGGTCAGTTGTTTAGGCACGGTAGTATCTGCATCACCCTGAATAATCATCACGGGTTGATTGAGCTTGACGGTCGCAGGCTCAGACAGGGTACTGAGGAAAGTGCTAATGGCAGGTACGCTGGCAAAATTGGCTTTTAAGCCTTGGTAACTCAGTGGGTTGCCTGTGCTTTTCGTATGTTGCACAAGGTCTGCACCAATCAGATTACCCACATCGCAGCGCGTTTCGACCTGCGGCACAATTTGCGCTGCCTGTGTATCAAACACATCGCTATAGTCCACCGAGGTGGTTTGCTTTAAACCCGCAGTCACATAGGCCGAAAAGGTGATCTGTTGGGCCAGAATCCCAATGGCAGACTCGACTTGATTGGCGGCTAACAACTGGCTTGCAAGCTGTGTGCCGCCACTAATCGCCATACCCAGATTAGATGCGGGCGCAATCGCCACCGTACCAAGGTAATCTAATCCGGTTGCTTCGCTGGCATATTGTGCCGCACCTAACGCAGCATGACCGCCTTGAGAGTGACCATATGCCACCCAGCGTTTGCCTGCGGTGGCCACGTTTTCTCGTGCAGCCATGACTGCATAGACAATCGAGCGACCTTCGCTGGCCAGATTAAGGTAGGGATGAATTTCAGGCGAGCCCAAACCTTCGTAGTCAGGTGCAACCACTATGTAGCCAAGCTGAACCAACTGCGCAATCACCGGATCAACCCCACCTAGACTAGGGCTATTGCTTGGCGCACAGACATCGGCTACGCCGGTCGTGCCATGCGCCCATGCAATAATCGGCCATCCACTGGCTGGTGCGTTACCTTGCGGCACAAAGACCGCTGCGGTTGCCGTGGTGGTTTGACCCGTGTTCACGCTGGGCATGCTGTAGGTGATTTTTTGACTGTAAGCACTATAGGGTGTGGTGTTGGTCGCCACATAATCGACACTACTGACCGTTAGCTTGGTTGATATTGCTGCGGGAGTATCGTCGTCGTTTAAGCTATTGCAGCCGCTTAAAGCAACACTACACGCAATGGCCAACACACTAAGAGATGTTGCAAGAGTCCGTTCCATGATCGCTCCAAAAACAATCGTTGAGATAAAGCAGGGCACACACAACCAGACTATGCTGATTAATAGATCGCTCACAAGGTAATGGACTGGCAAGTCATACTGTTTCTGATAAATATCAATTGGATGTGAATGTAAATTCCGTGCGAAATTATCCCAATTACAAGGCGAAAGCAGCCTGCATCGATCAGGCCATATCCCTTTGCCGAGAATCCGTCATGCCATCTTGTATCTACACCTAAAGATCGTTTTGATCTGATTGTGAGTACTATTAATCGTGTGGCAACAATCAACAGCATTGCCGATCAGATGAAAAAAACCGCAAAAATTCAAGTCAAACGATTGATAAAGCGCCCATGTGCCACCATGTCTGTCGCATATTTGTCTGCTTGATGGTGTTGTGCTGTCAGCGGGCCTCTGAATTTGCGAGTGGAGTGGACAGTTAACATGGCAAAACGTGACTATTATGAAGTGCTTGGCTTATCAAAAGGGTCAAGTGAAGACGAGATCAAAAAAGCCTATCGCAAGTTGGCCATGAAGTACCATCCGGATCGTAATCCCGATGACAAAACTGCCGAAGAAAAATTTAAAGAAGCCTCAGAAGCCTATGAAGTGCTGGCTGATGCACAAAAACGAGCGGCTTATGATCGTATGGGCCATGCTGCGTTTGAAGGTGGGATGGGCGGTGGTGGTGGCTTCTCTGGTGGTGGCAACTTCCAAGATATCTTTGGCCAGTTTGGCGATATCTTTGGTGATGTGTTTAATCGTCAGGGCGGTGGTCAACAAAGCCGTCAACGTCGTGGCTCCGACCTACGCTATGTGATGGAGCTGACTCTAGAAGAAGCGGTCAAAGGCGTCAAAAAAACCATTACCTTTACTGCACCTGCAAGCTGTAATGCTTGTGACGGTAAAGGTGCCAAAAATCCAAACGATGTCAACACCTGTGGCACTTGTCATGGTGCTGGCCAAGTACGCATGCAACAGGGATTCTTCTCGGTGCAACAAGCCTGCCCAACCTGTCATGGTCGAGGCAAAACGGTCAAAAATCCGTGTAACGTCTGTCATGGTTCTGGCGTGGCCGAGCGTTCACGCACACTAGAGGTCAGTATTCCTGCCGGCGTGGACAATGGCGACCGCGTCCGTCTGTCTGGCGAAGGTGAGGCTGGCGGTGCAGGCATGCAAAGCGGCGATCTGTACGTCGA
The DNA here is from genome assembly GCA_037968855.1 of Moraxellaceae bacterium. Lineage (GTDB taxonomy): Bacteria > Pseudomonadota > Gammaproteobacteria > Pseudomonadales > Moraxellaceae > JBBKWH01. The sequence continues at coordinate 14,646 of JBBKWH010000122.1, read as the reverse complement.
AATTGCCGTGCGTGAACACTCGGTCTTTCAACGCGATGGCGCAGACCTGTACATGGATGTGCCAGTGAGTTTTACCGATGCCGCTTTGGGTAAAGAAGTCGAAATCCCAACCTTAGAGGGTCGGGTCAATCTAAAGATTCCTGAAGGCACGCAGACCGGTCGCTTGTTTCGTCTGCGGGGTAAAGGCATTAAGCCTGTCCGTACCACCATGGTCGGCGACTTATTGTGCCGTGTGGTGGTTGAGACTCCAGTTAATTTGACCAGCCGTCAAAAAGAACTGCTCAAAGAGCTGCAAAGCACCATGGATCACGATGGCCAGCAGTCACCAAACAAAAAATCTTTTTTTGATAAGTTAGGCGAAATCTTCTCCTAATGTGCAGGGCCTGTCACAGTACAGGCCCTTTTTTTGTGCAGCTTTGCCATAGTTAAAGGCGAACAAGTCGCTACAATGGTCAAAGATGAACCATTAGCCCGTTTTTCATAGGACCTTTTTGCAAAATGAGTAACTCTCCACGTATCGGGATTTTAGGTGCCGGTGGCCGTATGGGTCGCACGCTTATTCAGGCGGTTGCACAGTCAGACGCAGTATTGGCTGCGGCCATCGAACAGCCACATAGCAGTCTATTGGGCAGTGATGCAGGAGAGCTGGCCGGTGTTGGCATGCTCAATGTCGTGATTAGTAAAGATTTGGCCGACGTGGTTGGGCAGTGTGACGTGGTGATTGATTTTACCGCGCCAGCCGCCACCATGCGTCATCTTGAGATTTGTGCTGCGGCAGGTTGTGCCATGGTGATTGGCACAACCGGTTTTGATGAGGCACAAAAGCAACAACTGCAACAGACCGCACAAGTGATTCCGATGGTCTATGCCGCCAACTATTCGGTTGGCGTAAATGTTTCGCTCAAAATGTTGGAGCTAGCGGCCAAAGCCTTTGGTGACAGCGTTGATATCGAAGTGATTGAGGCACATCACCGTCACAAAGTGGATGCACCCTCAGGTACTGCATTGATGATGGGCGAAGCCGTTGCTGGTGCATTGGATCGTGATTTAAAAGACGTGGCGGTATATGCGCGTGAAGGCATTACTGGTGCGCGTGATCGTCAGAGTATTGGCTTTCAAACCATTCGTGGTGGAGACATTGTCGGTGAGCATACCGTGATGTTTATCAGCGAAGGTGAGCGGGTAGAAGTCAAACATATGGCAACAAGCCGGATGAATTTTGCCAGTGGTGCGGTTCGGGCAGCAGCTTGGGTCTGTGGCCGCACACCGGCACTTTATGACATGCAGGATGTCTTAGCACTTCGCTAGACCTGCGGTCTTACAATAAGGAGAATCGCTTGAAGTTTCAGATCAAGTACGCTGTTGTGGTTGCGATGCTAGGTGCGGGCTATGCGCAGGCGACGGATATCCCTGTGCCCAGCAAAATGGTTGAACCCACCAAGTTGGCCATTGACCGTAATGGTATTAAAGTCTGGACCTATCAGACGGTAGGCAATCCAGCATTTAACTATCGGGCGACCACTGTATTGGACAGTTCGGTGACCAGTGTGGTTGCCGCATTACAAGATACAACCTACTTAAACAAGTGGGTGCCTTACCTGCGCAAGATTCAGACCATCGAACAAAAAGACGATGGCAGCTTTATTATGCGTATGGAGTTGGACTTTCCCTTTCCTCTGCAAGATCGTGAAGTGGTGATTGGCGGTAGCATCAAGCAAGCGGCTGATGGCACAGTGACGATTATTAACAAGTCTGTGCAAGATGCCCGAGCGCCAGTGCAATCTCGTCTGTTGCGTGTCGAGCATTACGAAGGGAGTTGGCAAATCAAACCGCTAGGCAAAAATCGTACAGAGGTCACCACGACTGGCTATGCTGACCCTGGTGGTCTGTTGCCATTGTCGATTGTAAATATGTTTGTGCAGCAACAACCGTATCAAATGTTGCAAAGCATGAAGACCATTGTGCAATCGCCGCGCTATCAAAATGCCAAATTTAAAACCATTAAAAATACGATGTGATGTTAAGACATCGATAAAAAAACCGCCTTTCGGCGGTTTTTTTTAGGCTTGAACCACGACTTAGGCGCGGTTACGAAGCTTACGAATGGTTTCTAACTGTGCAGCAGTCTCGGCTAGCGATGCCAAGGCTGCGCCAGTGTTCATCTCGCTATGTTGGTTGACCAACAGGGCTTCGGCTTGCTTACGTGCTTCCATGATATGGGCTTCGTCCAAATCGTGCGCACGAACAGCAGTATCAGCCAGTAGGGTAACCACATGCGGCTGAACTTCCAGCACACCACCAGACACGTAGATCAGCTCTTCTGTACCATTTTCAAGCTGAACACGGACAGGGCCGGGCTGGAGCAGGGTGACCAGCGGAGCGTGGCCGGGCAAAATACCCAGCTCGCCGCCGACACCCTTGGCAATCAGCATAGTAACGGCGCCCGAAAAAATGGACTCCTTTACACTGACTACATCACATTGCAACGTTGCCATAGGGTGATCTCCGGTCGCTTAGAGCTTAGCAGCTTTGGCAATGGCTTCTTCGATGTCACCAACCATATAGAACGCTTGTTCTGGAAGGTGATCGTATTCGCCAGCCAAGATGCCTTTAAAGCCACGAATGGTGTCTTTCAACGCAACAATCTTACCTGGTGAACCAGTGAAGACTTCAGCAACGTTAAACGGCTGTGACAAGAAACGCTGAATCTTACGTGCGCGGTAAACCACCAACTTGTCTTCTTCAGCCAGTTCGTCCATACCCAAAATCGCGATGATGTCTTTCAGCTCTTTATAACGTTGCAAGACGGTTTGAACGCCGCGTGCAACGTTGTAGTGCTCTTCACCAACCACGTTTGGATCCAACTGACGTGATGTTGAATCGAGCGGATCAACAGCAGGGTAAATCCCTTGGCTGGCGATATCACGGTTCAAAACGACGGTGGCGTCCAAGTGGGCGAAGGTGGTCGCTGGCGATGGATCGGTCAAGTCATCGGCTGGGACATAAACCGCTTGAACCGAGGTGATCGAACCGGTTTTGGTTGAAGTGATGCGTTCTTGCAGAACACCCATCTCTTCAGCCAGTGTTGGTTGATAACCCACCGCAGATGGCATACGACCGAGCAATGCAGACACTTCAGTACCCGCAAGGGTGTAACGATAAATGTTGTCAACAAACAACAACACGTCACGGCCTTTGCCGTTTTCGTCTTTTTCGTCACGGAAGTATTCGGCCATGGTCAGACCAGTCAGCGCAACACGCAGACGGTTACCGGGTGGCTCGTTCATCTGGCCATACACCATGGCGACTTTGTCGACCACGTTTGACTCTTTCATTTCGTGATAGAAGTCGTTCCCTTCACGGGTACGCTCACCAACACCAGCGAATACAGAGTAACCGCTGTATACCTTGGCGATGTTGTTGATCAATTCCATCATGTTGACGGTTTTACCAACACCAGCACCACCGAACAAACCGACTTTACCGCCTTTTGCAAACGGGCAAAGCAAGTCAATCACCTTAATACCTGTGCCCAGCAGTTCGGTTGAACCCGATTGCTCTGCATAGGTTGGTGCATCACGGTGGATTGCCCACGTGGTTTCGGTTTCAACAGGACCGGCTTCGTCGATAGGACGACCCAAAACGTCCATGATCCGGCCCAGTGTGCCAACGCCCACTGGAACAGAAATCGGACCATTGGTGTTGGTCACTGGCAGGCCGCGTTTAAGGCCTTCAGTCGAACCCATTGCAATGGTACGAACAATGCCGTCGCCCAGCTGCTGCTGGACTTCAAGCGTGGTTTCAGTGTTGTCAACGTGCAAGGCGTCATAGATCTTCGGAACGCTATTGCGATCGAATTCGACGTCGATAACCGCGCCGATGATCTGAACGATACGACCGCTACTCATGGCTGTCTCCTCAATTCAAACATAAAAAGGTTAAACGGCAGCGGCACCGCCAACGATTTCGGAAATTTCCCGAGTAATCGCGGCCTGACGCAGCTTGTTGTAGACGAGTTGCAGGTCTTTAATCAAAGTCCCTGCGTTATCAGTTGCGGCCTTCATGGCGACCATACGGGCAGCCTGTTCAGATGCAATGTTTTCGATCACGCCTTGATAGACCATCGCTTCAATGTAGCGAACCAACAAACCATTCAGCAGCTCAGCCGCTTCTGGCTCGTACAGGTAGTCCCAGCTATGTGTGCGATTTAAGGTGAGGTTATCACCAATATTATCAGTCGCTAGCGGAACCAACTGTTGTACGGTTGGTTTTTGGGTCATGGCGTTGATGAATTGGTTCGAGACCAAATACACGCGATCAAGCTCGCCTTTATCAAAGGCATCGAGCATGACTTGAACAGAACCGACCAGTTGCTCCATGCTTGGTGCATCACCCAGTTGGGTTGTTGCACCAATCACTTTGCCACCGAAGTTTTTAAAGAAACTCACGGCTTTTTGGCCAACCACAGCAAATTGAACATCAATCGACTGTTCTTGCTGGGTTTTGACATGTGCGACGACACGCTTGAACAAGTTACTGTTCAAACCGCCTGCCAGACCACGATCCGATGACACGACGATGTAGCCGACCCGTTTGACAGGGCGCTCCACCATGTAACGGTGTTTGAATTCCGGATTGGCCTGCACCAAGTGCGCAATCACGCGGCGCATGTTGTCGGCATAAGGACGACCGGCGCTCATACGCTCCTGCGCACGGCGCATCTTGCTTGCTGCGACCATCTGCATTGCACGCGTGATCTTCTGCGTGCTTTTGATGCTGACGACTTTGGCTCGGATTTCTTTTAGACTTGCCATACGCTTACCATTTGGCTCGGAAGTCCGAAGACTTCCGTGGAGGTGATACGCTGCTCAAGTACTGTCATACGATCAGTAGGCTTGAGTGGCCTTGAAACTTTCGATGCCTTTCTTCAGGCCCGCTTCGATGTCACCGTTGTAGTTGGCGGTGTCATCAATGAGGGTCATCAGATCTGCATGTTGCGCACGCATGTACGACAGCAGTGCATCTTCAAAGTCGCCAATCTTGTTGACTGGAACGTCGGACAAATAGCCTTCGTTCGAGGCATAGATCGAAACAGCCTGATCAGCAATAGAGAATGGAGCATATTGTTTCTGCTTCATCAACTCAGTCACACGTTGACCGTGTTCCAATTGCTTACGGGTTGCTTCGTCCAGATCAGAAGCAAACTGAGCAAATGCAGCCAGTTCGCGATACTGTGCCAACGCGGTACGAATACCACCGGACAGTTTTTTGATGATCTTGGTTTGTGCAGCACCACCCACACGCGATACCGAAATACCGGCGTTTACCGCAGGACGGATACCCGAGTTAAACAGGCTGGTTTCCAAGAAGATCTGACCGTCGGTGATCGAAATCACGTTGGTTGGAACGAATGCAGACACGTCACCCGCTTGGGTTTCGATGATTGGCAATGCGGTCAACGAACCGGTTTTGCCTGTTACTGCACCGTTGGTGAACTTCTCAACATACGCGACTGATACGCGTGATGCACGCTCTAGCAGACGGGAGTGGAGATAGAACACGTCACCAGGATAGGCTTCACGACCTGGCGGACGACGCAGCAGCAAGGAGATTTGGCGATAGGCCACAGCTTGCTTAGACAGGTCATCATACACAATCAGCGCGTCTTCACCGCGATCGCGGAAGTATTCGCCCATGGTGCAGCCCGAGTAGGGTGCCAAGAACTGCATTGCTGCTGGCTCAGAGGCCGACGCGGCAACCACAGTGGTGTAGGCCATTGCACCAGTTTCTTCGAGCTTGCGTACCACGTTGGCGATGGTCGATTGCTTCTGACCAATGGCGACGTAGACACATTTAATGCCAGAGTTTTTCTGTGCAATGATGGCATCAATCGCCATCGCGGTTTTACCGGTCTGACGGTCACCAATGATCAGCTCACGCTGGCCGCGGCCAACAGGGATCATGGTATCAACCGACTTATAACCTGTTTGTACAGGTTGGTCGACCGACTGACGCCAAATCACGCCTGGGGCAACCTTTTCAACGGCGTCTTGTAGTTGCGCGTTGATTGGGCCTTTACCGTCAATCGGGTTACCTAGTGCGTCAACGACGCGACCCAGCATTTCTGGACCGACTGGAACTTCTAATACGCGACCAGTACAGCGAACTTTTTGGCCTTCTTGCAGGCTCAAATAGCTACCGAGTACAACAGCACCGACTGAATCCCGTTCTAGGTTCAGTGCCATGCCATATAGGCCGCCTTCGAATTCGAGCATCTCACCGTACATGGCATCAGCCAGACCATGGATGCGCACGATACCGTCGGATACCATGACAATGGTACCTTCGTTACGGGCAGTCGCGCTGGTGTCCAGATCGCTAATACGCTGTTTAATGAGCGCACTGATCTCGGAAGGATTCAGTTGTTGCATTGCGCTTTCCTCAATGTTTTGAAAGGGCCGCTACTGACCATTTAGGCGAGTAAGCGGTTCCGCATCTTTTCAAGCTTGCCCAGTGCCGAGTCGTCGATGACCTGATCGCCTGCACGAATGATGATGCCGCCAATCAATTCTGGACGTACGGTCACAGTCAGATTGACTTTCGTCGCGAAGCGTTTTTCCAGTCGAGTCGTCAACAATAATTCTTGTGACTGACTCAATGGAAAAGCAGATTCAACGACGACATCAGTTTCACCCAGACCTTTGGCACGCAGTTGCTCAAACTCAGCCGAAATTTCTGGCAACATAGACAAGCGATCGTGCTCAGCTAACTGCATCAGAAAGTTTTTAAACTGCGTATTGATCTTATTGTCCATTGCGGCTGACAGGGCGTTCACTTGCTGAAGTTGAGTCAACACAGGTTGACTCAAATAAGCAGCAAAAGATGCATCTTGCACAATGGCGCTTGATAAGGACAGCACGTTAGACCATGCAGTCACATGATCCGCGCCTGTTGCAAAGTCAAACGCTGCCTTCGCGTAGGGCCGTGCCAGCGTTGCAAGTTCAGCCATGGGTTGCCTCGCTTACAGTTCTGATGCCAGCTTATTCAGCATGGCAGCGTGGGCGGTCTGGTCGACCTGAGCGTTCAGGATCTTCTCGGCACCAGAAACGGCAAGGGCAGCAACTTGCTGACGAAGCGCTTCGCGGGCCTGGTTGATTTCCTGATCGATTGACTCTTGTGCTTGTTGACGAATCCGCTCACCTTCGGCAGATGCCTGAGTACGAGCGTCGTCGACCATCTGAGCAGCGCGGCGGTTGGCTTGCTCGATCAGTTGGGCTGCTTGAGCCTTGGCTGCATCGAGTTCGACCTTAACCTGATCTTGCGCACTGGCCAGATCGGCACGGGCTTTTTCGGCGGCATTTAAGCCATCAGCAATTTTGCGCTGGCGGTCGTTGATCGCAGCGATCAACGGTGGCCAGACAAACTTCATGCAGAACGCGACAAAAATCGCGAAGGCAATCGCTTGGCCGATCAGCGTGAGGTTGATATTCATCGCATTCCCTCAGTTGATCCAATGAGACTTATTGACCGATGAACGGACGGGCAGCCTCAATGAACGGATTGGCGAAAATGAAGAACAGGCCGATACCGACACCGATCATTGGAACCGCATCGAGTAGACCAGCAACCAAGAACATGCGAGTTTGCAGTTGTGGTGCCAATTCTGGTTGACGGGCAACGGCTTCGAGGAAGCGACCACCGAGCAAACCAAAACCAATAGCAGTACCAAGCGCGCCGAAAGCGATCAGCAGGGCGGCAGCAATAGCGGTCAGACCAATCAGGTTTTCCATGAAAACTTACCTCTGGGTTGGGGTTTAAAACAAAAACGTTGTGATAACAGTGGAAGATGCCCAGTCAGGTGTTGACTAGGCATCTCACCAATTAGTGTTTCTCGCTTGCCATCGCCATGTAGACGATAGTCAGCATCATAAAGATAAAGGCTTGTAGGGTGATGACCAGAATGTGGAAGATCGCCCATGGCACTGACAACACCCACTGCATATAGAAGGGGAGGAGTGCCAACAGAATAAAGATCAGTTCACCGGCATACATGTTGCCGAACAGTCGCAATGCCAAGGACACTGGACGGGCAAAGAAGGTGACCAATTCCAAAATCAGGTTGATTGGAATCAGTAACACTTTTAAGAACATGTTTTTTGGGTTGAATGGGTTTAATGCCAATTCGCCCACAAAACCGCCGATACCTTTTTCCTTGATGCTATAAAAGATGATCAAGAAAAAGACCGATAACGACATGCCCAATGTAATGTTGGGATCAGTCGATGGCACGATTTTCATGTAGACGTGGTGTGGGTCCATGCCCATTGCACCACCAATTTTTTGTGCCAAGACAGGAACCCAATCAACAGGGATCAAGTCCATCAAGTTCATCAGGAAAATCCAGACAAAAATGGTCAAGGCCAATGGTGCAATGAGCTTGGAAGTGCCGTGATAGGTATCACGCACACTGCTGTCTACGAATTCGACGATCATTTCGATGGCTGTTTGAAATTTGCCTGGTACGTCAGTGGTTGCACGACGCGCCGCCATGAAGAACATGACGCAAAAAATCAAACCGAGACCGATTGACCAGACCAGTGAGTCGACATGAAACGCATTAAAGCCCATTGCTTGGGCTTCTTGAGAGGTTTCAGCAAACTTCCAGCCTTCACCGGCGTTGCCGTAGGTGAGGTTGGTCAAGTGGTGCTTGATATATTCCGATGAGGAGACGATGTGCTGCTCAGCCATAACTCACACCTGATCAATGTAAAAAAATTGAGGCGGATCAGAGCGCAAATGGCATCCGTTGGATGGTCATCTTGCTGTGCTCTGTCCCAGAATCTTTGACCGACGCCTCTACTGTATGGCGTTGGTATGTCGTGTCGATGAATCTATGATTCAGCGACGTCGTTCAAACCAGAGTGGAAATAGCCACGCAGTGATTTGAACCAAAGCAAAGCCACCCAGCAAACCAGCAGCGGATAGCGGTTTTACACCCGCAAACACCACGGCGAAGCCAATGGTGATCAGCATGAATTTACCAATCATGCCGCGGTAGAAACTGCCCAGAATCCGTCTGGAAGCGCCGGCGCCTGAATAACGAAAGGCTTGCCAAGCAAAATATGCGCTGCCCATCCAACCAATCAGTGCACCGAGTGCTGCGCTTTTGGCGACGACTGGGTTCCAAATCAAGGCGGCCAAGGCAGCAGCGATTGGAATAGTGATGGCTTGAGCAATGGTCAAACCACGCGCCAGTTGGCGGTCAATCAGTGGAGAGGGTTGACTCAATTGCACACTCTCCCGATCTTCAATGCACGCTTGAAACATCGTTTCAATTGGCGGTTTTGGGCGCGGTCATTATATGGACGACTGTGCCAACTTGCAAGATTTTGTCCATAATCAGTGGTTTTTTTGCAAGCGATTGTTTTAAAAAATGATTAAGCCTTTGTGCACCAAGTGACTTGGCGCGCGATCTGTTGCCATGCACTAATAAAGTCGTTTGCTGTGGCCATGACCTCGTCAATATGCACCATTGCGATCGGGTTAAGGTGTTGTAAGACGGCCGGTTGTAAGGGCGCTTCGCTGATCACACAGACCGTGCCTGCAGGTCGATGTTGTTTTAGCCATTGCAGTTGATTGGCAGTGGGTGGTAACTCTGGGTCTGCGGTGAGGCTGCCAATCAGTTGTAGTTGCAGCGATTGCTCTAGGTATTGGTAGGCATCGTGATAGGCAATATAGGCTTGTGGTTTGGTCTGTTGTTGTTTGACCGCAAGCTGCATGCGTTGGCTAAAGCGTTGGGCGTTTTGGCGATATTGATGAGCATGGGCCGGAAATTGGATCGCCCTGACTGTGGCGATGACGGTGGCAATTTTGACTGCGTTTTGTGGATCAAGCCACAGGTGTGGGTCGGTGGAACCGGCAATCGCTCGATCTTGGACATCCCGCAAAGAAACCCGACGAAAGGCTGTTAAATCAGTGAGCGCTATCGCATTTGGTTGATCTTTGAGTAATGAGGTTAAGGCCGACTCATAGCTTGGGCCAACCCACAGCACAAAGTCTGATTGCTGGATGCGCTGTCGGTCTTGTGGGCGTAGCTGAAGGTGATGACCATCTTGTTCTGCTGGAATCAGCAATGCGGGTGTTTCGATGCCTTCGGTCACTGCTTTGGCAATCAAATAAAGCGGGTGAGTGCTGGCCAGTAATGTGGCGGCCTGTGCTGAGCAAAAAAGCCCCAGCAAGACGAGGCTTAGCGCAGTGATACGCGCCAGTTGCAGCTTCAGATGAAGCGACCTGATGTGTTGCGTCATAGCGACGACCTCAAAGATTTGTCTTGTGAATGCCGTGGCGGCGACAAGAAAGAATGGTCTATATGTTATATTATTACATTAAAGATCGCATGTCTGTTGGCATGATTCAAAGAGGGCTGCTGCCATGTCGCTGTGTTTGCATGATCATCATGAAGGATTGCATCCGGTTCACTCGGCGAATGATGTCTTGTCACGTCTAGATGATATTGAGCAGTTTTGTCAGCAGCAAGGCTTGCGTTTTACTGCGCTACGCAAACAAGTGTTACAGATGATCTTACGGGCGGATGGGCCGATTGGGGCGTACGATTTGCTGGCCGGTCTAGATACTAATGGGAGTCGCCGTGCCGCGCCGCCGACCGTGTATCGCAGTTTGGATTTTTTGTTGGAACAAGGCTTTATTCATCGCTTGTCGTCGATCAATGCTTATATTCCCTGTTGTCATCCGCGCGAAGGCCATCAGGCGGCGTTTTTGATTTGTCAAAACTGTCAGCAGGTGCAAGAAACCTCGGCAGCCAGTTTGATTCAAGCCTTGGCCGATTTGGCGGCGGCAGGTGATTTTGTGCCCAAACAGACTTCCATTGAGATCAGTGGTTTGTGTGGACGATGCCGCAATGAACAGTGAGATGTCTCAAGTGCAGGTCGATAGCCCGCTGGTGACGCTGAAACAGATTAGCGTCAGTTTTGATGATCGCTTGGTGCTCAAAAACGTCGATTTGCAGATTGCACCGCGTGAGATTATCAGCTTGATCGGGCCAAATGGTGCGGGTAAGTCGACCTTGGTCAAGGTGGTGTTGGGCCTACAAAAGCCCGATCAGGGCACGCGAGATGTGCGTGCGGATGTGGTGGCAGCGTATGTGCCGCAACGGGTGCATCTATCGCCGAGTTTACCGATGCGGGTGGTCGATCTGTTGGCGCTAGAGCAGGCCACAGCGGAGCATCGGGCAAAGATTATGGATGAAACTGGCATTGTCCATATTGGGCAGCGTGCCATGCAGCAGTTATCGGGTGGTGAGCGGCAACGGGTATTGTTGGCGCGGGCGTTATTGCGCAAGCCGACACTGTTGGTACTGGATGAGCCGATGCAGGGCTTGGACCCGCAATCTGAAATTCAGCTCAATGCCTATGTGCGTAGCTTGCCGGAACGCTATGGCTGTGCGGTGTTGATTATTTCGCACGATTTACAGTGGGTGATGCAGGGGACGCAGCGGGTGATTTGTTTGAATCATCATATTTGTTGTAGTGGCTCGCCGGAGCATGTGCAACGTGCGCCAGAGTACCAAGCGTTATTTGGTACGGGGCGGGTGTGGTACGAGCATCGACATGAGCATTGCGCCCACACTGATTTGCACGATGCGCCGCTGATTGAACAGCCAGCACGCATCCATCCCCCGCTGGAGATTGATCCATGAGCGACTGGTTAGCGTTGCTTGGGCCTGCATGGTTGATGGGGGCATTGTTGGCCTTTTTGACTGCACCGTTGGGCTGTTTGATGTTGTGGCGCAAGATGGCCTTTTTTGCCGACACCTTGGCGCATGGCACTTTATTGGGTGTGGCAGCGGCGGCTTTGCTGAGCTTGCCGTATTGGGCTGGTGTGGCAGCGGTGTCGGTGTTGTTGGTGGGTGTGCTGTGGTTGTTGCATGACAAACGCTTACCAACCGATGCATTGCTGGCGTTGTGCTCGTCAGCCTTGCTGTGTGGGGGCTTGTTGTTGGTCAATCAGATGGCGGGTTTGCGTGCAGAGTTGCTGGGTTATTTGTTTGGCGATTTGTTGGCCTTGTCTTGGACGGATGTCCCCGCGTTGGCAGGTGCGACGTTGCTGGGTGTGGTGGTGTTGGCGGTGGTGTGGCGCAGTCAGTTGCGCTTGGCAGTTGATCCGGACATGGCCAGCAGTGAGGGCGTGCATTCGGGTCGGCAGCGTTTGATATTTATGTTGGTGTTGGCGTTGTTTACCGTGTTGGCATTAAAAGCAGTTGGTACGTTATTGATGGGTGCGTTGTTGGTGATTCCGGCACTCACCGCGCGCTTATGGGCGCAGTCGCCACGGCAGATGGTGCTGTGGGCTTTTTTGTGGGCGCAGGTGGGCATTGCGGGTGGCTTGTGGGGCAGTGCATGGCTGAACGTCTCGACTGGTCCTGCGGTGGTGTTGATGATGGCGCTGGTGTTTGCACTGGTGTTTGCCCAGCAGCGTTTGGCGCGCACTCGACAAACAATTGCAACATAAAGTCTGCTTTGGCTTGCGATCACGCCACAAAACACGTCTAGGGTGAGTGGCTTGACTGTTTAGACTGGTCATCAATACTGATGCATATCGCGTCAAAGCCTGATGATTTGCTACGGAGCACACCTGCGATGAGCCTGATTGATTTAATGCAAAAACGCTACACCACCAAAGCGTTTGACCCAAGCCGTAAGCTCAGTGATGAACAACTCAAGCAATTAGAGCAAATCTTGCGTTTAAGCCCCTCCTCAACCAATGCGCAACCGTGGCATTTTGTCATTGCGGCAACGGATGAGGGTAAAGAAAAAATCACGTCGGCTATGCAAGGGGAGTTTTCCTACAACATTGATAAAGTCAAAAAAGCCTCGCATGTGGTGGTGCTGTGTAGCCGCCCGATGTTGACTGATCAGCATTTGGATCAGGTGTTGGCCAAAGAAGATGACGATGGCCGCTTTAAAGATGATGATGCGCGCGAAAAAATGCGCAAGACCCGCCAGATGTATGCTCGCCAGCATCAGTTGACCGCGCGCGATATTGGCCCTTGGGTTGATAAGCAGGTGTATATCGCCTTGGGTGTGTTGTTGCTTGGTGCGGTTGAGCTGGGTCTGGATGCATGTCCAATGGAGGGCTTTGATCAAGCGGCCTTGGATAAAGCGCTGGATTTAACCGAGCAAGGTTTAAGCAGTACCGTGGTGGTGGCGCTGGGTTATCGCAGTGAGGATGACTTTAATGCCAAGTTGCCTAAGTCACGGTTGGCGACAGATCAAGTGATTACGCATATTTAAGGCGTATGACTTAAAACCTAGCCATTGATTGAAACCAAAAATGCTGACATTGGATTTACTGCCTATCAGTTAATAAAAAAGCTCCACGGCATAGATTGCCGTGGAGCTTTTTTATTAAGGTTGGATAGCAAGTCTTCTTACTTTTGAGGTACCAAAAGTAAGCAAAAGTACCTTTTCGTGCAAAACTCGCCATCCATGGCTCAAACAATTGCACTCAGGCATCCCTGCAAAAAGCACTCCATCCGCTTAACTGACGGGCATTACTGATACTAGATCGGCGTTTTTTGATGGCTTAACCAACAACAATCAATGCGGCATTAAAAAAAGCCAAGCGGACTGGTGCTATAGCTGACCAACAGGTTTTTGGTCTGTTGATAATGATCGAGGGCTTCTTTGTGGGTTTCGCGGCCAATACCGGATTTTTTGTAGCCACCAAAGGCCGCATGCGCGGGATAAGCATGATAGCAGTTGGTCCAAATCCGACCGGCTTGAATGGCGCGACCCATGCGATAGGCGCGGTTCATGTCGCGGGTCCACAAGCCTGCCCCCAAACCAAACATGGTGTCATTGGCAATCGCTAAGGCTTCGGCTTCATCTTTAAAGGTAGTCACGCCAACGACTGGGCCAAAGATTTCTTCTTGGAACACCCGCATATTGTTTTGACCAAACAATAAGGTCGGCTGAATATAAAAGCCTTTGTCCAGTCCATTGCCCATTTTGGCGACATCGCCACCAAGCAAAACTTTGACGCCTTCGGCTTTGCCAATCGCGATGTAGTCCATGATCCGTTCAAACTGTTCGGCTGAGGCTTGCGCGCCAACTTGCGTATCGGTATCGAGTGGATTGCCACGGATAATCTTGGCCGAGCGTTCGATCACCAGTTCGATAAACTGATCGTAAATGCTCTCTTGAATCAGTGCGCGTGATGGGCAGGTACAGACTTCGCCTTGGTTAAAAAATGCCAGCGTTAAGCCTTCCACGCATTTGCTGAGGTAGTCGTCTTCGTACTGCACGACGTCTTCAAAATAAATGTTGGGAGATTTTCCGCCCAGTTCGACAGTGCTAGGAATTAGCGAGTCAGCGGCACAGCGCAAAATATGCTGACCAATCGGCGTGGAGCCAGTAAAGGCAATTTTGGCAATGTTTTTGTGGGTGGCGAGGGCTTGTCCGGCTTCTTCGCCCAGACCATTGACGATGTTGATCACGCCCGCAGGCAGTAATACCAATCCATTAAATAAACCTAACCCATAGCCCAATCCCGAGTCCCAATTGACTTGATCAGATCAGGCTGCTCGGCAAAGCAACACCACGCATGGCAAATAGCTTCAATGATTTG
>JBBKWH010000121.1:0-5572 GCA_037968855.1 Moraxellaceae bacterium | reverse complement strand
GGGCTGCCAATCACCCGCAGCAACAAGGCATCACGCACAGGGCCAGCAACTTGGGCCGCTGCTGGCAAATCAGTCAGACTAAAAAACACCCCTTTGCTGGTGCCGCCACGCATATAGGTGGCTGGGATTTTGATCTGCGGCAAATGCTGGCTCATGCGTCATCCTATCGAGTCTAAAAGTGGTCGGAATCATCAATGCATTATAGCCCCGATTAGCCCTAAACCACAGTCAGACCCGCATCAGATCACGTTTGCAGTCATCGCCACACCAACGTTTTAGGCCATCTTAGTCATCTAGGCCTGATTACTCTTCAAGCAGACTACGCAGCATCCACGCGGTTTTTTCATGTACTTCTAAACGCTGGGTAATCAAATCGGCAGTCGGCTGATCATTGGCTGCATTAACCATTTCAAACAAACCACGCGCGGTCTTGGCGGTTTGTTCTTGCGCGGCGACCAACAGCTTGATCATTTTGGTCGCTTTGGGCACACCTTCGACTTCTTTAATCGTGGCTAATTCAGAAAACGTTTTATAGGTCGCTGGAGCGGGATGGCCTAACGAACGAATACGCTCGGCAATTTGATCCAGCGCGGTCCATTGTTCGGTGTACTGCTCCATAAACATCAGGTGCAGGGTACGAAACATCGGGCCGGTGACGTTCCAATGAAAATTATGGGTCATCAAATACAGCACATAGCTGTCGGCCAATAAGCGTGATAGGCCATCAGCAATGGCTTTGCGGTCGGTGTCTTTAATGCCAATATCCATGGTTTTCGTAGCCTCAATGAATGAAAAACGGGGTGGAATCAATACAGCTTAGATTAGGGGGTAGGTTGAATCAGACTATCGTTAGACAGCGGCACCAATACATCATTCGTTTTAAACGCATTGATGGTCCACGGCGCGTTATAGCCCGCCGAATAAAAAGTCTGTTGTGGCGCAGTGATCTGTTGCTGAGCTAGCCATGCCAATACCTGTTGATGCGCATCCTCGCTACGCTCTGGCGTCAATTTGCCGCTAAAGCGATAAGCCGCAAAACGCGCATCTCGCAACACTTGGGTGGTGAGGCCCGTTGATGCCGGTGGTTGGCTCACGCCTTGTGGCAACACAAAGGCCATTTGATAGCGTTGCCCAGCAACGGGTTGCATCAATACAGGTGCGGTCATCTCGTACTGTTGCTTGGCGGCATTGTTGCCTTTGATATAGTCAAACAACTGCTTAAAATTGCGCCGACGCGCCTGTGACTCAGTGCCCCCAGACTCCGCCACCACTAGGGTCAGTTGTGGATACTGCCGAATCTCAAAGTCGCCGTCTTTTTGCACCACTTGATAGTCAGGCGTTTTGACGTTGCTATGGCCAAACACGCTACAGCCTGCAAAAAACACACTGGATGCCACTGCTAATAAACGCATCGTCATACTCTGCCCTGTGATCTCATCATCGCTCCACTTTAGCAACATCACTCAAGGCTGCGGCTATTTGCAACAGATCCGCCATGCTTGCACTACAGGCTGCAACAGACTTTGCCACGAGGCCTGACATTATCTGCGCGCAAATGACTGTGTTTTTAAACCCACATGACCTTTGCCGTCCAACCCACCGCGCCAAACATCGACACCAACACCGTGCTGGTATTGGTTTTGGCTTGGTCCATCACATTGGGCTGGGTGCATGCCTGAGCAATGTTGTTTTCGGCCTGTACAAACACTTGGGCAATCGCTTCGCGCTGATTAGACGAATCAGCCAACAGTGGCTCTAAGCCTTTATTGGTGATGGTATAGAGATACGAACCACCTTGTGCCTTGGGATCGTGGTTAATCCGCACGCTGAGCGGCTTGGGCAACGGCACACGCAAGGTCACCTGTTTGAGTTCTGGGTTGATGCCGCCGTATTGCACTTGGCGCAGATCGGTGGCAATGGTGCAATCGCCTTTGGCCACCAGCAACACACGGGTGCTGCCCAAAATCAGATCATAACCACTGAGCGGAATCGCTTGGGTGCGTTGCTTGGTGTATTCGATCACGTCTGAATAATTCATTTTTAGCGCGACTAAATGGCCCATGTTTTCAAAATCAACCACAGGTCGCTGGATGGGTTCTGGCTGGCGCTGACTGACATACACGCCAAACAAACCAGCCCCAACAATCGCCGCAAGTACCGAGCTAATGATTATTTTACGCATATTGATCCCCTGCTTTGCTGTGTCATGTCCATCTGATCAGCATGACGCAAGATAGGGTCAATCCGTAGTGTAAAGCGGTAGCATCTTGCATTGCGTGAGTGGGTGTTATGCATCTCTTACGTTATCAAACAGCCAATCATCCAGCGTATCATCAACAGTATCGCCAACTTTGATGACCGAGACATCGCCAGTGGTTTCGAGAACCACGGCCAACACCTGTTCACGATCTCGAATCCCTGCCAAGCGCAAAAACTGTTTGAGATCCTGCTCGGTCACGCGGGATTTTTTAAGATTGCCATGCAAAACAGTCGATCTGCGCATTAGCAGCAACGGCTGGTTATCGACCAAACGCCCCACCCAATCAAAGCGATGACGTAGCTTGGATAAGGCATAGCGCATGGCATATACCACCGTTAGGCCAAACACGCCAATCATGAGCGTAGGCTGTTTATTGAGCAAGGTAGAAGCAATGATTGACCCACAAGCCACAGTCAATGCAAAGTCAAAGCTCGACATCTTGGAAAAACTACGTAGCCCTGCCAAACGAGTCAGCAGCATGAGCACCACATAAATGCCCACCCCGCTAATCATGACCATCACCAAGTCAGTATCAGAACTGAGTAGCCATGCCGGATCAATCCAGTGCTCGTCGTTGCTTGAATCTGCCATGATGTTCGCCACCTACAAAACCATCAACTGTACAATCCTTAGCACAGCGCGCCGTTAGCGTTTGGTTTCACGCTGTTGATGCACCATGGCAGCCAACCAACAGCCCAATTGCACTATGTCACCCGAAACAACACCGCATCGCCATGACTCGCTGCCCGTTGATAAAACGCGGTCAGGCTCAACACCACCTCAACCACGGCATCTACGCTGTCGTCTTCATTCAGCTCTATACGCTCACATCGCTGCCGTATCTCATCATCACTTAACTGACTCAGCGCCTGTGCAATCTGTTTGACCTGCACGGCAAAGGCATAGCCCGATGACTCTGGCACAGCAAAGGTGGTGTCATAACCGCAGGCGCTTTCATCATCTAGCAATTGGGTTAGCTCAAACCATAGATACTCGCCATCACTAAAGCACTCACGCGGCTGCTCGGCTAACTCGCCATGCAAAAACGCGGCATAGTCGAGGCTCTCATCAAGTAATTGCTGTAGTTGCACATCTGTAATGGCATAAAAATCACCGCCCATGCTCATGGTGGTCTCCGGTTGAATCAATGTAACTTATAAGATCGAGACATAGCTCGTATCTGAACGTGCAATACGAAAACACCTATGCTTGTAACAGGGAGGTTTTAGCAGTAGGCGCTAAAGCTTAAATCGCACTTTCTTTCAAGAAGTCCCACACAAAACACGGCAACATATTATCCGCTAAGTGGGCCTCGCTAAGTAATCATGTAATTCTGCCATTGATCATCTTGGTAAAACATAGATCATCAGATGATTTATGCATGATTACTTTCTACTTAGTACTTATAGCTATTCTGCTATTCATTCATGCCTTTTAGGTAGTAAGCATATAACACATCTGCAAAATCACCTTCACTTAACACACCCAGCACCAAATCCCGCATGGCATCTGCCAGTAAATCGTTGTCTTGTACAAGCTCAAAGTCGTTGAGCGATAAATACTCTAGTGCAACTGCTAAGCCTGTGCGTTTGTTGGCATCAGATAGCGCATGGGCAATGGCAATACACGCTGCATACTTTGCAGAAATTTCGAACACATCATCAAGCCCTTCGTAGACAATTGCGTTGTCCACGCGACCTAATGCACCTTGTAACTTCGCAATATCTGCTACGCCCTTCATTCCTCGCTCAGTGGATAAAATAAAGGCATTAATCTCAATAACACGCTCAAACGGAAAACAAATAATATCCATTACATATCAGCAAGCTTTTTAAAGGTTTTTGCATGTGTGCGCAGTGCCAACTTGGTTTCTGACTTCACAATTTGACGTCCCGCATTGCCAGTTAAATCAAGCTGCTTGGTAGCTTTGATTTTAGGGCGCTCAACAGCAACTACGCCATAGGCTGCTAGTTTTTGATTCATCTCAATACATTCCAAAACATGGGTCATTGAGACAGTATAACCCGATTTAAAAAAAGCCCCATCTTTCGACGGGGCTTTTCGCTTTAACTGACTAAACGCTTACACATTCCCTTCCAAAAAGTCCTGCGCAAAGCGCTGCAACACACCACCCGCCGCATACACGCTGATGTCTTCAGCGGTATCCAAACGGCAGGTCACAGGCACGTCGAGGGTCTCGCCGTTTTGACGATGAATCACCAAGGTCAAGTCGCCGCGTGGCGTGCGCTCGCCCAACACATCAAAGGTCTCGGTGCCGTCGATGTTTAAGGTGTTGCGGTTGGTTCCCGCTTTAAACTCTAGCGGTAACACCCCCATGCCCACCAAGTTGGTGCGGTGAATGCGCTCAAAACCTTCGGCCACAATCGCTTCAACACCGGCCAAACGCACACCTTTGGCCGCCCAGTCGCGGCTAGAGCCTTGACCGTAGTCAGCACCCGCGATGATGATCAGCGGTTGCTTGCGTTCCATGTAGGTTTCAATCGCCTCCCACATGCGGGTCACTTGGCCTTCAGGTTCGATACGGGCCAGCGAGCCTTGCTTGATGCTGCCATCATCGTTGCGCACCATTTCGTTGAGCAATTTTGGATTGGCAAAAGTCGCCCGTTGCGCGGTCAAATGGTCGCCACGGTGAGTCGCGTAGCTGTTGAAGTCTTCTTCTGGCAGGCCCATTTTGTGCAGGTATTCACCCGCGGCGCTGTTCATCATGATCGCGTTGGATGGCGACAGATGATCGGTGGTGATGTTGTCACCCAGCACGGCCAACGGACGCATGCCTTTAAGCGCGCGTTCACCAGCCAAAGCCCCTTCCCAGTACGGCGGACGGCGAATGTAGGTAGACATTGGACGCCAGTCGTATAACGGGCTGGCGGCTTGTTCGACGTTGCCCAGATCAAACATTGGAATGTAGACCTGACGGAATTGCTCTGGCTTGACGCTTTTGGCGACCAGTGCGTCGATTTCGGCATCTGATGGCCAGATGTCAACCAAGCGGATTGGGTTGCCGTCTTTGTCGTAGCCGAGTGCGTCTTTTTCGATATCAAAACGAATGGTTCCAGCAATTGCGTAGGCAACCACTAGCGGCGGCGAGGCCAAAAATGCTTGCTTGGCATATGGATGAATCCGGCCATCAAAATTACGGTTACCCGACAGCACCGCAGTGGCGTACAGGTCACGGTCAATGAGTTCTTGCTGAATGACTGGATCAAGCGCACCGGACATCCCGTTACAGGTGGTGCAAGCAAACGCCACGATCCCAAAGCCCAGTTGCTCTAATTCAGACAGCACACCGGC
>JBBKWH010000120.1:0-5047 GCA_037968855.1 Moraxellaceae bacterium | reverse complement strand
GGCTTAAGTGGCCATCCGGCTGATGCCATGGCCGTGGAATGTATGGCCGAACTGGGCATTGATATTTCCAAGCATATTGGCCGTCCGTTGGACCGTAACTTAATGCTCAGTGCCGATATTGTGCTGACCATGAGCACCGAGCAGGTCAAAGTGGTCGAGCAGCAATGGCCATTTAGCAAAGGTAAGGTATTTCGGTTGGGGCATTGGAGCGGCAAGGATATTGATGATCCTTACCGGCATCCCAAAGACGCGTTTGTGGCGGCACGTAACCTGATCATTCAAGGCGTGAGTGAGTGGGAGCAAAAATTATGCTAACCGCAGTCCGCAGCGATACATCACCTGATTTTTTATTGCCCTTATTGGGCATCTGGCATTGGATTGCATAATGACCGTGAGTAACACACAACAACATCACGAACTTGATGACACCATTGATCTAAAAGAATTAGCCCGCACGCTGATTAAACATTGGTATTGGATCTTGCTCTGTGTGATCGTGGCGGTGGCATTGGCCGTGCTGTATCTGCGCGTGACCAAACCGGTGTATGCCGTCGATGGTCTGATCCAAGTGGAGAGCAACAAAAACGCCTCTGCCGCCTTGCTTGGCGATCTGTCTAGCGTGATGGATGTCAAATCACCGGCCCAAACCGAGATCGAGCTGCTCAAGTCGCGTTTTGTGCTGGGTCAAGCGCTCAGAAACCTGAAGCTAGACATCGGCCTGAGCAGTCCACAAGAGCAATTAACGCAACGCGTGCGCCAGCCCTTGCCGCATGTGCTGATGCATTCGCCCAAGCATGTGTTTTATCAGATTGATCGCACCTATATCGACTTGGCACGTTTGGATGTGTCCGAAGCACTGCTGGATCAACGCTTGACCCTGACCCTAAAAGGCAACAAGACGTATCAAATTAGCCTGAACGAGCAAGTACTGCTGACCGGCTTGATCGGCCAAGCCACCCATGTTGATACGCCAATGGGCACGATTGATCTATTGGTCAACGATGCCTCGTCACAGGGCACGCTGTTTTTGGTCAAAAAAAGCCTGCGTAGCGCAGCACAAGACTTGTCTTCGCGCTTGTCGGTCTCCGAAAAAGGCAAGCTGACCGGTATTTTGGCGCTCAGTTATCAAGGCACCAATCCTACCCTGATCACCCAAACGCTCAACGAGATCATGCAGGTGTATCTCAAGCAAAACGTCGAGCGTCGTTCAGCCGAAACCCAAAAGACCTTGGCTTTTTTAAAGGCACAATTGCCAGAGCTTAAAGATGAGTTAGAAGCCTCAGAGCGTCGTTATAACGAGTTCCGCCGTCAAAACAACACCATTGACGTGACCAAAGAGTCCGAACTGTTGCTGATGCAAAGCGTGAGCCTAAAAACCACACGCATGGAACTCGAACAAAAAGCCGCCGAGCTGAAAGCCCGTTTTACCGATGAATATCCGCTCATGGCCGAGGTCAACGCACAACTGGCCGAACTGGCGCAAGAGAACAAAAAGCTCGAACAACGCATGACCCAGATCCCAGAGATCCAGCGTTTGTATCTGCAATTGTTCCGTGATGTGCAAGTCAACACCGAGCTATACACCAGTTTGCTCAACAGTTACCAGCAGCTCAAAGTGGTCAAAGCCAGTGAGATTGGTAACGTACGAGTGATCGACCAAGCGGTCAAACCAATGGAACCGATCAAGCCTAAGCGCTCGTTGGTGCTGATGCTGGCGGTGTTGTTGGGTGGGTTTGCCGGTACGGCCTTAATCTTGCTCAAAAACCTGTTGTTTAGCGGTCTAAAAGACAGCAGCTTGATTGAGTCACGCTTGGGGCTATCGATCTTGGCCACCGTGCCGCGCTCGATCATGCAGCGCAAGCTCACTCGTCGTTTTCGTAAAGGTCAGCAGCATTTGCTGGCAGCGCAAGACAGCGAAGACATGGCGATTGAGAGTTTACGCAGTTTGCGCACCGTGGTGCATTTTGCTGCTGCCGGTCGCAACAATGTGATTTTGATCACTGGCCCGTCACCCAGTATTGGCAAGTCGTTTATTGCCGCCAACTTTGCGGCAGTCATGGCACAGATGGGCAAGTCTGTCGTGCTGATTGATGCCGATATGCGCCGTGGTCATTTGTTTAATTACTTTGAGTTAGAGCGTGGTGTGGGCCTGTCGGAGTATTTGCAGGGCAAAGAATCCAACCTCGATCTGCTCTGCCATAAAACCAATGTTGAAGGCTTGGAGTTTTTAAACACGGGGGCGATTCCGCCTAATCCGGCCGAGTTACTGCTGAACGAGCGGTTTAATACCTTAATGGATGAACTGAGCAGCACCTTTGATTTTGTCATTCTGGATTCACCGCCATTGTTGGCTGCGACTGATGGGGTGATTATTGGCCGTAAAGCGGGCTTGACCTTAATGATCGCTCGTTATGGCCATACCGATATCAAAGAGCTAGAGGTGGCCAATAACCGTCTGGTACAAGCGGGTGTCACCGTGCAAGGGGTGGTGTTTAACGATATCCAGCAAGGGGCAGGGACAGGATACGGCTACCAGTACGGCTATCAATACCGCTCCAACAAGTCGTGATTGATTGGTGACAACCGTGATGACCTCGGATCACAGTGACGCGGCATGGTATGTGGTGCATTGCCGCGCCCAACAACAGTTTCGGGCCGAACAAAATCTGACCCAGCAAGGCTATGTGTGTTTTTTGCCAGTTGTACAGGTCGAGCGGATTAAACGCGGCAAGCGGGTACTACTGACCGAGCCGTTGTTTCCCAATTATTTGTTTATCCACCTGAGCTGTGTGGACGACAACTGGGCGCCGATTCGCTCGACCCGTGGGGTGTTGCGGCTGGTCAGTTTTGGTGCACATCCGATTGCCGTGCCGGATGCTTTGATTGAGCGGCTAAAACAACGCATGGCTCAAGCCCCATGTTTGGGCGAGTTGCAACAAGGGGACGCAGTGCACGTCAATATTGGGCCATATAGCGGAATTGATGCCGTGTTTATGGCGTTTGATGGTGCAGAGCGGATTATTATTTTGCTCAATCTGTTAAATCAGCCGCAGCAAATTAAAGTCAGCTTGGCCAATGTGCACAAAATTGAGCACTAGATTGTCATAATGCACTGTTATTGTGACCTCTTCTCTTGTTTAGGGATATTGTAGGGCGTAATATTCGGCTTCAATACAGATGTATCTGTATTGCTCGCATATTAATGGTGTGCAATGTTTTTAGTTTGACCTAGTATTTTCGTCCTCAAGATCCTTTGACGTGTAATCTTGGGGCGGTAGCGTGTCTTTTTTTCGGTCTTATGATCAATATAGCCTGTTCAAGGAATAAACAATGTTGCAACTGGATCAAATTAAATTAGCGGTGATTGGTTTAGGCTATGTCGGTTTGCCTTTAGCCGTTGAGTTTGGCAAGCAGCGCAGTGTGGTGGGGTTTGATATTCATACCTCACGCATTGAGGCATTACGTCAAGGCAAAGACAGCACGCTAGAAGTGAGCGATGCCGAGCTGGCCGAAGCCAATCAACTGAGCTATAGCGCCGATCTAAACGATCTGTCTGACTGTAATGTGTTTATTGTGACTGTACCTACGCCGATTGATGCCCACCGTCGTCCCGATTTAACGCCGTTGATCAAAGCGTCTGAGAGCATTGGCAAAGTGCTCAAGCGTGGCGATATTGTGATCTATGAGTCCACCGTCTATCCGGGTGCAACTGAAGAAGACTGTGTACCAGTATTGGAACGGGTATCCGGTCTGACCTTTAATGTCGATTTTTTTGCCGGTTATAGTCCAGAGCGGATTAACCCTGGTGATAAAGCCCACCGTGTGACCAATATCAAAAAAGTCACCTCCGGTTCGACCCCAGAAGTCGCCGATTTGGTCGATGCCTTATACAACCAGATCATTACTGTCGGCACGCATAAGGCCTCCAGCATTAAAGTGGCTGAAGCCTCTAAGGTGATTGAAAATACCCAGCGTGATGTCAATATTGCCTTGATTAACGAGTTGGCGCTGATCTTTAATAAAATGGGCATTGATACCGAAGAAGTATTAATTGCTGCGGGGACCAAGTGGAACTTCCTGCCGTTTAGACCGGGTTTGGTGGGTGGGCATTGTATTGGGGTTGATCCATATTATTTAACGCATAAAGCCGAGTCTATTGGCCATCATCCTGAGATCGTTCTAGCTGCACGCCGCCTAAATGACAAGATGGGTGAGTATGTCGCCAGTCAATTGGTTAAGCAGATGGTGCTTAAAGAGATTCAGGTCCATAAGAGCCGTATTTTGATCTTGGGTCTAACCTTTAAAGAGAATTGTCCAGACATTCGCAATACCAAGATCATTGAGATGATCAATGCGCTCAAAGAGTATGATGTACAGGTTGATGTGTATGACCCTTGGGTTGATGCGGCTGAGGCAATGCATGAGTATGGTATCCAGTTGTGTGATCAACCTGATGTAAACACTTACGATGGTATTATCTTGGCTGTTGCGCATCATCAGTTTAAAGATATGGGTATCGAGGCAATTCGGACATTAGGTAAACAAAAGAGTGTCGTTTATGATTTGAAATATGTTTTTGATAAATCTGAAACAGATATCAGGCTTTAAAAGAGATAGTATTTAATTGAGAAACCTTTTGGTATTGATGAGCGGGTCTACAATTGGACAGCTCACAGTAGTATTGGCATCGCCTATACTTTCAAGAATTTATGAGCCGAAGTTTTTTGGATTTTTTTCAACCTATGCAGCATTTGTTTATTTAGCAAATTCTTTGTCCAGCTTAAGATTGGATTTTTCAATTTTAAGTGCGGACAAAGAAGATGAAAAAGGAATTCTATATTTTTCTTCAGTTATATTATTTATTTTTACTATAATTACCACCATTGCTGTGGTAGGTGTTAGCTTTACATCATTTTATCAGGACTATTTTTATGCGATCCCATTTGGAATACTTACAGGAGGATTGTTTAATATTTTAAATAACTATTTGTTGAAAAAAAACTTTTATGAAAAAATGGCTATTTATAAGACATTGCAAAGTTTGCTT
>JBBKWH010000119.1:0-4352 GCA_037968855.1 Moraxellaceae bacterium | reverse complement strand
ATTTGGATGGCGTTGATGTGGCCCAAGGCCAAGTCGTATTGCTCGAAAATGTTCGTTTTAATACTGGCGAAAAGAAAAATAACGACGTGCTGGCGCAAAAATATGCCGCACTGGCCGACGTGTTTGTGATGGATGCTTTTGGTACAGCACACCGTGCAGAAGCCTCAACCGAAGGGGTTGCACGCTTTGCAAAAATTGCTTGTGCTGGCCCATTGTTGGCAAACGAGCTAGATGCATTAGGTCGTGCCATGCAAGCGCCTGAGCATCCCATGGTCGCGATTGTGGCAGGCTCTAAAGTATCAACCAAGTTGGACGTGCTGACCTCATTGGCCAATATTTGTGACCAATTGATTGTAGGCGGCGGGATTGCCAACACCTTCTTGGCCGCCGCTGGTTATAACGTCGGTCGGTCATTGTATGAAGCTGATTTAATCGATACAGCCAAAGCCATTGCCGCCAAAGTCAGTGTGCCATTGCCGGTCGACGTAGTGGTGGCAGATGCACGTGAGTTGACAGGTGACTTTATGGCTTTTGTCACAGCGGCAACACCTATTGTAAAGAAAATCTCAGAAATTGCGGATCACGATATGATTCTGGATATTGGTCCAGAAACTGCGATTGCCTTTGCCGAACTGCTTAAACAGGCTAAAACTATTTTGTGGAATGGCCCTGTTGGTGTGTTCGAGGTCGATGCATTTGGTCACGGAACTCAAACACTTGCACACGCGATTGCCGACAGTCAGGGCTTTTCGATTGCAGGCGGTGGTGATACTCTCGCAGCGATTGACAAATATGCCGTGACGGATCGTTTGGGCTATATTTCAACCGGTGGTGGTGCGTTCCTCGAGTTTGTCGAAGGCAAAACGCTTCCCGCTGTTGCTGCGTTGGCAGGACGCTACTCAGTGTAAAGACCAAATCCACAAGTTTTTTTACTGTTGAGGTGACCCTTATGAAGAACGCTCTTTTGATTGCTGCTGCACTTGCCCTGCCATTGTCTTTGGCTGCTTGCAGCGAAAAGACCCAAGACCATGCAGAAATGGCAGCTGACTCAGCCGCACATGACGCATCAATGGCAGCAGACAACGCAGCACAAGCAACTGAAAACGCTGCTGACGCAACAGTTGACGCTGCACAAACTGCTGGTGCCGTTGTTGCTGGTACTGCTCTTAACGCTGCTGATGCCGTGACTGATGCCACTGCTGATGCAACTGCATCTGCTGCTGCTGCGACTGCTGACGCTGCTAATGCCACTGCCGATGCGGCCAACAGCATGGCTGCTAGCGCAGAAGCCAATGCTGCTGAGCAAAAAGCTGACGCTGCTCAATAATATTGAGCTGTTAAAAAAACCCCGCCAGTGTGCGGGGTTTTTTCATAGAAGATGTGATCAATTTCAATCGATCAGACCTGATTTATTGTTGCAGTCACGCTAGAATGGCCAAACTTTCGGGAGAATACACATGGCCCTTATTTCATTGCGTCAGCTGCTCGATCATGCAGCCGAACACAATTACGGCGTTCCTGCCTTTAACGTCAATAACCTAGAGCAAATGCGCGCCATCATGATGGCAGCCGATCAAACGGATTCTCCAGTGATTGTGCAAGCCTCAGCCGGTGCGCGTAAATATGCCGGTGCGCCATTCTTGCGTCATTTAATTTTGGCAGCGATTGAAGAGTGGCCACATATTCCAGTGGTCATGCACCAAGATCATGGGACTAGCCCCGCCATTTGCCAGCGTTCGATTCAATTGGGTTTTTCATCGGTGATGATGGATGGCTCATTGGGTGAAGACGGTAAAACTCCAGCGGATTACGACTACAACGTCAGCGTGACCCGTGAAGTGGTCAAGTTGGCGCATGCTTGTGGTGTGTCGGTTGAAGGTGAGATTGGCTGTTTGGGTAGTCTTGAAACCGGCATGGCAGGCGACGAAGATGGTGTCGGTGCAGAAGGCGTGTTAGACCACAGCCAACTGCTGACCAGCGTCGAAGAAGCCAAGCAATTTGTGACTGATACCGGTGTCGATGCATTAGCGATTGCCATTGGTACCAGTCATGGTGCATATAAATTTACCCGTCCACCGACTGGCGATATTTTGGCGATTGACCGGATCAAAGAGATCCACGCAGCGATTCCAAACACCCATTTGGTCATGCATGGTTCGTCAAGCGTGCCACAAGAGTGGTTGGCGATCATCAACCAATATGGCGGTGATATCAAAGAAACCTATGGCGTGCCAGTCGAGCAAATCGTTGAGGCAATCAAGTTTGGCGTGCGTAAAGTCAATATTGATACCGATTTGCGCTTGGCATCAACCGGTGCGATTCGTCGTGAAATGGCAGTCAATCCGTCAGAGTTTGATCCACGCAAGTTCTTTGCCAAGACTGTGACCGCGATGCAAGATGTCTGCGTTGCACGTTATGAAGCCTTTGGTACCGCAGGCCAAGCCAGCAAAATTAAGGTGGTTTCGCTAGAAAAAATGGTTGGTCGCTACAGCAAGTAATCGACTCGATTAGCAAAAAAAGCAGCTTTGGCTGCTTTTTTTTGGTTTGATATTTGCTCGATCTATTTAAGCAATTGAGCCAAGCCGACAAACGGAGCCGCAATCACCGCAGCAGCAGCGACCCCCACCACCAAAACACCATCAGCCGTCACCGCAAGCGGGGTGCTGATCAAGCGATCAACCGTTTTGCCGAGTGTATCGTATTGATACTTGACCCGAATGTTATAAGGGTTATTAAAAGCTTGGAGTGACGATGGTGCATGAAAACCCAATGCGCTATAGCGCTGTCCAGTCAGTTCACCATTGGCTGTATATTGATGCGAGATATTACTAAAGCCGATTTGTTTGAGGGATTGTTGTTGATCCAGCGGCAGACTTAAGTAAGCCGACTCACTGATGGAGACAACAAAAGATCCCTGAAGATGCTGATTGCGTTGTAAGTCAAAATCTGCAAAACGAGCATGCATCAAATGCCGTGCTGGATGTTGCAAAATACGTTTCATTTTGGGTGTTAAGGCCAAAAAATAATGATGCTGTTGCCCCAAGGCAATCAGGGTTTTTTGATCTTGGGTGATTAAAAACTGACTGACCCGATCGGTGTGAATTTGCTGAGCATCAAGTCGTTTTTGATTGCTCATGGTGGCACACGCACCGCCAAAAACGCAAAAGGCCAGAGCACCAGAGATAATCCATGCCTGTCGGTTCATGGGTTGCACTCCTAAAGGTGAGATGTAGTTTAAATGGTTGGTTTATTCAGTCGATCTTAGGTCGATTTTTGCATGGTTTATCCAGATCGTCTCACATCATCCGATCAATGTTTGAGGCGAATAGACCAAAGCCGATGTGATCGACTTTGGTCGGGGCTTTTTTTGTCGGGGCTTTGGCTAACTGATCTTTGGCTAAAAATGCCACGTTTCAAGCGCGACAGCCTGATTGTTTTGTTGGCGAGCAATCATGGCTTCGCCAGTCGCTTCCCGCCAGTCGCCAAGCACCAGTCGCTGTTTGCCATCCGATAGATCATGCAACATCGGACGGTGGGTATGTCCATGGAGCAATACATCATGACCGTTCATCACCGTGGCAACTGCATCAGCATTCACGTCCATGATGTTATCGGGCGTGTTTGCGCCACTCATTTGGCTTTGCATGCGCATCATTTGGGCAATTTGACGGCGTTGCTCAAGCGGTTGGCTGAGCATACCGGCTTGCCATGCCGGATCACGGCTCATGCTACGAAAAGCTTGATATTTAAGATCGTCGGTACACAGCGCATCACCATGTTCTAAACGAACCTGCTGACCGTGCATGTCGATGCTGATTTGTTCGGGCAATAATTCGCCACCAAACCGATCCACAAATGCCTGACCGAGCAAAAAATCACGATTGCCATGCATGACCAAGACGCGACTACCGGCTTGGACAAAGGCGTGGAGCACGTCCACGACTTGATTTAGCCAGACGGCGTCGTCATCATCACCAACCCATGTTTCAAACCAATCGCCCAAAATATACAGCTCATCGACTTGTCCTTGGCTTGCCTGTACCAGATTGACAAACCCCCGCACGAGGCGGGGGTGGTCAGGCGAGAGGTGCAAGTCGGAAATCAATAACCGATGCACGCCTTGATTATTCCTTGGTCAGCATTTCTGCTTTTTCGATCATGATTGGCGTGGTTGGTACATCACCATGACCGGCGACGTTGCCAGTTTTGACGCCTTTCATTTTGTTAATCACGTCCATGCCTTCGACCACACGACCAAACACCGCATAG
Organism: Moraxellaceae bacterium; assembly: GCA_037968855.1. Classification (GTDB taxonomy): domain Bacteria; phylum Pseudomonadota; class Gammaproteobacteria; order Pseudomonadales; family Moraxellaceae; genus JBBKWH01. Next base: position 83 of record JBBKWH010000119.1, on the reverse strand, counting down.
CCCCAGCCTTGCATGCTTTTGCCGCTATGGTTCAAAAAGCCGTTGTTTTTGACGTTGATAAAGAACTGCGCGCTGGCTGATTG
>JBBKWH010000118.1:0-18043 GCA_037968855.1 Moraxellaceae bacterium | reverse complement strand
GGCTCGCTTAAGTATTCGGCTTGACCCGCGATGCGCCAGCGTTCGCGTTCGGCATCAAATGATTGTTGCTGGGTGGTTTTAAAGGCATCAATGCTGCTGTGATTGTCGGCCAAAAATTGATTGTATTGGCGCAAACTCAGTTCGCCATCTTCGATTTTGACCCGCAAACGTCCGGCGGCAAATTCAGCGCGCATTTGCATCAATTCGTCTTCAGAGACTTCATAAAACCGAATCTGATCAAAAAAACGCAGCAGCCATGGTTTGCCCTGTTCAAACTCTGGCGTTTCGCGGTAGCGGTTCCACATTTGGATGGTACGGCCAACAAACTGATAACCACCCGGTCCTTCCATGCCATAGATACACATATACGCGCCGCCAATACCAACGGCATTTTCTGGTGTCCACGTACGAGCTGGGTTGTATTTGGTGGTGACTAAGCGATGGCGCGGGTCAAGTGGTGTGGCGACCGGCGCGCCCAAATACACATCGCCCAAGCCCATGACCAAATAACGCGCATCAAACACAATCTGTTTGACCGCATCAATCGAGTCCAAGCCGTTCATGCGTTGAATAAATTCGATATTGCTCGGACACCACGGCGCATCAGGCCGAACCGACTGCATATATTTATCAATCGCTAAGCGAGTTTGTGAATCATTCCATGCCAGCGGCAGCCACACGGTGCGCGACGGCACAACCATGTCATCAATGGCCGGTAGTTGTGCTTCAGCCGATTTGATCAAGGCCAGTAAACGCTGTTGGCTAATCACATTGGCATCATAATGAATCTGCAAGGAGCGAATGGCAGGGGTCAGATCAATAATCCCGTCAATCTGCTGGGCTTGCACCCACTGCATCAAGGCATGGACCCGAAAGCGCAAGTTGAGATCCAGCACCAATGGGCCGTATTCAATCAGCAGGTAATTGTCGCCAGCCGGACGATAGACCACATCGGGCATGCCATGCTGACCGGCTTGCCGATCCAAAATTGCTGATTGTAGGGTCTCCGGTTCGGCACGAATCGCTAGATCAAAACCACTCGATGAATTGTCGCTGAGTAATCCGGCCAATGCTTCATCTTGTTGGGACTCAAGCTGATCGCTTTGCGCTTGGCTAATCGGAATAAAGCGCACGGTGTCGCCCGCACGGAGCTGGCCCAGCTTCCACAGTTCGGCTTTGACCACCACCGCAGGGCAGACAAAACCGCCCAAACTTGGCCCGTCTGGCCCCAAGATCACTGGCATGTCGCCGGTAAAGTCAATCGCGCCAATGGCATAGGCGTTATCATGGATGTTGGATGGATGTAAGCCCGCCTCACCGCCATCGGTACGCGCCCATTGTGGCTTAGGCCCAATCAAACGCACCCCAGTCCGGCTAGAGTTGTAATGAATCTGCCAGTCGGTGCTAAAGAACATCTCAATATCGGCAGGGGTAAAAAAGTCTGGCGCGCCATGCGGCCCATACAACACGCCAATCTGCCAATGATTGGTATATACCGGCAATACGGCAGGATTCAGTGTGCTGCTCAACATGTCCGATTTTGTTGCATCTGCCGTGATGGCATGGATGGGCAGCATATCGCCCAAGCGTAGGTTGCGTCCGGCATGGCCACCAAACTGGCCCAAGGTAAAGGTGGCCTGACTGCCCAGATAATCCGGTACATCAATGCCACCCGATACGGCCAAATAACTGCGACAGCCAGATTCAAGCCGGCCCAAAGACAAGGTCTGTCCGGCTTGAACGCTTAATACCGTCCACATCGGTTGATCCACACCATCAATGCTAACCGGCAAGGGCGCACCGGTCACACACACTTGGCTTGCGCAATAAAACTTAAGCGTTGGCCCACTCATGGTGCATTCAAGCCCTGCGGCGTTATCATCCTGACCAAGCAGGCGATTGCCAATTTTTAACGCCAAGGCATCCATCGCTCCAGACGGCGGCACACCCACATCCCAATAGCCTAAGCGGCCAGTCGCGTCTTGCACCGCAGTTTGTACACCGGCATCCAGCACTTCCATACGGGTGGCTTGCCAAACAAAGTCGTTGAGATAACGTGTGGTTTGTCGTCCAGCCTGAAACACATCACCGGCCAAAATGGCCTTAAGATAATCCAAGTTGGTTTCGATACCGGCTAAATGGGTGTCGTCCAATGCGGTTTGTAGTTGAGCAATTGCCTGTGCGCGGTCAGGTGCATGCACGATGATTTTAGCCACCATCGGATCGTAATACGGCGGCACGCTTGAGCCACGTTGTACGGCGGCTTCAACCCGTGCCTGTGCCGGAAACTGCGCTTGGGTCAGTACACCCGATGACGGCTGAAAATTGCGTGCCGGATCTTCGGCATACACGCGTACTTGAATCGATGCGCCTTGCGGTGCAGGCAGTGAGGTCGGCAAGACAAAATCACCGCTGGCCAACAGCACCATCCATGCCACCAGATCCACGCCAAACACTTGTTCGGTTACGCCATGTTCGACTTGTAGGCGGGTGTTGACCTCCAAAAAGTAAAACGCTTGCGTGACTGCATCCATCACAAATTCAACCGTACCCGCCGAGCGATAGTTGACCGATTGCATCAAGCGGATAGCAGTTTGTTGTAGCAAATGACGTTGTTCATCTGACAGGTGCGGTGCAGGGGTCTCTTCGATCACTTTTTGGTTGCGCCGTTGCACCGAGCAATCGCGTTCGCCCAAGGCCAGCACACCGCCTTGTCCATCACCAAACACCTGTACTTCGATATGTCGCGCCGCTTGTACGTATTTTTCTAAGTACAATCCGGCGTCTTTAAAATTGGCCTGTGCCAGTCGTGATACCGCAGCATAAGCATCGACCAACTCAGCGTCTGTCCAGACCAAACGCATGCCAATCCCGCCGCCGCCTGCGGTACTTTTCAGCATGACCGGATAGCCAATCCGTGCAGCTTCGCGTTGTGCATCGGCCAGATCGTCCAGCAAATCACTGCCGGTTAATAGGGGCACGTGAGCAGCCAAGGCCAATTCACGCGCGGTATGCTTAAGGCCAAAGGCGCGCATTTGATCGCCGGTTGGGCCAATAAAAGCAATGCCAAGCGCCGCACAACGATCCGAAAAATCGGCGTTTTCGGACAAAAATCCATAACCCGCATGAATCCCCTGTGCGCCAGTCTGTTGCGCGACCTCTAGAATTTTATCGGCGTTCAGATAGCTCTCGCTGGCTGGCGCTGGCCCAATACAGTAGGCTTCGTCAGCCAGTGACACGTGCAGGGCGTCGTGGTCGGCGTCGGAATACACTGCCACCGAGCCAATGCCCAGTTGTTTAAGCGTACGAATAATCCGGCAAGCAATCGCGCCACGGTTGGCAATCAGGACTTTGCTAAACATGCTTAAACCCCTTGCGCTGTGGTGTGGGTGTTTAAGTCGCTGTCGCTCAACGCTAAGGTGTCTGTATCAAGATCTATATCAATCGCGGTATCCCAGACCAACAGTTCAATCGGTGTCGGGTTATAGGCGTTACACGGGTTATTCAGTTGTGGGCAGTTAGAAATCAGCACAATTAAATCCATTGCCGCCACCATCTCGACATATTTACCTGCCGCTGAAATACCGTCGGCAAAGGTCAAATGGCCGTCTGGCGTCACGGGCACATTCATAAAAAAGTTAATATTTGCGCCAATGTCGCGCACATGTAGGCCAACGTCTTGCGCCAAGTCAAAATTGGCAATCGCGTCCATATAGTTATCGCGGCAACTGTGCATCGGGCGTTTTTCGAGCGCGTAACGCACGGTATTGCTTTCACTGGCACATGCGCCACCAAGGGTGTCATGGCGGCCACATAGATCGGCGCTAATTACCGCCATCACACGGCCTTCGCTGGAATACAACTTGGAGCCTAAGCCCAAATACAACTGGTTTGAGCGGCTAATGGTATCGCTTAAGCTATAGCGCTCAGTCACGTCATCGGCATTATAAAAAATCGTATCAACCGCTTGATTGCCCTCTAAATCGACAATTCTAAAGGTTTGGCCTTTGGCGACGCGACCCATCCACGGCTCACCGGATGGGCAGATTTCACGTAATACGGCATCTTCGGTAAGGAGCGTACTGGCTTTTAACGGGGTATGAAGAAACGTCATGATCATGCTCCTACCGATGGGTTGAGAGGGGTTACCGATTGCGGTAAACCTGCAAAATACCGCTGGTTGTTTTGGTAGCCCCGTCCGTTTTGCTCGCAAGAACTGCGGCACAGATCATCGGTGGCAACTGGCAAGGCGTCAAAGGCGCTGATCTTGACCGCAGCGGGTGAGTAGGTAGGCGAGGTATCCAGCGGATGCGGTGCGGTAGACAACATGACCAAGCAATCCATCTCAAAGCGCAGTTCGACCACGTCACCGGCTTTGCAGTGATCGGCTTGCCATTGCAAGCGGCCTGATTCATCTACGGTGACTTTGCTAAATATGTTCAGTGGGGTGACGAGGTCTTTTTTGCCCAAGCCCCATTTACCCATCTCGACCAATAGACCGTCGCGGCCATTGCGATACATGCCGTTACGGGCATCATCAAAGGTTTTGCTGCCATATTTTTGTTGAATATTTTGCGCATCCGACACCCCACAAAAGGCATCGGCCCAGCCCGTGTCATCGCGCACAATCGCCGCCAAAATCCGTCCCATGTCGGAGTAACAGACATGACCCGCCGACAAAAAAGCCGTGTGCTGCGCCTTAAGCGAGTCCGGCATGTTGTAGCGTTCGAGTTTTTCTTCGGCGTTAAACAGTAGCGTGGACAGATTGGCCTTGTCGGCCTGTGCAGTAAACCGCAGCACCGTGCCACGGCGCACTTTGGCTGACCAATGAAATCCCGCAGGAATCAGGTCTTCCCACAAGGCTTGACCCGTGTGAACGGCGGTTGAGAGAGAATCAGACATGACAGGACTCCAAGCAGTAGACAAAAAGAGGGAGCACGCAACGATGTGCGTCAATCTCCCGGGCTTTTGTCCCGCCGTGTAGTCCCTATTGTGAACAGACCGCGTGGGTCTATACCGCTAGAAACCGGTGGCTCTCGGACCAGCCAAACATCGCTTGGACGATGTCTCGGAACCCTAGCCACCTTTATGGAGACGCAATGCGTCCCTCGCATTGATTATAGCAAGGCTTGGGCCAAGTCATTGATTTGAGCCAAAACACTCTGATTTTTATACGTTTGGGCTTTATTCGACTGATTGGCAGCCTTGGTGCTTGCGTGTTGATATGGCTAAAATGGTGCAGGATGATGGTTTGTGCGCTTATTTGGTGCGACTTGGTAAACGTAGGTCAACGTGGCGATTGTGATAATCTAGCGCAAACCTTGCAATCAGCAAGATCAATTCAAAATCTAATTCAAGTGAGTGTGCCGCATGGACTTCTTGTCGATGTTTGCTGCATTGTGGTTTGTCATTCCGTTATTGATCATTGGCGTGGTGATCAAGTCACCACGGTTTAAAGGATGGGTCGGCGAGTTGATGGTTAAAGTGGCCATCAAATGGCAACTCGACCAAACGCAATATCAGTTAATCAACAATGTCACGTTGCCCACAGACAATGGAACCACCCAAATTGACCACATTATTGTGTCTGTCTTCGGGGTGTTTGTGGTTGAAACCAAGAATATGAAAGGTTGGATCTATGGCAGCGAAAAGCAAAAAACATGGACTCAAAAAATCTATCAGTATTCAAGTCAATTTCAAAATCCACTGCACCAAAACTATAAGCATGTCAAAACACTACAGGCACTTCTTGGCCTAAGAGATGATCAGGTGTATTCGGTGGTTGTTTTTGTCGGCAATAGTACGTTTAAGACCAAAATGCCGGAGCATGTCACTCATGGTGCAGGGCTGATTCGCTATATCAAATCGAAGCACCAGCCTGTTTTTACGCAAAATGATATTAAGCAGATCAGTCAAAACATTCAGCAGGGTCGCTTGACACCATCCATGAAAACCAATCGTGAGCATGTCAAACACGTTCAACAAATCCTTGCTGAGAAAACACGAGTTGACGTTGAAACGCCAGCCTGTCCAACATGCGGTGGGCTAATGGTGCGCCGAGAAAGCAAGAAAGGTGCAAACGTGGGTAAGGCGTTTTGGGGTTGCCAAAAGTTTCCGCAATGTCGTGGCGTGTCTAATCTTTAGAGGTATGGCATAAGATAAAGTATGTTTGATGATTGAAAAAATATTTTGTGTTTATTTGCGCTAGTCGTTTGTGGCCGCTGAGAAACTCAATGCCTCTTTCTGAGCAACAGCTATTAGAGCGGGATCAGCAGCGTGATTTTAATGCAGAGCTTTTGCAATCTGTGGATGAGATGGTGTCAGGCTGCGTCGCCGCCCATCACCATATTGATTTACCTGATATTGTAAAAGCCCGCCAAAACGTGGGTGCTTCACAATCTACTGACGAGTCAATTGGCACGTCTGATCAAGTTCGATAATAAAACTGGAACAACATTTGCATCTCTATCTTCATCCACTGCAATGAGGTGAGGTGAGCGATATGAGTGTCAACATCTTCAAGGACGATGATCAGTCATCAAACCGCGACAGCAAATCCATCCCATGGTGGCAACGGGTACTGCGTTTGCTGGCCCAGCGGCATCATGCGTTTTAATGGTTGTATTGCGCACTAAGCCTAGCGACCAGCACGCAGTCATGTGCTAAATCATGCACTGATCGTATGTATCAGCCGATTCAGTGCTACAGTTTGTTCCTGTGTATTAATTGATAGATCAACAGGGATGAGTCGCATTGTCAGGGCGTATTGATCTAAATCTTTTTCGCATCTTAGATGCCATCCATACCCATGGCAGTATCTCCGCTGCTGCGCGAGCGTTACATGTCACACAGCCCGCCGTCAGCCATGCCTTAAATCGTCTACGCGAATCGCTCGGCCAGCCAGTCTTTGTGCGGCAAGGCAATCGGATGATCGCCACCGAACAAACCCGCTTGATGCTGCCGCAGGTGCAAGCACATCTCAATGGCTTGTATGCCGTATTAGCCCCGCCAGCCCCCTTTGATCCAGCCACCTTGCAGCGGGTGTTTTATGTGTCGGTACGCGATGTGCTGGAATCCATTTTGTTTCCGCCTTTAATGCAACAGGTGCAGCAGCATGCGCCGTTGTTGACCATCCAAAGCCAACGGGTCGCGCGTGATCAATTTGAGCAGGCATTGATCCGGCGGCGCTTAGATGTGGTGGTTGATCGTAAACATTGGGTCGATTCTGCCATTCAACATCAGACCGTGGGCTTTGATCGGCAATGTGTGGTGGTTCGGCAAGGTCATCCATGTATTGACCAAGGCTTAAACATTGAGGATTACGCCAAAGCCCGTCATGTGGCGGTCAGTCAACCCGATGCACCGGAGTCAATTGATCGCTGGTTGGGTGATCAAGGCATTACGCGTCAGATTGCACTACGTTGTCAGCATTACTTTGCGGCCTGTCAGGTGTTGGTCGCAACGGATTTGATGCTGACCATGCCAGCGGCCTATGCACAAGAGTTAAGCCGTTTATTGCCCTTACAGATCGTCGATTTTCCGTTGACGCTGGCCCCGATTGAGCTGGTGATGTATTGGCATCAATCGGTACAGGATGATCCTGCGCATCAATGGTTACGGCAACACATTGCACAGGCATTGCCGACTGCCTTACAAGGGTCTACTCGCGCCATCTAACCCGAACAGACTGAGCGATATGTGTACGCATCAGTCATTCTTTGCGTTTATATATTACATATTTTGAATTATATTGAAAATATCAGTAATTAATTGCTTTTGATGAAGGATGATTAGGTATGAACCACGCATTGTCGGCATTGCCTGTTGATCGCTTAGCAGAGACCCATGAGGTCTTTAACCAAACGCCGCCTTTGCTGGATTACAACGCCTATCGCGGAGATTGTGCGCTTAAAGATGCGCTATTACGCGAAGGCGCAGCATGGGCCACTCCTACGATTGAAGCACATGGCGAACGTACGGGTAGTGCTGAGGTGATGGCGTGGGGTGATCAAGCCAATGCGTTTAAGCCACAGTTTGATAGCCATGATCGGCAGGGTCATCGGATTGATCAGGTCAATTATCATCCGTCGTATCACCAGTTAATGCATTTGGCTTTAGACCATGGCTTGCATTCGCTGCCTTGGGTCAAGCCGCAAGCTGGCGCGCATGTGGCCCGTGCCGCGTTGAGTTATTTGCAGGCGCAAGTGGATGCGGGCCACGGTTGCCCGTTAACCATGACCTTTGCCGCCGTGCCTGCGATTCGCCAAACGCCAATGTTGGCCAAAGAATGGCTACCCAAGATCCTGACCAATGCCTACGACCCGCGCAACGTGCCGCACATGGACAAACATGCGCTGACCATTGGCATGGGCATGACCGAAAAACAAGGCGGCTCTGATGTGCGTGCTAATACCACGCAAGCCTATGCAATTGGTGCGACAGGTGAAGGCGAGGCTTATGAGTTGGTGGGACATAAGTGGTTTACCTCTGCGCCGATGTGCGATGCGTTTTTGATGCTGGCGCAGACGGTGGGTGGATTATCGTGTTTTTTGGTACCGCGCTGGCGGCCTGACCGCAGCAAAAATCCGATTCAAGTCCAGCGGCTTAAAAACAAAATGGGCAATGTATCGAATGCCTCATCCGAAATTGAGCTGCGCGGGGCGATGGGCTGGATGCTCGGTGCAGAAGGACGTGGGGTGGCGACCATTATTGAAATGGTTGGCATGACCCGTTTTGACTGCATGATTGGATCGACTGCCAGCATGCGGCATGGCGTTGCGCAAGCGATTCATCATGCGGCGCATCGACAGGCATTTGGTCAATGCTTGATTGATCAGCCTGCCATGCAGAACGTGCTGGCCGATTTGCAGTTAGATGTAGAGGGCGCGCTGGCTTTAAGCATGCGTATGGCGCGTGCGCTAGACCAAGACGAACAGCAATTTTTGCGTTTAGGGCTACCAACTGGCAAATACTGGATCACCAAACGTAATCCCAATCACAGTTATGAAGCGATGGAGTGTCTGGGTGGTAATGGCGTGATGGATGATTTTGTCATGGCGCGTTTGTATCGAGATGCGCCGATCAATGCCATTTGGGAAGGCTCAGGTAATGTGCAAGCGCTCGATCTACTGCGCGCCATCGGTAAAAATCCACATGCTCTAGAGGTTTGGTTTGCTGAGTTAGCCATGACCCAAGGAGAGCATGTGTTGCTAGACCAAGCCGTTGCACAACTGAAAAAAGAATGCGCTGATCACAGTGATCTGGAGTATCGGGCGCGCAGTATCGTCGAGCAAATGGCGCTGACCATGCAGGCCAGTCTGTTGGTGCGTGCCGGTCACCATGCCGTATCAGATGCTTTTGTGGCGTCACGTTTGGCCGAACGGCAGATTTGCCAGCACTATGGCCACTTGCCGCGCGGGGTGGATTGTCAGGCGATCATTGATCGTGGTAATCCACTCAGTGAAGGTTAATCTGATGGATCAGATCTCAGTTCAGACAGACGTCGCATCAAGCACACAGACCCGTATCACGGATTTATTCAGTCGTGCCGAGATTGAGCAATTAACCCGCCATTCGGACTGGGTCGGTGCGTGGGCTGTGGCATCGACGTGGGTAGTGATTGGGTTGACCTTTGCGGTGGTCGCTAGCCTCACGCCGTTGTTGCCTTGGTGGGGTGATGGGCTGTTATGTGCTTTGGCCTTAATCATTTTGGCGGGTCGTCAGTTGGCACTTGGCATTTTGACCCATGACGCGGCTCACCGTAGTTTGTTTAAGACCGCATGGATGAATGATCATCTGGTCGATTGGCTCTGCGCACGTCCAGTCTGGAACAACCTCCAGCACTATCGCCCGTATCATTTGCGCCATCATGCCAAGACATCAACGCCGGATGATCCGGATCTATCGTTAGTGGCTGGCTTGCCGACCAGTCGGGCATCGCTAGCGCGTAAGTTTTTGCGTGATATATCCGGCATTACAGGGCTTAAATTTGTGCTGGGTCGCGTGTTGATGGATGCGCAAGTGTTGCAGTGGAGTGTGACTAACGATGTACAGCGTCTTGATCAAACGGGTCGGCCGTGGTGGGATTATCCGCTGAGCTTTGGCAAGCATTTTTTGCCAACCTTATTGACCAATCTGGTGTTGTGGTCGGTGCTGGCGTGGTCTGGTCATGCGTGGGTGTATGGCTTGTGGGTATTGGCCTATCTCACGCCGTTTCCCTTGTTTATTCGTGTGCGCTCAATGGCTGAGCATGCGGCAACCGAGTCTTGCCGAGATGTGCTGCGTAATACGCGTACTACCCAAGCCGGATGGATTGCCCGTGCCCTCGTTGCGCCGATTCATGTCAATTTTCATATCGAGCATCATCTGATGGCCAGCGTGCCGTATGTGCATTTGCCTAAAATGCACCAGATGTTACGCGAGCGTGAGCTTGTACCTGTTCCACCGACGTATTTAGAGGTGTTTCGCTTAATGTCGAGCAAGGCTGAATCGCTGTAAATACGCAACGGCATTGTGCAATTGAATTCATCTTTAAAAATTGAATAAAAAAAACTTATCCAAGACAGGTCAGTAGGTTTGACTGCTTGGATAAGTCTAGATGTGCTTAAACTGTAGAATTACAGGTCTTCGACCACAATCCCTTTGGCATTCACAAATTCACGTAGGCCAAACCCGCCATGCTCACGGCCATAACCAGATGCGCGTACGCCACCAAATGGCACTTCGGGAATTGCACCGCTAAAGCGATTGATCTGCAAAATACCTGAGTCGATATGATTTTTGGCAATCTCAATCGCGCGGTCGGTATCACCAGAAATCACTCCACCGCCTAGACCGTACATATGGCCATTGGCAATCTCAAGCGCGCTGTCTAGGTCATCAAATTTAAACAACGATGCCACTGGGCCAAAGATTTCTTCGTCATAGGCCGGACAGCCTTTGGGGATGTCGGTCAAAATGGTTGCCGGATAAAAGTTACCCGCACCTTCAGGCATTTCGCCACCGCATAGCAAAGTACAACCTGCTTCAATCGATTGTTGAACCTGCTTGTGAATGTTTTTGCGTAGACCTTCGGTTGAGATTGGCCCCATGTCGTTGGCTTCATCCAATGGATCGCCGTAGCTAACATTGTTCATGGCTTCGACAAATTTGGTTTTAAAGGCTTCAAAAATAGGCGCTTCAACAAAAAACCGCTTGGCCGCCACACAAACCTGACCCGTATTTGATGTTCTACCTTTGACACAGATCGCAACGGCTTTATCAATATCGGCATCGGCCAGTACAAAGTAGGGGTCAGAACCACCCAGTTCCATCACGTTTTTACGTAGATGTTTACCGCATTCTTGTGCCACGTCACGACCGACTGAAGCACTACCGGTATAGGTCACACCGCGTATCTTGTCATGACCAATCAGCTTCATTGACTCAGAACCGCCACAATACACAATGCTAAACACATGTTCTGGTAGACCGGCTTCTTCGTACATTTCTTGGATTTTATGCGCCATTTCAAGGCATAGCGTGGCGTGTTTAAATACGGTGGTATTGCCACCCATCATCACCGCACAGCTATAGCGCATGCACTGGTACATGGGGAAGTTCCAAGGCTGTAAGCCCAAAATTACCCCAAGCGGTGAATAGCTGACCAGACCATATTTGCCCGCTTCAGTCTCGCGCTTTTCGTCAGCCAGCAGAATTGGGCCATGCTCGGCGGTATAGCGCAAAATCGCTGCACAGAGTTCGGCTTCGCCAATGCCTTGTTTGATTGGCTTACCCATTTGACGCGCCATCATTTCGCCGAGCATTTGCTTATCACGCTCAACGATATCGGCGGTTTTACGAAAAATTTGCGCCCGTCCGTCTAGGCTGGTTTTTTTCCAGCTCAAAAAGGCTTGATGCGCTTGCTCAATAATCGCATGCATCTCGTCTTGGCTGTGCATGGTGTAGGTTTGATGGACTTCACCGGTGGCAGGATTGTAGGTCTCGACTTGCTGATGGTTGGCGGTTGGAATCTGGTTATTGGGCTGGCTCATGACGTGCTCCTTGGGGCTATGGCGGGACAATATCGTGCGGTAGCCATCACCCTATGCCGATCAATTGCAGCAAACGTTTTAAGTTGGGCACAACTCGGTTAGCGTCATGTAGCTATAGATCGTGTGCTAGTTATATGGCGTAACAATCGTGACTCATTCGGTAAGTCATAACGGACTTAAGGGGCTCCATAACGATGGGTGTATCCTGCGATTCTATCGGTGCTGGTCAATCTGCTTAAGCCGTCTGAGCAGTCATACCGTATGGCTTGACTTGTTTTGGTGCGCTTGCCAGACTCGCCGCCCACGCCAGATTGACTTATATGTATAGGTCGCAGCGGGGTATCTGGGTTAAAGCGAGCGCTGTTCATGTTGTTGACCGTCCTCTATATCATTGCTATTACCGCCGAAGCCATGACCGGTGCGTTGTCTGCTGGCCGACGCAGTATGGATTGGTTTGGTGTAGTGCTGATCGCCTGTGTGACGGCGCTTGGTGGCGGATCGGTACGTGACATGTTGTTGGGTCATTATCCGCTGACGTGGGTCAAGCATCCGGAGTATCTGGTGCTCTGCGCGTCGGCGGCGTTGATTACGGTGTTTATTGCGCCATTGATGAAGCACTTAAAGTCGTTGTTTTTGGTTCTAGATGCCATTGGATTGGTGTGCTTTACCTTGATTGGCTGCCAAGTCGCGCTGAGTGCGGGGCACGGTGGGGTGATTGCGGTGGTCTGCGGGGTGATGACGGGGGTGTTTGGCGGTATTTTGCGCGATACCTTGTGCAATGATGTGCCACTGGTGTTTCAGCGTGAGTTATATGCCAGTGTGGGCTTGGCGACGGCCTGTTGTTATTTGTTTGGGCGCTGGTTGGGCTTGTCGGATGATCAAAATATTTTGATTTCTTTATTTGGTGGGTTTTTATTCCGGTTGCTGGCCATGCGCAATCATTGGGAAATGCCGAAATTTGTTTATCAAGATGATGTGCATTGAGTCATTTTGCTACCCGCTGAAATATTAAAAAATATAATTTTCAACCACTGTGCTATCCATCAGCATCATCCAAAAATCATGCTGATAAAATAGCATCAGTGGTGACTCATGAAGATCGCTTACAGCCCTGTATTTTTTAGACGATTGGCATGTTGCCTAAATACCGAAACTGGATTGGTTTCAAACAGACTGACCAGCCCAAACAATTGATTGATTTCATCCAGATGGTTCATTCGATAATTGTCTCGAATCACTTGACCAAAGTGACTACTACAACTACCGACCAATCCATCATTCACATCACCCGAAAAAACTAGGCTGGTCGCAGCGAGTGCCGCATCAGAGGCATCGACTGGATTGGTGAGCTGCTTGCCGCCGCTCCATGAATAAAAACGAACCCCTTTGTTTTGCGCCACACCAGATCCACATGCAGTCTTTGGTACACCAGCCGGAAAGCGCGCGTTAAATTCAGCAGAGCCTTTGCTACTAATTGATTCAAAGCCAACCAGTGAGTCTTGCGGGTATGAGCCACCACCCGAAAGTAAAGAGACCAAAAGCCCAAAACCATTGAGTGCTGTTGCGGCAACAGGCGTCAGCAGTTTGCTGCGATCAGCGGCCAGTGTGCCCAATAAGACATCGGCGATGGGCGTGCCTTTATGCGGAGATGCGATGGTCGTCACCGATGCCACATACTGTGGAGCAACACCAAGCACATAGCGTACCGATTGCCCACCATGACTATGGCCGATCAGATTGACTTTGCCGGTCGGTGTCAACGCCGCAATCTGTTTAACTTGAGTGAGGAGTTGCTCACCGCGTGCATCGGAGGAGTTAATGGTGGAGACCTTGGTGCTGTAAACAGTCGCACCGTTCTGAGCCAAATTCTCTGGGATTGCATACCAGCTACTGACTGGCCCGATGCTATTAAAGGCACCCATACCGTGCGCTAACACAAGGGGATATTTGGTTTTTGCATACGTGGATTTTGTGGTAATCACACCAGCAGGTACACATCCGGTGTTGGTTGCACAGTTGTAGTAGGTTTCTGCATACGCACTACATGACATGACTGATGCTGCGATGAGGGTCAAAAAACCTTTCATAGATTGCTCGCAAATCTGCACTAAAAAATTAGAGTAATTATACTAATTATGGAAAAGTAATAAATCAAACTTTTGTAGTGCTATTAAAAAAGAATAATCATTCAATGATGAATTATTCTTTTTATATCTAGGTGTTTAGATTATTGGTTTCATCTTTTAATCAAAATACCAATGGATTTGGTCATGAAAGAGATGCATTGAAAATTACCCGCATGGAAGAATTATTCATTAATAAATCATCAACCCTATGATCAGTCAGATCAAGGAAACTACTGCACAACAACAGCTAAATAGCCTAAGCAAATGAACAATTTATGATAAAGCAGCTATTGATTGGATTTGCATAACCTTTTTATATATGCTTATCCATATATCTACATATTCCGAGTGAGTCAGTAGTATGCCTGAGCACAATCCCGCCCAATGGTTTAAGGCCCTCGCGGACGAAACCCGCTGCCGTATCGTGGCACTGATCGCCACAGAAGGTGAGTTGTGCGTATGCGAGTTGATGTGTGCGTTAGGCGAAAGCCAGCCCAAAATCTCACGCCATTTGGCTTTGTTACGCAGCGTTGGATTGCTCATGGATCATCGGCGCGGGCAGTGGGTCTATTACCATTTGCCGTCAGACTTGCCCAGTTGGGTACAAGTGCTGGTCGATCTACTCAAAGAGGCCCAAGACTTAAACGATGAACATCAACGCTTAATGCGAATGGGTGATCAACGTCCCATGCGTCAAGCCATCAGTTGCTGTCCATGATCGGGCCATCTGCTGAGCCATCGTTACTGGGCGTGAGCAAGACCTTTGCGCTATTTGTCTGTACCGCTTTGGCCGAAATTATCGGTTGTTACTTGCCGTATCTGTGGCTGAGGCAGGGCAAGAGTATCGCGTTGCTGATTCCGGCAGCACTGTCGTTAAGTCTCTTTGCATGGCTGCTCACTTTGCATCCACAGGCCTCTGGGCGAGTGTATGCGGCATATGGTGGGGTGTATATCGCGTTGGCGTTGATTTGGTTATGGCAGGTGGATGGCATTCGGCCTTCGGTTTGGGATCTGACGGGTGTGTTGGTGGTGCTGTTAGGTGTGACCATTATGATCTGCGCGCCAGCATCGCCATAAGCGGTAGATGATTGATCATGAAGATTAAACTGACTGTATTGAAGCGTATTGAGAAAAAAGAGGAGTCGTGTGTATGAGCATTAAAGTGGGGATCAATGGCTTTGGCCGGATTGGCCGTTTGGCCTTGCGTGCGGCATGGGCATGGCCTGAGATTGAGTTTGTGCAGATCAATGATCCGGCAGGCGATGCCGCTACCCATGCACACTTAATTGAGTTTGATTCGATTCACGGTCGTTGGGCGCAACCAATCAGTGTTGATGGCGATGCCATCCTGATTGATGGTCAGCGGATTCACGTGACCGCACAAAAGACCATTGCGGATGTCGATTGGTCGGGCTGTGATGTGGTGATTGAGTCCAGCGGCAAGATGAAAACGGTTGCGCTACTGGATGCTTATTTGCAGCAACAGGTGAAACGCGTGGTGGTTGCTGCGCCAGTCAAAGAAGCTGGTGCGCTTAATATTGTGATGGGTGTCAATGATCATTTATATGATCCGGCGGTGCATCGGATTGTCACGGCGGCATCATGTACCACCAACTGCCTTGCACCCGTGGTCAAAGTGATTCACGAGGCGCTGGGAATTCGGCATGGTTCAATCACCACTATTCACGATCTGACCAATACCCAGAGCATCTTGGATCAAGCGCACAAAGACCTACGCCGCGCCCGTGCGTCTGGCATGAGTTTGATTCCAACCACCACTGGATCGGCTACGGCCATTGCTGAGATTTTTCCAGAATTGCGTGGTCGCTTAAATGGCCATGCGGTGCGTGTGCCGTTAGCCAATGCGTCTTTGACCGATTGCGTGTTTGAGCTAGAGCGTGCCACAACGGTTGAAGAGGTCAATGGCTTGCTCAAAGCTGCCAGCGAGTCAGCGCCGTTGCAAGGTATTTTGGGTTATGAGGCGCGGCCCTTGGTGTCGATTGATTATCGGACTGATCCACGTTCGTCGATTATTGATGCGCTATCCACCATGGTGGTCAATGACACGCAATTAAAACTGTATGCGTGGTACGACAACGAGTGGGGCTATGCCAATCGTTTGGTCGAGTTGGTGCGTAAAGTGGGCTTGCTCGATGCCTAACCCAGACGGTTTTTGCTGAGTCACGCGTTATGTCGATTGCATCGCTGAGTCCACAGATTCGCCAATACATGTTGGTGACTGGCAATTATTGGGCCTTTACCTTGACCGATGGCGCACTACGGATGCTGGTGGTGCTGCATTTTCATCAGTTGGGCTATGGGCCGCTGCAAGTGGCGGCACTGTTTTTATTTTATGAGTTGTTTGGGGTGATCACCAATTTGTTTGGCGGTTATCTGGGCGCACGGATTGGCTTAAACCGCACCATGAATTTAGGTCTGGGCTTGCAAGTGGCGGCTTTGCTAATGCTGACTGTGCCAAACGAATGGCTGAGTGTTGCATTGGTGATGGTCGCGCAAGCACTGTCCGGCATTGCCAAAGACTTAAACAAAATGAGTGCCAAAAGCAGCATTAAGCTATTGGTCAACGATCAGGCGCAGGGCCAGCTCTACCGATGGATTGCCCGACTTACAGGCTCCAAAAATGCCTTAAAAGGCGCAGGCTTTTTTTTGGGTGCGGTGCTGCTGACGTGGCTAGGCTTTGCTGGCGCAATGTGGGCGATGGCCAGTGTGTTAGCGCTGGTCTGGGTGGTTAGCTTGCGCTTACTGACCCAAGACTTGGGCAAAGCCAAAGCCAAGCCAAAATTCCGTGAGTTATTTTCCAAAAGTCCGGCCATTAACCGATTGTCTGCGGCACGCTTTTGCTTATTTGCGGCGCGGGATGTCTGGTTTGTGGTGGCCTTGCCGGTGTATTTGTCTGCGGTATTGGGCTGGAGTTTTTGGCAAGTTGGCGGATTTTTGGCGATATGGGTGATTGGTTATGGCGGCGTGCAAACCCTTGCGCCACGGATTACCCAACAAAAAAACGGTGCAGTGGCAGATGGTCAATCGGCATGGCGCTGGGCCGCAGGTCTGACCGCAGTAACAGGGCTACTTGCCGCAAGTTTATTTTGTATTCCGCTTAACTTCTCGGTACTGCCAATCGTATTAGTGATCGGGTTGCTGGTGTTTGGTGTGGTGTTTGCAATTAATTCGTCATTACATAGTTATCTGATCGTGTCGTATGCCAAGGCGGATGGCGTCTCGTTGGATGTGGGTTTTTATTATATGTCCAATGCTTTGGGCCGACTGATCGGGACGCTGTTGTCTGGTTGGATTTATCAGGTGTATGGCTTGGTGGCGTGTTTGTGGGTGTCGTTTGGCTTATTGGCATTGGCGACTGTGGTTTCTCGCAAATTGCCGCATCGAGCACAACACCTTATAAGATAAGCTATTATCACTAATTTGGTAGCGATGCGTATCACACTCGGCATATAGGCAATAAGCCAAAGCAACCTAAACTGAGTGTCAAGATCAAAGGGGGATCACCATCATGACCAACGTATCGACCACGCTATCATTGGCTCATATAGATCGCTGCTTTGTGTTTGGCGATATCCACGGCTGTTTGACCGCATTAGAAGTGATCTGGCACCACATCCAGCCAACCATGCGTGACCGAGTGATTTGTTTGGGTGACTACATTGACCGTGGGCCAGACAGCAAAGGGGTGATTGATTTTTTGATTGATGCGCAGACCCAAACCCAATTGACTTGTCTGCTGGGTAATCACGAACAAATGTTGCTCGATTGCGATGCCGATCCCGAATTGTGGACGTATTGGTGTAAGTAACCTGAGTTCGGTTTAAGCAAATCAAACAAAGAAGGACCCCTGAATGTTGTAACGTT
>JBBKWH010000117.1:0-50210 GCA_037968855.1 Moraxellaceae bacterium | reverse complement strand
GTGACTTTCTAATCTTATTTGCACTAGAAGAAAAAGGGACTAAGTGGGAAAAAACGGGATGAGGTGGGATGAAGTCAATAATAGCAAGGGTTTGAAGTGTGCCAGTGAGTCTGGGTAATGAAAGCGGGTTTTACGGTTGGATCTGCACTAAAAAAGGGTCGCATTTGATATGCGACCCTTTTTGCATTTGCTTTTGCACTAAATCATTTGATTCGGGCGGGGATGACTAAGGGCTGCGTGGACGCATTCTAGGGCTACGTCGCAAACGTCGATGGATTGCCCTTCTATATCCAGTGTTACTTCATTGCCATTTTGGCAAATGCGGATGGCTATCTTGCAAATCGTTGTGCTTGTTGGCTTTGAGCCATTTTTGATCATTTGCACAATGTTGTCTAGTTCGGTCGTTGCGGGTTGGTTTTGCATACGTTAGGCGGCGCTCCTTATTAGTGTTTCTACGGTTGGTCGCATCTGGGTTGGATGCGGTGTTGAAGCGTATAGCTGGTAAATCGCTAAAATCAATTCAGTTTTCTTTGAGGGCGACATAGTTCGTCGCGTTTGTTCTAAAACGCTTTCTAGTGTGTGTATCGCCATTTCTAACGTGTCTAGGTCTAGCAGGATTTTGCCTTGCTCTGGGCTTGCTGGGGGATTTGAGGGTGTTTCGGTGGCTTGGGTCTGGGTTTGACTCTGGCTTTGGTCAAAGGGCTGCCCTATACCAGTCTGTATCCATTGAATATTTGCCCCAGTACCTACGCTAATTTTTTCAGCCGTGGATTTGTGCAACGCATTTCTACCTAGATTCCATATCCCTGAAAACGTCCCTTTGGATAAACCTATCTTGGCAGCCCAAGCATAGGGGTGCTTTAGGTCTTCTTCTGACATCAGTTGAGCAATGCGCTGTTTAAGCGGGTTCTCTGGTTCGCAATTCGTTTGGTTCTTTTGAGAACGCATGCCAAACCCCTAAAAACAAGTTCCCTATTACTAAGGATGTGAAAGTAAAAGGTTTTATCAAAGCAGCCAAAAATAAGTTCTCATTTGTATTGAGAACTGTTGACAGTTCTTAAATTAAGAACTATCTTCGTTAGAGTGGTCGAACGGGATTCGATTCACTAAAAAAAACCAGCGTGGTGCTGGATGATCTAACGGAGGCTGGCAATGGCTAAAACATGGCATAAAGAGGACATAAAGGCTGCTGTACGTAAGCGTGGCAAGACTTTATCTGACCTTGCCCGTGATAACGGCCTACCTGAATCGACTGTTCGCAATGCCCTTTCACGTCCATTAAAAAGCGGTGAAATTGCAATTGCAGAGTTCCTATCTGTGCCACTTTACGAACTGTGGCCGGATCGTTGGACCCCAGATAGTCATCGAATTTGCCCTCGATATGCTCATAAATATACCAGAGCAGCATAAGAATGAAAAACCATTACTCGATTGCCGATATTTTGGTTCTCAAAATAGACGGCTTACCAACAACGCGCCGAGGGCTGGATAAGTTAATCAGCCGTGAAGCATGGGACTTTGTTGAAGTTCCTAGCCGTGGTGCAGGTGGTGTGCGCCGTGAATACGCCCTACCCACTGCGCTGGCTCAGGCTGTGCAGTCTCAGTTGATTAAACAATCGGTTGATGCTGCCCCTGCGTTGCCTGCCCCTGTTGGCCCTGTTGCAACGCATGAGGTGGCAGTGGCTCAGCCTGTGAATACCAGCGCCCTTGCCGACTGGCAGCGTCAGTGTGCCGAGGCGCGTCTGGTGCTGGTGCGTGAAGTTGAGCAACGGGTTAGAGCCGGTGTGAAAAAGACCAAGGCACTTGAGTCTGTGGTGGCTGAGGCTGCGGCAGGTGTTTTGCCTGAGTCCACTCAAGGGCTGGTGTTGTTAGCCAATGCGCGGGCTGGGGCTGATCGGTCGATTAGTCGGCGGTCTTTGTTTGAGTGGGTGGGTGCTGTTGCTGCGGCTGAGTCGGCGGGTGTGTCGGCCATTGCGGTGTTAGCACCTAAGCCACGTGTGGCAAAGATTCCAGATTGGGCGGGTGCGTTGCTGAAGATGTGGGGCCAGCCCCAAAAACCGAGTTTGGTTGTGGTGCTTGAGTTGTTGCCGGAAGTGCTTCCCAAAGGTGTTGATTGCCCAAGTTATAGCCAAGCCTATCGCTTCATCAATGAGCATGTGGGCGCTGTTGAGCGTGAAAAAGGCCGGATGGGTAGCCGTGAGTTGAAGAATATTCAGGGCTTTGTGCGTCGGGATACCACGCTGTTGTTGCCAACGGATGTGTATACGGCGGATGGCCATTGCTTTGATGCTGAAGTGTCGCACCCTGACCACGGTCGCCCGTTTCGGCCTGAGATCACCACAGTGATTGATGTGGCTACACGCAGGGTCGTTGGCTTTAGTGTTGATCTGGCCGAGTCTGGGTGGGCTGTGTTGGATGCGATCCGTTTAAGCGCAACGCATTGTGGGATTCCTGCACTGTTTTATGTGGATAACGGGTCGGGCTATCAGAACGACATGATGAAAGCGCAAGGGCGCGGTCTGATGGCGCGTCTGGGAACTGATATGACCCATAGCTTGCCCTACAACTCGCAGGCACGCGGGATTATTGAACGTAGCCACCAGACTCTGTGGGTTCGTGCTGCTAAGCGTTTGCCGACGTACATGGGCGCTGATATGGATGCTCAAGCAAAGCAGAAGGCGTTTAAGGTCACACGCAAAGACATTAAGGCCGTTGGCACATCGAAGCTGCTGATCAGTTGGGATGAGTTTTTGGTGTATGCCAATGAAGTGGTGAATGAATACAACAATAAGCCGCATAGCAGTTTGCCGAAGTTTTTAGACCGTTCGACGATGAAAAAACGGCATTTATCGCCACAGGAAGCATGGGATTCTGCGGTGGCTTCGGGTGCTGAGGTTCATCGGGTGAGTGAGGACGAGGCTGTCGATTTGTTCCGGCCTTATAAGGAGCGCTTTGTGCGCCGTGGTGAGGTTGAACTATTTGGTAACACGTATTTTTCGCATGATCTTGAGCCTTATCACGGCGAGGCGATGCAGGTCGGCTATGACATTAATGACCCTGAGCATGTGTGGGTGCGTGATGCAGACGGGCGGCTAGTTGCAACAGCGAAGTGGAATGCAAACCGCACCAGTTATTTCCCGCTGTCGGTCATCGAACAGTCTAGGCAAAAACGGGCGGACGGTCGAAATCGTCGTCTGGCGATTAAGCAGGCCGAGGTGATGGATGAACTGAACCCGAAACGGGTGCTGGAGCATCTGGAAGGACTAAGCGTGCCGGTGACTGTGCGCCAACAAACAGATTTAGATGCGGTTTTTGCAGAATTAAACAGTATTCAACAGCCGTCAAACATTGTGCACTTTGCGGGTCGCAAGGCTGAGCCTATGCCTGTTGATGCACCAGCACCCACGCGTTCGACACCTGCACAAAAATTGGCACGGTGGATGGATTTGGATGCGCAGAGTCAAGCAGGTGTTGAGCTTAAGGACGATGATTTTAGATTTTGGTCGATGTTTCCACAGTCAAAGACGTTTGCTGAATTGACTGAGGATCGGCCTGAATTACGCCAGCGTGTTGCAAGCACGCTGGGTAAAGAGTGAGTGCGAATGGTTACAGCCATTTGACTCTTTTTGAAGCAACTGAAGGAGCTTTTTTATGTTGAACGATCAAAAAAAGATTGTCAATGCCGCGCCACAAGGCGGGATTGCACAAATTGCCAATGTTGCGCAGTGCTATCAAGCGATTACACGGACTGAAAAACGTCATGCCTTGGCTGCCGGTATTGCTGCGTTTTATGGCCCTAGCGGTTTGGGTAAGTCGATTGCTGCGTTGTATGTGGCCAACAAAACTGGCGCGTATTACGTGCAAGCAAAGTCGGTTTATACCCGTAAAGCGTTTTTGCAAGCCATTTTGCGCGAGATGGCGATTGTTGCTGCACCGACCTTGTCTGAGATGTTGGATCAGGTGGCCGGTGAATTGGCGAAATCTGGCAAGCCGCTGATTATTGATGAGTTTGATTTTTTGGTGACTGGCGGAAAAGTCGAACTGGTACGGGACATCTATGAGGGTAGCCAAGGGGTGATTTTGTGCATTGGTGAGGAACGACTTCCGACCAAGCTGGAAAAATGGGAGCGGTTTCATAGCCGTGTTTCGACTTGGCAGCCTGCACTACCCGCCTCTATTGAAGATGCTGCGTTATTGGTTTCGGTGTATGCCCCTCAAATCAAGGTGGCGGATGACGTACTTGAGCTGCTGGTTGCATCGGTTAAAGGCTCGACCCGTCGTGTGTCATCGAACCTTGAAATGCTGCATGAATATGCCTTGTCCGAGGGTTGGGACTATGTGGATACAGGCCGGATGCGGATGTTGCTGCCGGATGGCTTTGTGACTGGCGAAAGCCCTAAACCACGGACGTTTTAATTAGAGGATCGACATGATGGCTACTTTGGAAGCAATGGATTTGCGTACGCCGCGACAACGCATGTGGGATGCGATACGGGCTAATGCTAATGATTTTACGCTGGAAATGGTGCGGGCTGCGGCAGGTATGAAGTTGGATGCTGCACGGGATTATTTGCGCGGACTGGAACGGGCGGGCTTTTGTGAAAAAAGCTATGAAGTGCCGTTTAGCACTGCTGATGCGCTGATTGCACCTGTGCAGATGCAAGCCACCTATCACTACATGCTGATCAAGGATGTTGGCAATAGCGCACCACGGGTCAATCGGACAGGGAAGTTAGTGGTCGATGGCAGCACAAAAAATGAGGCGATGTGGCGTGCTTTGCGGATTGGTATGCCAGTTGTCACGCCTCGTTCGCTGGCTGCATTTGCGTCTGCGGGTGATGTCACGGTGTCTGAAGAAACCGCTAACACTTACCTCAAGTTGTTGTATCGGGCCGGTTATTTGGCTCTGGTTGAACAGCATAAGTGCGGTGTGCGTCAGGCCAAATATCGTTTATTGCCTACTCACAACACCGGCCCAAAACCACCACAGATTCAACGAACACGCCGTGTTTTTGACCCAAACATTGGCGCAATTATTTATCAAGAATGCCCAGATGACGAAAACGAGCGCGACGGGCTGGAGGTGAATCATGTGTCAACGAAATGAGCAATCTGTGAACGCGATTCTGGCTGACTTTCAACGTGAGCAGCAAAACGTGGTCAATCTGTCGATGCACCTGTATCGCACACAGAGCGAAAAATCACAGTTAATCGGTCAGTTAGAGCAAACCCGTATTGCGCTTGCACAGTTGCAAGATCAGAACATGCGGCAATTTGTGCGTATTTGCTGGTCGGTGCTTTTTCTGCTGATCAGCTTTGTGGTTGCGGTCGGTTGGCCATTGGCTTTGGCCCCAATTGTTGTGGCTGCACTACTGCTGTCGGCCATGTGGCGGAGGGCTGATCATGCCAGACAAAAAGGCTAAGGCCATGCCCTTGCTGCAACAGGCGGTTGAGGACTTTGGCAGCATTCAGGCCGTGGCTGTGGCGTTAGATGTGTCGCGTACTGCGATCAGTCTAACGCTGGCTGACAAATACAAGGGCAATCCCAGCCTGATTTATGACCGCGTTATTGCTCGGTTTGCGGGTTGGGAATGTTTGCATACAAGTGAGCGGATCACGCCGACAGACTGCCATAGCCACTGCCTTGGTCAGCCGCCAGTCCAGAACCCTAGCGCGATGCGCCATTACCGCACGTGCCAAGGGTGTGTGCATAACCCAGAGCGGGGGCAATCATGAAACTACGCTGCCCAAAATGTGCCGCCACTGGCGACGTGCTGTTGTTTGTTGAAGCCGAACAAACCCGCCAGACCTTAATGCGCCTTTTAACTCGCACACCAATTGGCTTGCTGGTGCTGCGTTATGTCGATTTGCACAAGCCTGCCACGCGGGATATGTCGCCAGACCGCTGGAACAAGCTGGCAACTGAGGTGATGGACTTGATTGAGCAAGGCAGCTTGCCCTACCAAGGCCGTCAAACCTCTGCCCCGCTTGAGGCGTGGCAGTACGCGGTTGATGAAGCCTATAAGCAACGCGATAGCGGCAAGTTGCAATTGCCGCTGGCTGGACACGGTTGGATCACTGCGGTGATTGCTGCCTATAAGCCACCTGAAAAAACCACAGTGCCGGAAGCACTTCCGGCGGTGGCCACGACTAAACCACGGCCCGTTGCTGGGTCAGACAAACCACGCTGGGAGCAATAAAAATGGTACGTAAACGGATGGCTGAACCACAGCTTAAAAGCTGGGAAGCCGTAGATGCAGCACTGGCAAGCATTGCTGATTTGCAGCGCGGTGTTGAGCTTGAGCAAGCCGCTTGCAATGAACTGGTGGATCAGATCAAGCAAGACGGCAAAGAACGGATCAAGCCGATGGCTGATGAGATCAAGGCGTTAGAACTGTCGATTAAAGAGTTTTGTGATTATCGCAAAGATGAGTTTATACACATCAAAACTAAGAAGTTGGTGTATGGATCAGTCGGTTATCGCTTGTCTACATCGGTGTCGATTCCTGATCCGTTGTTTACCTTGGAACAACTGCGCCAACGCGGTTTGGATCACTGCATTCGGATCAAAGAAGAATGTGACAAAGACGCGATAAAGCAACTTGATGGATCGGTGATTGCTGAGATTGGCGCAAGCCTCACCAGTCGCAATAGCTTTGGCTTTGAGTTGGCCAAAGTGAATCCGGCGGCATGACCATGAATGCCGCCCTGAATCACCTTAATGATTTGATTAATGACGGTATTGAGTATCCCGATGCTCACTACTACACCACCACCCTGTTTGGTTGTGATAGCGACGCTTTGCAAGCCGCATATGACCAACAGTTTACCGCCGAAAACGGCACAACCACGGAGTAACACCATGAACAAAACTGACCTGATCAACCGTATTGCCGAGCAAGCCGGTCTGAACAAAGCCCAAGCCACTGCTGCACTGCAAGCCTTTGAAACGGGTGTGATTGATACCCTCGCCAATGGTGGTGACGTCAAGTTGATTGGCTTTGGCACTTTTAGCGTTAAAGACCGCCCTGCCCGTACTGGCCGTAATCCTAGTACGGGTGCGGCAATCCAAATTGCAGCAAGCAAAGCCGTCGCGTTTAAAGCCGGTAAGGCGTTGATTGACGCTGTAAAAGCATAAGCGAAACGGTGGGTACGTCCCGCCGTCTGCCCAGCGTGGTTGTTGGGTACTGATGAGCAGCCAAACACCGGTGCGCATGGCGCACCCTACGCCAACTGGCAATCGTAAGGATGATGTATGACCCCTAAACGCCGCGCCCGCCTTGCCGCCATTCACATGGGCAAAAAACACTTGGGCCTTGATGATGACACCTACCGCGACCTGCTAGAAAGCGCCTGTGGTGTGCGGTCGGCAGCCGATGCCACTGACGATGGCCTTGTGGCTGTATTGCGCCGGATGGAGTCACAAGGCTTTGTGCAAAAGACCAAAAAAGACGTGGGCCGTCACCCCAACACACCCCAGCGCGACAAGGTGTCGCTGGTTAAAAAGATTGAAGCCTTGCTGGCTGATGCGGGCCGTCATTGGAATTACGCCCACGGGTGTGCAAAGAAAATGTTTGGTAAAGACGCCGTCGAGTTTTGCACGGGTGATGAGCTGTGGCGCATTGTCGCCGCGTTAGAAAAAGACAAGGCACGGAGGGCTAAGCGTGAACAACTTGATTGATCAGTTGCCGATGACGTTAAAAACCATCGTTGATCTAACGGATATTGATAGCGCCATGGCGTTAGTCAATCGTTATGGTGGTACGTCGTTTCATATTCCACCGCTTCGGATGATGAATCCAACGCATGAGATTGCACGGTTGATCGGGTTGGATCATGGGATTGCGCTGTGCAGATATTATAGCGGCGATACAATTTATCTGCCCCGCGCATCGCATTATCTGCAAGCAATCCGAGACGAAAAAATCCGTGCTGATGCAAAGACGCTGAGTACCACCGAACTGGCGTTTAAATACAAGATGTCTGAGCGGTGGGTTAGAAAAATTAAGAATTCTGGTACGCAGGAACGTGTGATGGATGATAGACAGTTGGGGCTATTTTGAGATGGCCACTCCCTAGACGCCCGCATTGATTGCGGGCTTTTTATTGGGTGAAAGGAAGCCGTTCCGTCTGATTATTTGACTGCTACCCGCCTACGCTAAAACCTCATGGATTAACCAATTCTTTGGCATCAATCGACCTGTTGGGAGGTGTGCCATGTAAACAATTCTGAGGTGATAGCAATGCCTAAAGTGATTAGTAATATTGTCGTTCATTGTGCGGCCACACCAAACGGCAAGCCGTTTGGTATTAAAGATTTGGACGGTTGGCACAAACAGCGCGGCTTTAAGCGGATGTCTGCGTTTGTTACACAGTTTAATCCGCATCTTAAACACGTGGGCTATCACTTTGTGATCAAGCTGGATGGCACGGTTGAGACGGGCCGATCACAAGATGAAATTGGCGCGCACGTGGCTGGTCACAATACCGGATCACTCGGTATTTGCATGATTGGTACTAATAAGTTTACCCCTGCGCAATGGTCAGCACTGAGCGCCTTGGTGACACGATTAAAGGCACAATACCCTGCCGCCCGTGTGTGTGGCCATCGTGATTTTAGCCCTGATAAAAATGGTGATGGCAAGATCACGCCAAACGAATATATCAAGCTATGTCCTTGCTTTGATGCAATCACTTGGTATGCCAGTGGGATGCTTGCGCCTGCTGCTAACGTACTGGGGACTTGATCATGGCGGGTCGGAAGATGTCCCAAGGACAAAAACGCCGTTTGCAGCAACAGATTGCTCAAGCTGAGGTTAATGCACGGGCTGAGTTTGAACGGCAGATGCTGAGTGATGGCCCTAGCCCTCACCCCAGCCCTGTCCCACAGGGAGAATGGATTAAGCCTGTTTTGCTGGTCAGTGAGAATAATGGCTTTTTGGTGACGAACTGGCGGCAGGGTTGGCGCTGGTTTAGCAATTTGGCGTTGGGGTCGATTGTGGCCATCAATAGCGTGCCGATGCCGCCTGAGCTGCTGCATGCCTTGCCGCCTGATACTCAGTCGAAGGTGACGATTGGCTTGGCAGTGCTGGGCATTGTTGGCCGCTTGATCAATCAGAGTAAGCACCCTCTCCCACCAAGTCAGGATGGGGTGCTACATGACGATTGAGCTTGAGCTATACCAGATCATCATGCTGATGATTACTGTCATCGGCGCTGTGGTTGGTGCGGTCAAAGTGATTTGGGGCCGGATTGAAAAGAATCTTGACCGCAACTTTTTGACCATTGAAAAACAGCTTGATGATGTTGGCACTAAGGCAGAGGCCAGCAAAGAAGAAGTGCGTGCGTTAGAGCTAAAGTTTTTGGAATTCAAAGCTGATCTACCGCGCACGTATGTGGCGCGTGAAGACTATATCCGTGGTCAAACCATTATCGAAGCCAAGCTGGATGCAGTGTTTGCAAAGATCGAAACGGTGCAAATTCGACAGGGGGTCAAGTGATGTCTGATCTACAAAAAGCACGCCGTGAAGGGATGCGCTGGCAATTGCTCAACGCGCTCAATAAAGCCCGTCCGGTCGGCTGCATGGATGTGTTGCTGTTGGATGTGATGGGTGCGATATACAGCGGCGTGACACCCAACGAACTGCACACTCAGCTTGAGTATCTGGCGGATCGTGAGCTAGTCAAGCTGGATAAAAAACCGGATGGCCACTGGCATAGCTGTCTGACTCACCACGGTGTTGATGTGGTGGAATACACGACAGATTGCTATGCCGGTATTGCTCGCCCTGCAATGTATTGGAATCAATAATCATGGCTCGGCAATCGGCAATTGATGCGCTGTTACCTGAAGACAAGGAATGGCTAAACCGTCAGTTTTTGGACAAAGGGTTTTGTGGCTATGAAGAAATTGCGGCTTTGCTGGCTGAGCGTGGCTATAGCGTTGGCAAGTCGTCGATCCATCGGTACGGCCAAAAGCTGGAACGTAAATTAGCCGCCGTACAAGCCAGTACTCATGCGGCCATGCTGATTGCCGAAGCTGCGCCCGACGACGCCGACCAGCGTTCTAACGCAGTACTGTCACTCATTCAGACTGAAATCTTTAATGCCTTGGTTGATTTTCAGGAGGCAACCGATACAGATTCTGAAGACGTGAT
This sequence comes from Moraxellaceae bacterium, assembly GCA_037968855.1. Classification (GTDB taxonomy): domain Bacteria; phylum Pseudomonadota; class Gammaproteobacteria; order Pseudomonadales; family Moraxellaceae; genus JBBKWH01. Next base: position 40,053 of record JBBKWH010000117.1, on the reverse strand, counting down.
GTCACCAGCAGACCGTTTGACCTTACTTGCCAAGGCTGGCAAAGGCATTGCTGACTTGAGTAAAGCCTCGGTCAATCAGAAAAAATGGCAGATCGAAATTCGGGAAAAAGCCGAAACAGCAGCCAAGGCCGTCGATAAGATTGTGAAAAAAGGCGGCTTGTCGGCTGAGACGGCGGCAGAAATTCGTAAGCAGATTTTGGGGATTGCTGAGTGAACCTAGACCCCAAAAACCCGATTGCTCGACTGTCGTCTGATGCCAGTGTCAGCAATATACCGGCTGTGCTACTGCCGTATCAGCAAGCATGGATTGCTGACAAAAGCCCATTAAAGCTCGGTGAGAAATCGCGCCGGATTGGTTTGACATGGGCCGAGGCTGCCGATGCGACGTTAGAGTGTGCCAGTGATCGGGCTGCGGGTGGTCAGAACACCTATTATTTGGGCTATAACAAAGACATGACCGTGGAGTTTATCCAAGCCTGTGCGATGTGGGCGCGGGCTTATGGTCTGGCGGCAGAAGAAATAGAAGAAGGCATTTGGGAAGACGGCGACAAGCATATTCAAACCTACATTATTCGCTTCCCTCGGTCAGGCTTTCGCATCGAAGCGCTCACCAGCCGCCCATCAAACTTACGTGGTCGGCAAGGTCGGGTGATTTTGGATGAAGCGGCATTCCATGATGATTTGATGGAGCTGCTGAAGGCGGCATTGGCGCTGTTGATTTGGGGTGGTTGTGTACGTGTGATCAGTACGCATAACCAAGAAGATAATCCGTTTAATGATTTGATCAAAGAGATTCGGGCCGGTAAGCGTAAAGGCACAGTACATCGCACCACCTTTAAAGAGGCGGTGGAGCAAGGCTTGTACCAACGGGTCTGTTTGCGTAAAGGGCTGCCCTATGATGCGTTAGAAGAACAGGCTTGGGTGCAAGAGGTCTATGACTTCTACGGTGATGCTGCCGATGAAGAATTGGACGTCATTCCCAGCAAGGGCGGTGGTCGTTGGTTGTCGCAAGGGTTGCTTGAGCGGGTGCAAAGTGAAGCCGTTCCGGTGCTGCGTTTTGAAGCCCCCAAGGGCTTTGATACATGGTCAGAAGAAGCTCGTACGATTGAAGTGACGGCATGGTGTGATGAGCATTTGCGCCCTGTTTTTGCCCATTTGCCCAGCAAGGCCACCAGCTACTATGGCTTAGACTTTGCGCGTAAGCGGGATGCGTGTGTGTTTTGGCCGCTACTAGAGCGGCAAGACACGCGCAAGCACTGCCCCTTTGTACTTGAGATGCACCGCGTCCCATATAAACAGCAAGAACAGATCATGCTGTACGTCGTGGCTGCCCTACCCGACTTTAGAAAAGGCGCACATGATGCGACGGGTAATGGTGGCTATTTGGCCGAGGCCATGCAGGTTAAATACGGTGAGCGGGTCGAGGCCATCATGCTGTCTGAAGGCTGGTACCGTGATCATACGCCAGCGTTTAAGGCAGCGTTAGAAGATGGCGACATTGTTGATATGCCGCAGGATAAAGACATCTTAGATGATCATCGGGCGTTTACTTTAGTAAAGGGTGTGGCCCGTATTCCTGATCAGCGTAATACGTCAACGACTGGCGGCAAGCGGCACGGTGATAGCGGTATCGCGCATTTGCTGTCGCACTATGCAAGTAAGAACCCCAGTGCGCCGATTGAGTTTACTGCCGTGCCAACATGGGATGAGCGTTTGGCCAATCCTGATGATTGGGACGGCATACTGGTGGATCAGGGGATGTGGTAAAACAGACAAAGAGTGATTCAAACCGTTAAAAAATACGCTACAATCCCAACAAGCCAATAAAAATTCTTCATGTAGGATGCCTTAAAGCTTATTTTTAACTTGTTTTCTACCCATCTGAGAGGCTCTTTAATGGTTCAAGCAAATCCAAAAACCAAGTCTAAGGAGGTTTGGGATCTAGTTACGCATACTGGCTTAAAAGATTTGAAGCGTTTTAGTCCGCATTCAAAGAATCGTTTGGCCCTAAAAAAATCTTTACAGAATTTAGAAAACTCCTTAAACACTCAGGAATATATAGATGCAAATACAGCATTAGGACTACTTGAAAATTACGAAAACAACTACCTATTAAACCTCCATTATTTTAAAAAAGTATACAATCGCTTTCCTGAAAATGCAGATTATTCGGCGAACTATGCAAGATCTTTAATTTCAGCTGGTTTTTTAGACAGTGCCATAGAAATTTTTGATCAAACTTTTCTGCTTGCATCACAACATAAAGAAAACATATACGTAATAATCCAAGCGTATACGGAATTTTTATACGTAGAAAAAGCAAACATTATTTTTGAGAAATCGAAATACTTATTTACTGAAGCAACTAATGCCATTTTAAAAAAAATGTTGATAGATGCTAGTGATTTAATTTTCTTTCTAGGAAAACACTCTATACCTATTGAAATTTATCGATCATTAAAAATGATCCAATCAAAAATAACTTATAATTATATTACAACACACACTTCTTGCGTATCAAATGCCTTACACGACATAGATAACGATGTTTATTCGAGAATAATTAGGGTTGCTGATGTTGATCCTGCATCCATCTCAGATATTAACGATGATCTCCAAAATTCTATTTTGGATTGGATTGACGAAAATGAAGAAAAAGATATTGATTTAAAAGAGGCGATCAGTCATTTATGCTTTTACTTCATGCCGTTAGAACACAGTGAGTATGTGAATATGGATATGGAGTTTTAAATGCAAACCAGTAAATTTGATACTATTGCTGATGGACTACAGACGTATAAATCATCTTTTGATTGTGAGGATGCAGTACGGCGTACTTGCATTGGTCGATACTATTATCATATTTTTCATGAAGTAAAAAGTTGGTTGCTGTCCGAACACAATGACGTATTTATTAAATTCAATGGAAAGACACATGAACAATTACGATTTTGTTGTGATGAGTTAGCAAAAAAATATAGCAATCGTGACTTTCAAATGATTCAAATGAAACTAAAAAATTTACATGACTTGAGAGTACGATCTGACTATAAACTAGATGATAAAATTAGTGAGGGCGACTTACTAACAGTAAAAATCGAAAAAGATCGAATACTTAAGCTGGTTAATGGCCTAAAAAACAAAACTAATACAGCAAGCCCTGCTTAAATATTTTGGATTTTTATTATGTTTTTTTTCACATTAATTACTACTTGGGCAGCACTATGGATTGTTTTTTGGCAGCTATTTAAACACTACAAAATCCCACAGCCATTAGGTGCAGGATGGTTAGCAAGTATGATGGTCTTAGCACCAATCAGCTTTGCTTATATTCACTTCAATCCTGACTTGGCTGAGTTAAAAAAGCGTGCGACGATGGCTGAACAACAGTATTTCTTACTCAGTAATGGCTCACTTGATCATGATCGTATTTGTCAGCAAGCAAACATCGCGTTAAAAAACTATAAACAATTGGGTGATCAGCACAAGACTGAGCTTTTTGCTTACATCGTGATGTCGGATAAATGCCTTTAGGAATAATTGATAAAAAGCCGCACTAAATGCGGCTTTTTATCAAAGATAAGTTATCAATCCTCTACAATTCTAACCATTGGTTTAAACCTCAACTCAAGGCCTTGCTGAGCCACCTTCATGCCTAGCATTTTAACAAGATGATCGACAATCACTTGAACATCTTGATCATTATCAACATCTGGTACAGAAATAAAACCAGTCACTTTATAGCCAGATTTTTTTGGGTTACCAACATCACTTTTACGAGTTGAGTTGATCAAGGTAAATTGCTGAAAAAAGAGCTGTGACGTTGAGTGATCTATACCACTCATTAAATTAACTGAACGATTATAGACGAAATCTTCAGTGATATCTGCAATGTTGAAAACATCCATTTTTTAATCCTCTGTCTGTTGTTTATTGAGTTTTAGCCCTTCTTCATGACTTTCAAAAAGAAAAACTGCTAATGTACTTGCTGCACCTACTGCTAACTTAGCGTGTCTTTTGGTTAAGCCTTTAGCCTTAGTTATCTTACCATGACCTGTACCATACTCATTTCTTAATTCAGCCATGTTGTGCACAATGGATGATAAGTTACCAAGCAACCTTTTGATAGTCTCAGCGGCTCTCACCTCATCACCAATATGGCTAGGCGTCATTTGAAGAATACTGGTTACCTCTTTGATCAGTTGTGGCAACTCTAATCTTTTAACCTCCTTAAAGCCTCTATCTTTTAAGATCGTTCGGCAGGTTGTCTCTACTAGCTCTTTTGCTGTACCAATGGCTAACTCTGGATCGTCTTGAATAGCCAACTCAATCCGAACAATTTGCTGATTAAGATAGGATGTATCAAAAGTAGACATAGCGGCTTTCATCATGGCTATGCTCGGTAGCGAAGCATCTGCCAACTGTTTGGCAGAATAGATCGACCTGCCCGAAATTTGATCAGTCTCAACCAATATGAAACCATCTTTTTCTAGTGACTTATTATAAAGATTTAATAAATCTTCTGTATCATGTAGCCCTCTACGCACTAATGGGTGCAAAGTTTCACATAAAAATTTCAAGAAATTCTCATCTGATCCATTCAGCAAATCAAACCTATAATCCATAAAAACCCAGTCATCATCCCAGTCATGATTATTCGTTCTATGTTGAAAAATATCACCAGCGGCATCTGGATATCGGCTATCCCCAGATGGCATCTGCTTGAGATCATAAATCCTTGCTAGAAAAGCTGACTCCTCTAGCCCTCCACTCCAACTAAGATTATTGATCATCAGAGCATCTGAAATGTCTCGACGAGTCAAAACAGATATTTTTTTCTGTGACTCATTAAAATCGCTCATTGAAAACTCGTACAAAAAATTATTAAAGGAACTACTTCCGTCTAACTTCCAACACTGACCCGATGACAATAGAGTCAAATTGGTCAAAGTGTCTTTTTTAGTCATGGCAAAGAAACGATCCCCCAAGAATACCCGCAATCGACAAGCGTTAGAAACCCCTCAATCGGCAGAAATCGCGTGGTTGCAACATCAGTTTGCTGATCACCCTGCGCGTGGACTCACACCTGCCCGACTTCACCAGCTACTGACCAACGCCGAACAAGGCGACTTGATGGCACAGGCTGATCTGTTCTCAGATATGGAAGAACGCGACGGGCATTTGTTTAGCGATATGTCTAAGCGTAAGCGTGCCGTGACTGGGCTAACGTGGAGCCTTAAACCCTGCCGCAATGCCAGCCCTGCCGACAAGAAACTGGCCGAAGAAGTACTGGAATGGCTAGAAGACATTGATGGGCTTGAGCAAGTCTTTTTTGATGCCTTAGACGCCATTGGCCACGCTTACTCGGTGCAAGAAATTGCATGGGGCCGCGCTGGTGCATTGTGGATTCCCGATTCACTTGAGTACCAGCCCCCACGCCAGTTCCAAACGCCATTACTGTTGCCCAATGAATTGCGCTGGCGGGATGGCAGTGTTGATGGTGCTGAGATGTGGCCATTCGGTTGTCTAGTGCATCGGCACTCGGCCAAAAGTGGTTATATCGCCCGTTCTGGCTTGCACCGCGTACTCAGTTGGCCGTTCTTGTTTAAGCATTATGGCGTGCGCGACCTCATGGAATTCCTTGAGATTTATGGCTTGCCCATGCGGTTGGGTAAGTATCCAACTGGTGCAACGCCTGAAGAAAAGGGCACGCTCCTGCGGGCCGTGATGTCGATTGGTCATAATGCTGCGGGCATCATTCCAGAAGGCATGAAAATTGATTTTCAGGAGGCAGCAAAGGGCACGTCTGACCCGCATATGGCGTTGATTGAGTGGTGTAAAAAGACTCAATCTAAAGCCATTTTGGGCGGCACGCTGACCAGTAGCGAAGGCAGTCATGGGACGCAAGCCCTTGGTCAAGTACACAATGAAGTGCGGCGGGAACTGACAGAATCGGATTCGCTACAGCTTGCACGGACGATCAACCAACAGTTGATTGTGCCGATGCTGCAATTGAATAAGCCCAACGTTGATCCGGCCTGTTATCCAAAGTTTTATTTTGATCTGTCACAGCCTGAAGACATTGAAGTGTATTCGGATGCCCTACCGAAACTGGTGAGCATTGGCATGAAAATCCCGCAGCAGTGGGCGCATGAGAAGCTGGGGATTCCACAGCCTGAAGATGACAGTGTGGCAGTACTTGGGACGCCTGTCCCGTCTGTGGCGGCAAATGGACGGCAGATCAATGGGTTAAAGTTGGCGGCATTGAGCCAGCAAATTGCAGCCACGATGTATGCGGATCAAGACACATTAGACGCAGCACTTGATGGACTAGATGTCGGTAAGCTAAACGCCCAAACCGAGGCCATGATTCGTCCGGTTTTGGCGGCATTAAGCCAAGCCAATACACCGACTGAGGCGTTAGGTATTCTGGCGAACTTACATCCGGAAAGCTCGGTTGATCAGTTGCAGCAACGGATGGAACGTCTACTGTTTGGTGCTGAGATGTTTGGTGCGATCAATGCGCGGCAGGAACTCAGCTAATGGCTCAATCTAACGCTGCCGATCCCGTCGTGCTGCAAACACTGTTTAACCAGCCACCACAGACAGCCATAGATTATCTGTCTGCCAAAAAACTACTGTCCTCGATGGATTGGCATGAGGTGTTAAACGCAGCACATAACCAATCGTTTGCTGTGGCACACCTGACCCGCCTTGATATTTTGGAGGATATTAAAACCTCATTATTGGAGGCGCAGCGCCTTGGCATCCCGATGGAAAAATGGCGGCAGGACATCACGCCACTGCTGCAAAAAAAGGGCTGGTATGGCAAGCAGACCATCGTTGATACAGCAGGCAATGCCAAGAATGTACAGCTTGGCAACCCGTGGCGCTTAGAGACCATTTACCGCACCAACCTGCAATCAGCATTTATGGCCGGTCGGCGTGCTGAGATGCTGCAAGCTGTCGATACGCACCCCTACTGGCGTTATGTTGCTATTTTGGACAATCGCACCCGCCCGACTCATCGCGCCATGAATGGCAAGGTGTTGGCAGCCACGGATGGCGCATGGGATGCAATTTTTCCGCCTTGTGGCTTTAATTGTCGCTGTCGAGTATCGCCGATGACCAAAGGCGGTGTCGAGCGTGGTGGCTATACGGTGGAGTCGAGTAAAGGCCATTTGACATCTGAGGTGGTGGGGATTGGCCGGAGTGGAAAATCTGCTGATGTGACCGTGCTACAACTGCCCTCGATGGGTGCGCCGTTTAAAGTTGATGTTGGGTTTAATCATGCGCCGAGTGTTGGCGCTGCGAGTAAGTTGGTGCAAAAAACCAATGGTGATTTGGTTGATGTGTATGGCACTAAACAGTGGCCGACGTTTAAGCCGAATCAACTGAGCGTTGATGACTTTGCCACACTGGGTAAAAAGCGGTTGGATGATGTGCTGTCCCAAGTCAGTGAAGGCAAAACACTGCAAACGATCTTGGATGATGCCAAAAACAAATATGACTATATGTTGCATCATGATGTGCTGACCACTCATGTGATCAATGAGCTGAAGCGGACACGTCAAGCTGGTATTTTGCTGCCTAACGCCAAAGGTGGCGCTCAAGCCGTTAAAGCCACTCGGATTGCAGCTCAAAGTTATCCGGCAAGCTGGGTGCAATCGGCCAATGATCTGGGTGTGCTAAACGTCAAATACTCATCAAAAGATCGTGGTTGGTGCTATACCTCACATACCACCGAGCAAATCAATCTGCCTAAATTTGGAGTGATTGAGGCCAAAGCGGGTGAAGGCTGGATGCTGACCGATGACACCAGTACTGCGGTGCATGAGTATGCGCACCGAATCCAAGAGGCTCGCCATGACATAGATGATTTATTTCAGCAAGAACATCGACGGCGTACCAATAATGAACCCAAATTGATGCTACGCGTGCTGACCAAAAACCCCAACTATCGGGTAGATGAATTGGCAAAGCCAGATGGTTACTACACGCCATACATGGGCAAAGAATATCCCCATGCTGCTGGGCGTGAAGCGTTAGAAGTGATGACAATGGCCTTACAGCCGTTACTAGGTCGTGACCTTGAAGCAGCCAGTTATCTATTTCAAATGTACCGTAAAGACCGACGCATGCTAGAGTTAGCGTTGGGTATTTTATTTCACTGTGAGTAGGCGCATGCAATTAGTACTGCAAACCATCATGCCGCCGCATACTACGGTGGGTATGATCACTTGGGACAAGCAGGCAGGCACAATTAAAGGTGACACTGCACTGGCCACCGAAGTGAGCCAAGCGGCGGCACTTGCGATCAAGCAAGGTCATATCCGTCCTGCACCGACACAAGCACGGGTGGTCATTGATCAACCGTTTAAACATGCAGATCAATTGGCGGCTGTTTTGGCCTTTGCTGATTTCTACTGTCCAGAACTGTCATTGCCCATGCTGACCTCAGATGATGATCTGTCAGCCGATCTTAGCCCTGTCGTTTATTAACTTTTATGCAAATCATCATTGATAATGCCGCGCTTCAGCACAAGCTGGATGCTGCGGCTGCACGTCTGACTGATGCCACGCCATTGATGCAACGGCTTTCGATGTCGCTGTTAGATGATACTGAACAAAACTTTGCTGCTCAGGGTCGTCCACGTTGGGCTGGCCTTAGCCCACGTTATGCTGCCAAGCGCCGTGGCGGGATGATCCTACAAAAGTCTGGGCAACTGGCGGGTAGTATCACTGCGTTTCATGATGCGACCTCGGCTGCCGTTGGTAGTAATAAAGTCTATGCCGCAATTCACCAGTTTGGTGGTGTGGCTGGTCGTGGCCACAAATCCAAAATCCCAAGCCGTCCTTATTTACCTGTAGACAAAAACGGCAACTTACAAGCCGATGCACAAGCCAATATTGAAGATGTTTGCGACTATTACTTATCGGCATCGTTCAATCCCTAGTACACCCCCGTTAGACATGCGTTAGAACCTCGCACAATTCACGCGGCCAAGTTTGCTGCGTGATTCTCTACCCTGCTGTGTCTATCGCCTTCTAGCGCGATTTTAGACCATTGAAGATTGGAAGCCGTTCCGTCTGATTTAAACAACACTGTCGTTGCACGATGGTGGTATGAAAACACGTCCTTTAGTCGCCGCGTGCGCCATTGCCCTAAACCTGAACCCAGACCAAAAGCGTCTGGTGCTTGTCCCTGAAGGAAACTTTAGGAGCATTGATGGTCGGCCCTTTGAAGCGACTGCCGCAAACGGCTGGCTACTGACCCCTGAGCGTGGCCAACAGATTGTTGCGGCACTTAATCGTCAGGCCATTGATATGGTCATCGACTACGAACATTCGACCATCCTTGCCAAAGCCAACGGCAGCCCTGCTCCAGCAGCGGGCTGGTGTGATTCAGGCTCGTTTGAATATGTGGCGGGTGTGGGCATTTGTTCAACCGCTTGGAAGTGGACAGAACGTGCAGCGGATCAAATCGCTGCAAAAGAATATCGCTATCTATCCCCTGTTTTTTCGTATGCCAAAACTGGCGAGGTGCTGAGTGTTTTACACGCGGCACTGACTAACACTCCTGCCCTAGACACGTTACCCGAAGCCCTACTTGTGGCTGCGGCGCAGGATTTTTTTGCCCAAAACCCACAGGAGTCCACCTTGATGGATGAGTTACTCGCTTTTTTGCGGATGATGCTTGGTTTGCCATTGTCAGCTACTGCTGAAGAAATCATGGCTGAGCTGGCAAAGCTGCAAGGTCAAATCCAAGAAAAAACTGGCGTGTCGATTGCAGCCAACAGTCAAAACCTGTTTGACATGCTCAGTAATGTTGAAAGCCAGATTGCTGCGTTAAGCCAAGCCATGCCAGACCCATCCAAGTTTGTGCCGATTGGCGTGGTCTCTGCACTACATGCACAAATTGCCACCATGACCCAATCCGCCAAATCAAACGAAGTTGAAGAACTGATTACGGCTGCGTTGAGTGATGGACGTTTGCTTGGTGATGAGCATGTGGCATGGGCGCGTAGCCTCGGTGCTGCCAATTCGGATGCGTTAAAAGCGCATTTAGATGCCACACCCAAGATTGCTGCGTTAAGTAGCAAACAATCAAACACGATTGCGGCCAACAGCCAGCAGCATAACAACAGTCTAGTCACACCTGAGATGCAGTTAGTTGCCGCTCAGTTTGGCCATGACCCCGCCAAAATGACAGGAGCTTAATCATGGTTGCGATGACGCAAGATCGTAATACCGCCCGCCGTGAGCGTGGCCTATTGCAAGTATTAGTGGCGGCCAGTGCGGTAATTTTTGCCGGTTCAATTGTTTGTGTGAATGCTGGTGGCTTTGCGGTCGAAGGTGATACCGACCCTGACTTGATCTATATGGGTCGTGCTGAACATGCAGTCGATAACACGGGCGGCGCAGACGGTGATGTGTCGGTGCTGGTGCGTAATGACTCTACATTCCAGTTTGCAAACAGTGCAATTGATCCGGTCACACAAGCCAACCTTGGCATGTTGTGCTGGGTCGAAGATAACCAAACCGTCGCCGCCACAGATGGCACAGGGACACGTTCTGCATGTGGCCGTGTCGTGGGCATTGACTCTGAAGGAGTATGGGTAGAATGAACGTCACACATTCGGCACTGAATGCCATTTTTATGAATCTGAAGACAACATTTAACAATACGTTTGATGCTGTCCAAACCAATTACCAAAAAATCGCCATGACTGTTCCCAGTACCGGCGGTTATGTGAAATATGACTGGCTGGGTAAGTTTCCAAAAATGGAACGCTGGGTCGGTAAGAAAGAAATCAAGAAGCTGGAAAACTACAGCTACACCATCGTCAATGAAAACTTTGCCGCCACCATTGAGGTCGCACGCAATGACATTGAAGACGATCAACTGGGCATCTACAAGCCACAGGCTGAAAGTGCGGCGTGGTCGGCCAAGCAGTTGCCAGATGAATTGATTTTTGAGCTGGTGAATAAGTCGTTTACCGCTAAATGCTATGACGGCAAGCCGTTTATTGCTGACAACCATCCGAATGGCAAAACCACTGCAAGTAATAAGGGCGACAAAAAGCTGTCGATTGAAACACTGGCGAAAGCACAGGGATCATTCGGTGCAGCTCGTACCAAAATGATGCAACAGAAAGATGATCAAGGCCGCCCGCTCAATGTCAAGCCAAATGTGTTGCTTGTGCCGGTCGCACTGGGTGATACCGCCCGTGCCTTGATGACAACTGATCGTTTAGAAGACGGCAAACCTAACCCGTACAAAGGTGTGTGTGAAGTCGTTGAAGAACCACGTCTGACCGATGACAACGCGTGGTACTTGCTGGACACCACCAAGCCGGTCAAGCCGTACATCTACCAAGAGCGTAAGAAACCGATGTTTGTGCAACAGACCAGCATGGATTCGCCGACTGTATTTATGGAAGGTGTGTTTTTGTTTGGTGCTGAAGCACGTGCGGCGGCTGGTTTTGGTCACTGGCAGCTTGCTTACGGCTCAACAGGTACGGTGGCCTAACCATGTACGCCACCCAAGCTCGCATGGTGGCCCGATTCGGTGAGCGCGAAATCATTGCGCTCACTGATACCGAGCAGCCGTATATGGACCAAATCAATACCAACAAACTCACGCAAGCCATGGACATGGCCAACAGTGAAGTTGACGGCTATTTGATGTCTCGATACAGCGTGCCGGTCAGTGCTGCCCCAGCCTTTTTGATTGGGCTGGCATGTGATTTGGCCCGTTATCACGCGGCGGTGGGTGCTGCACGTCAAACCGAGCGTGATGAGGTGCGCTACAAGGCGGCGATCAAGTCGTTAGAAAACATTGCAGCGGGCAAGCTCAGTATTGGTGTGACGCCCGCAGGTGGTCAGCCTGCGGCGGCGTCTGCTCAGAATGTAATCATGACCAACGTGAGGCCAAACGACTTTGGCCGTGGGGGGTGGTGAGATGCTGCCCCTCGCACAAATCGAACAGGGAATAAAGGAAGCCGTTCATGCATTGGGTCGTCCGTACATTGCTGAGGTAAAAACCTACGCTGGCGAGTTTGACTTTAATGATGATGCTGATTTTGCCGCTGTTGTGAAGCGCTTCCCTGCGGTTTGGACAACCTTTGATGGATCAGGCAAGCCTGAACGCATGGGCGCTCGTAAGTACAAAATCCCTCTGACATTCTCAGTGATGGTCGGCGCTCGGTCGATTCGTACTGAAGAAACGTCTCGGCATGGTGTTGAGGTGAATGGCCAGATGGTTGAGGTGGGTACGTTCCAGTTAGTCAACGATGTGATTGGTGCAGTACTGGGCCTGTCGTTTGTTAAGTCGATGCGTCCGTTAGAACTGGGGCCATTGCGCACTATTTTTAACACCAAGACTCGAAGCGAAGCTGTGAGCGTGCTGGCGCAGTCCTTTAGCACTGATGTGACGATTTGCGTGCCGGATCGTGAAGCCGATGCCGCCCAGTACATTGAGCGGATCAATATTGATTATGTGCTGCAACCACAAGATGACGTGCCTGATGCGGCTGATCTTGTGCAGCGCTCTACTGAGGATTAAGGATATGGACAACTTGACAGCACGGTCAGCAATGACTGGTGGTTTGATGATTGCACTTGGGATGCTCGTTACAGGCATCACGCGTCGGGACTTTGCAACTGGTGCTTGGCAAAGCAAGGCGAATCAAGCGCTTGATATGACACCACGCGATATTTTAACGGGTGCGTATTTGGGGAAAATCAATTCACCAACGTTAAGTGAAAATCAACGTGAGTATAGTTTAGCGATTGATGAGAGCTATGATTTATTTACTGGTCGGAATACAAATTATACCCTAGGCATTTATCGCTCAACACAAGGTTCATTCACACTGACGATTGATTATTCGCAATTACCATCTGGATTAAATCAAACACAGCAGATTGATTGGTTAATGCTTGAGATCAATCAACAACTCATGAACACGTCAATGCATTTGTCTTTTGCATACGTCAGTGCAACACGTCAGATTATATTAACTGCTGATCAATATCAGGCTGAAGAGCAAATTACGATCATGCAAAACACGGCTGATCAGTTAGCAACGTTATTGTTTGGCCAGCCTGTCTATGTGGAGTTGTAATAATGACAATCCCATCCGGCCTACGCCGCCCCGACATCTACACAGACATCAACACCAACACCCAACGCACGGGCCTACCAGACAATCGCCAGCGCGTGCTGTTTGTGACTGATGACACCCCGTTAGACAGCAATCAAGCGCTACCCGTCGCCCTATATGACAAAGCAAAAGCGCGTACAGTGTTTGGTGCAAGCTCCACGGCTGAGCGCATGATTACTGCTGCGCTAAAGACCAATAGCTTGGTTGATGTTGACGTTATTGTGTTGCAACCCACAGATACGCCTGTTCAACCACTATTGTGAGGTGAGTGATGCGCTATCAACTTCTACACAACACATTTCAGGCACTCAACGGCAGTGTGGTCTCGGCACGCGAAGTGGTTTTTCACCCAGCAAGCCAGCAGGGTTATGGGCTAATCAACGACACCACGTTGATCTATCTAGACGTCTGGATTGACGGTGTGTTGCATCAAGCCTCTGATTACATCTACCAAGGGCCAAATAGCTACGTCGCTAATTTACCGCTGACGGCACAACAAGAAACTGCGCTTACTCAGCTTGAAAACTGGTTTGTGCCGTTTTTAGACACGATTGGCATTATCTACCACGGCAATGCCAGCTTTGGCTCAGCGGTATTTGAATCAGATGCCTACTTTGAACTGCGCGGACGTGAAGGCGACGTATACGGCAACTCAGACAACATCTACTCACTGCACTCGCTGTATGCCCTGTTAGGTGAATCAGACACCGATGCCGGCCTGACCGCTAGAGATACTAATTCCACCCCTGATGAACCAGAGGAACCCATAATGTCATTATTTACGACTATCGAACCACTCGGCCATACCATCATCGCGTTGTCCAATTCACTGACTACCCAAGCCGAAGCCCTCGCATGGGCGCAGCATCTTGAGTTTGTCAGTGGCCCGACTGAGCAGCATGATGCAATCCTCATCGTGCCCTTTACTGATATTGAAGCCGCTGAAGCATTTGCGGCGCTGGCTTCAGCAAAGACCAGTTACCGGATTGTGGCAGCTTGCTACCATGGGGCCACTGGTCAAGAAGCTGAGATTGCCGCTTCTATTGCTGCTGCATTGGCCGATAGTGCCGATCCTGCCCTACCGTTTAACGGTGTTAATCTAACGGGTCTAACGCCAGTTGAACCGGCGTATGTGCTGACAAAAACCCGTATCGAGCAAGCCTTGCACAATGGCGTCTGTATGATTGCCACTGGTGCTGATGGTGTGCCTGAAATTGTCCGCGCCGTTACCACATACCAGCAAACACCTGAAGGCGAAGAAGATGATTTGCTGCTTGATGTGAATGGTGCGTTGGTGCTGGCGTATGTGCGTAAGACCATGCGTAGTATTGCCAAGGCACAGCCACGCCGTAAGAACACTGCAAGCGCCCGTCGTGATTTGCGCTCGGCATTTTTGGCCGGTTGTATGAAGTTGGATGCGGCTGAAATCTTAAAGAACGTCGATGCGCGTAAAGATGCGTTGACGGTTGATGCTGATGTGAATGATGAGTATCGGGTGAATGCGCGGATTCCATCGGATTGGGTACGTGGGATGCATATTATTGCCACCACGTTGGACGTGTTCTAACGCTGCCAAGCCTGATTTAAAAAGCCCTATCTGATGATGGGGCTTTTTTTTGGAAGTCGTTCCGTCTGATTATCCAACCCATTGCGCCCTACCCTAAAGCCTAAATCAACAGAGGTATCCAACGATGGATAATCAGTTAGTTGGCACGATTGTGCTAACGGTGAATGGGCGAGAATTTGACTGTGCGTCTGTGTCACCAGATGTTCAAGCTGGGCGTAAGCTGGTCAGCGCCATGAACAGTAAAGGCCGTGCCAATAAGCAAACCCGCACCACCAGCAGCACCAGTCTGTCATTCGATGTTTATATCCCTGAAACCGGCGATTTTGATTGGGCAAGCATTGAAGATGCACGTCTAACGGTTGAGTCGATTGATGGTGGCCATCGCACCACATACACCGGCGTTGGTGTCACCAGTGTGGGCGAAAAATATACCGATGGATCGGAGGCGATGCGCAGTATTCAGGCGTATGCGATGGACAAGGTTGAGGAGTCGGTCTAATGGATATGTTGACTATAGATGGTGAGTTGCCGGTGGCGATGACGGTATTAGATGGTCAAAAGCCGCTCAAGCTCAAAAAAATGGTCATGCAGCAGCTCACAGTGGGTCAGTCCATTAAGTCACAAGCAACCTTGCGTGCAGATCAATTTATTGTCGTTGGCGAGCTGGCTGCCATGACGCAACTGATAGATGAGCATGGCAAGTTATACCCGCTCAGCTATGACGCGTTAGAAAATAGCTCACGGCAGAATTTTGATTATCTTGCAGGCTTGCGTGGGGAGCTTGATGCAAAGGAGCAAGCCGAGAGTCTGAGCTAACCGCACACGCACAACTTGTGCGGGCCTTACTTGCCATCGGCGTACCTTACGCCGATGCGCTAACCCTGCCCGTGCCATTTGCGCTTGCCATGCTCAAAGACGGGCGGCCAAACAATACCCGTCCAACCCGCCAAACTAGCCCAGATGCACCGCGCATGGTGGCAACCCGTCGCAAAGCCAAGGACTAAGCCATGAGTAAAAATTCTACGGTATCCATCACGCTACAGCTTAAAGGCACGGCGGGTAAAGACTTATCACGCATCAGTGCTGACCAGATTAAGCAGACTCAAAAAATCAACGCCAATTGGAATATGGCGACCACTGCTCAAGCTAAGTTTACTGATCAGGTGCGTAAGTCAACAACAGAGACCAAAAATACAAACGTTGCTGGTGAGCAACTGTTACGCACCAATCGGCTGCTTGAGGGCGTATTACGTCAACAGGCCATCCAAACCCGTTTGCAAAGTAGTCAGCTTAAAGCACAAGCACGTGACTATACGTTGCAGACGCGAATGCTGTCAGAGCAAGCACGTCATGCGCGAGAATTACAAAGAGCCATGGCTGCTGCTGCACGTAGCCAGCGCGATATGCGCAATGATGGTGCTGCGACTGGTGCAGGCTGGGGTGGCAGAGCGTCAGGGATGATGATGGGTGCTGCGGCGGCATACGGGGTTGTTCGCACGCCGCTTGAACGTGCCAGATCATTTGAAACCAAGATTTTTGACGCCACAACCTCTATTACAAGTGGCTATCAAAACATGTCGCACAATCAGGCCAAAGCTGCCAACCTCACGCTGGCACAATATGCAAAAGATGCTGTGCGACAAGGGCATGGTAGCGTTGAAGGGGTCGGTGATGCAGCAGGCATTTTGGCTGCATCTGGCTTGTATCGGTCGATTGATGAACTCAAAGAGCCACTACGTGCGATTGCAAAAACAGCGTTTGCCAATGGCGCGGCTGAACAAGATGTTGCATTGCTCACACAACAAATTCGGCAATTCGGTGTTGTACCAGACCGGACACAAGTTGCATTAGATCGGGCAGCCACGTCTGGATTTTTGGGTGGTTTTGAACTTAAAGATATGGCGCGACTTTTGCCCGAAGTCTTACCCTTCGCAAAAACTGCCGGTTACAGCGGTGAAAAAGGGTTAAATCAAGTCACGACGCATATGCAACTGGCACGAAAATACACCGGCCTACCCAGTCAAGCGGCTGACAATATGCGTGATCTATATAGCCTATTCTCGCAGAATCACTTTGCACTTAGTATTGGCAAATACATCAAACCAGAGAAAGGCGATCCGATCCGTAAAATCGGATTGCGTGGCAACCGAATGGGGTTTGATGTTAATAGCTATCTGGCCACTCAAAAAGAGCAAGGCGTTGATCCTGTCACCGCAATTGTCGCATTGATGAACCGACAGCTCTCTAAGAACAAACGGTTTACTGATCTACAAAAACAGATTCAGACTGCTGAAAAAAGCGGCAATACAGATCAAGCCACAACCTATAAAAAAGAAGCCAGTCAGATTGTGGCAGCAGGTGAGTTTGGCAAAATTTTTCATAATCAGCAGTCGCTATCTGGCTTAATGTCCATCATTGCAGGTCTTAACAATGGTGACTTTGAGCGTATTAGTACAGGGTCGTGGCAAGGCGTCGGTGCAAATGAACGGGTTGCAAAAGAGAAAGCACAAATCGAACCTGCACAAGCGCATACACGCGAACAAGAAGCGATCTTAGCAACCATTAAAATCTATGATTCGGTCAAAGAATCGCTTGGCAAATTTGAGGCCGGTTTGACTGATGCCATGCAAGCGAATCAGGCACTAACGGCAGCAGCTTATGCTGCGGCGGCGGCTCTTGCCGTATTTACGGCTGCATCAGTTGGTAGCCGTCTTGCTGCTGGTGGTGCTGCTGCCGGTGGTGGGCTTGCAGCAAAAGGTGCAGGCTGGGCTGCGGTTCTAGGTGCTGGCTATATGGGTGGCACAATGCTGCGCGACTGGTATACCACAACTGAAACCGGCCAAGGTTTTGATAATGGAGTGGGCAAAGGTATCGCTGAAGTTTTAGCATTTTTCGGTAATGAAACGGCTCAGCAAACCTTAGAAACCAATGATCGTCTGGACAAAATGATTCAGATCAATGAGCAACAGTTAGAACAAGCCCGCCTTGCGGCCAACAAAAAACTGATTGCTGAAATCGGTGGTAAAGATTTGTTGCTTTCGATGGACGATGCGATGAATCAGCAATCCAATCGTGGGTTTCCATACCGTCCATAAGTCAGTCTGGAACCCGTTCCGTCTGATCTTTTAACCTCCTTTGCCCCATGCTAAAGCCATAGCAAGGGGCTTTTTTATGGCGTGGTCAGAGCGGTTAGAATCAGCAAGTTTTCGTGCAGTCGCATTTGATGTGATGTCGCTAGACGACACTCGATCAAAATCACTCGCCAAATACCAGCCGCCATACTCAAATAGCGGCAAGGTCGAAGACATGGGCGCAGACCTGCCCAGCCATAAGCTACAAGCCATCATCAATGGCGACAACTACGAAACTGAGTTGCAAGCCCTGCTGATTGCGTTAGACATGATGGGTGCTGGCGAACTGGTGCACCCGATCTTTGGCCGCATCCAAGCAACGTGTGAGCGATACCAAGTCAAACACAGCGCGGATCTTGTAGACGGTTGTTATGTTGATATTGATTTTGTGGCTGAGCAATCACAGACCGACAATCAAGCCTTATTTGTTCCAACGCCCAAGCCAGCCCAATCGCCGTATATCAAAGTCATGGCCCAGCCCAGCGTGCGTCTATTACAACTACAAGCACAGGTCGAGTACTTCCCCCAGCCGCTAACACTGTCTGATATTGCAGACAAGGTACGCTCAGGTATTCGGACTGCCACTCGCACACTCAACACCCTACAAAAAACTGCCAATGACCTGCTGTCACCACCCACGTGGATCGGCGGCATCATGTCTGATGTGTCGGGTTTGACCCGTGCCATCTTTGATCCAAATTTTAGCGCAATTGCTGAATGGCGTAGCTTAACAAAACGCTTTGCACTACTCGATGACGTGTTTAGCCGAGATGATGATCCTGAGCCATTGCGGCACGTGGGGCGCACCTTGCGTGTTGCGGCGTTGGTGACTGCCGTACAAGAACTGGTGAGCGCTGAGACGGTTCAACCCACCATGACCCATGCTGACTTGATCAGCGTTAGAAATGAGGTGCGTGATGTCATACAGGGCGCAATTGCATTGGAACGGGCGGCGGTCGGGCCGACCCAAGCTGATCAGAGTGTGTCGCAAACCCCGCCGATTCCACTCGATACCAATGGGCAGGTGGCTACTCTTAAACAGGTTGCGGATACGGTCACGCAACAGATCAATGCGCTAATCAATGCCCGTCCATCGCTAACTGATTGCACCGTGCGTCAACCGGCCAATCTACGCCTACTCGCCCATCGCCTGTATAGCGATCATCGACGTGCACCGGAGCTGCTACGTTTAAACCCTGCACTGGTTAATCCGGCCCTGATCGACGTAGGCACAATGGTGCAAGCCTATGTCCAATAACATCACCTTGATCGTCGGTGGGCAACAATGCAGCCAATGGGATGATGTCTCGATTGATAGTGATTTATTGATCCCTGCTGATGCGTGGTCAGTTACGTTATTTAATCCACCCGCTGACCCACTGCCCAGCACCGTGTTTAAAGGTGCAGTGGTCGAGATCACGTACAACGGTCAGACCGTTTTAAAGGGCACGATAGACCGCATTACCGATAGTGTGAACCGGCAAGGCTATCGCTTGTCCGTGTCGGGTCGTGATGTGGTCGGAGTGCTACTTGATAGCTCAGTGCCGGTCATTGTTCGGCAGCAAATCACCCTATCGGATATTGTTGGCCAATACATTCTCACAGACTTGGGTGAGTTGATCCACGATATCGCCATTGATCAGGGTGTGGACTACACCAGCACCAAAGTGGCCGTAGAACCATCAGAAAGCATTTGGGATGCTATCGTTAAGGCCGCTGAGTCTGCGGGGCAATTCGTCTGGGCCGATGTGACTGGTGCAATTCGTATCGGCAACCCATTCAACAAACGCCAGCCCAAAACACCGAATCTAATCATGCAGCGGGCTGGGCAAAATAATAATGTGCTATCGGTCGAATATGCTGAAGACATCACCAGCCAATACAGCACTGTGGTTGTGCTAGGACAAGACAACAGTACACAAGCCTCGTTTTATGCCACTGAAGACAACCTGCCAGACATCTATACCGGCCAAGACCTGACCCCATCCAAAAAAGATCAGCCAGACACACCAGAGTACACCGGCAAATCAACCCAAAAGTTGCCGTATTTACGCCGAAAAATTGTCCTTGACCCCCTAGCAGATAACGATGATCAAGCCGTTAAACGCGCCCGTAAAATCATGCAAGATGGCAATCTGTCAGCATTTACACTAACTATAGAAGTAGCAGGTTGGACGTGTGCAATGGGTCAAATCTGGACTACAGGCTGGACGGTCAACTATCAAAGTGATGTCACTCGCAAGGTCGCCAACGGTGCATGGGTGATTATGGGCCGCACGCTCAAACTTGGGCGGAATGGCAAAACCACACAGCTCAGACTAAAACGCAAACAATACTGGATGCAGCCCGTTGCACCCCTACCGCCAGACAATCAAGACGATGCTGAGGAGCTTACGGAGTACCCCGACTCATGAGCATTCCACAGATTATTGATAGGCAGGTGCGTAAAGCACTCGCTCAAATCCGTCTGCCCTTTGTTGGTCTGATTAAACGCACCAGCAAAGACCCACAAGTGGCTGGTTTAAATGGTGAGTTATTCCCTGATACGCCGGTATTTCAGCACGTCGGAATGGCTTCCGGCTTACCGCTGGATGCCGAGGTTGTCATGCTACCACTCATGGGCAAAAGCGCCCGTGTGGTGGTGATTGGTAGCCGTGGCGGGTTGACGGTTGATGTTAATGAAGGTGAATACTGCATTTATGACCAGTTTGGCCACAAGGTTCACTTAACGGCAGCAGGCATTGAAATGGTGGGCAGTGTTTCGACCACTAAAGGGTTGTCCGTTGGTGCAGGTGCAAGCGGTGTTTTTGTCTCCCAAGATGGCCGCACAGTGACTGTGATCAAGGGCATTGTGACGCAAATTGTATAGGCGAAAATGATGGCAGCACTCAATCCAGCAACCCACGATTACATTGCCGAATCACTCAATGACCCTGTAGCGGTTGAACTGGTGCAATCGGCATTGCTGCGCTTAACCGCCCATCGTGGCGCATTCTGGTTTGACCCGACACTGGGCAGCCGCTTGCATCTATTGGCCCGCGAAAAAGACCTGCCACGGGTCAAGAAACTCGCCTTTGAGTACGCCACCGAAGCCCTCGCAACGCTTAAAGATGATTACCGTGCCACAGCCATTGATATCAACGTCACACAGACTGAAGTCGGACGCTTAGACCTCGCCATTGTGTTAACGACACCCGATGGCCAAGCCGTCCAAATTAACTATTTTGTACAGGTAGGTGGCTAATGTTTAGCGTCCCGAATTTTGAACAAATCCGCCAAATCATTCTGACAGAAGGCCGCAATCTAACGGGTTTGGCCCTACCTGAAGACTCAGATTTTGCCATTCGTGCAGCCGGTACAGCGGCAGCAGTCGAGGGGCTGTATTCACATCAACAATGGATTGCACGACAGCTTTTTATCCGTACAGCAGATGAATACGGCCTAGCGATTCATGCCGAGCGGCTTAGCCTGCCCCGTTTGGGTGGCGTGTTGGCCACTGGGCAAGTGCTGGCATTGGGCAGCAGCTCAGGAGTGACATTGCCGAGCGGGTCACGACTCAGTGATGGACAGGGGCATTTTTGGCAAACCCTCGCCGATGCCACGTTACTGGCTGGACAATCCATTGTCGTGGCCATCGAAGCCGAATCAGTCGGTGCAAGCTGGAATAAGACCGCAGGCAGCACCCTGACGTGGGTCAGTCCGGTGGCCGGTCTACGCTCACTGGCTGAGATTGTGATCTTGTCGGGTGGTGCAGATGATGAACCGTTAGAAAGCTGGCGTTCCCGCTTGCTCGATGCGCAGGCACTCGGTAGCAGCCAAGGCCGTGATGATGACTATGAACTGGCCGCACGTGGCGTGGCTGGAGTGTTTCATGTCTATGTTTTCCCGAAGCGTCGAGGCTTGGGCAGCACAGACGTGGCGATCACAGCTTATGGTTCAAGTGGTGCAGACCTGCCCAGTACGGCATTACTTGCCGAGGTGCAAGCCGCGTTAGAAGTGACGGCGGTAGCGCATGAAGACGTTAGAGCCTACGCCCCTGATCCTGTTTTGCTGGATGTTCATGCGGTGCTGACTGGTCGCAATATCGACCAAGCCGCCGTGCAGCAGATCATTGAAGACTATCTGGACGACCTAGCACCCGCTGAGCCTTACCGCGAAAACGTGCTGTCCTCTAAGATCATCGGGCAAGCTGGCGTCACAGATGTGCAGCTTACACCAGCGTCAAACGTCAACCCGCAAGTCGACTGGACAACGCTGGAATGGCTACGCCGTGGCGTTGTGAGTGTGGCTTAAATGACCACTCATGCCGATGTTTTACTGCAATCATTGCCGTTAGGCGCGTATGAAACCGCCCACGGCACACTCATTGAAAAAGACATCAAAGCCCACGCCAAGGCGTTAGAAGATGCCCAAAGCGCAGCGGATTTATTGCTAGAAGCAGCACAAGGCATCCCACCAGAACTGATCCGTGAATATGAGCAGGACTACAGCCTGCCACGTGCTTGTACGGTTACGGCCACACTGACCCAAACCGAGCGGATTGCAGCGATTGAACAAGCCAGACAACCACAAAAACACTATGACAAGGCGGGCATCATTGCCCTGTTTGACTCGTTTGGTATGACGGTTGATAGCATCCAAACCTATCGCCCGATGCAATGCACTGCCCCTTGTAACGATCCCATCAACACAGAAAGGAATCGCTTCCGTCTGACTTTGGCCGTGCAAACACCGTTTACTGCTGACGTGTCTTGTCTGATTGATCACTACCTGCCGACTGCATGGCGGGTCGATATTTTAGAGGTTTAACATGCATCGGATTGATAGCGTCAACGCTCGGCCAGACCAGAACGGTACGGGTAAACAAGGCTTTAATGACAATACTGACCTATCTGGTCAAGATGCGACGTATCTTGATCCTGACTGGTGCAATGCGGTACAGGAAGAAATTGCCACTGTTGTCGAAGATCATCAGCCGTTAGCGAAGGGTACTAACGGGCAGCTTAAGGCGGCGTTGTATGCGATTTTTGCGACGAATGAGAACTTGTCTGAGGCAGTAGAAGCGTTAGAGCAAGCAATTGTCGATCATGGTAATACCCAATTTGATAAGCAGTACCCTATCGGCACGGGCACAATTTTCAACTTAGACAACCGCAATCCTTCAGTTTATCTAGGGCGTGGTGTGTGGGAATCATTTGGTGGCGGTACACATCTATCATTGGCCGGTACAAGTGATGGTGTGACGCTTGTGGGTGGTGCGGTAAGCGGTAGTCATACGCATACGATCACGATTGATGAGGCCCCAGCGCACAATCACGCCAATGGTATTTACAAGCATTTGGTTGCCAATGCTGATGATGCGCTGGCAAGTAGCGAAACTTGGCCAACAGAAATCAGTGTCAATGCACTCAACAACCTTGCATTAGAAAATGAAATTCAAGTTGCTGGTTTTAGTGATAAGCCAGACTCGCTGACAGAAATAAAGGAGTCAGGTGGCGGACAACCCATGCCAATCCGCCCACGGACGACAACGATTTATGGATGGCTACGAACTGGCTGAGTATTCTCTAACGATTTAGTGCAAAAGCAACCGTAAAAAGTTAGTGCAAAAGCAGATGCAAAATAGTGCAAAAGAAATCGCAAACTTACACTAGCGTAAAAGAAATCGCAAACTTACACACATGTGTACCAAATTTGAACCAAAGGGTATTGCCGCACAGGGCCAAAAAAGAAAGAAGTGTTGATTTATATAGGATTAAATGGTGCGCCTGGCGGGATTCGAACCCACGACCCTTGCCTTCGGAGGGCAATACTCTATCCAGCTGAGCTACAGGCGCATGCAGGGCGCTAATCATAGGCAAAAAGCACAGCCCCGTCTAGCATGACATCTGGTTTTTCGCAGTACAAATGACAAGTCGCTCAAAAGCTGTACAACTACAGCATCACTATGTCATGACTTTGGTTTTTGGGTATAATCGTGGCAGATTTTTGGCTTTCATGAGACTTCTGCCGTGAAAAAACTGGTGATGCTTGCATCCTTTGGCCTATGTGGCCTGTCTACTATCGCTGTATCGTCCGCACCGGACGCACCTGCTGCGAGCGCTCCTGTTGCCATTACCGTCGCAGCCGAAACTACAACTGCGCCTGCAACAGCAGCCCCTGTCGCGGCAACAACTATGGCCAGCACGCCTGCCGTAGCGCCTGCGATGGCTGCTCCTGTCGCACCAAAGCCTAAAGCACCTGTCGATACACCAGAGACACAGCGCTTGATTGGTCTGTATCCAGATCTCATCAAACGTATCTCTGCGTATGGTACGGTTTGCGTACAAGGCAAAACCTGTGACGTTGTAGTCGCTGCACCGGCTGCTGCACCTGCCGCTGGTGGCGCACCACGCTCAGGCGAAGAAGTCTATAACGCCGTCTGTGGTAGCTGCCACAGCTCTGGTCTGCTCGGTTCACCTATGTTTGCAGACAAAGCGGCTTGGGCACCTCGGATTGCCAAAGGAAAAGATACCTTACACAACCATGCCATCAATGGCTTTAACGCCATGCCAGCACGTGGTGGTGGTGATCTGTCTGACGAAGAAGTCAAAAATGGCGTTGACTACATGATCAGCAAAGCCAGCTAAGCATCTGCATCGCTGCAATCTATGCCCAGACCTGTTCTGGGCATTTTTTATCAAACGGTCATGGTTAGAACTCCCCCCTGATCTCCTAACACCTACCCATCGTTTAGCCAAACTACACACTGATTTGCAATCAAAACTCGCCTTGTTCGCAAAAAGACACTAGGCGCGGTGGGCTGTTTTTTAGGACAATCCCCTCCTTCTGTTGTTCGCAGTCTTTTAGAGGTTATCGCTTTATGACCAACGCTCTGGTATTGCGCGATCTCACCAAAACCTACAAAAACGGGTTCTCAGCGCTTAAAGGCATTGATCTAACCGTGGCTGAAGGTGATTTTTATGCGCTATTAGGTCCCAACGGGGCTGGCAAATCCACCACCATTAGTATCATTAGCTCGTTAACACGTAAGACCACTGGCCGTGTCGAGATTTTTGGTCATGACATTGATGCCGAGCCATCAAAGGCCAAGCAATATTTAGGTGTGGTGCCGCAAGAATTTAACTTTGGCCAGTTCGAAAAAGTCTTCGACATTCTGGTGACTCAAGCAGGCTACTACGGGATTCCGGCCAAACTGGGTAAGCAACGCGCCGAAAAATATCTACGTCTATTGGGCCTATGGGACAAACGTGATGTGCAGTCGCGCTTACTCTCTGGCGGTATGAAGCGTCGTTTGATGATTGCTCGTGCCATGATTCACGAGCCTAAACTATTGATTTTGGATGAACCTACCGCAGGTGTAGATATCGAGTTGCGTCGCTCAATGTGGGATTTTTTGCAAGAAATCAATGCGGCTGGTACGTCTATTATTCTCACCACTCATTATCTTGAAGAAGCCGAAGTACTGTGCAAACGCATCGCAATTATTGATAAAGGCGTGATCAAAGAAGACACCGACATGAAGTCCTTACTTGGTCAGCTTGCGGTCGAAACCTTTGTACTAGATATTCGCACACCCTTGCCACATGCTCCCAATATTGATGTGGTGGGTTGTGAATTATCACTGATTGATCCCACCACATTAGAATTGGTGATCGAAAAAAGCCGCTCGATCAATGATGTCTTTACCGCCCTCACTGCACAGCAAATCGAAGTCGTCAGTATGCGCAACAAAGCCAACCGTCTTGAAGAACTGTTTGTGCGCATGGTGGAAAAAAATCTGGATGTCAAAGCTGGAGGGGTCAGCGCATGAACACTCAACAGACCTTAACCGCGCTGTATACCATTGTTCATAAAGAAATTCGCCGCTTTATGCGTATTTGGCCGCAGACCTTGTTGCCGCCTGCCATCACCATGAGCCTGTACTTTGTGATTTTTGGCCAAATGATCGGTAGTCGAATTGGCGACATGGGTGGCTTTAGCTATATGCAATTTATTGTGCCTGGTTTGATCATGATGGCGGTGATCACCAATAGTTACTCTAACGTGGTCTCCAGCTTTTATTCAGTCAAGTTCCAACGCAGCATCGAAGAGTTAATCGCCAGTCCTGTACCACATCATATTATTTTGATTGGTTATTTGGTCGGTGGCGTGGTTCGTGGCTTGTTGGTCGGCTTAATCGTCACACTGCTGTCACTGTTCTTTACTGATCTATCGATTCATCATGCTTTTGTCACCATGTTTACCGTGTTGGTCACTGCGATTTTGTTTTCGCTGGGTGGCTTTATCAATGCAGTCTATGCACGTTCATTTGATGATATTTCGATTGTGCCAACCTTTGTACTGACCCCACTGACCTATTTGGGTGGGGTGTTTTACTCAATGGATCAGTTGTCACCCTTTTGGAAAGCCTTATCAATGGCTAACCCGATTGTCTATATGGTCAATGCCTTCCGCTATGGCATTTTGGGCAAGAGTGACGTCAACGTGTGGATGTCTTTGGTCGCAATCAGTGTGTTGTGTGCGGTGTTATATGCCTACGCCTATCGTCTCTTGCATCGTGGTACAGGAATGCGTGAATGAGTGTCGAATCGTCTTTACTGGGTCAAGCGACCGACTATCCAGATCGATATGATCCCAGTTTATTGTATCCAATTGCTCGTCAACTTGGCCGTCAGGCCACAGCAGACGTGGCTGGTGTATCACAAGGTATCGACTGGTGGCATGTGTTTGAGCTGTCGTGGTTAGATCACACTGGCAAGCCACAAGTCGCCATTGGTCGCCTCAGCATTCCGGCAGAATCGGCCAATCTGATCGAATCTAAGTCGCTCAAATTGTACTTTAACAGTCTCAACTTTCATCTCTTTGAGAGTCGTGAGCAATTGATTGCCTGTGTAGAGCGTGATTTATCTGCTGCGGCACAAGCGATCATTCATTTGACGCTCTTTGGTGCACACGAACTTGATGTTTGTGCACCTCTAGGGCAATGCATTGATCAGTTGCCAATTGGCGCACAATTTGACCACCCAGATGCCAACCTATTGGCATTTGATCCTACTGAAGTTTTTGTTGACGACGAGCAATTGTATTCAGACTTACTCAGAAGCAATTGCCCTGTCACCAACCAGCCGGATTGGGGCACTATTTTTGTGCGTTATAAAGGCAAACAGGTCTGTCATAAAAGCCTATTGAGCTATATCATCTCCTATCGTCGCCATAACGGTTTTCATGAAAACTGTGTTGAGCAAATCTACGCAGACTTATGGCAACAACTCAGCCCTGAGCGCCTGATGGTATATGCCGCATATACTCGGCGTGGGGGCTTAGACATCAATCCCTGTCGTGTTTCACATCTGGACTGGTTACCCACACCAGTTCGATTGGCACGTCAATAAAGACTCCAAACGATTTTGAGGCGTTTTTTTATGAGCAGCTATTTTGGCTTCATCCCCTCCGCCCAGCTCCAAAGCGATATCGATGCGACCCGCCAGAAGGCCGCAGCTGGTGGTCAAGAACCGCTTTACCCCTATCGTGACAAGGTCGTCAGAGGGATCAACGAAGAGCTGATCGAAAACGCATTGGTTCAATTGGTCAACTTTTTGCCGCCTAGCGACAAAAAAGACACCATGCTCAAACTGTCCAACTTTGTTAAAAACACTGTCGGCAGCTTGATTAACCAACTGATGGACAAAGCGCCAAACGAACAAGTGATCAAATCCATCGAGTTTTTGGATCACAGCACCAACACTGATCCAGACGGCATTAAACGTATTGGTGCACCAATGCCTGACAGTTTGGTCGCACAGATCAAAGCATCGTTTGCTGCCGTGCAAGCTGGCGAAGGCAAAGCTCAACGCGCAGCTTTAGCCGAACAGTTCAAAATGTTTTCTGATCTGGTGATCAAGCACTACATGGAAGACTTTAACAAAACGCTTGAGCTCGGTATGTTCAAACGTAAAGGCGCGGATCTGGCCAAAAGTGGCGTGCGTAAAGCCGTTCATATTGGTATCGATAAACTGTTGCCATCACTGAGCAGCGAAGAGCTCAAAGTGTTTGCCGCTCATTACGACAAAATGCTGTATAGCGTCTAAACAGCAAGATCAGCTGGTTGGTCTTGGCGCAAAAAACCCGCTATCGCAGCGGGTTTTTTATGACTTCACAAAGACGCAGCGTTAACGCGCTTTCCAAAACAACATACTGCTGGTAATGCCCAGTTTTTGTTCAGCCCAGTCTGACCAAGACAGTGGCAACAGCTTAAAAAAACCAATCGCCTTGACCATAAATGGCTCACGCACAACGGCCTGATCCAAGGCAATCGCCTCAACGATTTTTTCGGCAATAAAATCTGCATCCAAAAACGGCATCAAGCGTGGCGCACGTACACCATCAAACACCCCAGTATTGACATAACTAGGACAGGCCATGGTCACACTGACATGATCCAAGCCTCGCTCACTCAGCTCTAAGCGAATCGAATCAGTAAAGCCAATCACGCCCCACTTTGATGAGGCATAAGTCGAACCAAACGGTAAGCCCACATAACCGGCTGCTGAGGCAATATTGACCAAATGGGTATCATGCCCCGCCAATAAATCACCAAAAAACGCATGGGTCAGCGCCATCAAACCCATCAAATTGACTTGATAGGTCAACAAGTGTTTTTCTAAGGGCACACTCTCAAAGGTGCCACCGAACACCACACCGGCATTGTTAACCAATAAATCAATCCGGCCAATCTGCTCGGCAATCGATGTTTTTAAACAAGCAATTGCGCTGACGTCAGCAATATCGAGTTGAAAACTCCATGCCGTCACACCCATTTGATTAATTTCGGCAGCAACCTCGGCGGCTTGGTCGCCTTTCATATCGACCACAATAACATTGCAGCCTCGCTCAGCGAGCTTTAGCGCAATCAAACGCCCAATGCCTTGCGCACCGCCTGTGACCAATGCCAATCGCCCTGCGATGATTTTCATGTTGCACACTCCCCTTCACTGACATCATCATGCCAAAAAAACACAGCGTCAACATAGTCGATACAGGCCATTTTTAGCCGATTGATTGCCATACAATCATCCGTTTACATCTCGTCTTGGCATTCACTTGCACCGCTATAGCTAGACTGGCATGCTTCGCGCTATCTCCTGCGGCTCCAGCTTCGCTCTCATGTCTGATCAATATCAGTATCGCTTCTTACGCTACGCCCCGCGCGACGGCAGCACCATGCAGATGCAGCCATCACGCCTAGAACGCTTACACATCGATCCATGGTTAATGGTGTTATTGCTGTTGGCTGCCGGTTTTGGTCTGATTATCTTATATAGCGCCTCCGCCCAAGATATGAGTATGGTGATTCGCCAAGCGGTCAGCTTTGCCGTGGCATTTGGTGTGATGATTTTTTTGGCGCAAATTCCGCCCAAAATGTATCAAGCATTTTCGCCATGGTTTTATGCAGGCGGCATCATGTTACTGGTTGCCGTCAAGCTGTTTGGTGAAGTTCGTATGGGCGCACAGCGCTGGCTGGATATTCCAGGCTTTGGCAGCGTACAACCCTCGGAGTTTATGAAGCTTGGCATGCCCATGATGGCGGCATGGTTTTTGTCGCGCAAAGTTTTGCCCCCCTCTATCCCTGTAATTATCGGCACCTTAATGCTCATCGGCATGCCAGTGTTATTGGTGGCCGAGCAACCCGATCTCGGCACCTCCTTGTTGGTCATGGCCAGTGGACTGTTTGTGCTGTTTTTGGCCGGTTTGCCATGGTGGCTTATTGGGCTATTTGTGGGTGCTGTGGCCGCATTTATTCCGATTGCATGGCAATTTTTATTGCATGGTTATCAAAAGCAGCGGGTGCTGACCTTATTTAACCCAGAAGCTGACGCGCTAGGCACCGGCTGGAACATCATCCAATCCAAAACAGCCATTGGATCAGGTGGCTGGCTGGGTAAAGGCTATCTCAACGGCACACAATCGCATTTGCATTTTTTGCCCGAAGGTCACACCGACTTTATTATCGCCGCCTTTAGCGAAGAATTTGGCTTATTTGGCTTGACGCTGCTGATCCTGTTGTATGGCCTGATCTTATTACGCGCTATGCAAATTGCTTTTCAAACCAGCGATGGCTTTAGTCGTTTATTGGCTGGCGCCATTGCCATGTCATTTTTTGTCTATGTGTTCGTTAACGCCGGTATGGTTGGCGGCGTACTGCCAGTTGTGGGTGTTCCACTGCCTTTTATTAGCTATGGTGGTACAGCACTGATCACCTTAATGGGTGGATTTGGCTTACTGATGTCGATTCGAACCCACCGTTAATCTGCTCTCACCCTCCTTTTGACCACTTTATGAACAACCGCCTAGACAAAACTTAACAGTCTATGGTCAGATTGCATGTTCAAAAAAACGGCTAAGGACATAAAACCGCCAGCAACATGAGCATTATGAAACATTTTGATACAATTACGGTTAAAAAATGATCAATTATTAGCCGAAAAGTTGTTTTTTTGATGTTTTAGCGCTTTTTTTTGGACAAATCATGTGAAGACCACTTACGATCCAATGCAGGAATCGTACAGATTCACCCCTTTTGATTACTCTTCTGTCTGGTCTGGAGACTGGAATAGAACCAAACCGGAGTTTCAGGATGCAAAAACTGACCCTCGCCGCGATGGCCCTGTTTCTGGCCAGCAGCACGACACTGTCACATGCAGAGATGATGCAAGCGCCTGCATTAAGCACCTCAGCCGCCAGCAGCAACCTCGCTAGCGAACTGCTAAATCGTGATAAATCATCAAGCAGCTCTTTGTTTAGTGCCAATATTGCCGCTACACCTGCTATTGCCGCAATTCCTGCTGCAAGCAGCAAAAGCTTCAGCACAGCATTGGCTAACACCGCAGCCATCTCGGCAGCAGACACTACAGCAACGATCTCCGTCCCTGTACGTGAGATGCTCAGCAGCAAAGTCGTCACCAAGTCAGAGAGTAGCGACGATAGCGATATTATGGATCGCATGAGCATGCTAGCCTCACAAACCGTACGTAAGCTGAATCAAAGTGGCCTAGCCTCTTGGTATGGTCGTCAGTTTAATGGCCGCAAAACCGCCAGTGGCGAACGTTTTGACATGAATGCCATGACTGCAGCGCATCGCTCATTGCCATTGGCCTGTTATATCCGTGTGACCAATCAAGACAATGGCAAAAGTGTTGTGGTCAAAGTCAATGATCGCGGTCCATTCCATGGCAAGCGCATCCTTGATCTGTCCTACGCTGCGGCACAAAAAATTGGTATTACCCAACGCGGCACGGGCAACGTCACCATCGAACGTATCGAAGATCCAAGCAGCAACTAATGTTCGCGTTGATCTCATCAATCTGATGTAAAAATACCGCAATGATTGCGGTATTTTTTTGGCCTTAATATTGCTGCTTTTATTGCCCTCTGACCGATGCGTCACCAGACAACAGCGCGTGAAGATTGCTTTTGCGGGTCTGCCCATGGCATCTTGAGACATACACGCAATTTGCGTTGCCAATTGAGCCAACAGTATGAAAACCCTACCCGAATGGCTTGCCGAATACGGTGAAAGCCATCAAAACCAAACCAACAAACGTATCCACTGGTTATGTGTACCTGCTATTTTGTTTAGCTTAGTCGGGATTAGCTGGCAACTGAGCACGGTGCTCACCATCGTGTTACTGGCCTTGATGCTGCTGTTTTTTGTCCGGCTATCCACACCGTTATTTTTGGCACTGGGCCTATTACTCTTGCTGATGCTGACCTTGGTTTCTGTGCTTCCTGTTGGCTCAGGCTTTTATTTGGGTCTATTTGTGGTGGCGTGGATTGGTCAATTTTATGGCCATAAAGTCGAAGGCAAAAAACCATCATTCTTTAAAGATTTGCAATTCTTGCTGATTGGCCCTGCATGGTGCCTAGACGCGCTGATGCAAAAAGTCACGCCACAGTGGTCAAGCCTTGCGCTAAAACAGCCTGAGCAGGCTAAATAAGCCGCTCCAAGCACATCAACCCCACTGTTAAATACCACAGACAAAAAAACACCCCGATCAACGGGGTGTTTCTTTGCTTATCTGCGGGATGTCCTAGCACAGACATCCGCACAGACACTCGCCTTACTGAGCAGCAGCGGCAGCTTGAGCAGCCGCCACTTCTTCAGCGAAGTTTTCTTGCTTCTTCTCGATGCCTTCACCAACTTCCATACGCGCGATTTGGTTGACAGTCATGCCAGCAGCTTTCAGCACGTCTTCGACTTTCTTTTCGTTGTCGATCACATACATTTGACGCAGCAAGGTCACTTCGTTCAAAAACTTGTCTAGCGAACCAGTGATCATTTTTTCAACAATGTTTTCTGGCTTGCCTGATTCACGTGCTTTGGCTGCAAAAATTTCTTTTTCGCGGGCCAATACGTCAGCAGGAATGTCTTCTGCCGTGATCGCAATCGGGTTAAATGCCGCGATATGCATCGCTGTGCCTTTACCGGTTTCTTCATTGCCACCGGTGTAAACCACCACAACGCCGATTTTTAGACCGTGCTTATAAACCGCCAAGTTCTCGCCTTCAACCAAGATTGCACGACGAATTTGGATGTTTTCACCAATTTTTTGAACCAGTGATACACGGGCTTCTTCAACCGTTTGGTCGTCTGAGTATGGTAGTGCTGCAATAGCCACCACGTCAGTGGTGCTGTTAGCCAGTGCAATTTCAGCCACTTTGTTGGCAAACCCACCAAAGTTGTCGTCTTTTGCAACAAAGTCAGTTTGGCTGTTGACTTCAAGCATCAAGGCTTTGTTGCCCTCTTGTGCAATCACAATTGCACCGTCAGCAGCGATGTTGCCAGCTTTTTTGGCCGCTTTGGCTTGACCTGATTTACGCAGGTTATCAATTGCTGTTTCGATGTTGCCTTCGGCTTCTTGAAGTGCCTTTTTGCATTCCATCATGCCCAGACCAGTACGGTCGCGCAGTTCTTTAACCATGCTTGCAGTAATCGCTGCCATGTCGGTATTCCTTAAACAGTTGTCTTCTGATTGAATGAAAACGGCCCGAACGTATGATGACGCGGGCCGCTGTAACTCAGCAGGTCTGCACGCTACGCTAGTTGATCCCTATGACAGGAGAATGACCAACGTAGGTACTATCCTGAATATCAGGCGTCAGCAGCTGGCGTTGTGTCGTCAGCAGCTGGAGTGGCTTCTTCAGCCGCTTTTGCTTGTGCATTGCTTTGGGTCTGCGCGTATTCTTTACCAGCCAATACGGCATCAGCCATTGCAGATGCATACAGGGTGACCGCGCGGATCGCATCGTCGTTACCAGGGATGATGTAGTCAACACCATCTGGGTTAGAGTTGGTATCAACAATTGCAATCACTGGAATACCAAGGTTTTTGGCTTCTTTGATCGCGATTTGCTCGTGGTCAACGTCAATGATGAACAGTGCGTCTGGTAGACCGCCCATGTTCTTCACGCCGCCCAAAGATTTTTCCAGTTTTTCCATTTCGCGGGTACGTTCCAGCGCTTCACGCTTGGTCAGTTTGGCGAAAGTACCGTCTTGTGATTGGGTTTCCAATTCTTTTAGACGGTTGATCGATTGACGCAAGGTTTTCCAGTTGGTCAACATACCGCCTAACCAACGATGATCAACATACGGCATACCCGCACGGATCGCTTGTTCGCGGATGATCGCGCTTGCAGCGCGCTTGGTACCAACAAACAATACTTTGTTCTTTTTGCTGGCCAAGTTGTTAACGAAGTTCAATGCGTCATTCATCGCAGGAACGGTGTGTTCCAAGTTGATGATATGAATTTTATTGCGCGCACCGAAGATGAACGGCTTCATCTTTGGGTTCCAAAAACGGGTTTGGTGGCCGAAGTGGGCACCGGCTTGCAGCAGGTCGCGCATGCTGACTTGATACTGAGACATGATAATACCTTTGTATTGGGTTAGGCCTCCATACGCCCTCAACGTCCACCAATGGTCTTTTTTGACAAAAAGAGCATCAGCACCCAGACGATGTGTCGGCGTATGTGCGGATTTGTACCTCGTTTGTTGCATTTGCCCATCAAACGACGTGCGTTCACTAAAAGCATTTGCGAAAACGGGGTGCACTTTATACCATGTTCTATTGAATTTGCCAAAGCGAAAGATTGCATATGAACAGTCTCATCACCCCACCACGCTCGCTCGTTCGTTCTGCTGACGATATTGAGAAAATGCGTGTTGCTGGCCGACTGGCTGCCGAGGTGCTGGGCATGATCGCCCCGCATGTCCAAGCTGGTGTCACTACCGAAACACTCAACCAAATCTGCCACGATTATATTGTGGATGTACAAGGTGCGATTCCTGCACCACTCAACTATCGTGGCTTTCCCAAGTCGATCTGTACCTCAGTCAATCATGTGGTGTGTCACGGCATTCCAACCGATACGAAAGTATTGAAAAAAGGCGATATCCTCAACATCGATATTACTGTGATTAAAGATGGTTTTCATGGCGATACCAGCCAGATGTTTATTATTGGCGGCGATGGTTCGGTGTTGGCGGAGCGTCTCTGTAAAGTGGCACAAGAGGCGATGTATCGCGGGATGGCGACGGTCAAGCACGGCTCTTATGTTGGCGATATTGGCGCGGCGATTCAGCGTTATGTCGAGTCAGAGCGCTTTAGTGTGGTACGTGAATACTGTGGTCATGGCATTGGTCGTATTTTTCATGAAGACCCACAAATTTTGCACTACGGCCAAAAAGGCACAGGCATGCGCTTAGAAGCTGGCATGACCTTTACCATTGAGCCAATGGTCAATGCTGGCGTATGGCAAACCCGTTTGTTGGGTGATAATTGGACGGTTGTGACCAAAGATCATAAGTTATCAGCCCAATGGGAACACACCATTCTGGTCACGCAAAACGGCATTGAAGTGCTGACAGCGCGGCCAGAAGAAGATCTGTCGCGCTTTACACAGTAATAGGATAGATCGCTGGGCAATAAAAAGGGTGGATGTGGATCTGCCCTTTTTATTGCCAATTTAATGGTCAAGTACCTTGTTGAGCAAGGCATTTGGGTGTTTACTCTGCATAGCTTGCATAAGATATGCCATGGCGATGATAAGTATAAGTTAGCTTTTTGCTTAGCGTTATGGTCCGTCAAAATTTGAAATCTTATGTAGGACATCCACACAACATCTCTTTTTAAACAAAGGCAAAATATATGCTTAAAGGTAGTTGCTGCTGCGGTGCAATCAAGTTCACTATATCCACCCACCCAACAATGATGGGTACTTGTTACTGCACCCATTGCCGAAAAATCGGTCAACCACGTTTGTCTTCGTCACGCGCAATTCTTTTGAGTTAGTCTCAGGAGCAGAGTCTATTGGCACTTACAAACCCGAAGCACCTTACAAGTACAATCGTTGCTTCTGCACCAAATGTGGCACATCACTTGGCGAAGTAACGTCCTTAGACGAATCATTTCCAGTCGCGGCTAATTGCTTCGATGATGAACTTCAGATCACAAATATGTTCCACGAGTTTGTAAAAGAAAAGCCTAGTTGGTATGCAATCTGCGATGAGGCCAAACAATTTTTGGAGCATCCTCACCAATAACTGCATTAAGATAAGCAATATAAGAAAGCTGCGCAGTCAAAAAACGTGGTCTAGCAAAGCGCTGCGCTGGATCGCATCAACGCTCACCAGCCAGAATCCCTCCTTATGCCAACACTCGAACACGCCATTGCTCTTGCCGCCCAAGCACATACAGGCCAAGTCGATAAAGCCGGACAGCCCTACATTTTGCACCCCTTACGCGTCATGTTGGCCTGTCATGATCTGGACGAAAAAATCGTCGCCGTATTGCATGACGTGGTCGAAGATACTGCCATCAGCTTACAAGACTTACGCACAGCCGGTTTTGCCGAGCATCTGATTGTAGCCATTGACGCATTAACCAAACAACACGGCGAATCACGCCTAGACGCCGCCCAACGCGCCAAACAAAATCCGATTGCCCGCAAGGTCAAACAAGCCGATGTCACCGACAATATGGATCTAAGCCGAATTGCCCAGCCGACCGCCAAAGACCACGCGCGCCTTACCGAATATCAGCAAGTCTTAGCCATCTTGCAGAATGACTAAACTTGTCTACCGTTTTAATCTTTCCTGCCAGCCAAGCAACCCGCTACAATCAGAGCACGCCATCCATCTGACACAGTGAGTCCTTTATGTCTGTCTTTCCACCACCCGATGTTTGTGTTGATGATGATGACAGCCTAAAGAGTTTGGCAAAGTGGCGGCAATCGATGGATCATTCGCTAGATGATGCGCTGGCGACTGGCATGAGCATTCGTGAGGTCGTACAGGCCAGAGCGGCAGCGATTGATAGCTTGCTGGTATTACTCTGGGACTATCACAGCCTCCCCTCAACAGACCTCGCGTTAATGGCCGTTGGCGGCTATGGTCGTGGCGAAATGCTGCCGTACTCAGATGTCGACATTATGGTGCTCAGTCGGCACGCGCTGGATGAAGCCGTCGCCGAGCAAGTGTCGGCCTTTGTGGCAAGCCTGTGGGATGTTGGCCTTGCACCGGGTGTCAGTGTACGTACACTCAGTGAGTGCTTGGAGCTGGCGTCAGATTTGACCGTGGCAACCAGCTTGGTCGAATCGCGAATGATCACCGGTGACGAACAACTGTCGCAAATGCCGCGTCGTGTGATTTCGAAAACATGGTCTGATCGCAGTTTTTATGATGGCAAAATGGAAGAACAACGCCGTCGCTACACCCAACATAACGACACCGAATACAACCTCGAACCCGACATCAAAAACGCACCCGGTGGCCTGCGCGATATCAACCAAATTGGCTGGATTACCAAGCGGCATTTTCGCGTGGTGCGCATGTACGACTTGGTGCATTTGGGCTTTATTAGCGAGTTTGAATTACACGAACTCGAAGATGCTGAAGATTTTTTGTGGTTGGTTCGCCATCACTTGCATCGCTTAAACAATCGCAATGAAAACAAACTTTTATTTGATTATCAACGCGATATTGCAACCCGCATGGGCTACACCCGCGCACCAGATGACGACAATCATAATGCAGCGGTCGAGCAATTTATGCGTGATTATTATCGTGTTGCCATGAAGGTCTCAACGCTCAATGAGATGCTGCTGCACTATTTTTATGAGTCGGTGATTGAGCCACGCTTGCCCAACGACGAACAACCCAAAACCGTGGCATTTAACGAGCATTTTGATGTGATTGGTGGCTGTTTGGCAGTCCGTCATCATCGAGTGTTTGCCGAAACGCCCTGTGCGATTTTGGAGCTGTTTTACCTGATGTCGCATCATCAACACATCACGGGTATTCGTGCGCGTACGTTGCGCCTCTTGATGCTGGCAGCCAAATCGATTGACGAAAACTTCCGTCAAACGCCAGAGCATCGGGCATTATTTATGGACATCATCCGTGCGCCGTATCGTCTGTATGAGACCTTACGTGCCATGAAGCGATATGGCGTGCTGGGCCAATATCTACCAGCGTTTGGCCAAATTATTGGCTTGATGCAATACGATTTATTTCATATCTATACTGTTGACGCGCATACCTTGCTGTTGGTGCGTAACTTGCGACGCTTTGCTGACCCTACGTTTGACGAGGCTTTTCCGGTGGTTAGCCCTGTATTTAAGCGCTTGGACCGCAAGGATATTGTTTATCTGGCCGCGATTTTTCATGATATTGCCAAAGGCCGTGGTGGTGATCACAGCGAACTTGGCGCAGATGATGCGATTGCCTTTTGCCTTGCGCATGGCTTGAGCCGACGCGAAGCCAACATTGTGGCGTGGCTGACGCGCCATCATTTGCTCATGTCGCTAACAGCACAGAAAAAAGACATCTCCGACCCTGATGTGGTGCAAGAGTTTGCCCGAATTGTGGGGGACATGACCCATTTGGACTATCTGTTTACCCTGACGGTGGCCGACATCAATGCCACTAACCCAAAACTTTGGAACACATGGCGCGCCTCGCTGTTGCGGACTCTATATGCACAAACCCGTCGGGTCTTGCGTGGTGGACTCGATACGCCAATGGATCGTCATGCCTTGATCGAAGACACCAAAACCCAAGCCATGAGCCAGCTATTGGATCAATTTGATCCCGATGCGGTCGAGCAAATTTGGCAGGAACTGGGCGATGATTACTTTTTGCGTGAGCGAGCCTCGGACGTGGTCTGGCATACCCAAGCCATCTTGCGCCATGGTGATGACTCCACACCGTTGGTCATGCTGCGAGAACATCGCTCATTGGCCATTGATGCGGTACAGATCTTTATTTACACCCAAGATCAACCCAATCTATTTGCCGCCACTGTCACCTTGCTAGACCAACTCGATTTGGATGTACAAGACGCGCATATTATTACCGCAACCAAAGATTTTTCATTGGATACTTATGTGGTATTGGATCGCTTAGGTAATCTGATGACTGATCCCGAGCGGCAAGCCAGTGTTTGTCATGCGGTCAGCGAGATGCTTAAGTCGCCGGATCGGTTTCCAGACATTGCCCGTCGTCGTCTGCCACGGCAACTCCGACACTTTTCGGTGCAAAATGAGATCAGCATTCACTTTAATCCCACGGTGCAACAAAACGTGGTGGAAGTGATGACCTTGGATCGACCGGGTTTACTGGCACGGATTGGCTCACTGTTTATGCAAAACAACATCGACATTCACTCTGCTCGTATTGCTACCTTGGGCGAACGTGCCGAGGATGTGTTCTTTGTGACTCAGCAAAATGGCCAGCCCTTACAGCCCGAACAAATCCACTTGCTGCATAGCGAACTCCAGCACTCATTGGATGAAGCAGCCTCGACCTAAACGCGGCTGCTCCACCTGCCTGGCTAGCATTTTTTTTGAACACTGATTGGAATACCACGGATGAATCCTGACCTGTCCTTGCTGCACCCGTATCCTTTTGAAAAACTATCTGCGCTGTTTGCCGATTTAACGCCACCCACCGACATGGCCAATATTGCGCTGTCGATTGGTGAGCCTAAACATGCAGCACCGGATTTTGTTCGTCAGGCGTTGATTGATGCCTTACCTCATCTCTCCACCTATCCGGCCAGCAAAGGACTTCTGGCTTTACGTCAGGCCATTGCGGTATGGCTCACTCAGCGCTTTCATCTGCACCATGTCGATGCCGAACGTCATGTTTTGCCAGTCAGTGGCACGCGAGAGGCGTTATTTTCGTTTGTACAAGCGGTGATTGATCGCAAGCAAAGCCCGCAGCCGATTGTGGTGATGCCCAATCCGTTTTATCAAATCTATGAGGGTGCGGCATTGTTGGCCGGTGCTGAACCGTATTTTGTCAACTGCGATGCTAGCAATGATTATTTAGGTGATTTTGAGACTATTCCAGCCGAGATCTGGCAGCGCACCCAATTGGTATTTGTCTGTACACCCGGCAATCCAACCGGTGCAGTCATGCCCGCAGATCGCTTGCAGCGTTTAATTGAATTGTCTGATCAATATGGCTTTGTGTTGGCCTCAGATGAGTGCTATTCCGAGCTGTACTTTGAGACGCCACCTGTTGGCTTGCTAGAGGTTTGCGCACAGATGGGCCGCCATGACTACAAAAACTGCGTGGTGTTTCATTCGCTGTCCAAACGCTCCAACCTACCGGGTTTACGCTCCGGTTTTGTCGCTGGCGATGCAGACTTACTTGCACCATATCTAAAATACCGGACGTATCACGGTGCAGCCATGCCCGTACAAAACCAAATGGCCTCAATTGCTGCATGGCAAGACGAAGCCCACGTCGAGGCCAACCGCGTGCAATATCGACAAAAATTCCAGATGTTTATCGATCAGCTTGGTGATCGTTTGGCGCTCAAAAAACCCGATGCTGGATTCTACTTTTGGCTACCTGTAGAAGATGACGAAGCTTTTGCCCGCAAATTGTATCAAGATGCCAATATCACCGTCTTGGCTGGTCGTTATCTGTCACGCGATACGCCACAAGGCAACGCTGGCAAAAATCATGTGCGCATGGCACTGGTTGCTGATGTCGCCACCTGCCAGCAAGCCATCGACCGCTTAAAGCAGATCCTGCCATGATTAGCATGAATCGACTCGGCAAGACAGGGCTGTATGTACCAGAGTTATGTCTAGGCACCATGACCTTTGGTGAGCA
>JBBKWH010000116.1:0-39499 GCA_037968855.1 Moraxellaceae bacterium | reverse complement strand
ATGTTGGCCCATTTGGAATGTCCGGCCATGAGTGCTTCTCCTGCGATCTAAACCGTCTGTGCGCCCACTAGATTGGCTGTGAACGCCAGAAAATGCCGTCGATCTTAGCATAGAGGATTTTGGAATTGACAGGGCTTGCAGTGAGTGATGATTGCTCTATAGTTCGGGTTCATTTCCTTGGTTGTTTGTGATGGGGCTATGTCTGAATCTGAGTCGAAGCCACGAAGCTATTTACGTAATCAACTGCATATTATTATTGAAGGAACGGACACGCCTGCGGGTAAGGGCTTTGATGTCTTACTGCTGATCAGCATTGTGCTGAGCGTGGTGGTGGTGATGCTCGATAGCGTGCTGTCTTTGCGCATGGCCTATGGGCAGTTTTTTTCGTTATTGGAGTGGATTTTTACCATTTTTTTTACTATCGAATATGGCTTACGGATTTATAGCTCACCCAATCCCAGACGATATATACGTAGTTTTTTTGGTGTGGTGGACTTGTTATCGATCTTGCCGACCTATTTAAGTTTGTTGTTTGGTGGGGTGCAGTATTTGTTGGTGGTTCGAGTGATTCGTATTATGCGGATCTTTCGGGTGCTCAAGCTGATTCCTTATTTGCAACAAGCGGGATTTTTGCTCAATGCTTTGCGCGGTAGCCAACAAAAGATCGTGGTGTTTTTTGTCTCGATCATGACCTTGGTGACAATTTTTGGCTCGATTTTGTATGTGGTCGAAGGGCCAGAGCATGGCTTTAGCAGTATTCCAACCAGTATTTATTGGGCCATTGTGACCTTAACCACGGTCGGTTATGGCGATATTTCACCCAAAACGCCGTTTGGACAGGCGATTGCATCGTTAGTGATGATCACCGGTTACGCGATTATTGCTGTGCCTACAGGGATTTTTACCGCCGAACTCGCCCGTAATATGCGCTCAGAGATTAAGGCGATTACTTGTTCGCGTTGTGGCAAGTTTGGCCATGCAGTAGATGCACAGTATTGCGACCACTGCGGACAAAACTTGCTTGATTAAGCGCTCGCCAACATAGGCCAGCCTATGCAGTAACAGGCAACTACCAGCGATATTTTCCCCAGTTCTCTGGATTGGCCCAGTATTTGGAGTTAAACCAGTCTGGAATGTGTTTATATTCCAAGATGTTAAACTGCCAAATCTGCCATTCGCCCAAGTCTTCAATACAGCTAAAGCCTAGCTCGCGCAGTCGTTGGGTGTGCGTTGGATGAGTCAGCACCAACACTTGCCGTGCCAATAGATCGCGTAGACGGGTCAGGCCGTGGCTTAAGATGTCATCATCGCCGTTATTGTTGCTGGTGGCGTCAGTCAGCCAAATAGCGGCCAAATCATGCCGTTGGCTAAACGGCATCTGCGCCAATTGGTCGGCTGCAATACACTGCCAATCTCCCGACCATTGATCATTGCGACAATCTGGCCCGATCAATAAGCCATGATCAATCGGCTTTTCTTGCGCTAGACGACGAATGAGCGGCAGAATGTCGAGCGGCCATGAGGTCACGGGCAAGTCCTTTTTTTACAAATGAAGTGAATCAGCAAGCATGGAATATCAGGGCATTTGCCACAAGATGCGCACACGGCTGGATGAAACAGTCGAGACCACTGATGGCCGCTTGGCCGCCAGCGTGGACTATAGTTTGGTGGTCGAGCCGTTTGAATGCAAGCTGAACCCGTTGCTGGGCCAGCCGATCAGCCTGACGTGGACGGGCCGGATCAGTTGTGTGTCTTGCGGAGCCAAGACCAATAAGTCTTATGCGCAGGGCCATTGTTTTCGCTGCTTTAAGACCAAGGCCAGTTGCGATCTGTGCATGATGAAGCCGGAGACCTGTCATCATCATTTGGGCACGTGTCGTGAGGAGAGCTTTGCGCAGGCGGTGTGTTTTAACCCACATATTGTGTATTTGGCCAATTCTAGTGCGTTAAAAGTCGGTATTACGCGGCATAACCAGATGCCAACCCGTTGGCTGGATCAAGGGGCAACGCAGGCGCTACCGATCATGCAAACGGCCAATCGGTTTTTGTCTGGGGTAGTGGAGACCTTGTTTGCTCAGACTTTGGCGGACAAAACTGATTGGCGTGCAATGCTAAAAGGCGAGGCCGAGCCGATTGATTTGCTGGCCATTCGTGATGAGTTGTTGGGTCGTTATGCCGATGATTTGGCTAGGCTGCAACAGGCATATCCGAATGAGATTGCGACGCTTGTGGGTGATGATCAGG
The DNA here is from genome assembly GCA_037968855.1 of Moraxellaceae bacterium. Classification (GTDB taxonomy): domain Bacteria; phylum Pseudomonadota; class Gammaproteobacteria; order Pseudomonadales; family Moraxellaceae; genus JBBKWH01. The sequence continues at coordinate 37,255 of JBBKWH010000116.1, read as the reverse complement.
TGAGGACGTTTGCTTATCCGGTGTTGCAGTATCCCAAAAAAGTGACGGCGCATAATTTTGATAAGACTGAGACGGTTAAAGGGACGTTGTTGGGGATTAAGGGACAGTATTTGTTGTTGGATACGGGGGTGCTGAATTTGCGTAAATTTAGTGGTTATGAGTTGAATTTGAAGGCGGGGTGAGGTGGGGTAAGCATGTATGATCAATCAACGGGTGTATGTTAATTTGAAATCAGTCACTTTGGGATGGGCATTGATTGAGCACACATATATCTCTCGATACAGAAAAGAGCCTGTAAATTCAGCATGAATCCGAACTATGCCCTTTTTCATATTGATTAATCGCGTAAGTTTTTTGTCTGCCCCATAATGAAGCGCACGTGTCAAAACATCTTGCGGTAACTCCCCAATTTTGACAGAACTGCAAAATGCTCCGGATCGCATCTCAGCTTCTTCATTATCAAACGAGCTATCTATTGAGATAAAAGCGTAAAGTGCAAATAGCGCGAACAAAGAGGCAAGAAGGATAAATATTGTTGTGATTATCTCAATCAGAGTGCGTATGGGATTTGTAATCATTATGGTTTCCTAGAGCATTGCAGTTCCAAGCGCTTAACCGCCCGTGTAAGGAGTAAGAAACCTAACAAAATAAAAATTTTAAAAATAGCCCCATAATCGGCTTGGTGCTTGTCGCACTTGACGCAAAAGTTAGGACTCTGCACTAATAGGACGCTTTAAAAAAGACATTACGATAAGATTTCTCTTTACTTGTGTAAATATCGTGGTTCTAACTCCATTCTGAGCTGTTGTTTCCACAACCCATCGACCATGAATATTAGCATAATCATAATTCGATGCCATTAGAATATAATCTTGAATTCTCCATCCATGAAGATTTTTAATGTATTTTTCTTCTTGACTGTTTGGGTTTGATGTTCCTTGTAAGTAATTTTCTGTTATATGGTTTTGTATGATTTTCAGTTCTTCTCTTAAGTCTATTTTATTAATAATGACTACTTTCTCTTTCAAATGGCTTTTTATTACATCTGTAACATTTCTGTTTTTAATATTTATCATGTTAGCCCAAAACCAATACCGCCTTCCAGAGTGATCATCATTCATGTCTCTTAAAGCTTGCAAGTAGCCATCTAGCTGAGAAACAGTTACAGCTATCCCTCCTTTACCCATAAGAGATTTCATTAGTCAGCCTTCTTATGCAACCTACTCAAATTACACACCAAATCAGCACCCCCTACAAGGCAGATGCTGATCTATTTTTGCCTATCAGCGCAACATCACCAACCGCGCCTTAATCATCCGACCCTTCACCTTGCCCGTCGTCAGCCGCTTTAACGCTTGCTTGGCGCTGCCACTTTCAATCGCCACATACGACTGCATATCCATAATGGTGATCTTGCCAATCTTACTGGCAGGCATACCATTTTCGCCGGTTAATGCACCCAAAATATCACCCGCACGCAACTTGTCTTTACGACCCGCGCTCAAAGCAATGGTCATCATCGGCGCTTGGAGCGGTGCGCCTGCCTGTGCAGTCAACTCGCTAATTGGATACCACTGAAACTTGCTGTCTTGCAGCGCTTCAATCGCAATCGCCCGACGCGACTCACGCGGGGCAACCAAACTAATCGCCACGCCCGTTTCACCCGCACGACCCGTCCGGCCGACACGGTGAATATGTGTCTCAGGCTCGCCAGTCAACTCCACGTTAATCACCAGATCAAGACCCGCAATATCCAAGCCACGCGCCGCCACGTCAGTCGCCACCAACACCGAGATACTCTTGTTGGCAAACAAGGTCAGCACTTCGTCACGGTCGCGCTGATCCAGATCGCCATTTAACGCCTGTGCCGAGATGCCTTTGCTGATCAAATAATCAGTCACTTCTTGGCATTGCTGCTTGGTAAAACAAAACGCCACGCAAGACTCAGGCCGATAATGCGCCAATACCTTGGCGACCAATTCAAAGCGTTGCGTGGGGTCGATCTCATAAAAACGCTGTTCAATCTGGGTATTGCTGTGCTGCTCAGTAATGGTCACTTGGGCCGGATCAAGCATAAATTCGCTGGCAATTTTTTTGATGCCATCAGGATAAGTGGCCGAAAACAGCAGGGTTTGCCGTTTGACCCGCGCCTGTAGATCCGCTTGTTTGATAATGGCGCTAATGCTGTCAAAAAAGCCCATATCCAGCATCCGGTCGGCTTCGTCCAACACCAGCGTGTTGAGTTGGTCTAAGCGTAGCGAGCCTTTGTCCAAGTGCTTTTGAATCCGGCCAGCCGTTCCCACCACAATATGTGCGCCGTGTTCTAGCGAGTCCACCTGTGGGTTCATCGCCACACCACCGCCCAAGGTCAGCACCTTGATGTTGCCAATCGCACGGGCCAAGCGGCGTAGTTCTTGCGAGACTTGATCGGCCAGCTCGCGGGTTGGGCAGAGGATTAGGCTTTGGGTGGCAAGGCTACGCGGATTTAAGCGGGTTAAGGCGGCAATGCCAAAGGCGGCGGTTTTGCCACTGCCGGTTTTGGCTTGGGCAATCAAATCGCGGTCGGCCAGCATGATCGGCAGGCTTTGCGCCTGAATTGGCGTCATGGCGGTATAGCCAAGCGCGGTCAGGTTCTCAATCATGCCCGATGAGAGCGGCAGGCTATTAAAGTCGGTGGCAGAGGGTTCAGTGGCGGTGCGTTGGTCAGTCACGGTCGATGTCTTGTGCAAAATGCTGGGGCATAGTGTAACAGTTTGCTGTGGCAGTTTGGCTGGATGCCATGATTCGCCATATTGGGCCAGTCGGCTGGTTAGGCCCACACAAAATTATGGCCCTGTTGGCCAGACTTTAAGGCGCGCAGCACTTGAGGATACATGATGTTTGAACATACCGAATCATGGGTGATGACGGCGATTACATGGTTACGCCTAATCATCGAGAGTCTTGGTGCATTGGTGATCGCGGTAGGTATTGTGGTGTCCATGTTGAGCTTGGCGCGCTTGTTTTGGCAGCATGTGCGTGTAGATCTGCTGGCCGTGCGCCATGTGACCAGTCAGACAGCAAGTCGCGACATGCTCAACCAAGGATTTGTCGATGTGCGTTTGGGCTTTGCGCGGTATTTGGCCTTGGGCTTAGAGTTTCAGTTGGCGGCGGATATTTTGTCTACGGCGGTTGCACCGAGTTGGGATCAGATTGGCAAACTGGCGGCGATTGCGGTAATTCGTACCGCTTTAAATTTCTTTTTGATCCGCGAGATGCAAGAGTCGCATTCGATTGCCGCCAAACAGGATTAATAGGGTAATGCCAAGTTTTGTGCGCAATGTGGCCAATTGTATACAAATCCAGCACAGCACCATTGCCACTTCGTCAAGCATCCCCACCTATGCTATATCGGCCATATCTGGTTTTTTTGCTGATCGGTATCACCGCCAGCGTTACAAGGACAGCTCATGAATATCGCAACTCATCCCGATGACAGCCAAAATGCCCATCCTGTGGTCTATCTCAAAGACTATCAACCGCCGGTGTATGGCGTAGATAGCATCGAACTTAATATCGACATTCATGATCACGAAACACTGGTCAGTAGCACCTTGGTGATGGCGCGTCAGCATCTGGGGGAGTTGATGTTGCTGGGGCGTGATTTAGAGCTGATCAGTATCAGTATTGACGGACAACCGCTGACCGCAGCGCAATACCAGTTAGACCGCGAGCGTTTGACAGTGCTAGGTGCGCCGGACCGCTGTATTGTGCAGACTTGTGTGCGGATTCACCCAGAGTCCAATACCCAGCTAGAGGGGCTATATCAAGCAGGCAATCTGTTTGTGACCCAAAACGAGCCAGAAGGCTTTCGTAAAATTACCTTTTTTCCGGATCGTCCCGATGTGCTGACGGTGTTTACCACCCGTTTAGAGGCCGATCTTAAGTACCCAACCTTGTTGGCGAACGGCAATCTGATTGACAAAGGCCCAGCCGGAGAAGGCCGTCATTTTGCCATCTGGCAAGACCCAACCAAAAAACCAAGCTACTTGTTTGCTTGTGTGGCTGGTGATTTGGCGCTATTGCAAGACCGCTATACCACCATCGAAGGCCGCGAGGTGGCGCTAGAGCTGTATACCGAAAGCAAAGATATCGACAAATGCCACGTCGCAATGCAAGCGCTGAAAGACTCGATGCAGTGGGACGAAGATGTATATGGCCGTGCCTACGATCTGGACAACTATATGATCGTGGCGGTCAGCCAGTTCAATATGGGTGCGATGGAAAACAAAGGCTTAAATATTTTTAATACCGCCTGTGTGTTGTCCGATCCACAAACCACCACCGATCCAAGCAATTTTTACGTCAAATCGACCATTGCGCACGAATACTTCCATAACTGGACCGGCAATCGCATTACCTGTCGTGATTGGTTTCAGTTGTGTTTAAAAGAAGGCTTTACCGTGTTTCGTGATCAGTCGTTTTCAGATACCTTGCAATCGCCAGCGGTACAACGGATTGATGATGTATCCAGCCTAAAAACCGCCCAGTTTGCCGAAGATGCTGGCCCCATGTCGCATCCGCCACGGCCTGATCATTTTGTTGAAATTAATAATTTTTATACCGCCACAGTGTACGACAAAGGTGCAGAAATTGCCCGTATGATCGCCACCTTACTTGGCCCAGAAAAGTTCCGCCAAGGCACTGATGAATATTTCCGCCGTCATGATGGCGAAGCGGTCACGGTTGAAGATTTTATCAATAGCCTAAGCGATGGTTCTGGCGTTAGTCTGCAACATTTCTTGCCGTGGTATAGCCAACCGGGCACACCGTGTGTCAAAGGGCAGGGTCAATACGATACCAGCGCCAAAACTTACACCTTGACCCTGAGCCAAGCCACCCCGAAAAAGCCCAATTATCCAGCCCCGCAAGCCTTACCGATTCCGGTCAGTACCGCGTTGTTTGATCGGGTCAGTGGTGCATTGCTGGCCGAGCGCATGTTAATGCTGGATCAAGTCGAACAAACCTTTGTGTTTGATGGTCTTGAGGCCGAGCCAGTCGCGTCCATTCTGCGAGATTTTTCTGCGCCGGTGCTGTTGGATTTTGCCTATCAAGACAGCGATTTGGCATTTTTGGTTCAGCATGAGACCAACGGCTTTAATCAATGGCAAGCCACCCAGCAATTGCTAGAGCGGGTGCTGATTCACAAGCATGATGCCGCGCTGTATCTGGATGCCTTAGCCAAGACCTTGCCGGAGCTTGCGCCACGCGATCCATTACTGGCGTCTCGCTTGATCGAAGTGCCAACCGAAGGCTATTTGGCCAGCCGTGTCGATCAAGAATACGATCCAGCGGTGTTTCACGAGCAGCGCGAAGCCTTGCTGAATGCCTTGGCGCACAAGCTGAATGATTATTGGCCAGTTGCCTATGGCGCATTACCGATTGTTGCTTACGAGGACACCAGCCTTGCGATGGGCCAGCGTGCATGGCGCAATGCTGTGTTGTCGATGGCTTGCCGTGCGGGGATCACCGAGGCATTGTGTTGGGCCAGTCAGCAATATGATGCAGCGGTATGTATGACTGAGCGTTTGGGTGCGCTACGTTGTTTGGTTTGGCATGCCGCGCCAGATGCAGATGCAAAACTGGCTGATTTTGAACAACGCTTTAGTGATGAAGCCTTGGCGATTGATCTGTGGTTTGGCGTTCAAGCCGCTAGCCCTATGGCCACGGCTGCCGATGCGCGTGCCTTGACCCAGCATTCGCGTTTTGATCTGGGTACGCCCAATCGAGTTCGTGCCGTCACCAGCAACTTTGCCAGCCGCCCTTGTGCGCTGTGGACGCCAGAAGGCATGCAATTTTATGCGGATATGGCGCAAATTTTGGATGCCAAAAATCCCGTTCTAGCCTCGCGCATTCTGCAAGTGTTGTCGCGTTGGTACACGCTAAAAGCGCCATTAAAGCAACAAGCACTGGCTATTCTGCAAGCGCTTGAGCCAAAAGTATCTTCTAGCAGTGTGACCGAGACTTTAAGCAATTTGCTTAAGGCCGCCAAAGCAGAATAAATGCCCTCACGCTTGATCCATAAACGTGATCCAAAAAAAAGCAGCAGTCATTGATGGGCTGCTGCTTTTTTTGATCGGTATTGTCAGATCGGTGTTTTTTAACAGATGAGGGCTTAAAACGATTGATTCTGTTTAACAATCAGATCTGGCTTGGCGGTGGTCAGCGCAGTTTTGATCCGATGGACAGGGTTGTCATAGTCCAATGGAATCGGCAAATGACGACCATCATCGAGAACCAATTGATAGATCGCACGCTGTTTTTGCAAGTCGTGAATCGCGTATTCCAGCGTAGTCAATTGAGCGACGTTGACTTCGTAATTGAGTGCAGCATGGTCGGGGTGCTGGCAACTAACCTGCTGGCTGGTCACGGTATAGCGAAACTCAGACACATAGGTGCGGTTCCACCAACTGATCACTGCTAACCCTAACAAATACAGCACGCCGCCGACTAAGGCTGCTGGCATGACCAACACGTTAAACATCATCTCGCTACTGAGCCAGATATACAGCAAGGGCAAAATCGGCAGCAAGGCCGCTGCCATGATCAAATCCCAACCGAGTGCACGGCGGACTTTACGATGTTCTAGCAAGGTGGTTTCGATCATGGTGTCCGTGTTCGGTTGGTGGTCAATACAAAAAGTTGCCTTAAGGCGCAAGCTCACCTACGCCAAAGGCCTGACGCAATTGTAGCGTTAATTGCTCACGCGCTTTGATAAAGCCATCGATACCGGCTTGGAGCAAGTCGCAGGCCATCGGGTTGTCGGTGTGCTGCCGCGTGAAGACTGCCTCATCTAGGCTAAATTTGTCTAGTCCCGATTGTGTTGCATCATCTGCCGACAGCGCTTGCATCAACTGGCCGTCAGTATTTGCAAGTTCATCTAACAAGACAGGGGAGATGGTCAGTAGGTCACAACCCGCCAAGGCAATAATCTGTGCACTACTTCTAAAGCTGGCCCCCATCACTTCGGTCAGATAGCGATGTTGTTTGTAGTAGGCATAAATCTGTTTGACGGACTGCACGCCTGCATCTTCTGTTACAGGAATGTCGCTGCGGCCTTCAGATTTTTTTTGCCAATCTAAAATACGACCGACAAATGGTGAAATCAGCGTGATCCCCCCTTCGGCACAAGCCACCGCTTGATGCATGCCAAACAACAAGGTCAAATTACAATGAATGCCTTCTTGCTCAAGGATCTCGGCGGCTTTGATGCCTTGCCATGTGGCGGCGATTTTAATCAGTACGCGGTCTTTATCAATGCCAGCCGCTTGGTATAGGCCAATCAGTTCACGAGCTTTGTCAAGGGTCGGTTGGGTGTCATACGACAATCGCGCATCCACTTCGGTTGAGACACGACCCGTAATCAAGCCCAAAATTTCCACACCTAAGCGCACAGTCAGTAGGTCGATCATGCGTTCGATCATTGCATCACCTTGCAAGCCTTCTTTGACGGCTTGTTGGTGAGCATCATTGAGCAGGGGTTCGCTGCTTGGCAATGCGGCGGCTGCGGTGATCAAAGACGGATTAGTGGTGGCATCAATCGGGCGTAGGCGTGCAATGGCTGCAAGATCGCCGGTATCGGCCACCACGGTGGTCATTTGGCTCAGTTGTGCAAGTAGATTTGCCATTCTCGGTCAGTCCGTTGTTGATCTAGATAGTGTTAGTTGTAGCATGTGATTGTTTCAACACCAATCGTCTTTACGTCTTACTTTAGTCTTAATTTTTTAGCCTAAGCAAATGAAATAATCTTTCAAATGGCTTTTTTAATAACACTCACCATTCAGATAGTGTTCAGATCTTGCGGACAGTGCATCCAATGCTGTGATTTTTGCTACACTTCACGGCCTGTAGAATACGGGATGCAAACATGACATCGACAACGGATGGCGAAGGCTGGCGTAACGGCATTGCCCCACAAGCGGCTCCTCCTTTGACCGAGCTGCGTGATCAGATTGATGCAGTCGATCAACAGTTGCACCAACTGCTCAATCAGCGTGCACGCTTGGCCGAGCAAGTGGCGCGCTCAAAGCTGGCAGTCGAGACCGATCCGGTCTTTTATCGTCCAGAGCGCGAAGCCCAAGTGTTGCGCGCAGTCATGGCCCGTAACGAAGGGCCATTGGGTGATGAGACCGTGGCGCGTTTGTTCCGTGAGATCATGTCGGCTTGTTTGGCGCTAGAAGCCCCGCAGACCATTGCATTTTTGGGTCCAGAAGGCACGTTTACCCAAGCCGCTGCGCTCAAGCACTTTGGCCATGAAGCCGTGAGTCTGCCGCAAGCCACCATTGATGAAGTGTTTCGTGAGGTTGAGGCTGGCAGTGCGCACTATGGCGTTGTACCCGTCGAAAACTCCTCAGAGGGCGTAGTCAATCACACCCTTGATTGCTTTATTAGCTCGCCGCTCAATGTGATTGGTGAGGTCGAGCTACGCATTCATCATAATTTGTTGATTGCGCCGACGACTCGTGCCGATTCGATTACCAAGATTTACTCGCATCAGCAATCGCTGGCCCAGTGCCGCAAGTGGCTGGATGCTCATTTTCCCAAAGCCGAGCGTGTGGCGGTCAGTAGCAATGCCGAAGCTGCACGTCGGATCAAAACCGAATGGCATTCGGCGGCGATTGCTGGTGAGTTGGCGGCCGAGCAATATGGTCTGACCGCGCTGCACCGCAACATTGAAGACAATCCCAGCAATACCACGCGGTTTTTGATTATTGGTGGTGAGCGTGTGCCAGCCAGTGGTGATGATAAAACCTCGTTGATGATTGCCGCGCATGACCGTGCAGGGGCGTTGCTGGAGATTTTGGCCCCGTTTGCCGCGCATGGCTTGTCGATGACCAGCATTGAGACCCGTCCGGCTTTACCAGATAAATGGGCCTATGTGTTCTTTATTGATCTAAAAGGCCATCAAGACGATGCCAATGTTGCGGCAGCGTTAAATGAGATTCGTCCATTGGTCAAAGAGCTACGGGTACTGGGTTCTTATCCTCGTGCGGTACTGTAATCATTGCTGTTTATTTACGGCTGTTTGTCGATTGGGAAGTCTTTAGTATGTCATGTCAAGAGTACACAATGGGCTTAAGTGCACCATCAATTTTGCCTGCCAATCAAGGTATTGCACAAATCTCGCCGTATCAAGCCGGTAAGCCGATTGATGAGCTTAAACGTGAGTTAGGCTTGACCGATATTGTCAAACTGGCCAGTAACGAAAACCCATTGGGTTGCTCGCCGCAGGCCATGCGCGCCATGCAAGAGGCCTTGGCCGAGGTTGGGCGTTATCCCGACGGCAATGGTTTTAAGCTTAAAAGTACGATTAGCCAATTGTTTGATGTCAACATGAACCAAATTACCTTGGGTAATGGGTCTAACGATATTTTGGAGTTAGTAGCACGGACCTTTTTGGCGGCGGGTAACTCAGCCATTTATAGCCAACATGCTTTTGCCGTGTATCCGCTGGTAGTTCAAGCGGTTGGCGCAGTGGGTATTGAAGTGCCGGCCAAAGATTTTGGTCATGATCTACCTGCAATGGCCAAGGCAGTACGCGATGACACACGGGTGATTTTTATTGCCAATCCCAATAATCCAACCGGCACATGGTTTGAAGAAGATGCGTTTGACGCATTTATGAAGCAAATCCCGTGGAATGTGCTGGTGGTACTGGACGAAGCCTATGTCGAGTACTTCCCAGAGCAGTTTGATAGCCTAAAATTTCTGAAAAGACACAGCAATCTATTGATCAGCCGTACCTTGTCCAAAGCCTATGGTTTGGCGGCGCTACGGGTTGGCTTTGGTCTGGCGAGTGCCGATGTCAGTGACTTGCTTAACCGTGTGCGCCAGCCGTTTAACGTCAATTCAATCGCGTTGGCTGCGGCCAGTGCAGCCTTGCAAGATCAAGATTTTGTCGAAAAAAGCCGTCAGATGAATCGTGAGGGAATGGCGCAGCTTGAGGCTGGTCTGAGCGAGTTGTGTCTATCGTGGATTCCATCCCGTGCTAATTTTTTAAGCATCAAAATTGCCAAGCGTGGCGAACGTGATGGCATCGCGGTATTTAATGCTTTACTGAAAAAAGGCGTGATCGTTCGCCCAGTCACCAACTATGGCATGCCGGACTACATTCGGGTGTCGATTGGCTTGCCGTCGGAGAATCAGCGTTTCTTGGACGCACTGGCCCAAGTGTTAGGTCTAGCGCCGGACGATGTGGCATGAGCCAGATGTTTGCTAAGGTCGCATTTATTGGTCTAGGGCTGATTGGCTCTAGCCTTGCGCGGGTGCTGCGCGAGCAAGGCTTGGCAGGGCAGATCGTCGCCAGTACGCGCTCGGCCAGTACGTTGGAAGAAGCCAAGCGTCTGGGCGTGATTGATGCCGGTTTTCGTGATCCAGTCGATGCAGTCAAAGATGCGGATTTAATTGTGCTGGCGATGCCGGTCTGTGCCACCGAAGCCGTGATGCGCGCCATTGCGCCCCATATGCGTGCCGATGCTATTTTGACCGATGTGGGCAGTACCAAAGGCAATGTGGTCGCTGCTGCTCATGCGGTATTTGGCGAGCATTTGCCGAGTGGTTTTGTGCCTGCGCATCCCATTGCCGGTGGCGAAAAAACCGGCGTGGCGGCTGGCCATGCGCAGTTGTTTGCTCATCACAAAATTATTCTGACCCCGTTGCCATCAAGTCGCACAGATGCCGTTGAGCGTGTCACGCAGATGTGGCGGGCAGCACAGGCCGAAGTGTTGACCATGACGGTCGAACGTCACGACGCGATCTTGGCACAAACCAGTCATTTACCGCATTTGTTAGCCTTTACGCTGGTTGAACAACTGGCCAGTAGTACCGACAATCTGGATATTTTTCGCTATGCTGCGGGCGGATTTCGCGACTTTACCCGTATTGCCGCCAGTGACCCGCAGATGTGGCATGACATTTTTTTTGCCAATCAAACCTCGATTTTGCATGCGGTTGATGGCTTTGAGGCCCAATTGCGTGAGCTACGCCGCCTGATTGAGCAACAAGACTCGGCAGGTCTGACTGGCTTACTCAGTCGCGCCCAGTCTGCACGCAAACACTTTACCCACATGCTTGCCAAAACCCCGTATATGGAAACCACCACAGTGACCCAGCAATTCATCGTTCAAGCCGGCGGCCAACTTCACGGCAGCCTTCCTATCCCTGGTGATAAATCCGTATCGCATCGCTCGATCATGTTTGGTGCACTGGCCGAAGGCGTCACACACGTATCGGGCTTTTTGGAAGGCGAAGATGCGCTAGCCACCTTGCAAGCCTTCCGTGATATGGGCGTGGTGATTGAAGGGCCAAAAAACGGCGAAGTCACCATTCATGGTGTGGGTTTGCACGGCCTAAAAGCCCCCGTTGGCCCGTTATACATGGGCAACTCTGGCACCAGCATGCGTCTGTTGTCCGGTATTTTGGCGGCACAGTCGTTTGATACCGTGTTAACTGGCGATCCCTCCCTGACCAAACGCCCCATGGAGCGTATCGCCAAGCCTTTACGCTTGATGGGCGCACAGATTCAAACCACCGGCGAGCGCGGTACGCCGCCAGTCAGCATTAGCGGTAAGCAAGCCATTCAAGGCATTCATTATGATTTGCCAATGGCCTCGGCGCAGGTCAAATCCGGTATTTTGCTAGCCGGTCTGTGGGCAGAGGGCACTACCACCGTAGTCGAGCCAGAACCGACCCGCGACCATAGCGAGCGTATGCTCAAAGCCTTTGGTTATCCGGTCGAGGTGAATGGCAAAGTGGTCAGTATTCAAGGCGGTGGCACGCTAACAGCAACCGATATTCAAGTGCCTGCGGATATTTCTTCAGCAGCATTTTTTATGGTGGGAGCGGCGATTGCAGCGGGATCGGATGTGACCTTACGTCAAGTCGGCATCAATCCAACCCGCACTGGCGTACTAGAAATTTTGCGTCAAATGGGCGCGGATATCAGCTTAGAGAATCAAGCGATGGCGGGTGGCGAACCTGTTGCCGACATTCGGATTAAAGCCAACACGCTTAAAGGCATTCATATCCCAGAAGACCAAGTGCCGTTGGCGATTGATGAATTTCCAGCCATCTTTATTGCCGCCGCCTGTGCAGAAGGGCAGACCATTTTGACTGGTGCGGCAGAGCTACGGGTCAAAGAGTCAGACCGGATTCAAGTGATGGCCGATGGCCTTAAAACCTTGGGCATTGATTGCACCCCAACACCAGATGGCATGATTATCGAGGGTAAAGGTCAAGCGGGCAGTAATGCCCCAATCTTTGGAACAGGCGAAATTGAAAGCCACCACGATCATCGCATCGCCATGAGCTTTGCCATGGCTGCGCTACGTTCAAGCGGCCCAATTACCATTGTGGGCACAGAAACCGTCGCCACAAGCTTCCCCGACTTTACCGGCCTTGCGGCGCAAGCGGGTTTAAAGATCAGCGTTCGCTAAAAAATAGCCTAAGCTTGTTAAGCCAAATAAAAAGCCTCCTAAATTGGAGGCTTTTTTAACACTAAAAGAAATAGCCTAAGTAATTCAAATGTTATGTTTAAAAGAACCATAATTGATTTAACAATAACCAATCATTAAGGTGTATCAATCGCTTCTTGAACCGGCATCTCAATGCTAATGGGTGCAGGGAAGGGATCTTCCACAATCACCGTCACTTTAGGCAGTAAGTCCACCATCTGAATGCTATGCACCACGTGGTCGTACTCAAAATAAACCGTAAATTTTGGATACTGCCAACGGCTAATGGGTGGTTTACCAATCGGATCGAGTTTTTTGAGTGGCACACCATATTTGGCCTGAACAGACGACATGGTCATGCCAGCACTCGGCAAGGTCGCATCTGGTAATGGTTGACCTGTTGCATGACTAAGATTGGGACTGAGTAAAGCAATCGCGGCAGCCAAAAAACCAGTGCTGAGGGATTTCATTGGATCATCCTGTGGAAGCTTAAAAGCGTTATGATTAATATGTAGATCAGACTGACAAATGTACAAATGGCCGTCAAGTTGACTGCTGTTGCATCCCTGTGTAGATGTCACATGTTATGCTGAATTCTTTGTTGCATTGTTGTAGGCGGGGTAAGCGGCAGTTATGACAGATACTGATTTAAATCACGAGCAAAAACTTGCCCGTGTGCGCATGGAACCCCAGTGGAAGAACGCCCTTGCGGATCATTTGCTCAGTGTCTCATTTCAGTCCTTACGCGATTTTTTAAAACAGCGGCAAGAGCAAGGCGCGGTGATTTATCCCACTGGTCCGATGATGTTTAATGCCTTTAGCCGCACGCCACTAGATCAAGTTCGCGTGGTGATTTTAGGCCAAGACCCTTATCACGGCCCACGACAGGCCAATGGTTTAGCATTCTCGGTGCAGCGTAGCCTGCCGCTGCCGCCATCGTTACGAAATATCTATCATGAGTTATCCACCGACTTAGGTATTGCGCCGGTCGTGCATGGCGACTTAACGCCTTGGGCTGATCAGGGCGTTTTATTGCTCAACAGCGTCTTGTCTGTTGAAGAAGGGCAGCCCACCTCACATCAAGGTAAAGGCTGGGAAAAATTTAGTGATGCAGTGATTGATGTGATCAACGACCGCACTGAACACACGGTCTTTATTCTGTGGGGGGCTTACGCGCAGAAAAAAGGCTTACGCATTGATCCCGAAAGACATCTAATTTTAAAAGCTGCCCATCCGTCGCCTTTAGCCGCGAATCGTGGCGGTTTTTTTGGATGTCGGGTATTTTCCAAGGCCAATCAGTATTTGGTTCAACACGGCAAACCGCCGATCAACTGGCAGCTCGACTTATGACTTTAGCTACCCCTGATATCGCTTTAAACCCCATGAATCATCCCGACCTGATCGTTGAGCGAGCGGGCAATGGCTGGACATTGGTTCGCCTCAATCGTCCGCGTGCCTTGCATGCCTTGGATGAATCATTGGCGACGGGTCTCAAACATGTGTTTTTGGCCCTCGCTGATGATCCACAAACCAAAGCCATTTGGCTAGATAGCACCACGCCTAAAGCCTTTTGTGCCGGTGGTGATGTGCGCAAGTTGCGTCAAATGGTGCTTGAAGATCAAGCAAATTTGGCAGATGGCTTTTTTCGTGAAGAATATGCACTAGATTTAATTGTTCACCAATATGCCAAGCCGATTGTGGTGTGGGGTGAAGGCTATATTATGGGTGGTGGAATGGGGCTGTTTATGGCCGCACCGTTCCGTTTAGCTACGCCTTCCACCCGTTTGGCCATGCCAGAAATCAATATTGGCTTGTACCCAGATGTTGGCGGGACTCGCTTTTTGGCAGAGCGCGGCGCAATTGGTTTGTTTTTAGGTTTAACCGGCTCGATTATGGGCGCATCGGGCAGTTTTACCATTGGTTGGGCGACCCATATCAGCGGCAAAAACCGTGATGATGTGTTGGAGCGGTTGGTCAAAATCAATTGGAATGAGTACGCATCGGGCGCATTCCGCGCGATTGATGACACTTTAGACGCTATGCATCGTCCGCTTTCATCCGGCCCCCTGCAAGACTCATTGGATGTGATTCATAGTGTGTGTCGGGGTGAGGACTTTTTGCGTGATTACGAGTCGATCTTGTCGCTAACAGAAGCACGTAGCGATTGGCTACGGCAGGCAGGGGAGAATCTACAGAACGGTTCACCATCAACGGCTGCGCTCACATGGTTGCTATGGAAATGGGCGCAAACGCCACGCAGCTGGCAGCAAGTCTTTGCCCTAGAAGAGCAATTAGCCAGTTGGAAAATTCGTCAGCCAGATTTTGCCGAAGGTGTGCGCGCACGCTTGGTCGACAAAGACTTAATGCCTATTTGGCACACGCAAAGCGTCACTGATTTAAAATCTGCATTAGGTGGATATCCCAAAGCAGATGATGCCGATTGGACAGCACTTTTGGCCAGTTATGACATCTATCCCTCAGCATAAATCTGATCAATATAAGGCTGAATGCTTAGCAATTCAGCCTTTTGACAATAGCCTAAGTATTGATCAACATCAAAGATGGATGCGGCACGCACTAAACTTAGCCAAACAAGCTGCGAACAATGCTGAGGTGCCTGTCGGCGCTGTGTTGGTTCACAACGAACAAGTCATAGGCGAGGGGTTTAACCAACCTATTTTAAGTCATGATCCAACGGCCCATGCCGAAATTGTTGCCATTCGCGATGCCTGTCGACGCCTGCAAAACTACCGTTTGCCTATCGGCACGATCATGTATGTCACTCTTGAGCCTTGTACTCAATGTGTCGGGGCCTTGGTACATGCTCGTATTGGTCAGGTAGTATTTGCTGCACATGAGCCAAGGGCAGGATCATTAGAAAGTGCACGTCAACTCATGCAACAAGGCTATTACAATCATTATTTTCCCTATATTGGTGGGATAATGGCCGCCGAAAGTAGTGCATTATTGCGCCAGTTTTTTAGACAACGTCGTCAATCTGCTCGTCATGTAGGGGAATCAAAGCCATGAGTGAACTCAATATTGCTGTCTTAACGGTCTCTGATACTCGCACGTTAGAAACAGATACGTCTGGTCAGTTTTTATGCGATGCATTGATCCACGCCGGACATCACTTGGCAGATCGATATATTGTAAAAGATGATATTTACCAATTGCGTGCTGTGGTTTCAAAATGGATTGCCGATCCAAAGATCCAAGTGGTAATTACCACTGGCGGAACTGGTTTTTCGGGTAGAGACAGTACGCCAGAAGCGCTGGCTGTCTTATTTGATAAACAAATCGAAGGATTTGGCGAGCTATTTCGGCATTATTCGCTACACGAAATTGGCACTAGTACATTACAGTCCAGAGCCTTGGGTGGAATGGCAAATAAAACGCTTATTTTTTGTGTGCCAGGCTCAACAGGTGCTTGTCGAACCGCTTGGACAGAAATATTAGGTCCACAGCTGGATAGTCAGACAAAACCCTGCAATTTTGTCGCTCATTTGCGTTAAACAAACAGCAATCAGCCAAAAAAAGTACGGCAAGCGGATCGGTTAAATCAACAAAGCCGTGCTAGTCTTGATCACAGTCAACGTCGTGTGGAGTATTTCATGCCTGAAATTAATGTTCGTCAGCGCTTTAATCAATCACCCGAGCAGGTTTTTGCTGCTTTAAGTACCCATGCGAGTTTGAATAAACTATTTTGGCCAGTACAAGTTGTTCGTACCAAAGATGCAACAGACCCGCAAAACCCCGATGGTGTTGGTTCTATTCGTCAAATGGGCTTTGGGCCGATTAAGCCATTGGCCGAAAAAATAACAGCCTTTGAACCCAACCAAATGCTTGAGTATATCTTGCTCGGAAAATCTCCCATACGTGATCATCTAGGCCGTTTGACATTTACAGCCGATGGACAAGGCACGCTGGTTGATTATCACATTGAGCTAGACAGCAGTATTCCATTACTGGCACCAGTCGTATTAACAGGTTTACAAGTCGTGATTCGGACTGGACTATCACGGATGGCGCGGACACTGGCATGAGCATGACTGTTATTACCATTGATGGACCCAGCGGTTCAGGCAAAGGCACATTGGCCGCACGCATTGCAGTCCATTATGGATTTCACTTGTTAGATTCTGGCGCGCTATATCGTATTTTGGGCTTGGCAGCGCATCGTCAAAACCTATTGGCGCAGCAGTTAGATGTCGAGGCGTTGGCAGATCTTGCGCGTCAGTTAGATATTCAGTTTGTACCGAACCAACGACAACGATTAAACGTGTTGCTCAATGGCGAAAATATATCCACTGATATTCGTACTGAAGCAGTCGGGCAGTATGCCTCACGTATTGCTGTTTTACCTGAAGTCCGTCAAGCATTGTTAGAGCGTCAACGTGATTTTGCCCGTGCGCCCGGTTTGGTTGCAGATGGTCGAGACATGGGCACGGTGGTCTTTACCGATGCACCTGTCAAAATTTATTTGACTGCAACCGCCGATGCACGAGCAGAGCGTCGACTCAAACAATTGCAGCAAATGGGCGTGGATGCTAGACTAGAGGATATTTTTGATGACCTTGTGGCGCGCGATCGTAGAGATATGGATCGCGAGGTTGCACCACTTCGACCGGCCGCTGATGCGTACACGATTGATAGTTCAACCATTGGAATCGACGAAGTATTTGATTTGATTACTGCTTATGCAGATCAACAGATCCCCGCCGTGAGCTAATCTGCTTACAATGTTGTCAGGATATAACCGGCAAGTTTGCCGGTTTGTTCGTTTTTAACGTTTTTTATGACGATGTATGGCCACGACCAGACTCAGGTGACCAGCATGCGTTTGACTTAATCCGCATTCGACTGGTCCGAGGCGGCTATTAACCAACAGGTATACCATGATGGAATCTTTTGCCGCCCTTTTTGAAGAAAGCCTACAGGGCAAGGGACTTGACGTCGAAAAGGGTGCAGTAATCCAAGGTGTTGTCGTCAATATCGACAGCGATTGGGTTACCGTTGACACGGGCCTGAAATCTGAAGGCATCGTGCCACGTGCCGAATTCCTTAACGACCAACGTGAACTGGAAGTTGCCATCGGCGACACCGTTGACGTAGTTGTTGACGCGCTCGACAACGGTATGGGTCAAACCGTACTGTCGCGTGAAAAAGCCAAACGTGCCGAAACATGGACCAAACTTGAGAAGATCTTCGATGACGGCGAAATCGTCACCGGTATCATCTCTGGCAAAGTCAAAGGTGGCTTCACCGTTGACATCGGCCCAGTCCGTGCATTCTTGCCAGGTTCATTGGTCGATACTCGCCCGATTCGTGACACCACGCATCTGGAAGGAAAAGATCTTGAATTCAAGGTCATTAAACTCGATGCGAAACGCAACAACGTTGTGGTCAGCCGTCGTGCCGTAATGGAAGCAGAAAGTTCCGCAGAGCGTGAAGAACTGCTGGGTAAACTGGAAGAAGGTCAAGTTGTGACCGGTATCATCAAAAACCTGACCGACTACGGCGCGTTCGTAGACTTGGGTGGTATCGATGGTCTGTTGCACATCACCGACATGGCATGGAAACGCATCAAGCATCCATCCGAAGTGGTTGAAGTTGGCCAAGAAGTTACTGTTAAAGTCCTGAAGTTTGATCGCGAGCGTAACCGCGTCAGCCTCGGCCTCAAGCAGTTGGGCGAAGATCCATGGATGGCGATCATGAGCCGTTATCCAAAAGGCTCTATCGTTCAAGCCCGTGTGACCAACCTGACTGACTACGGTTGCTTTGCCGAAATCGCCGAAGGCGTTGAAGGTTTGGTACACGTGTCTGAAATGGACCATACCAACAAAAACATTCATCCATCAAAAGTCGTACAAATTGGTGATGAAGTTAGTGTCATGGTTCTGGATGTCGATGAAGATCGTCGTCGTATCAGCTTGGGCATCAAACAAACCCGTGCTAACCCATGGGAAGAGTTTGCTAAGAACCACGAAAAAGGCGAACGCGTCCAAGGCACCATCAAGTCGATTACTGATTTCGGTATCTTCATTGGTCTGCCAGGCAGCATCGACGGCTTGGTTCACTTGTCCGACATTTCTTGGAACGAAGCTGGCGAAGAAGCCATCCGTCGTTACAAGAAAGGCGACACTGTTGATGCAGTCATCCTATCTGTTGATGCAGAAGGTAACCGCATTAGCTTGGGCATCAAGCAAATGAACAACGACCCATTCAATGACTTCCTGTTCAACAACGAACGTGGCAGTCTGGTTAAGGGTACTGTGACCGCAGTTGATGCACGTGGCGCAACAGTAACGCTCGGTGATGACATCGAAGCCACACTGAAAGCCTCTGAAATCAACCGTGATCGCGTCGAAGATGCCACCAAGCATCTGACTGTTGGTCAAGAAATCGAAGCCAAGATCATCAACGTTGATCGTAAATCACGCGCCATCAACCTGTCGATTAAGGCAAAAGATGAAGCTGAAGAACGTGAAGCTATTGATAAACTGCGTGCAGCACCTGTTGCCGCACCACAAGATGCTAATGGTCCACGTACCATTGGTGACTTGATCAAAGCTCAGATGAAGTAAGTAACACGCCTGCACCGGTAAGCACCGCTGCCGGTACAGCGCTTCCCTCTGTTAAAAGAGGGAAGTACGTTTGACCCGAAAACAGAAGGAATCACCTTATGAGTACTGGATTAAATAAATCTGACCTGATCACCCGCATGGCGGAACAGCATCCGTTAACTGGCGAAGTAATGGTAGAAGAGTCGGTCCGCGTGATGCTTGATCAAATGGTGGCATCTCTGGCGTCGGGCA
This sequence comes from Moraxellaceae bacterium, assembly GCA_037968855.1. GTDB lineage: Bacteria > Pseudomonadota > Gammaproteobacteria > Pseudomonadales > Moraxellaceae > JBBKWH01. The sequence goes on along the minus strand of JBBKWH010000116.1, from coordinate 17,946 downwards.
AGCGTATTGAAATTCGTGGGTTTGGTAGCTTTGCGCTACACCATCGTGATCCTCGTGTTGGCCGTAACCCAAAAACAGGTGAGTCTGTTGAAGTTGCTGCTAAGTCAGTGCCTCACTTCAAGCCGGGTAAAGCGCTTCGCGATGCAGTAAATGACTCTATTGTCTGATTTTTATTGCAGTTAGTGCTAGGCTGACGTAATGTTTGTTTAGCACTGTCGGAGTTATTTGTATGCGTTTTATACTGACCGTTTTACTTGTTTTGGTGTTTGGCTATTCGCTAGCATTGGTTTTGTTTAATAGCCTACCAGCCGAAGTGAACCTGATTTTTACACAAGTGCCTGCCATGAATTTGGGGCTATTGTTAATTATCACACTAGGTTTGGGTTTGATTGCAGGACTATTACTGGGCTTACAAGTGTTTGGTGTTTTTCAGTCAAGTTGGGAAATCAAACGCCTGAAAAAAGAGCTGGATCAGTTGCGTACACGTCATTTGCAAGCTGCCTCGAATGCAGCCGCAGCAGTGCCGCCGACAACACCTGTGATTGAAAAAACCATCAATATCCCGCCGGCCCCTTAAAGCCGAGCTGACTGGGAGTGCGTTTTGAGCATTATTGTTGCACTTGATGCGCATCGTTACGACGATGCGCTTTTTATTGCCGATCAATTAGATCCCGCCCTATGTCGTGTCAAAGTGGGCAAAGAGCTATTCACATCTGCTGGTCCAGAGGTGGTAAAGGCATTGCAGTCGCGTGATTTTGAGGTCTTTTTGGATCTTAAATTTCATGATATTCCTAATACTACGGCACAAGCGGTTCTCGCTGCGGCTGATCTGGGCGTCTGGATGGTCAATGTGCATGCCAGTGGTGGTCGTACCATGATGCAAACCACCATGCAGCGCTTAAAAGCGCAAAACTATCAAACTCAACTAATCGCAGTGACCGTGTTGACATCAATGTCTGCTAGCGATTTGCATGATGTGGGCATTGACGTTGCTCCAGAAGAGCAGGTCAGTCGTTTAGCTGCGCTAACGGCTGAGTGTGGTCTACATGGTGTTGTTTGCTCTGCGCAAGAAGCAAGGCGGCTGCGGGCAGAGCAGGGCAGTGACTTTGTGTTGGTAACGCCGGGTATCCGTCCTGCCGGTAGTGCGGCGGATGATCAAAAACGCATCGTGACACCAGCACAAGCCATGATGGATGGTGCGCACCATTTGGTGATTGGGCGGCCGATTACCCAAAGCGAATCACCAAAGCAAATGTTGGCAATGATTCAGCAAGAGATTCAGTCTGCATTGGCGTCGAGCTGATCATTTATAGACGAAGAGATGCACTCATGACCACGCAGCATCGTTTGATTCACGCCACACCTCAAACCATTTTTTCGTTATTAACGGATTTTGGTGGTTGGCGCATGTGGAATCCAAAAATTGCGTTTGCTGCGATGGATGGTGCATGTGTGCCACATCATCAGGGCATGCTGTATCTGCGAAAATTGCCATGGTTACGCTGGCATTTGATCGTGGATGAAGTAATTGACAATGAGCGTTTAGTGGTCAGTTGCCATGCCTTCGGCCTCTGCATTCAGATCAAGTTTATGTTAAATGAGGTCTTGCCATTACAGTTAGACACGGCTGCTCACACAAAGGTAAGCGCGGATCTTAAAGTTGTTGGGCGATTTGCATCATTGGTGAATCCGAAGGTCTTGCCACTGTGGCGAGGATTTATAAAGTCTGCACTGCAAGGTCTAGATTACGCGGCGAGCGAGGTCTGCGCCAATCAGCAGACCTAACCTCAACGGGATAAGCCATGTGCTTTGCGATTTACCACATTAAATCGTCTGGAATGACATAGGCTGCATATGGGTCATCTTCATCCACGGTTTGAGCAGCGGCACTTTTGTCGTTACAGACAATAATTGCCTCTGGTGCATGTTCTGCAATGCGCTCGGCCAGCGCACGGGGCAGCAATGGATATTGCTCATCTAAGCGAGCAATGGCGATGCGTCCAGCAACAATTTGATCAAAAACCATTTGTGAGACATAAATCTTTTTGATTTTTTTTTCATCAATAAATTGATATGGCACATCGCCTTGTGTGTCTTTGATCTGATGCTGGCTGAGCATTTGGCGAATATTGGCATGCTGAGTTTTGGCTTCTAGCGCTTGTTGGCGCTCTTTGTTTAGCGCTTGATCACGTGCCAGCTTTTCTGCCGCAGCTTTTTCTAGCGCGACTCGAACTTCATTGTCAGATTGACCGGTTTTTTTGGCGTGCTGTTGCTGCTGATTAATCTTCTTGGCTTTTTTTGAATCAATCAGACCTGCCTTGAGCAATTGTGCTTGCAGCGCGTTTTTTGACATCAATGATTCATCCGTATGGCTCAAACATCAGGATGAGGATTTTAAGAAATCGTAGAGGCAGTAGCAAATGAATTGATCAATGCCAGCCATAAACCTTGCCATTTTTAGTAGTTATTAGTGTCGTATAATGTATATTATGTTAAATGAAAGATCTGAGATTCTAAGATGCCATGCTCATCCCGCATGTGCCCCATTCAGCTAACTGTATGCGTCATAAAAAACACCCGCCTAAGCGAGTGTTTTTGTCTTGCCTTGATCACAGATTAATTGTGTTTAACCTTTTCGATCTTGGCCTTGGATTTGAGGTAGTCGACATAGTCTTCGATATCTTGCTGACCGTGCAATTTGGTCAGTAGTTCACCGAGTTGCTTACGCTCATCTTCCGAAATGCTGTCGGCATTGCCTTCAGTGACATCACTAATCGCGACCACACTGGAGCCAATACGATCAAGATCAATGGTGGTAGCCTGCCATGGCTCGCCAGCTTTGGTCTTTGGCAATCCAAATACCGCAGCTTGCATTTTTTGATCTGGCAAACCTGTGGTACGTGTGACTGGGCCAATTTCGTTAAAGCTCATACCAAACTTTTGTGCTGCCACATTAGGCTCAATACCCGCCTTAATATCTTTAGCAATCGCTTGAGCATCGGCGGCGGCTTTTTTGCCAGCGCTTTCGATCAATAATTTGCTTTTGATCAGGTTGCTGGCTTCGACTAGTGTCTTCTCACGCATCGGCTTGTAGTTGCTGACCTGAATCCACATGGTCCGCGTTGGGCTGATGTTAATGCCGTTCGATACATGATGGTCAAGCAATTGATCATCGCTAAACGCCATGGCTCGTAGGTCAGGATGAGCAAGGTCCCCTTCTCCACCAGCTTTGGTAAAGGCTGGTGCTGTTTGAATCGTGAGTCCTTGTGCCTTGGCTAGCTCGCTTAATTGATCACTGGTCACGGCTTGTTCGTTGATCTCGTTGGCCATATCACTATACAAAATGTCAGCTTTGGCTTGCCGCGCTTCTGCTTCTAGCTGTGGACGGACGCTTTCTAGTGTTGGTGCATCTGGCTGACGTGTTTCGATTAACTGAATGATATGGTAACCAAATTGGGTTTTGACCGGCTTGGAGATCTCATTGGCTTTAAGTTCGTCAATGCTGGCTTCAAACTCTGGTACGTAGGTGCCTTTGGGTGCAAAACCAAGATCACCACCGTTGATGGCCGAACCAGGGTCTTTAGAGAACTCTTTAGCCAAAACCGCAAAGTCCTCACCAGCCGCTAGGCGTGCCTCTAGTTTGGTGGCTTGATCCAGTGCAGCAGCATATTCTTGCTCTAACTTCTTGGGATCAGTGACGCTACTGTCAACAGCCAGCAAAATATGTCGTGCATGGCGTTCAGCATTATTGTTGCTACTGGCCACTAGTTGTTGGTAGCGCTGTTGGATATCGGCATCAGTAACAGTGGCTTGGTCCACAAAGCGTGTGGAGTCCAAGGTGATGTAGTTCAGGTCAACACTTGGTACGGTTTGGTAGTCGGCTTTGTGCTGCTTGTAATAGGCAGCAATTTGCTCATCCGTAATTTTGATGTCTGGGATATAACGTGTCAGTGGTAAATTCACCAGATGCACGGTACGGCTTTCACTTTGCATTTTGGCCAATTGGCTTTGTTCTTTGGTCACGGCAATTGAGGTATCGCTAAGGCCACCTACCAGCTGTTGTAATGCAACACTATCGCGAACTGATGCCATCAAGGCATTGCGATCCATGTTGGTACTTTTTAGGTAGTTTTCAAACAATTGATCCGAGAATACGCCATTTTCTTGAAAGCTAGGCTCTTTGCGGATCAACTCGCCAATTTGGTTAGGGCTCAACTGAAAACCTAGTTTACTTGCTTGATTGAGTAATACCGCACGTGCAATCAAGTTATCCAAAATCATGTCGTGCAGCAACGCATCATCTACACGGCTAGCATCGTTGTTGACTTGGCTGAGCAATTGGTCACGCTGGGTGGTGATTGCGCGGTCTAGCTCGGTCTGGGAGATGTCACGATCACCGACTTTGGCGGCTGTATTGGCACTGTTATTTCCCGCAAAGTATCCGTCAATGCCAACCAAGGCAAAGGGAACTAAGAACAGCGCAAGCAATACTTTGCCCAGCCAGCCTCGGATCAGTGTGCGAAACGCTTCCATAATGATACCGTTGATTTTTTGAACACTGACGCCCGTAATGGACAGTCAAGCGTGGTTAACAATGAGGGGTCTACTGCGCAAAAACGCGTGTGATCTTAAACGAAAAGCGCGCCACGTGGCGCGCCTTTGGCGGTATTGCTAATTAGGATACGGCATCCTTCAAGCCTTTACCTGCTTTAAAGCCAGGCACTTTGCTGGCAGCAATTTGAATGGTTTCGCCAGTTTTTGGGTTGCGGCCACTACGTGCTGCACGCTCTTTGACACTAAATGTACCAAAACCAACTAAGGTCACGCTGTCACCAGATTTAAGGGCTTCGCCAACGGCACTGATCATTGCGTCCAATGCTTGGCCGGCCTGTGCCTTCGACAAATCACCTTTGCTAGCGATTGCGTCGATCAATTCCGATTTGTTCATGAAAGGTATATCCTCTACGTTGATAAGACTATGGCCTGCAAAGAGGCGTTGGGCCTTTATAACAACGGCTTTGCGCTAAAACAAGTTCGATATACCGCCAAAAGGTCAAAACCACCAGACGAATCACGCTATTGATCGGTTTAGATCAAAAAAACATCACTTCTGCGCGTTATCTTGCCGTAATGCACGGACTTCATCGGTCAGTTGCTCAACACGATCATTCAGTTGTGCGATCAATTCTGATAGCTGGCTGACCTCACGATGTGAAGCTAAACCAATTTTGGATACGGTTTGGCTGACTCGATCATCTAAGGCGCGTTCGACACGACCGCGAGTGTCGGTCACACGCTCAGTGACTTTTTCGCGGACTTCTTCAACAGCACCAACCGTGCTGTCGGCGATATCCGTTGTTTTTGACTCCAACTCTTCACCAACTTTGACTAAAGAGTCAAACAAGCGAGAGCCTTCTTCTTCAGCACGCGAAAATGCACCCAGTCCTGCTAACCAAATTTGTTGGGTGTACTTACGAAAATCAAGCGCAGCCTTACGGCGGCTGGTGGCTCGATCTTGGGTTACTGGCATGCTGTCTTCAGGCTGGAAATCCGATTCGCTCATGGGTTACTTCCTTTTAAAAAGCGGAGACTTAGAGGCTATTAATAACATCGAAAGTCTATAGATGGTTCTTCTGATAATAGCATGTCAATTTTTTTCATCCAAAAAAAGTGTCTGACACGCACTTGACTTTCATCGGGAATTCTCCACCATGACCATTCTTGTACACTGTGTATATCATCACAGTCTGAGCAGCATGCTGGGTAGCATTCTGTTGATCAGCGCAAAACGGCCGAGTCAGGGAGTTGGGATAGATGAAGGATCAGCCTTTACCAGAGGATGAACAGGCACGTCATCCTATTTATTCGGTTGTCCTGATTGTTTTAGAGTCTTTGTTGACCTTTTTGTTGCATCACGACCGCTATGTACGGCAGCTTGCCCGTGGTTTGATTGCCCGCGAAGCCGTGATTGAAATTCGGACTTACCTACCTGCCGAAACGCTGTATGCGACGTTTACTGATAAAGGCGTCTTACTGGATTTCAAACTACCTGCTGGCCGCAGCATGGACGGCCGTGTAACCGCGTCTTTTAGTGATTTGGTGCGTGGCTTTGTGAGCGCTCCCCCTGCGATCTTGGCCAAGCTTCAGCTTGAAGGTGATACTGAAGTGATTGGCGAGCTACGCCAATTGATGGAAAGTTTTAACTTGCAGCATTTGCTCAATAGCTGGTGGCACTATGGGATTTTTGGTAAGTCAGCAGATAAGGACAATAAAACGAACCAACGGGTCAAACCCTTGCTCAAAAAAATTGATGAGCAAAAAAAGCAATTGGACGCATTGACCTTGCAGCAACATGAGCAGGCCTACGTATTACGCCAGTTGCAGTATCGCTATAATCGCTTGAAGTGGTCCGCATTGGCAGTGATTACGGTGTTGATGATTGCGTTGCTCGGCAGTATGTTCTGGTGAGTCAGCCTTAGTAATCGTAAAATCACTCATCGTTATGACCCACAAAAACTATCTAATAGGTCGCAATGCTGGACTTTAGGCTTACAGACAGAAGCAAAAAAAATAGCCAAATTTGAGATTCTTGATACCAAAGTTGAACAGTGACGTCCACGAATTAATCTTGACTAATTTAGTCGGAATTCATTAAAATGGGGACATTCCAGCTTATTCGGTGCCTATACAGCCCATGCGCCTGACCACTCGCGGTCGCTATGCGGTGACTGCTCTTCTTGATCTTGCTCTGCAACCTGTTGACCAGACCATCACATTGTCTGAGATCGCGGGGCGACAGTCTATTTCAGTCGCTTACCTTGAGCAACTGTTTGCCAAGCTTAAACGCAATGGCTTGGTCTCTAGTGTGCGTGGTGCTGGTGGTGGTTATCGCTTGGCCCGTGACGCCAACTCGATTGCAGTGCTCGATATTATCGCTGCGGTTAATGAGTCGGTCGATGCCACACGTTGTGATGGTCAAGGCAATTGCCAACATGGTGCGATGTGTCTGACACATGACCTATGGCATGAGCTATCCGAATACATCGAAGATTATCTGGCAGGCATTACCTTGGGCAGTTTGATTGATCGTCAAAATGTACAAGCGGTTGTGCTGCGACAAGCCAACACTCCTGAGTCGGCTTCCCATTCACCTGTACCGAGGCTTTCGTCATGAAGCGCCCTATTTACCTTGATTATGCCGCCACCACACCGGTTGATACGCGTGTTGCTGAGCGCATGATGCAATTCATGACCATGGATGGCGCATTTGGCAATCCTGCTTCACGCTCGCACGGCTATGGCTGGCAGGCAGAAGAAGCAGTTGAGCATGCACGTCAGCAAGTGGCCGATTTGGTGCATGCAGATCCACGCGAAATCGTCTGGACATCGGGTGCGACCGAATCGAACAACCTTGCGATTAAAGGTGTGGCTCATTTTTATCACAAAAAGGGCAAGCACATCATTACCAGTAAGATTGAGCACAAAGCCGTGCTTGATCCATGCCGTCAGCTTGAAGACGAAGGCTTTGAAGTCACCTATCTAGACCCAGAGCTAGGCACAGGCTTGATTCATCCAGATGCAGTCAAAGCAGCCATGCGTGATGACACGATCTTGGTGTCTTTGATGATGGTCAATAACGAGTTGGGTACCATTACCGACATCGCCGCGATTGGTGAAATCACTCGTGAGCGTGGGATCTATCTGCACGTTGATGCAGCGCAAGCGACTGGCAAAGTTGAGATTGATTTGTCAACGCTCAAAGTCGATTTGATGAGTTTTTCGGCACACAAGACGTATGGCCCTAAAGGCGTTGGTGCGTTGTTTGTTCGTCGCAGCCCACGGGTGCGCCTCAAGTCACAGATGCACGGTGGCGGACATGAGCGTGGCATGCGTTCAGGCACGTTGGCCACTCACCAGATTGTTGGTATGGGCGAAGCCTTTGAGATTGCTGGCCGCGAAATGGTCGCAGAGCAAGCACGTCTGACCGTCTTGACTGATCGCCTATGGGCCGGTCTGCAAGACCTCGAAGAAGTGTATTTGAATGGTGATGCCAAGCAACGTGTAGCCAACACACTCAACGTCAGCTTTAACTTTGTTGAAGGTGAGTCATTGATGATGGCGCTCAAAGACTTGGCAGTATCGTCTGGCTCTGCCTGTACTTCTGCCACGCTTGAGCCGTCGTATGTGCTACGTGCATTAGGTTTGTCAGATGAAATGGCGCATAGCTCAATTCGCTTTAGCTTGGGCCGTTATAGCACCGAAGAAGATGTAGATCGTGTGATCGAGTTTTCGCATTTTGCGGTTAAAAAACTGCGTGACCTCTCCCCACTCTGGGACATGTTTAAAGAAGGCATTGATCTGTCCAAAGTCGAATGGGCTGAGCACTGATTTAGCAAAATCGTACGTCTGACTCTGCATATTCAGGGTCAGACGTACAATGATGAAACAGATTGTGTGTTGAACGTCGAGGGTGTTGCCCTCATATCCGTATTACCGCTGACCCCGAGGTCTGGAGAAGCATCATGGCATATAGCAACAAGGTCATTGACCACTACGAAAACCCACGCAACGTTGGTGTGTTGGATAAAGATTCCGACAACGTTGGTACTGGCATGGTCGGCGCACCTGCCTGTGGCGATGTGATGCGCTTACAGATTCAAGTAAGTGACGAAGGCGTGATCGAAGACGCACGCTTTAAGACCTATGGTTGTGGTTCTGCCATTGCGTCTAGCTCGCTAGTGACTGAATGGCTCAAAGGCAAAACCCTTGACCAAGCGCAAGAGATCAAAAACTCGGCGATTGCTGAAGAATTAGCCTTGCCACCCGTCAAAATCCACTGCTCTGTCTTGGCTGAAGACGCCATCAAAGCAGCAATTGAAGACTATCGCGCCAAAAAACAGCCTGCTTAAGCAGACTGTTTTTGATCGACTTTTTCTGAAATTTCCCACACAGGAGACTGATATGATTACCATCAGTGAGCGTGCCGCGGGCCATGTCCGTGATTCTTTAGTCCATCGTGGCAAGGGCGAAGGCATCCGTGTGGGTGTCAGAACAGCCGGTTGTTCGGGACTTGCGTATGTGCTTGAGTTTGTCGATCAGGTTGATCCACACGATCAAGCGTTTGAAGACCACGGCGTCAAAGTGTTTGTTGATCCAAAGAGCTTGGTCTATCTCGACGGTCTAGAAATGGACTTCGTCAAAAATGGCCTCAATGAAGGCTTTGAGTTCCGCAACCCCAACAAAAAGGGTGAGTGCGGCTGTGGTGAGTCCTTTACCGTTTAAGGTGTGGGGCTGGGTTGGCAGCACTGCCCTGTGCTGCTAGAACATGTGTTTGGGAGTTGTTTTTTTGAATCACTTTGAGCTTTTTGGGTTGCCTCAACAATTTGCGGTTGATGTTGAAATGCTTGCCACGCGTGCGCGCCAGTTGCAGCAACAATATCACCCAGATCAAGGTGATTTTGATCAAACAGAAGCCTTACGCTTGTCGACGTTGGTCAATCAAGCCCATGATACTTTACGCCTGCCCGACCGTCGTGCGGCTTATTTATTAAGCTTGCAACGCCAAGACCATGGCCTAGAAAAATCCATTGGTGATTTAGACTTTTTGCAGTCTGCACTCGAACTGCGTGAGCAGCTAGAGGAAGCCTCGTCAGATGTTGAACTCAGCAGTTTACGCTTAGAGGTCAACCAGTGGGTTGAGGCGCTATCTCGCGAGTTTCAAATTGATCTTGACGAAGAGGATTGGATAGAAGCACGCGATACAGCCCGCAAACTGACATTTATGCAGCGCGTGTTATCCGATATTGATCGTGCCGAAGATCGCTTTGACGATCTCGAAGATGAGTTACTCCATAACGATTTTTAAGCCGCTCTGCGGTTTTTTTCGCTAGACTCTCCCCATTATTTGCTTGATTTTAGGAAGCTTGCCATGGCGCTGTTGCAGATCGCCGAACCCGGTCAATCGACTGCCCCACACCAACACCGTTTGGCGGTGGGCATTGATCTGGGGACGACTCATTCGCTGGTGGCCACTGTTCGCTCAGGCCAGCCTGTTATCTTAAAAGACCAGCAGGATCGTCCTTTGTTACCTTCGGTTGTTCATTACGGTGCCAATGATCTGGTGACAGTTGGGCAAGCGGCGCGTGATAAAGCCGTTCAAGATCCTGTCAATACAATTGTGTCGGTGAAGCGCTTTATGGGGCGATCGCTGGCAGATGTCAAATTTGATCACCCCTATCAGTTGCTAGGCCAGCAAAACGACATGCCTGCATTTATGACTACGCAAGGTCGTAAAACACCTGTCGAAATTTCTGCTGATCTCCTGACGCATTTACGCTTGCAGGCTGAGGCCAGCTTGGGTGGCGAGCTGATGGGGGCTGTGATTACTGTGCCTGCCTATTTTGATGAAGCACAACGTCAAGCAACCCGTGATGCAGCAAAGTTGGCGGGGCTGAATGTCTTGCGTTTACTCAATGAGCCAACCGCTGCTGCCATTGCCTACGGATTAGATCAGGCGGATCATGCTGCTGCGAGCAATGATGCCGAGCGGATCCAAGTGGTATTTGATCTTGGTGGTGGCACTTTTGATGTGTCCGTTTTGCGTATGCATCAAGGGGTCTACGAGGTGTTAGCCACGGGTGGACATACTGCGCTAGGTGGCGACGATATTGATCGGTTGGTGGGGCGTTGGTTATGCCAACACGCGGGTGTGGTCAGTTTGGGACCATCTGCGCAACAAGCCTTATCGATTGAGTCACGTCGAGTCAAAGAAGCACTAAGCGATCATCAAAGTGTCCCTGTGAGCTTTAATGAATGGCGCGGTGAGCTTGATCGGGCCACTTTTGACCGTTTGGTTGAGCCATTGATTGAGCGCTGCCTAGCAGTCTGTAAGCGAGTCATGCGTGATGCACGTCGTAAGGTTGGCCAAGTCAGTGCAGTTGTCTTGGTTGGTGGGTCAACGCGCGTGCCTCGTGTTGCTCAAGCGGTCGAGCAGTTTTTTGGTCAAAAGCCGTTATGTAGCTTAGATCCTGATCAAGTGGTAGCCTTGGGTGCTGCACTGTCGGCTGATCAATTGGTTGGCAACAAAACCGATGGTGCGTTGTTGTTAGATGTTACGCCGCTATCGTTGGGACTTGAAACCATGGGTGGCTTGGTTGAGCGAATTATTCCGCGCAATACCCCTATTCCGGCGGCACGCCAACAAGAGTTCACCACCTACAAAGATGGCCAAACGGCCATGTTAATCCATGTGGTGCAAGGTGAGCGTGACATGGTTGATCACTGTCGATCATTAGGGCGGTTTGAGTTACGTGGCATTCCACCGATGGTGGCTGGTGCGGCACGTATTGAGGTGAATTTTCAGATTGATGCTGATGGCTTGTTATCGGTCAGTGCGCAAGAAAAAACCTCCGGTATTCAAAGCGATATTGTCATTAAGCCATCGTATGGCTTGTCAGAAACAGATACCTCTCGCCTGCTGACCGAAGGGTTTGAGAATGCTCAAGAAGATCGAGTCAAGCGCAGTCTGTTTGAAACCAAAATTGAAGCCGAGCGTGAGCTGATGGCACTTGAGCAAGCCTTAGAAGAAGATGGCAGCCTGTTAGATGAGCAAGAGCGCTCACAGCTTGAAGACAGCATGCAAGCAGTGATGTCGAGTTTGAGTGGTGAGAGTCAAAATGCCATTGAGATTGCGGTGGTTCGCCTCAAAAGCCATAGTAATAGCTTTGCTGCGGTTCGCATGAATCGCAATATCAACCAAGCGCTCAAAGGAACCAGTGTTAAAGACTGGCGTTAAGCATTTTTCAGCATTGTTTTAGGAGCGATGAACCCATGCCGCGTATTACCGTATTGCCTCATCCACAGTTTTGTCCTGACGGTAAAACATTTGATGTTCCTGCACAGGCCAACTTGTGTAAGAGCTTGCTTGAGCATGGGGTCGCCATTGAGCACGCCTGCGATATGTCGGCAGCGTGTACCACTTGCCATGTGATCGTGCGTGAAGGCTTTAATTCGCTAGAAGAAATGGACGATATTGAAGCAGACTTGCTTGATCGTGCGTGGGGTTTAGAGCCAGATTCTCGTCTGTCGTGTCAGGTTTTGATTGATAGCAAGGATTTGGAAGTCGAGCTGCCGCGCTACACGATTAACCATGCGTCAGAGAAGCACTAACATCGGTTAAACGCCCTGTCAGTAGCACGGCACAACAGAATTAAAAAAACGCTCTGATGAGCGTTTTTTTATGCCCAAATCAACAGGCAAGCTAGGCGGTGCTATGGTGCCTGATTGCCATCATATTCTGCACATGCTTTTCGGTAATGAGATGACCGTCTGGGATGATCATTTGTAAAACCGTTAGGTTTAAGGGCGCACGGGTTTCCATGGCAATACGACGAATCAAAATGGTTTGCACCCGCTCAATCGCTTTGTCTGGTGAGCTAAGTTCTGGATCACGTTGTACACCCGCTTGATTGGCATCAATCGAGAAAAAATGCGACTTAAACAAAATGGCTTTAATTTTTACCAAGTCTGTTTCGGTGCAATCCATGTGATCGTGCATGCGCTCCCGTAAGCGTTGACGGAAATCATCAAACGACTCAAGCATAGGATTTTGATCAAAAATATGCCAACTTTGTCGAATACTTTGCGCTAACAATCGCGGATGGACAAGGCGCACCTGTTGGTCTTTAAGCGTACGGCGATAACGCTCTTCTAGATCATGTAGGTGATAATTCATTTTGATGATGTCTTGATCAGCATACGATGCCGATGCGGTATTTGTCTCGGTCGAGTCAGTCACTGACGGCATCAGCAATGGCGGTTTACATCCGCTGGGATCAAACAGCTCGTGATAATACAAAAATTGATGGCAAGCACGTACCCAATAGAGATTAGTGGTGTCTTGTACCCCTAGACCAATAATGGTTCGCCCTTGCGCTCGGACTTTTTGAGCGACTGCAATATAGTCACTATCACCGCCAATAATCACGACGATATCAATATCGTGATGGGTCAGATCATCCATGACATCAACAGCCATACGAATGTCGGCACCATTTTTGGCATGACTACCGCGCTGAAACAATTGGATCAGGTCGATACAGTGATTTTGCAGGTCGTTGCTATAGGTGCTTAAAAAAGACCAATTGGCATAAGCGCGATTAATGCGCACTTCGCCAAGACTTTCCACCCATTGCATAATGGCTGGAATATCGGTGAGACGGCTTTGTTTTTGAAAACGTGCGGCCTTGATGACATCTGCGCCAAGTTGTTGATGGCCTAGCGACAGATGAATGTTCTCAAAGTCCCAATAGACTGCGATGTGCTTATTCACGATTGTGCCCTTATTTTGGGTTTATTAGGTACACAGTTAGTTTACCATCGTTTTTTGGCTTGTTGGTCACTGTGTTTTTGTTCCACCCAAATGGCATGGCCCGATTGTGTAAGCTCTTGCTTCCAAAACGGTGCATCGTGCTTTAAAAAATCCATCAAAAATTGAATCGCATCAAACGCATCTTGTCGATGGGCACTGGCTACGGCGACGCCAACTATCGGTGCCGTTAAGCCAAGCTCCCCCACCCGATGAATCATCACAATACTGTCAATCGCCCAGCGTGCTGCCGCCTGTTGACAATGTTGAGTTAAGATTTTTTCGGTCATGCCTGCATAGTGTTCTAGCCGTAAGCCAATCACGTCTGGCCGGTCACCATGGTTACGCACATAACCAATAAAGCTGGCCACCGCGCCAATATGCGCACCGACTGCCAGACGCGACTCTAGTTCTTGGGCATCAAATGCTGCTTCCCGAACCTCGACAATAATCTGGCACTGCTTTGATTGATTTTGATTCTCATGCTGTGACTGAGATGACATGTTTTAGCCCCCTGTCACGGGTGGAAAAAAGGCCACTTCATCGTCTGCATGCAGTTGGACGTGGTCTTGGGCAAAGTCTTGATTGACTGCGGCCATGACGGGGCCACGTAGCGTGGCAAACTGGGTGTATTGCTGGCCCAGTTGCTCGCGTAGCTGACCGAGCGTGATTGATGCAGTGATGGGAATCTCAATCGCAGCCATGCCCATTTGTTCGCGTAATCGGGCAAAAAACAACACCTTAACGGATGACATCGTGCTTCCCTCCAGTTTTTTGCACCAAGGTAATTTGATCAATCACCATCTGTTTATCAACGGCTTTGCACATATCATAGAGGGTTAAAGCCGTGACACTGACTGCGGTCAGGGCTTCCATTTCAATACCCGTTTGTCCGGTGGTGCGGCAGGTGGCTTCGATCTGTACGCCACAACGCGGTTGCTCTAGCAGTTGTAGCTCAATACTGACTTTGGTCAGGGGTAATGGATGGCATAAGGGAATCAGTGTTGAAGTCATCTTGGCCGCCTGAATCCCTGCAATACGCGCCGTGGCCAAGACATCCCCTTTTGGTAAGGCTTGGTCTTTGAGCAAGGCCATGGTGGCAGGTTGCAGTTGAATAAAACCAATGGCAATTGCTTCACGCTTGGTGATGGCTTTATCGGAGATATCAACCATATGTGCTGCACCCTGCTGGTCTAAATGAGTCAGCTCATGCGGGTCTAAGGTACTGGTGTGCATTTGGTTTGCCTGTGTAAATCCCGTATCATTATCACCCCAGAGATCGGAGCCTGTCATGTCTTGGATGCCGCATGTCACAGTGGCGACCGTTATCGAACACGATGGTCGCTTTTTATTGGTTGAAGAAGAATCTAAAACGTGTAGCCATTTGGTGATCAACCAACCCGCAGGTCATGTCGAAGCGGGCGAAACCTTAATTGAGGCGGCGATTCGCGAGACCTTAGAAGAAACCGGCTGGACGGTACGACCGACTCATTTTTTGGGGATCTATACGTACTCGCCGCCTGCCACTCCCGATGCGACTTATTATCGGATGTGTTTTTTGGCTGAGGCATTGCAACATCATCCTGAATTGCCCTTGGATGATGGGATTCATCAAGCCTTATGGCTCACGCGTGATCAGCTTGAAGACACCGGCCGGATGCGTTCGCCGTTGGTGCTGCGCTGTATTGATGACATGCTGCAAGGACGGCGTTATCCACTGGATTTAATTTTTGAGCAGCCGCTATTGATGCCGCGTTCAATGCCCTCACTATCGACTGATCCTTCTGTTATTGTGGCTGATACACAGTCATCCGATTCGTGGAATGTGTAAATCATGACTCAACCTTATGTCATTGTCGGTATGTCCGGTGGTGTGGACTCCTCGGTTTCTGCGGCCTTGCTGATGGAGCAAGGTTATCGCGTCGAAGGCCTGTTCATGAAGAACTGGGAAGACGATGACGGCACCGAATATTGCACTGCCCTACGTGATCTGGCCGATGCACAAGCGGTCTGTGATCGTTTAGGTATTGTGCTGCGTACCGCCAATTTTTCGATGGAATATTGGGATCGGGTGTTTGAGCATTTTTTAAAAGAATATCAATCGGGTCGAACACCCAATCCTGACATTTTGTGTAATAAAGAAATCAAATTTCGGGCTTTTTTGGATCATGCCTTGACCTTGGGTGCGGACTTTATTGCCACCGGTCACTATGCACGACGCGGCGAGACCTATACCAACGCCTTGGGTGAACAAGTCGCACCGCTATTGCGTGGGCTTGATGGCAACAAAGACCAAAGTTATTTTTTGCATGCCGTACATGGTCGTGAAATTGCCCGCACCTTGTTCCCTGTCGGTGAGTTAGAGAAGCCGCTGGTTCGTGCCAAAGCAGAAGCTTTGGGGCTGGTGACTGCGGCCAAAAAAGACTCGACGGGTATTTGCTTTATTGGTGAGCGACGTTTTAAAGACTTTTTGCAGCAGTATTTGCCCGCGCAAAAAGGCGAGATTGTCGATGACCAAGGCAAAGTGATTGGTCAGCATGACGGCTTGATGTATTACACGCTTGGACAGCGCGGTGGGATTGGCATTGGTGGCTTAAAAGATCAAGCCGAGGGCGCGTGGTTTGTATTGGCCAAAGATTTGGCCAATAACCGTTTGATCGTCGGTCAAGGTCATGATCATCCGATGATGCAAAGCCATACGCTGTGGAGCGAGGATGTCGATTGGGTGGCCGGTGTGTCGCCAGTGACTGAGGCTGGCTTACGCTGTACCGCCAAAACCCGTTATCGCCAGCCTGATCAAGCCTGTGTGGTCTACCCTAATGCTGTGGGTGGTGTACGAGTGGTATTTGATCAGCAACAGCGTGCGGTCACACCCGGCCAGTCGGTGGTGTTTTATCAAGACGATGTGTGTTTGGGCGGTGGGGTGATTCGGCATACCGATGCGCCTGCCTTGTTGCAATACAACGCTGCATCGGCAGCGAGTGTCTAAATGACCAGCCTTGACCCTGAGGTCATGACCCTGCGTCAAACGCAGATGGTTGCGCTATCCATGGTGTATGCCGCAGCGCAACTGGTGCATCTGTTAGCAACGCAAGGATCATCGGCCTTGGTGGTACATCAAGAGGCGTTTCATGCATTGATCACCGCTGCACTGTTGGATCAATCGAATCAAACCGAGCCTTGCCAACGTTATGGCTACCCCAAGTGCACACAACTGGGTTTTCGTACCCTTGAGCGCTGTTTGATCGAGCCGTATAGCAGCACCCCTGCGCCCCGTCTCTGGCGACATCGTCAAACATCGCGTTATGCCTTGAGCTTGCTGGCCTTTGAGCGGCGAGTATCACGGCGTAAAGCGGCTGTTGAATTGATCAATAAGCAACTGCCCACCCTGCGCCAACGATTGGCTTTTTTTGATCAGCGTACCGATCATCCGGCATTAATGGCGGGTATGGCCAGTTTGTATCAAGAAACCGCAGGACAACTGTCTGGCCGTCTCAAGATTTTGGGCCAGCCAGAGCCGCTCAATCAGCCTGCGACCATTGATTTGATTCGGGCCTGTTTGTTTGCAGGGATGCGTGCGGCACAAGTCTGGCATCAGTTGGGCGGGCGACGTTGGATGCTCTGGCTACACCGTAGACCAATGGTTGCCGACTTGCGCGAGCTGGCCGTTCGGCAATATCGCGGCACGCGTACCCGTCATTAAATTAATCTTAAATTAAAAACAGCCACGATCACGCTGCATACGCTGCGTCTACAAGGCTGTATCCATGCGCCTAAAGCAGATCACTTTTGCTATAATCTCCGCCCACGATTTTCTCTTTCTCCATAGGCTATGTCGATGAATACCCTCACTGCGCTTTCCCCACTTGACGGACGTTATGCCAGCAAATGCGATGCACTACGGCCTTTTTTGTCTGAGTTTGGGCTGATCGCAGCACGGGTCGAAGTCGAGGTGCGTTGGCTGCAATCATTGGCAGCACATGCTGAAATCAGCGAAATTGCAGCCTTTGATACAGCCACGACCGCTGCGCTTGATGCGATTGTCAGTGATTTCTCCGAAGCCGACGCCGAGCGGATCAAAACCATCGAGCGCACCACCAACCACGATGTCAAAGCGGTTGAATACTTTTTAAAAGAAAAAATCGCTCATATTGATGCGCTTAAAGACGCGAGTGAATTTATTCACTTTGCCTGTACATCAGAAGACATTAATAACCTGTCGCATGCGTTGATGCTCAAAAATGGCCGTGCCATTTTGCTTAAGACCATGATTGAACTGCGTGAAGCGATTGCGGCTTTGGCGGTGACCCATGCCGATCAACCGATGCTATCGCGTACTCACGGTCAAACTGCTAGCCCAACCACGCTCGGCAAAGAAATGGCTAACGTGGCGTATCGTCTGGCCCGTCAAATCAAACAGACCGAACAAGTCGAGCTACTGGGCAAAATCAACGGTGCGGTGGGCAACTACAACGCCCACCTGTCGGCCTACCCACAGATCGATTGGGCCGCCCATGCACAAGCCTTTATCGAGTCATTGGGCTTAGACTTTAACCCGTACACCACCCAGATTGAGCCAC
>JBBKWH010000115.1:0-2599 GCA_037968855.1 Moraxellaceae bacterium | reverse complement strand
GTTCAGGCTTTTCAGGAGAGTGCTTGAAAAAGCAGTTGGGCTTAACCCGAACTCAGGTTAAATACTAAACAAATCCATCATATTCAAACAATAGTGCCATAAGCGACCGATGGTAGGTGAGACGTTAGTGAGCACAGATATCGACAGTCTCTAGACTTAGCGATAGAAAACCAGACGAGGTACTCTCCCAAGAAGTGATTCGACTAAAAGCCGCAGTTGCACTTCAACCTTGAGACCATCCTTGGCTTTATCACCAAGCCTTTTTTTATTGATAAATTACTCAAAATCCCAAACAACCAAAAAAGAATAAAAACTCAGAATATACATTCAAAAAACATAAATAGAAAATGAATTCATCTTCTATTTAAGGCCCGCCTATCGATTATACATTTGCATACCCGACGAAATAAAAAATACTTTCAATTAACACCTTTATGCTTCTAGCCGAATCGTAACACCACGATTTCTGTTATATAAAAAAAGTCTGGGCAGGATTTCTCATAAATAGGAGATGTTGTTATGCAGATTTTAAAGCAGTTGGGTAAACTCGGACTATTGAGCACATTGGCCATTGGATTGGCTTATTCTGTGCCTGCGCAAGCAGGTTCAACCTACGCCAAAACTAAATACCCTGTGGTCTTGGCGCATGGCATGTTTGGTTGGGACGTGATGCTGGGGATTGATTACTGGTATCAGATTCCATCCGACCTGCAAAAAAACGGCGCAACCGTCTACACCACCCAAGTTTCTAACCTAGAAAGCTCAGAAGTCCGTGGTGAGCAACTGCTGCAACAAGTCAAACAAATCATGGCCATTACGGGCAAAGCCAAAGTGAACCTGATTGGTCATAGCCATGGTGGACACTCTGTTCGCTACGTCGCAGCAGCGATTCCAAGTCAAGTCGCCTCGGTCACTGGCATGGCAAGCCCTGTCAAAGGCGCACCACTGGCCGACCTCCTCGTCAATGGCGGTACAGCAGGATCTGTTGGTACGCAAGTGTTGCAAGGACTTGGCGTGATTTTAAGCGTCTTGTCTGGTGGGGGTAATCTGAATGTCAGCGCCAACCAAAGCTTGGTGTCTCTGTCCACCGCAGGCTCGGCTGCCTTTAATGCCAAATATCCACAAGCCATCCCAACCACTGCATGCGGCGAAGGCGCTTATACAGTCAATGGCGTGCGTTATTACTCCTTTGGTGGTGTCTCGCCTGTGACCAATATTTTTGACATCCTTGATGGTGCAGTTGGTCTGGTCTCTTTGGCATCCAATAAGCCAAACGATGGCTTAGTCGAAAAATGCAGCACCCACTTAGGCCAAGTGATTCGTGATGATTATAAAATGAATCATATTGACTTTATGAACCACGTGTTTGGCATTCGTGCGATTGGCACCGATCCAAAAGGAGTCTATCGCCAACAATTAAATCGCCTGAAAACTGCTGGATTCTAAGCAATCGCATATACGGCGAAGCATCACGGGCTTCGCCGTATTTTATTTTGTTTGGTTCAATACACCTAGACACCCCATACGCCCCTATTTTAGGAACGTTTTGTTATGCCAAAAAAAAACCTACCATTCTTGGTTATTGTTTTATGCCTGATGTTCATCGCTATTATTTGGTATTTTTCACAGCCCTCATCAGTGGTGAATGATGCAGCTATCACGTCGACACAAACGCAGATTTTGGCTGCACAAAGCGACACGACGACCACAGCCAATATGATGCCACCCACCTTGCTTAAGCCGCCCACCAGCAGCTTTGTGACAGGCTTGGAACAGCTACCCAAGTCATTGCAAGATATTGAGGTGGACGGTCGCTTAGAAGTGGATGCCAACGGCAATCTTAAGATCACCGAAGACGTGCGCCATGTGTTTGATTTTTTCTTTGCAGCCACAGGTGAGGAAAGTAACCAGACCATCATGGCGCGTATTCGTGCCTATCTACACCATCAACTGCCCGAAAAAGCAGCCGCACAAGCCGAAGCACTCCTCAACGCTTATGTGGCCTATCGTGACGACATTGAGGCACTGCCCAAAGTTGCCAACCCCATGCAAAATATCGCGGCGGTTAAAGCTCAAAAACAAGCCATCCAAAGCATTCGATCCAAGTATTTTGATCGGGTTACCAGTGAGGCTTTTTTTGGTGCAGAAGACACCTACGACAACTACACCATGGCGCGTCTTGAGATTATGCAAAACAAGACATTGACGCCCGAACAAAAAGCACAGCAGCAGGCCATGCTGATTGAATCGCTACCCAATGACCTACAAGACGACATTAAAACCCTCAACGTCTACCAAAATTTGACTGACCTGACCAAAGAGTGGCAAAAAAACCAAGGCTCCCCGCAGCAACTGCGTACCATTCGCGAACAAACCGTTGGCGTGGAGGCGGCTAATCGCCTCGAAAAACTTGATCAAGAGACGACAACATGGAACCGTAGAATCAACAGCTACCTCACGCAGCGCGATACGGTTTTAAGTAATACCAATCCATTAAATAAACCTAACTCATAGCCCAATCTCGAGTCCCAATTGACTTGATCAGATCAGGCTGCTCGGCAAAGCAACACCACGCATCACAAATAGCTTCAATGATTTG
>JBBKWH010000114.1:0-17375 GCA_037968855.1 Moraxellaceae bacterium | reverse complement strand
CTCACCCACAAAGTTACCGGATGAGATCAATCCGTATACAGCCAAAGCTAATAAGCGGCCCAAAAAAATATTTTTGGCCTGACCGGTAAACTCAAAACGCGACTTAGCCAGCACCGTATGGGTATAAAAATAGCGCAAGCGCCGTACCTTGGCCCAAGGCGCATACAAGCTCAGGGTAATGATGGTCAGCAACACATTGACAAACCAGATACCAAAATAGTCCGACGCATTACCAATAAATTGAAACCGACTCACCTGTCCCAGAGTTTCAGGCAGCGGTGGTGGTGCGCTTGCGGGTTGCGCAAATGGACTAGCCGATGGATCAGGCGGTGGGCTACTAAATGGGCCAGTTGGTTCCATCTGTGGGGGTGTCAGATCTATCACCGCCTCCGGATGAGGCTTGTCCAGTGAGATGTGGCTCAATGGCGCATCGCTAAGCATAGGATCGACGGTAGACGATGACGAAGTAGCGGATGGATTTTGTTTATCATCAGTCATTTTAGTAAAATTAAATGGCTTAAAGAAAGCTGATCATACTCATAACAGGGGCATCAACACTAGCACGATGCCCTGATAGATCGTTGTGATGGAAGGCTAAGATCAATTGTGACGTGAATCGACTGCTCAATTTAACCCAAACGATCCGCATGATGCTGCAAATGATCACCGATCACCGTTTGGATAAAATAGTAACCATGAGCATAGCCCTCGTGACGACGCAGACGCAGCGCTTGGCCAGCCTGCTGACACGCCGCCTCAAACGCATCTGTACCGAGTTGGTTTAAAAACTGATCCTGCATGCCTTGATCGACCAAGACTTCATCAAACAATGGGCCATTCAATGCAGACTGCGCCACAACCAAACGGCTGGCGTCGTGGTTGGCCCATTCGATTTGGTCATCGCCCAGATAAGTGCTAAAGGCTTTTTGTCCCCACGCACAATCAATCGGTGCAGCAATCGGTGCAATCGCCGACACCGAAGCAAACTTGTCAGGATGCCGAAAGGCCAAAGTCAGCGCACCATGTCCGCCCATCGAATGACCCATCAGACCGACTTTACCGACCTTAAAGTGCTGCTGAATCAGCGTATATAGCTCATCGCAGATATACGATTCCATCTGATAATGCTGTGCCCACGGTGCTTGGGTGGCATCGACATAAAAGCCTGCACCTTGACCAATATCCCAATGGTCGCCTTTGGCCACGTCATCACCACGCGGGCTGGTATCTGGCGAAACCAAGATCAAGCCTAACTCGGCGGCCTGTTGCTGGGCATGCGCTTTAATGGCAAAGGTTTCTTCGGTGCAGGTTAAACCGGCCAAATAGATCACTGCCGGACAGGTCTCACCTGCCAAGGCTTGTGGCGGCAGATACACGCCAAACGTCATCGGCACACCCAACGCGGTGGAATCGTGCTGGTAGATGCGCTGCTCACCGTTAAAGCAACGGTTTTGGCTGGTGATATTCATCAGTACACCACTACCGAGCGAATCGACTCACCCGACCTCATCAGATCAAAGCCCTTATTGATCTCATCTAAGGTCAAATGATGGGTAATCAAGTCGTCAATATTTAGCTTGCCTTCCATATACCAATCGACAATTTTGGGCACATCGGTACGACCACGCGCACCACCAAAGGCCGAGCCTTCCCAATGACGACCGGTCACCAACTGGAACGGACGAGTGGAAATCTCAGCACCGGCTTCGGCCACACCAATAATGATCGAACGGCCCCAACCTTTATGGCAACACTCCAAGGCTTGGCGCATCACTTGAGTATTGCCAATACATTCAAAGGAATAATCCGCACCACCATCGGTCAATTGAATGATGGTATCGACCACGTTTTCGACTTCACGCGGATTAATAAAATGGGTCATGCCAAATTTGCGCGCCATTGCTTGGCGCTCTGGATTAATGTCCACGCCAATGATTTTGCCAGCGCCAACCATCTTGGCCCCTTGGATGACGTTTAGGCCAATACCGCCCAAGCCAAACACCACCACATTCGCGCCCGCTTCAACTTTGGCAGTAAACAATACCGCACCCACGCCCGTGGTCACACCGCAGCCGATATAACAGACCTTATCAAACGGGGCATCTTCACGAATTTTGGCTAGTGCAATCTCGGGTACCACAATGTGATTGGCAAAGGTCGAGGTGCCCATATAGTGCAAAATTGGTTGACCGTCCAAGCTAAAGCGCGAGGTGCCGTCTGGCATTAAGCCTTGGCCCTGCGTGGTGCGAATCGCTTGGCATAAATTGGTTTTTTGCGACAGACAAAACTTGCACTGACGGCATTCTGGCGTATACAGCGGGATCACATGATCACCGGCTTTTAAGCTCTTAACACCCTCACCCACCTCAAGCACAACACCCGCACCTTCATGTCCCAAAATTGCTGGAAAGCGTCCTTCAGGGTCAGCACCAGACAAGGTGTAGTAATCAGTATGACAAATGCCTGTGGCTTTAACTTCGACCAGCACTTCGCCTGCACGTGGCGGGGCCAAATCTACCTCATGAATCGACAATGGCTGACCGGCAGCCCATGCAATCGCCGCACGGGTTTTAATGGAATGGCTCATTGAAACGCTCCTTGAATCAACTCAGACGGGGGTGCTGTGGCAGGAATACTGGCCACAGGCGGCGGAAACAAACGACTTTCAAAACGGGGCAGCATTAAGGCTATGTTTTGCCCAACCACCATTTGTGGCTCAGATGGCTCGTAGCCCTGTCTACGCTCTAGAGCATGAATCTTGGCTTTGGCTGTGGCAAAGGCAGCAACCAAAGAGTTTTGGCTACGCATGGCCTCAGCAAAAAACGCCCGACCAAAATACGTGTAATCCTCAGCATTGGTACAGCCAAACGAGGTTTTGTCGGCAGCAGATGCAGTAATAATGACAGTATTGGGCGAGCGTAGTGCAGGCACAAAGCTACCGGAATAACAGGCCGAGATCACCAAGACGCGCCAACGGATCTTGGAGCGATCCAACGCTTCACGCAGCCAAGTGGGATCAATTGGATCAAGCGCCAAGGGATCATTGGCCATCTCAAACACTTCAGGCCCACCATGCGAAGTCATAAACAAAAACAGCACATCTTCGTCAGGGTTCATCTGCTGACCAACCCGTGCCAGACTGCGCTCTAGACTGGTTCGCGTAGCCATGGGCAAGCTGATCTGGGTACTTTGATTATTAATCAAGCCAACCGAACGGCCTAGCGTGCCAAAGCGCGTGTCAAACTGGCGTTGCACCTGCTCGACCTCAAACTTAAACACATCTTGATAGCCTGCACCGGCAAGGCCAACAAAGTACCAATCGGTCTGGCCCAAAATGCCTTGCTGCATCTGGCTCAGCACATCGTCCAATAATCGTGGCTGCGCATACAACGCTGCTTCTGGCAATGTCGCGCGCTGCTCGTCAACCTTCCAGATCGGCTGGCTGTCTAAGGCGCTTTGCCAAATGGTCAGCACCATAATGGTACCGGCCAAAATCAAGCCCTGTTCCCACCACGGCCAATGCAATTGACGGGCAAAAATCCACATCACCGAGACGGTCTGCCACAAAAACAACACCAAAAACACCGTCGGCATAACCGGATACAGCGCATCCGGCAAACGATCAAGCTGCCCCAGATATTGCAACAAGCTTTGTAACAGCGCGACGTTAATATCTGCGGCTAGCCACAAAATCGCTGGCACCAACATCAAACGACCCAGCTCATGCCGCTGGGCCAAAAAAATACCGGTAATCAGCGCAATAAACGGCCAAAGCAAATAGCTGACCAACCCTTGCAAATTAAAATGACCCACACCGCTCACACTCAGCCAGCTATACAGTGTGTTGGCTAAGGCGGCCAAAACAGCCAAAAACATAAATTGAATTGCTGTAGGCGTGACGCGGCCAAAGGCACGTCGCGATCCCGCGAGCATCCATAGAGCAGCTATTTCGTTGTCGCGCAGATCTTCCAAAAAATTGCGGGACGGCTTGAGGTCGATCATGCAGCGGTCCACTCACATCATGCGTCACATGCTAGCAAAAAAACCGACAAAGTCTGTTTGGGCTTTGCATCTTTTGCTGGCTTATTTTGGGGATAGCGTCAACGTCTGTCGCCTTATGGGGCTAAGGTTTTGGTCGTCTCAACCGCGATATCAGTCTGTGTCTCTGCCTGTCCCTGAGCCGCAAGCCATTCGGCAGGCCATTGCAAAAACGCCGCCCGAGATTCGGCCGTTGCCGCCGAATCAAATGGCACTACACCCAGACAAGGCGCAGGCAATAACTGCTGCAAGGTTTCGATCTGTGCATCGGCCAATGCGGTATTGGGATCAACAATATTGGCCACCCAGCCGGCCAGCCGCAGCCCGTCACGCATCAGCACTTCAGCCGTCAACCACGCATGGTTAATACAGCCCAAGCGAATCCCAACCACCAAAATCACGGGCAACTGCAAGGCTTTGGCCAAATCTGCCATCGACTCTCTGCTGTTAATCGGCACGCGCCAACCCCCAGCACCCTCCACCAACACGTGCGTCGCAGGCGTCGATAAAGCACCGCGCACCAATCCAGCAATCCGTTGTGCGTTCAGGGTCATACCAGCATCTTGCGCTGCCAAATGCGGCGAGACCGGCAATGGCAGTTTAATCGGGGCCAAAAAATCAGGATGCAATTTGACACTGGCCGCAGCATTTAATTGCTCGGCATCTGCACTGACCCACTGCCCAGACGCGTCTTGCTGACAACCAGCCGTAATCGGCTTGATCCCAAAACAACGATGACCTTGCGCCGTAGCACCGGCCAACAACGCAGCACAGATCTGGGTTTTGCCTACATCGGTATCGGTACCGGCTACAAAATACACTTGGCGCTTGGGGCGAACGGCAGCATCAGACATCATTCATCTCAACAAAAAAACAGCTTAATCATGAAAACGCGGATCAGCATTCAACTGATTCATCAACGCCAAAAACTGATCTGGCCCTGCATCAGCATCGGCACTGACCGGCACGCGCAAATGCAACATTAACACGCGAAAATCCAAGTTGACCGGCTGATCATCTTGCAACCATGTGCGCATCGTGGCCACAGCGACAGATTGCTGCTCCGCCGAGCTTTGATCTAGGTTTTTATTTAAGGTTTGGTTGCCACCCATCTGGCGCAAGGCACGCAATAAATCACGCAAGCAAGCAAATGACTGCTGCACCGTCATAATCTGCCAATCAACCAACGCGGGACCCGCAGCATCCAGCCATGCCTGCTCAGGCTGAAAATCAAATACCGGAAAACCAGCAAATCGTGCCTGTACGTCATGCAGCGATCCTTGTACTGGCAACGCCACATACAACTCACCCTGTGGCCGCACCACCCGCAATAGCTCCGGCAAAATGTTAACGTCCAACCAATGCAGCACAAAGTTACTGACCAAGCCATCCAACATGCCATCGGGCAACGGCAGCTCGCGTAGATCTGCACAAATAATTTGCACCTGATCCAAACTACGTAAACCCTGCAACATGTTCAGCGCCCGATCAATCGCCCACACGCGCAAGCCTTGATCCGCCAACTGCCGTGTCAGCCAACCGGTTCCACAGCCCGCATCCAACCAGACACTGCCTGCCGCTTGCGGCCCCATCCATGTCAGCAAGGCTTGCGCCGATTGCTGCTGCAACACGCTGGCAGCCTCATAGGTCGATGCGGCCTGATCAAAACGCTGCCAAATTTCAGTCATCACGGTCACTCATGGCGGATGCATCATCGTGATCGGTCGATTGCTCACTAGGACGCACCGCAAAATAACCATCAAACCGGCAAGCATCACCCAACCAACGATGATCCGGCTCGCAACCGGCCAGCACCGGCGCATGGCGAGGCCGCTTGACGATCACCCGTGCTGCAATCTGTCGTGCAGGCGCAAGTAAATCCTCGCCCAAATCTAGATCGTCATGCAGTAAGCGATGCAAAATTTGCATGTCTTTTTTGACTAAGGGCGCAGCCTTACTGCTTTCAGCCTTGGGAAACATCGGATCGAGATACACCACATCGGCCTGTGCCTGCTGCAAATACTGCACCGAGTCTTGATGATACAAGGTGATCCGCGCCACCGTAGCTGCTAGACGTGGGTCTTGCGCCGCTTGTTGCTGGGCCGAGTGCAACAAGGCCCACAGCACCGGATGACGCTCGACCAACTGCACGTTTGCACCTAACCATGCCATCAACAAGGCATCGTGGCCTAGGCCCGCCGTCGCGTCAATCAAGCGTGGTTGTTGCGACAACTGACACGCACGCGCGGCTAGCTCGTTTTTGACCGTGGCTCGTTTGAGTCGTGGCAATTGCCCGATCCAATCGGGCTGCATCTGCATGCCATCTGCTGCCAGCCATAAGCCTTGCTCATCACATAGCAACATCAGTTCCGGCTGTTGCCGCAACTGGCGTGGGCTAAACGGCTGGTCTTGCAGCAACAACGCACACGACACATCAACCGCCGCTAGTCGTTGTTGCCATTGCTTGGCAGCCTCGTGTTGAGCAGCAACAGCACGAATTAAGGTGGGTTGCATTTACCACTGAATCCAGCCGGTCAGCGCCGTCAGCAAAATAAATGCACCAAACCCAATCCGATACCATGCAAACACAGTAAAGTCATGCTTGGACACATACCGAATCAAGGCGCGAATCACCAACAAGGCCGAAACAAACGCAGTAATAATGCCCACACCAAGCACGGCCCAATCCTGACCAATCAGGATGTCGTGATGCTTGTATAGATCCAAAAATCCCGCACCCATCAACACCGGAATGCCCAAGAAAAACGAAAACTCTGCCGCCGCTTTACGCGACACACCCATCAGCAAACCACCAATAATGGTTGCACCAGAGCGAGAGGTTCCGGGGATCAAGGCCAAGCATTGAATCAAGCCAATCAACGCTGCTTTTTTTAAACCGATCTGCTCGACTTCATGTTCAGTAATCACATGCGGACGTTTTTCGGCCCACAAAATAATCACACCACCCACAATCAATGCCGATGCCACGGTGACCGCATTAAACAAATATTCTTTGATCACACTGCCAAAGGTCAGACCCAAAATGACAATCGGAATGGACGCCACGATCAGCCCCAAGGCCAAACGCAGTCCATTGACCTCGCCTTTGATCGCGCCAATTAACGCGCCCCACAATTTGCCCCAGTATTCATAAATGACCGCAGCAATTGCGCCAATCTGAACCGCCACTTCAAACAATTCGCGTTTTTCGGGTGTCCAAAAATCCAACAACTGCGCGCTTAAAATCAAATGGCCTGTACTAGAGATTGGCAAGAACTCGGTAATGCCTTCGACCAGACCCATGATCACGGCCTGAATCAACAGCCAAATGTCCATACCCACTCCACACCATCAAGAATAAAAAAATCGTTTAACACACTAAACTGCCCAGATGAACCCAGCCTTAACCCGCGCGCTGTGCATCTAGTTTTTTCCATGCATCATCACGCAAATACACAGGCAAGGCCTCGGCAGCAGACACCGTTTGACCGATGCGTAACATGGCAATCGCCAAGCGACCAACATGATCGGCATTGGCGGCCACATTCAGATAACGCCGCTGTACCTGATCGGACTGCACCAAATTCACCCCACTGCCAGCCAACACCGCATGAACTGGCAAAACCACCTGATCATAAGCCGCCAACTGCTCTGCACCAATCGGCTGCATCAAGCCAGCAGGATCACGCTGATAGGCTGCGGCATACACCTCATTCATACGGGCGTCTAGCACTGCCACCACATCAGATAATCCATACTGCTCGGTTGCCGCTTGTGCCAAGGCTTGTAACGTCGAGACCGGAATCACCGGTAGGTCATGTGTCCATGCCAATGCTTGTGTGACTGCCGCATTAATCCGCACCCCGCTAAACGAGCCTGGCCCACGACTAAACGCAATCGCCTCTAGCTCTGGCAACGAGATCCCAACCTCAGTCAGCACCGCATCAATCATGGGTAATAACAGCCGCGTTTGCTCACGCGGACGATCATCAAAACGATAGGCCAAAATACCGGCAGCATCATATAGCCCAACCGAACACTGATCATTTGCAGTTTCAAGTGCCAGTAGCATAAGACAGCCTCATATGGATTTGTGACAGCGAAAAATCAGCGCGTGTTATACGATGCACGAGCCTCTGGTTGCAATTGGAATCCATTCGTTATGCCTGCTTTGCCATCTGACTTGAGCGCATCTGCCGATCCATTATCGACATCAATGCTCATGCCATCAGCACTCCCCCCACTCTCCGCACTAATTTTGGCAGGCGGTGCAGGCCAACGCATGGGTGGTGTAGACAAAGGGCTGATTCTGTTTGAAGGCAAGCCAATGATCGAGCATGTGCTACAACGACTACCGGCACAAGTCGATGATCGCGTCATCAGTTGTAATCGAAATCTCGAACGCTACCAAGCGTATGGCCGAATTGTACGCGATTGCGACTCAACGTCTATGGCGACGTTACAAACGCACATGCAACATCAAGGCCCGATGGCGGGTCTCATTGTTGGCATCAACGCCTGTCAACACGACTGGATCATCGTCAGCGCCTGTGATCAGATCTATTACCCCAAAGATTTTGCCGCTGCTGCATGGCAAGCGCTCCAGCAACAACAACAACAACAACAACAACAAAAGGGTACACAAGCACCAATTGTGGTCGCGCACGATGGCCAACATCAACAAAACCTATGCCTACTGTTGCATCGCAGCATCCTACACTCGCTCAAACACGCCTTTGCGCAAAGTCCAGCTGTTTATCGCTGGTTAAAACAACAAAAAGCCCTCACGCTACACTGGCCGCATACCGAACACTTTATGAACATCAACAGCCCAGAACTACTCCTCACTGCTAGTCTAAAGCCATAAACTATCCTCCAAAACATCTGTTGAGGAACTGATCATGGCCACGCACACTCAGCACGACTATCGCAGCAGATCCATTAACGCTCAGCAGCTAACCACTGCCCAACCAAGCCAACGCCTCAGCCAAACCGAACTGCACCCAGTTAGCAATGCGAAGCACAGGCTGTTCTACCTCTTGATTGCAGGCGGGATTGGATTACTACTAGGCGCTGGCGTTGATTTGGCTGTTGCCTTGATACATGCCATCACTCAGCCTGCCAGCACTGGTGCAATCATCTGGTTGTTTGTCTGGCTTCTTGGCGGCCTTGGTGCGCTGATTGGTGGCGTCTATGGCGTACAGTCTGCCGATTTTTTTATGGGTATTTTTCGTCAACCAAACGATAGTCAAGCGTTGAGCTTAAGTCAGTTTTGGCTACGCACTGCCATGCGTGTCACGGCCATTGCAATTGTGCTGTGGACGATTGCGCTCATGCTGGTTTGACTCTCTTTTAGACCAATATGATTGCTTAGGTATCGCCCTCGTCAGGCACTGCACTCACCAAAGCGAATACAGACCAAAACACCAAAGACTAAAGAAAAAAAAGACCAAACAAAAAGCCACGACCAATCATGGGCGCGGCTTTTATGGATCGATTGCTCACACAGCACCAACATCATGACGCCATGGCTTAGCTGCTTTTTTCAGTCAAGCGATTTTTTAGCTCTTGCTGCAAGTCACGGATTTTGACTTCGGCATCACGGCGGCTGTCATAGCCTTTGCGATGAATCTCTTGTACTTCCTCAATGGTCGAGATCAGCGTGCGCTGCACATGCTCTAGGGTTTCGATATCAATGACAGCCCGTTGATTAATCTTGGCGGTACTGATCGAGTTTTGCTTCAGCAATTCGGCATTTTTGCGCAAGAACTCATTGGTCGAGTCATCAATGGTTTGGGCCAAATCAGCGGCTTTTTTCTGCTCTAGCAAGGACACCGCCAACATAAATTGCCGTTTCCATGCAGGCAGGGTCAACTCACGGACATTGTGAAATTTTTCCACCAAGGTCTGATTGTTATGTTGGATCATGCGGATCATCGGCAAGGTTTGCATGGCCGACATTTGCAAGGCGTTCAAGTCACCCACACGCTTATCCAAGCGCACCGTCAGCTGCTTTAAATCACCAATTGCCTGCGCCTCTTGTGGGCTAGGTGTTGGATTGGCCAACAAGCGCTGCTCAATATGTTGCTCTAAGCCAGCCAGTTTAATTTTGCCAGCCACAATCGCCACGCCAAGCTGCTCAAACTCTTGTGCGGTATGCACAAACATTTGCTCCAAGCTTTGATTGCGTTGGCTTAAAGTGCCTTCGGCTTGATTCAGCTCTTTCATCAGCTTTTGAATATGGGTGTCCACACTCTGAAACTTCAGTACAAAGCCTTCTTTTTTATTGGAAAACCGATCCAATAATCCACCAATTAATGGCACTTTTGAGCGGCTATCACTTAATGTCGATAGATTAAGCGACTTGGCTTGTACCACCACATCACCCAGTTTATCGCCCATCTCGTTCAGATCACTTTGCTGCACTTGCTTTAAAATATGATCGGCATAATTGGCAATGGTTTGACCGCTTTGACGGCCCAACTCGCTGACTTGCGCAGGATTATTGACCAAATCCAGATGGTCGACCAACTGCCGCACGTTGCCACTTAAGTGCGCAGGCAACTGTAATGCAGCCAACTCACGGGCAATATCGGCATCGGTTTCGACGCTTTGGGTTGGTGTTAGTGCACCCAAAGTCGTCGCAGTCGCAGCGGCCATGGGCTGCGGGATCACACTCACGGGTGCAGGATTCATCGCCGCAATATCAGCAACTGCTGGCAGAGCAGTTGGACTGGTCACGGCTGGTGATGGCGCGCTATTGGGCTGAGACTGTCGCTCAGTTGCAAGGGGGTTCTGATCGGTTGGGTTTGATGGATCTTGGCTCATCTGTCTATCCTGATCTATTTTTTAAGGGTGAAAGTCATGGTTTGTTCGGGGCTAACACCAAGGCAGACTGGCTGAGTCGATCAACAAATTGATGCTGAATCTGATGCAGCTCCACCATCGCATCTTGATGCTGCTGCCCTGATAATAACGTCATACACTGCTGTTGCCACAAGGGATAAATCACCTGTTGCACTTCATTCATGCGCTCATGCAACTGATGCAACTGCTCAACCATCAAGGCCAGTTGTTGCGCCTGCAACTGGGCTGACTGCGCCAACACCTGCAAACTGGCCAGCCGACGGGCCAGCCGCATGGCTTTGCCATCTTCCATGACCTGATGCTGCGATGATTCTGGATGCTGTTGTTGGTACAGCGTCAAGGCTGCAATATACTCGTCAAATTGTGACTGGATATAGGCATTGTGCTGCGACAATGTTTGCAGACGTTGCCGAATCGGGCTGATTTTAAGCAAGAGTGGTTTCATCCGCTCAAGAAGCCGACTCAACGTCTGCCGCGTTTTCATATAATGCGTCTGGGTTAGACGCGGTGTCTGATCGCGCCAGATCAAGCGATTAAGCCAACCAACAGGCCGCTCATACATGTGTCCAAAAGCATCTAACGCATCCATCAAGCCCTCGAGTACCCGCTGAGTATCACGCAAAGTTGGATGCAGCATTAATCGTGCTGCCTCATCAATCAGCTGATTAAACTGATTGGCGGCATCATGGCCCACTCGCATGGCTGCCGCTGCGTCAAGTCGTGGCAACTCTGTCAATAGATTGACAATGCGAGAAGGACTGCTGGGCTGTAAGTGCATCAAGCCCAAATCATGTATCCGTTCAAGCAATTGCCCATCTATCGACGCATCTACGCTAAATGCTGCTGGGGATAAAGGCTGAACAGGCGACGACATAATCAAAAACACCTTTGTAAAAAATCAGCGAACTCGGCTTTACCATAACATAGCCCAAATTGATCACTTTGCATAAAGGCATAAGACACCATACAACCCGCCAAAAACAAACGCCAAAATGCATAATGCCCAGCGAACTGGGCATTAAATGAGTCATCACAAAAAAATGAGCGTTTAATCACGCTCATCCTCAGGAAAAGTAGTTTCCCAGATATCTTGCACGGGACGCACACCGACCATACGATCAACCTGACGTTGCAAGCGGTCTCGTGTCTCGCGTAACTGTAATGGCAAGCGGGTCAGACGGGCCACCGACTGTGGCATACCCGAATAGGCTTTGGGTAATACCCGATACTCATCATCGGTCATTGGCCCCATAGCAGGATAACGCGCGACGGTTTGTGCAACCTGTGACTGCAATAAAGCACTTAAGTTTTGTTGCAAGCTACGCGAATGCAACTTTTGATCAGGCTCAGGAAAACTCACCAAGCCTTTTAAGCGCTTGTCCACACTGCCACACCATGGGCTCTGGCGGGCAATAATGGTGGGCACCAATTGGGAGGCCAGACGAGACTGCAAATCATCGAACCAGTCAATGGCTTGCTCTAGTGGCTCATGAATCAAGGCAGGTTGTGCTTCAGAATGGCGACGGGCCGAATCCAATAATTCATCTAAACGGCGTTGACCTTGGGTGATTTGCTCACGATGCTGGTCAATCTGATGATCTAATTCTTGACGTACACGATCCCTAACACGACGTACCCGCTGAAAACCAGCCAATGGCTGATTGAGGGGATACGGCAAACTGTTTAAACGCTCAGCATAAGACAGCATGGCAGATAGTCCAGCTCGACAGGATTAAACCTAATGTGGCCATTATACGACCACATCAGCATGACACTGCGATGAATTGTTAGACATCGACAGCCGATCAATGCCTAGTCGAGCACATGCGGGGTTAAACCATCCCGAAACGCCGGATAATGCCCTGCATAGTGCAACGCGCTGGCGCGTAACATCTGCTCCACGTGCTGATCAGCGACCTTGACCACCTTGGCTGGCGAACCCATCACAATCGAGTTATCCGGAATCACCTTACCTTCTGGCACCAAAGCGTTGGCGCCAATAATGCAGTTTTTGCCAATCACAGCGCCATTTAAGATCACTGCATTAATGCCAATCAAACTATTGTCGCCAATGGTACAGCCGTGCAGCATGGCCTGATGGCCGATGGTCACATACTCACCCACCGTCAAGGCAATGCCTGAGTCGGTATGCAGTACCGCATTCTCTTGCACATTAGAATAATCACCCAAGGTAATCAAATGATTATCGCCTCGAATCACTGCACCAAACCACACACTGACATGACGGCCCAACTGTACCTGACCAATCACCCGTGCCGTGTCGGCAACCCAGCCTTGCCATGGTGTCTCAGTCGTGCGTGGACACTGGCCATTTAAACAATACAACATAAAGAATCCTGCTCAAATCACATCATCAAACACTTATCGGCGTAACAAAAACAATGGCCAATCAATCCGCTGATCCAAACCACGCTCAATCATTGCCACCAATATTCGCCCTGTTAGCCCCCAGACCACCTCATCTTCAACCTGAAAACTGGGTACATGCAAGTCGCGCTGGTTGTATCGAACCGAATGTGGTCTTGGAGGATGTCGCAAAAACTCAGACAGCCGCACAAAAAAGATTCGGTCAATCTCATCGGGCTGCGCAATCAACGAAATATCGGGTGGAATCACTCCAATAATCGGTTTGACCCGCATTCCATTGCGTGCGCGCTGTGACGGTAACTCGCCCAACAAACGCACCGCAAACGGATCCAAACCGGTTTCTTCTTGTGCTTCTCGAAGCGCCACCACAATGTTACTGGTATCGGCTGGATCACGCTTTCCACCGGGAAAAGACACCTCCCCCGCATGGCTATTGAGGCGGGTTGAACGACGGGTCAGCAGCAAGCGTGGCTCCGCCTCATTGGTCAAGGCCAACAATACAGACGCCTCTGCCCGAGTAGGATTTGGCGCAAAAGATAGACGCTGCTCCAAGCACTCTAATAGCGGCATATTGACCGGCCGAGTGGATAGGCGACGAGGAAGAATGAGTTTCATTGGGTCAGCTTACTCTCCTGTTCATGCTTGTACCAGATGCCCCTATCGGACTTTTGCGTTATGCTCAGTTCATCATCAAATACACGTCTTGACTGTTCATGTCCTTTTGTCTTCGTTGTGGTCATGCCACACACTTTCAGATCCCAGCGGGCGATCAGCGCCAACGGATGGTCTGCACGCGCTGCGATTATATTCACTACGAAAACCCAAAAATCATTTGCGGTGCATTGGCCATTTTTGAAGACAAAGTCCTGCTGTGTCGACGTGCCATTGAGCCTCGTTATGGCCTATGGACACTGCCCGCTGGCTTTATGGAAATTGGCGAAACCATCGAAGCCGGAGCCGCACGCGAGACATGGGAAGAAGCCGAAGGTCAAGTGACCGATCAACACTTGTACTGCATCTACAACATTCCACGCATTGGTCAGGTGTACATGCTGTTTAAGAGCCAATTACAAGACGGCATCTTTGGCGTGGGTGAAGAAAGCCTAGAGTGTGCCTTGTTTGCCGAAGCCAACGTTCCATGGGGTGAGCTGGCCTTCCCCAGTATCGAACGTACTTTACGGCACTATTTTGCTGACCGCAAAACCGGTCAATTTCCACAGCATTTAGAGACGATTGGCCCTATCGACAGCACCTTACCTTAAATCCACCACACCATAAAAAAGCGCCCGAAGGCGCTTTTTTTGTTCATTGTTGGCTAATTTACTTAATCTGACGTACCCAGCAACTGGAGACGTCAGCTTTCAATGTGCCTTGATACTGTAAAGACTTTGCAGTTTCTTCCTCAGAACGTTTTTCTTCATCTTTAACCTGCAAGTAGGTGTTGTACACATTGACCCACTTGGCAACGTCACTATTGGCAGCAGAGCTTGCGGCAGTACTCGCATCGCTGACCGGTACAACAGGTGTGCCATTACTCTTCAATGGACTCACGTTGATCTTAACCCGTGGAGCCAGCGCCAAGGTACCGACCTGTATACCATCTAAGGCTCCAAACTGGTCACCAGACAACACAATGATGGGACTAATAAACAAGTCATCAGAGCTTTCGCCGGTATACGCCGCACGTACCGTACCAATTCGATACTCTTGCGAACCAGCCGAATCTTTGAGCGTTGCTGCGTCCACAGTCGCACAGTTAGCCGTATGCGCTTCGTCAGTAAAGTCGGTAATAATATCGCCGTTCTCAAGGAACGTGACTGGCAAATCTGGCAAGTCTGGGCAGTTGGTGCTCGCAGCACTGCCACAACCTGCTTGGTTTTGATTATAGTCAAACTTCAGCGTGATGTGCATTGGGAACACATAGCTTTCGCCAGTATTGACCGTTGCTCGAGTACTCCAAACAACCCGATCAAAGAACGTATTCAAACTGGTTGATTTGGTAATGGTTGCCGTTCCCTTAAACTCAGGAGTGGACTGTACCTCTGGCTGCCGCCATGTGCCCAATGCTCTGCTTGGCGTCGCTTCGCTATCGCTAATACCAGTATAGCGACGATAAGTAGGGTCATTGCCCGCCATCACAAAATCACGAATCAGCAAACCTTGATCAAAGATAATCGACTGCGCGCCTTCAGAGGCAGTTTGCAAGGCAGTCCATGTCA
The DNA here is from genome assembly GCA_037968855.1 of Moraxellaceae bacterium. Taxonomy (GTDB): domain Bacteria; phylum Pseudomonadota; class Gammaproteobacteria; order Pseudomonadales; family Moraxellaceae; genus JBBKWH01. The sequence continues at coordinate 1,863 of JBBKWH010000114.1, read as the reverse complement.
TTTGGCTCACACGGTTAGTGAACGGATCAAAGCCACCAATACTAGAACCACCAATGCCACTATTCACCATACGCATTTTTCTAAACGTGGTTTGCGTATAGAGCTTGTAGGCTTCAGTGCTATTGGTTGCATTACCCGTCCACTTTAGGCCCTGCCCAACACTAGCACCGGTGCGATCAGTCAACATGTACATGGCCATGGTGGTACGACTATCATTCTTGCCGGTTTCGCTCCCCTCAATACCCAATGCCAAACCAGAGGTATCAACCCCCGTAATACTGCCGTCGATCAAATTACCATTACTATCGACTTGCGGCACAGACAAAGTAGGTGACCCGTAATACAAGCCCGCTTTAAGCCCTTGTAATGTCTTGGTCAAACGCGCTTTGGCAACATCGGCAGTCACAGGAACAATCTTATCAGCGTCAAGCCAAGGCTTTAGCGTGGTAAACACGTCTTCTTTGGCAAAATCAGTCGCCAGAACATTTTCTTCAAGCAGTTCAATATTGGCTTTAAGGTTATTGGTAATTTTAATTCGGTTAACCGGCGCACTATCAATGTACGGTTCTTCTACCGCACCGGCGGCATTACGACTGCGCAGCGCCTGCAATAAGCGCGTAATATTGACCGCAGCAGTGGCCGCAGTCTCGTCCAATGAGGTGATCCCATCGACACTAGAGACCAAGTCTTTAGGTGTAATACGCAACAGTGGCGAGCTACCACCGACACTTTCTTCATCAGTGACCGAGCGTACAGGCTGCACCAATACACTGCCCAAAATCACCTTACGCGTGCCACCATCTGCTCGTAAGAAGAAAGTCACCGTAGAGTTATTAGGGCAATTGGCCACGCCCGTCGCACTGGTGACGTTTTGTACCGTACCACAGGTATAATTGAGATTAATCACCGGATCATCAGTGAACTCAAGTGGCACACAGTCACTGCTGGTACACGATGTAATCGTCGTCTCAGCACTAGGTTGAGAAAGGTTATTACTGCCACTACTACACGCAGCCAATGCCAAACTCATTGCACTGAGTACCAATACTTGATTTTTTCCGTATCGCTTCATGACATCGTCCATCGATTAAGGTGAAGTCGGTTGTTGCAACGAGACAAGGCGCAATTGCCCCTGATCCGACAACTGAATGTTAGGAAGATCTACTGCTTCGGCCAATGGCGTTAACAGCAAATAACGAGCACCTGTCGGAACATGCAAGGTTCCTAAAATGGCTGCTTGCTGTAAGAACGTTGCCTTCAGTTGCTGCTGTTGATAGCGATTCACGCCCTCCAGCACACAACCTCGCTCATCCAAAAAGATTGGTAATGGCCAGTAAAAGGTAGGACTTCGGGTCTGCCGCGCATAAGACAACAAGCGAATATCTCGAACGTGAGTGCTTAGCTCTGCAACCACAAAATCAAACGCCGGTTTAAAGCTAGGTCGAGGCCAAAACTCGACTGGCTTTTCGCCCAAGCGTTTGGACGCTTTAAGCTGCTGGCCAGAAAAACACTTACGATCCGTCAATGCCCACAAATTCTGAGCCGGAATACGCTGATAGCCCGCTGACAAGCTGACATCAATCTGAGGTGCTGACGGTGCAACCAAGCTCGATAAACGAATGCCCTTTTCACGCTCAACATTACTCAAGCTGCCATCAGCATCTGGAATCGCATAAAAGCGCTTGCGGTTATCGGTATTAAACTCACGCTCTTCGAGATACTCGCTCTCGATATAGCTTTCGCCGTCAATCACTTGTATCGGCGACGGCTCAACGGCCGGAGTTGCCGGAGTTGCCGGAGTTGCCGGAGTTGCCGGAGTTGCCGGAGTTGCCGGAGTTGCCGGAGTTGCCGGAGTTGCCGGAG
>JBBKWH010000113.1:0-4838 GCA_037968855.1 Moraxellaceae bacterium | reverse complement strand
TTGGCTACGCCTGCGGTAAAAAAGATCGACTGTTGTTGCACCCGTGCCTGTACGCCGTAGAGGTCGCGGGCGGATTTGGTGGCGTCTACAGCGGTATGAATCTGCTGTGACTGCTCGATGGACAGCGCATCAGTTGGCTCGAGGCGCACGGTAAAGGTGAACGGCTGACCCTTGGGATTGAGTTGATGCCATGCCAGCAACTGATACGGGGTTTGGTCTAACACTTGGCCGAGCAGGGTATGGATCGATGCGCGAGTGCCACGCTGTTGATTGAAGGTGCGAGCAGCACGAATGGCTTGGCGCTTTTGCTCAACTGACCATTGGCTATCCCAGTATTCGACCCGTTTGGCCCATGCCAACCACGGCAGGTAAGGCGCTGGACAATCGTCTACACGATGTAATGACAAAAACGGAACAGGCAGTGCTGTGGCCCGTAAGCCCAGCAAGGCAAGGGCTTTTTCAAGCGCTGTGGCGTTGGGCGGTAGCAGGCTGGACTGGATGGGATCAGACATCGCGGTACTCCACCACGCTGATAGTCTGCGTCGTGCAGCGGCCATAGCGACTGGCTGGGATCACCACATCGTTGACGGGTGCAATCAGGTTGACCCGTTGCACACCAGACTGGTGCAAGGCCGCAAATAGACCAGAGCGGGTGGCGTCATAGCCAAGGTAGGAGACCTGATCCAAGTAAGTGTTTAAGGCCGCTTGCGCATTGGCCTGTACCACCGCCGCATCTGGCCCTTGATACAAGGTCAGTTCGGCCACCACTTCAAAATCAAACGGTGTGGCGGCTAAGATACTGAGCGAATCGGTAAACGGACGGTGGGTGTCTGGGTCAAGGGCGGTGGCCACTGTATCCAGCAAGGCTTGCGGTGCGATCTCGGCACTGGCGCTTTGGATATAAAGCTCAACCACGCCAGCGGTAGGGGTAAGCACAGAAACATCCCGAACATCAGCATCTCCTGACAATGCCCAGTATTGGTATGCGCCAGTGCTACCGGCACAGTCGCGCTCTTGCGACAGTTGAATCCGACGGCGAAAGGCCTCGTCGGTTTCATAGCGTGCAGGGGTCGGTGGCACGCTGTTGGGATTGGCCGGACTGATCAGCAGTCGATACACATCGACGTTTGATCCAAGGTGATCCAAATCACTGCCAGTGGCATAGGCCAGCAATAAGCCTTTGGTTTTGGCATTGATCTCGCCCGACTTTAAAATGATCCGATAAGCAAACACCTCGAGCAGTTTGAGCAGTGGCTCGGACTCTAGATCCAAGGCAGCGGCCACACTGGGATAGCGGGTAATCAGATCCGCCTTCAGTGCATCCAGTTCGGCATCAAAGTCGATGCTGGTCAGGATGTTGGGCAGTGGCAGGCTGGATAAGTCAATACGGGTGGTCATGCGGCCGCTCCCAAACTCAAGGCAAGGGTTAAGGCTTGTGGCTGTGGTGTGTCGATACGGGTCAGGCTGATGTCTGCATCCCATGCCGCACTATTGGCAGTGGCAGAGAGGGCAATTTTTTGTACCCGAACACGTGGCTCCCAAGTGATCAAGGCCGTGGCCAAAGCACTCATCAGTCGTAAACGGGTTAAGGCGTTGACCGGTTGATCAATCAGATCCGGTACTAACGAGCCATAGCTGCGACGGCATAACCGAGTCCCGATACGGGTAGTGGCAATGTCATGGATGGATTGGCGCAGGTGGTCTAAATCGCTGATGGCCAGACCAGTGGCACGAGACATGCCGATCATTGGCCGACTCCAGACACGCCACCACCGTTTTGCACAGCGCCATGTTTATGGGTCAAGAACGACAAGGTTTTGGCCCAGACATCAGTCATGGATTGAATCAGACCTTTGACCAGCAACTTGCCGGTGATGCTGACGTCATCAATATCCAGCGTGAGCAATGACGCCTTGACGGTAATGGCTCCGGTGGCAGTATTGATCGAGATAAAGTGTTGCTCAGATAACTGGATATACAGCACATCTGGATCGAGTGACGGTGCGGCAAAGTGATCGCTATAACGGGCGCAGACTGCTTGGGCATTGGCAAGCTCCCCACTGGGGGCAACCAGCAAGAATTGCTCGCCTACCGTGGGGCAACGCCAGATTTTAATGTTGCCAGCCGCCATCGCTGGAATCGGGGTCCAGTCGGTTTGGTTGTCACCAATCTGCAAGCGCATGGCGGCTTGGGTCGGATCGACTTCAAGCACTGTGCCGTAGCTGGCGAGGTTGTTGAGCAGGCGGCTCTGTTCGGCGTTTAGGTTCATGCGGCCATGATGGATCTGGCCACGTGGGGGATGCCACAAGCAAAAGTCCGATTAGAGCCTAATCGGACTTTTGGTGGCGGGTGAGTTTAGAAGTTGGTGATTAGGACTTCTTTGCCATTGGCCTCACTGGTCGATGCCGCATTGACTGACCAACGAATTTGCTTCGATTGGATATTGAAGTGCTTAAAGATCTCACGCACCTCAGGCACATCATTCAGCGACAGGATGAATTTGCCTTTGATGCCCTTCAGCAAATCGCGCAAGGTCAAAAAGTCCTCTTTGCTAAAGATTCCAGTACCGTAATACGACTCGCAGTTGTAGTACGGCGGATCGATATAGAACAGCGTGTCCTTGCAATCCATGCGCGGAATGAGCTGGGCATAGGACTGATTTTCGATGGTGACCTTCTGCAAGCGCTGATGGATCTGGCCCAAATGCTCACGCAACTCTTCGGCCAACTTTAAGCGAATCGGTCGGCTACCGGAGCTGGCAAAGGTAGGCGAGTGAATCCGTGCGCCATAGCAAGTACGCAGCAGATAATAAAAACGCCCAGCACGCTGAATATCCGTCAACGTGGACGGGTCCACCTGACGCATCCGGTAAAATTCATCCCGGCTGTTCAGTTGAAACTCAAACTCATCCAGCAACGCCTCAAAGTGAAACTTCATCACCCGATACAGGTTGATCAACTCACCGTTGATGTCATTGATGGTCTCTGCCTTGCTGGGTGTTTTCTTAAACAACACCCATGCAGCACCAGCGAACACTTCGCAGTAGTGATTATGCGGCGGCATCATATCGACGATGGTACGCGCCAGTTGAGCTTTGCCACCCAGCCAGCCACTAAAGCTATGGCCAGATGGGGTATACGAGGGCTGGTCATTTTGCGACACAAGCATGCTCCAGTATGGAAGTCGATGGCTTCTCTGGTTTGACGCTCGTGGCGCTATTAAATTGATTGAGCGTTTTGCAACGCGGACACTTCACGGCGATGATCGCCTCACCTTGCATGCGTGCCAATAGGCGGTGGCATGCGTTACATCGTAGATCGTTCATATACTCCTAGCTGTGCTGGCTGATAAATTCCTGAATCTGTTGCGTCACCCATTGCTGGTCATCATCACTAAAGCCCACCAACGTTCGAATTGGATAGCGTGCTGAGGCTTGGTGTTTGGACGGTTTGTCGTTTAAGCCAAACTGATGGACACGGGCAATCTTGCCATCTCGACCCGAAAAGCCGACGGCCGCATGATCAGCACTGGCTTGGGTCTTGAGCTTTTTGGGCAGCTTGGCAAACAACGCATCACGACGAATGCGACCGACCTGACTGCGCTTGCGTGGAATAAAGCGGTGGCCCTCTGGATCACGTTGAGCGCTAATCCGCTGACGGGTACGGATGCGTAAACCTTGGGCCAGTTTGCGCATCAGGATTTTGCGTTGTTCTGGCGCAAGCGACAGGGCAATGCCGTCGAGCCAATGCGCGAGTCCTTGGGAGGCATCCATCACAAGTCAGCTTGTAAAAATGACATGCTGCCGTCATCCCAATATGTCGGCGGACACAGGTGATAGGTCGTGCCGTCATCGACCAGCTTGTCGGTCATGGGGATGTCGATCTCCAGATCGAAGGTGTTCTTGTCGATCACTTCACTACTAAATTTGAGCGTTGGCAGTTCAGGCTCATCACGATGTTTGGCTTGCAGCCAGCGATTGACCAGTACCAGTGGCAGTAAAGGGTCGGCCCGATAATCCAGCAGTAAAATTCGGATGGTGTAACTCAATGCGCTATGCGCTATATCACCATTGACCACCAACAAATGCAGCTTGTCTGCGCTTAAATTGGGCAGGTTGGCGGTCAAATATTGCTGAAGGTCGACCCAGTGCTGCATGGCTTAGACAATCCCACTCAAGTAATGGGTTTTGCCGCCCATCTTTTTGGCAGTGAGCACATGGCCACGTTGCTGACCGGCAGGGCCAAGCAGCCCAATGTGGACCCATTGATCAAACTCTAAAATCAGTTGATCAAAGGCGATGCCGCGCTCTTTTAGTTGTTCAACCAGTACCGTGGCCAACTTGCGTGCCGAGCCAAAACGATAGGCATTGATGTCTGCCGCAAAGCCTTTTAAATGCGCCGAGCTTAAAGAACCACCCACGATAGCGTTGACCTGCGGTGAGCGGTAGCCACTGGTCACGGTGACGGGACTGCCGACGATTTCACGGATCGGTTCAAGCAACTCCACACACAAACGCTTGAGGTTTTGTACCTTTTGCGAGTCTGGAATGTTGGGTGTGCCAGTACGCGCTGCGGCTTGGCTGACTGTCATTTCTGCCAGCGTAAAATGTTCTGTCAGTGTCATGATCATTTCCCTTTTTCGTTTAGAACACCCATCCAAATGCGACCAATCGCATCGATGGATTTGCCACCCAAATGGCCAGAGGTGGCGACAAAGACTGCGGTCATGGCTTGGTGCAAGCCCCAGTACTGACACAGCCAATAGGTAATCAAACCGGCAAAGGCGGAGATCACCAGTTCTCCTGCCAACGTGATAAACAGGCGGCGTAGTGGCATCGG
>JBBKWH010000112.1:0-14163 GCA_037968855.1 Moraxellaceae bacterium | reverse complement strand
GTTGATCTCGCTGCTGTGTTTGGCGAGATTCTTGACGTGTTTGCTCAATCTGATCGGTGGCAAACTGCTGTAAACCTTCCACTTGGGCCAATGTTGCAAGGACTTGTTGTTCACGCGTTTGTTGCTGGGTATCAATCTGTGTGGTCAGTTGCTCAATCAATGCCGCATGTTGAGCCGTGAGGGTGAGGACCTGTTGTTCTTGGCTGTGCCGCAGGGTATCGGCGCGTAATAACGCATCTTCTGCCTGTCTCACTTTGTTTTTTTGCTGATGCAGTTGGTCTTGTAGCTCGGCGATTTTTTCATGCAATTGCTGCACTTTTTCTTCAACCATCCGACGTTGATGGTCCGAATGCTCAGTGGCTTGTCGGGCTTGCTCTAGGCGTAACTGCCAGTCGTTGACCTGCTCGTCATACTCAGCCGCCGCCGCTGCGCGGAGTTGCTGCCACCAATCATTAATCGAGCCACTTAACGCAGGCGGCACACCATGGGCAAAAGCCTCTGGCAACGCTTGATGTCGTGCGTTCACAAAGTCTTGCTTGGCACGGTGAATATCATTGGCACTGCCCTTGCCGATCCATTGGCGAATTTGCATCCAACCCGGTATGGGCTGACTCAAGCTCGATAACAACTGACAACACGCCAACGCTCGGTCATAAGCATTCATCTCTTGCCAATTTGGCAGGCTCTCAAGTTCTGTGCTGATATTCATCTGACTGCCCTTTTCATGTGCTGCTTGATGTTGGGACATCGCACTTATGCCCTGCCCTGATGCGATCCAAAATCCAACCCTGTTGCCCTGCTTGACTGTTGTAGCCGAGGCTGATGCCAATCTGACCAAAAACCGTCGAACACATTGGATCTGTCATTAAGATACAATCAGTACATACAGTATGTACATACATATTAGTATCAATTTATCTTTATTTATTCCCATAACTGCTATTAGCGGTAGTCTTTAGCCATCTGTGACTGCAATGCGTTGTGTGTTGGTCTGATGCTGATAGCGTTGTTAAAAGATGAGGCTCAGGATGTACAAGATGTTTGTCTGAATCAGGCGAATAAAGTCGGCATAAAAATTCATTCGGAGTGACTCAAACGCCCATCCGACAGTGTCATCTGGGCAATATCACATCTAGATGATTGGTGACAGGATCAAAACAACACCCATCGTCGTGGATGTGCGCGATGCAACATCCCGACCGTTGAGCAACCATAAGCCATGCTTTTTCATTGTCTGTGATGAGCATTGGCAAACAATCCAAAGGAGATCGGTACGTGGATATCAAAACCATTGGTAAGGTGCAGGGGTTTGGCTTGGCCATGCTGACCCGCTTTGCCTCAAGCGACCTGCCCGACCGCTTAAACGTTCGCAGTACCATCGAAAAATTATTGTATCAAGGCTCAAAAACCGGCTTTCAAATGGCCACTACAGCCGCTCGTGGTTTTAGTCCTGCGCCCAAAAACGCGCAAAAAAAGCGTTTAAAACCAAGCAAAAAAGATGGCATCTTTGATCTGTCGTTAAGCGATGAGCAGCAGATGGTGCGCGACAATTTGTCACGCTTTGCCCGTGAGGTGATCCGTCCTGCGGCGCACGATGCCGATCACAACCATGCCACGCCGCAAGAGATTTTGGATCAGGCAGAAGAGCTTGGTTTGATGTATTACGCCGTCCCAGAAGCCTTTGGTGGGATGGCAACTGAGCAAACGTTGGTCACGCAGATGCTGGCCTTAGAAGATTTGGCCCAAGGTGATTTTTCGATTGCGGCAGCCATGTTTAGCTCGGTGTCGGTTGCCAATGTACTGACCCGCTTTGGCGATGCCGATCAGCAAGCACGTTATCTGCCTGCATTTATGCAAGCCGATAGCCTACCCGCCACCTTGGCCTGTACTGAACCAACGGCGGTATTTAATCCCCATAAACTCGCCACACAAGCCAAGCAAGATGGCAATGCGTTTGTGTTAAATGGCGAAAAATCACTGGTGATTATGGGGCAAACGGCTGAATTGTTTGTTGTCTCAGCCGATGTTAACGGTGCACCAACGCTATTTATTGTTGAAGGCGGTACAGCCGGTTTAACCGTGACACCAGAGCCTGCCATGGGCTTAAAAGCTGCACAAACCGCCCGTTTAAGCTTCAACAATGTGCATGTGCCTGCTGCAAATTTGCTTGAAGCGGACTATCAACAGTTCCTTGATCTGGGCAATTTGGCGTTCTGCTCGATGGCTTTGGGTGTGGGCAATGCAATTTTGGATTACGTGATTCCGTATGTGAATGAGCGTGAAGCCTTTGGCGAGCCAATTAGCCATCGTCAGGGGGTGGCGTTTATGGTGGCAGATTTGGCGATTGAGCTGGAATCGATGCGGATGTTGACATGGCACGCTTGTGCCTTGGCTGAAGCAGGCAAACCGTTTCACCGTGAGGCGCATCTGGCGCGTATTTTGTGTAGCGAAAAAGCCATGAAGCTGGGCACCGATAGCGTGCAATTGCTGGGTGGTCATGGCTATACCAAAGAGCATCCGGTTGAGCGTTGGTATCGCGACTTACGCAGTCTTGCCATCATGCACAGTGCCTTGAGCCTATAAGGAAGGGATCATCATGAACTTAGAAAATCCGAAAAAATTTGCCATGTTGGTTGAGCAAGCGCATCAAGTGGCAGAAAACGTCCTCCGCCCGATCTCGCGCAAATACGATAAAGCCGAACATGCCAAACCCGTTGAACTGAACATGCTGGCCTCGCTGCTGGATGGCATGAACGATGGTGGATCAGAATCCGTTGGTGCTAGCAGCACTGGTTCAGGCACTAGCAGCGGCAGCAGTACTGGGGTAAAAAACGGCTCCAACATGTCGGCTGCACTGTCCATTATGGAAATGTGCTGGGGTGATGTTGGTCTATTGCTGGCCATGCCACGTCAAGGTTTAGGCAATGCTGCGATTGCAGCGGTGGCTAATGAAGAACAGCTTAAACGCTTTAAAGGCAAATGGGCTGCGATGGCCATTACCGAACCCGGTGTAGGCTCGGACTCGGCGGGGATTCGTACCACAGCGGTCAAAGATGGTGATCACTATGTGTTAAATGGTGAAAAGATCTATGTGACCAGTGGCGAGCGTGCCGATGCAGTGGTGGTCTGGGCCACCCTAGACCGCTCGATTGGCCGTGCTGCGATCAAATCTTTTGTGGTTGAACATGGCACTGCCGGCATGGAAGTGACCCGTTTAGAACACAAGCTGGGCATCAAGGCCTCAGATACCGCAGCGATTAGCTTTAGCGATTGCCGTGTTCCTGCCGAAAACTTGCTCGGCACACCAGAGATCGATGTACAAAAAGGCTTTGCTGGCGTGATGCAAACCTTTGATAACACTCGTCCCTTAGTGGCTGCGATGGCGATTGGTGTGGCTAAGGCATCATTGGATAAGACCCGTGAGCTGCTCAAAGATCACTTGTCGAGCAACTATGCGCACCTGCCACAAAATGCCTCGCATATCGAAGCCACGCTTGACCGTCTAGAAGCCGAATGGGAAGCCGCTCGTCTGCTAACCTTAAAGGCTGCTTGGATGGCCGATAATAAACAGCCAAATTCCAAAGAAGCCTCGATTGCCAAAGCCAAAGCGGGCCGTGTCGCCAATGAAATGACACTTAAATGCGTCGAGCTTTGCGGTGCGGTTGGTTATGCCGAGACTGAGTTGTTAGAAAAATGGGCGCGCGATTCTAAGATCTTGGATATTTTTGAAGGCACACAGCAAATTCAACTGTTGATCGTGGCGCGTCGCTTGTTGAATAAGTCATCTAGTGAACTCAAATAATCGTTAGACAACCTAAAAAAGCCCTGATCAATCAGGGCTTTTTTATGGCACTCATTCGTCAGGTCTAAGGTCTGCTTATTTGGGCGTGACCTTAATAAAGAAATTCACTGTGCCTTTAGACTGAAAGTCACCTGTTTTGATTACCGGAAGTTGAGTCAGATCCACAGGGCCAAAACCCGTTTTATCAAAACCCAAAACAGCCATATTGACCGAACCTAACGTATTGATCACGATACGGTCGGTGCTATTGGACTGTCGTGGCGCTTTAAAGATGATTTCTTTGCTAAACGATACGGTCTGATTGGGCTGCGTACAGGTAAAATCCGCCAACAACACTGGCGGTAAATTTTGGCCATTTGCATCTGTAATCAAAGTTTCGCTTAGTGTGTTAGGCACATAGGCAGTGGTCAAGTGTTCATAGCGCGTGGCAATCGCACTAAATGGCGTAATCACCACATAGCCAGTCAAGCCATTACATTGCAATTGACCTTCTAGCAGCACTTTGGTGTCGTGTTTAATGTCCAGATAATAAAATGTCGACGGCACACCAAGGGCTGAAGTATTGGCACAATAGATCTCATTATTGGCAGGGTGTTTAACGCAGTTACCGGTCAGATCAGCACTAAAATCCATACCGAGTTTGCCGCTATTTTCGCCATACAATCGAGCAGTCATGGTGGTATTGCCATCCACCGCAATGCTTTGGCATGTTCCTCGGTCATTCAACAAGCGGTAATTGATATGATTGTCATGATTAGTATTCAACGCTTGTTGACGGTTATACCAGTAGTCTGATTCTGGCGGTAATGCTGGTGGCAAGGTTGCGCTCTCTGCCGAGCTAAAGACCTGTTCAAAATCAGTCGGCGGCGCGGTTTGGGCACCACAATCACCGTCGTCACCATTGCCAATAGAATTTGCGGCAAGCGATGAGTAATGCAGTTTTTTAAAGCAACTGTCAGCCACGTTGACAGTAACCGTATCAGAGACTTGTCCATCAGCAACGGCTGTGGATTTAATGGTCATTGTCCCTGCTGTACCTGTACGGAACGTGACGGTCCGCTGAGTTTGGTCAGCATTGATCGACTCACTGACCAGTTGTCCACCACTCACCTGCCATGTTACCCCGCGTTGCCCTGCGGCAAAGCCCGATAAGGTCGAGGTAATATCAAAGGTACTATTGGGCTGTAGGCAACTGCTGGGTTCTGAGAGGGATAATGATCCTTGCAAACTAATCGTTGCAACACGCGCACGATATTGTGGTGGCGGTGGTAAGGTTGGATTTAACGTATCAAAGGTAATTTCAACCGGAAAGTGCTTACGGTCTTTTGATGTTTTCACCCGAATGGTATACAAATCACCTTGTTTTTGCTGACTAATAATACTGTTGTCGTACGCGCTACCTTGATCACCGCCAGCACTGCTGATGTAGGCTTTAAGGTTGCTTTTGTCCACAAAAGAATTGCCTATGCTGGCACTGATTTCAACAGTATCACCAGCCTCTTGTGCGCGCACACCACTGGGCAATAACGAAATGCGTTGCTCTTGCACGTCGACATTGCGTCGTTCCTCAAAAATATTATTTGACGCAAATTTTTCGCTACGCAGTTTAAACATTAGCTCAGCATTGCCAATTTCAGCACCAACATATTGGCGTTGATTGATTTTTTTGACCGCGCTGCCTAAGCTTTTAAACTCCAGCCACTCTTCATCTGAAACATCAATCGGGCCGTACTTCGGCGCGAGTAATTTGACACAGCTATTTTTAGTTAGCTCGTTGATTTGTTCACCAATCGGTGTAGCAAAAGCAACACCACCAGCGGTTACGGTGGTCCCTACTGGCCCAGAGATTAAGCCTGCTGCGGTGATTAATCCCTCCAAGATTGATGAGCTAATATTAAACTCCTCCCCTTCAGCGTTCACCGTTACGTTGTCCCAACGTCCGGCTTGCGTAGCGGGTCGATCCTCCAATAACAACGTGTCTAAACGTCCTAGGGTAAAGGCCGTGATGTTTTTTGGTTCTAAGGCACGGCGTGCATTTTCGATGGTTTTGATGACATATAAACTGGCACCGGCATTGTTGGCTCTGCTACTGATCTCTGCAACTGGAGCGAGCGCAAGGATCCCTAAACCTAGTCCAAGACTTGACTGCTCTTCAGCCCGAATCAAATAGCCATTACCACTATTCGCGCGTTGCATCCGTGTTGCTAGCTCTGCGGCTGAATGAATCGGTAAAGGTGTAGGATTAAAAGGCTGATTGCCACACGTATTCGCGGCTGTGCTATTGGCAAAGTTTGGTTTCGGAATCGGATTAATCTGTGGCAATGGTGAAAAGACTGGCTGATTTGACCATACGCGATTGATAGAAGGTATCGCATATGATGCGCTTGGTGTGCTGGCTTGTTTTAAGCCTGTTCGATAACTAGCTAACGCGGGAATATTTTTTAACTCACCGATTGCACGATCAAAATTTTCTTCAGCATCCAGTTGTGTGAGTACCCCTGCAAAAACTTTGTCATTGTTTTTTACCGCCAAATCAAACTGTTGACGCGTATAACCGCCTGCCGAAATATTTTTTTTGGCCACTGCAAACGCAATCATATCTGGTGCAATGGTATCTGCCGTCGCGGTTAACAGTGTCGAGGAGTTTACACCGACTGCTTCAATACTGGCATCCACCCATTGCGCCATCTTATCCCTCACGCGGGTAATGACTTGAGGATCGGCAGCAGGCAACGGATTAAGATTCAGCGTCACCGCAGGACAAGCGTGTTGACCGTCACCCACCTCAATTTTGACCTGACCACCTGCCAGTGGATCTACCGGATGCAACGGCACAATCAAGGTATGCGTGCTTGGATCACCTTCAAAATAAGCAGCCCCAATGGTTGCGACCGTTCCTTGTTGGGCGATCACGCGGGCATTGATTGCGCCAAAACTGTCTGGAATGCCGCTAACCACCACCCGATCAGCAAAGTTTGCCGATTGCTGACTGAAGCGAATCTGACAACTTGGTTGAATTTGACCCAAGGGTTGCTTGAGAATCGGTAAGGGTGCATTGACTGTGACCGTCACGGGAGAGGGGTCGGATTGCCCTCCGCCACCCCCGCATGCAGCCAGTGTCATGGACAGTACGCCTAGCGCACAACCATTTATTATGGATATGGTTTTCATTTCACTCCCCCGTCCTGTGTATCACAGGCTTAAATCGAGCTTGTGCCGCATCGATTGACTAAATACTGGTCTTTAAATGATTTTTTGATGACGAGAGACCATATTGATTGCTATACAACAGTGGACTGGTCATTCTGCCTTCACCGTAAAGACAATCACACTCTGCAAAAGACAGCAATACCAATAAAAAGCTATCCGATAAAAATTCACACACGACCTGAGCTAAAAAAACCCGCGCAATGCAGGTTTTTTTAATGGTTAACATAAAATGAAAAATCAATTTATTGATGCGAATCTAATAAACCAAACTTTTTGAATATTTTGTGGCGATGTTTTGGTGCAATATTCGCTTTGTTTAAGTCACCCTGATAATGATCTAACACGCGCTGATCCATGAGCTTAAACCATAGTGATGGAATATAAGCTGGCAACAGCATAGAAGCATAACCGCTCGGTAATTGCGGCGTATTCTCAAAATGACGCAATGCCTGATAACTACGCGTTGGATAGGCATGATGATCAGAATGTCGCTGTAGTTGATACAGCACCAAGTTGGTCACGATCCGATTACTGTTCCAGCTATGCTCTGGCTTGGTTCGCTCGTATTGACCCGTTGGCGTTTTTTGGCGCTTAAGGCCGTAATGCTCGACATAATTAATGACTTCAAACAAGCTAGACGAATACACAGCCTGACCAATCAATGCAGGCAAAACGCGTGGCCCAAGCGCTGCCACACTGGTTCCCCAGAATGCAGCCGTCATGCCCCAGCCTTGCAATAGCTCGTTTTTGAGCGACCAAAAGGACTCACCACGACGCTTGAGACGACGGCGCTCAATCTCTAGCGCCGATTGTATGCCGCCTTTGACTGTGCGCGGCAAGAACTCCCAAAAACTTTCGCCGAGCTGAGAGCTGGCTGGATCTTCTGGTGTGGCCACACGCTTATGGTGACCCATAGGATGCTCAACACAAAAATGCGTATAGGCTGTTGGTGCCAGTGTTAGCTTGGATAAGAAACGATCTAGCTGGCCATGCTTATGACTCAGCTCGTGCGAGGTATTAAAGGCAATCGCATTAAGCACGCCTAATGACACGGTCATGCCTAGGCGATCAAGCCATGGTGTGTTTTTATTGGCGGCGATCTCTAAAGCTAAGGCATTGGCGGCAAACTGTAGCGGAATAAACAGTTTGACCAGTGTGGCGTAATAGGGATCTTGTTCTAAACGTGCAATCGCTTCTTCTGGTGGATTACTCGCATCTTCACCAAACATCCGGTCTAACACGGGAATCACCGCATGGACTAATAAAGGCCCAAACCATGCTAATGCACGCATTTTTTTGGGTGACGCTTTATAAATCAAAAATGCCCCAACACCAATGGCGGGAATGGCTGGACTGAGTAACCATAAATAACGCTTTGAGTCACTCCAGTCGGCTGGACGCGTTTGCGTATCGGCTTGCAGTATTGTCACGGCATTCATGATGATTCCACCTATTCGGTTACTATATCTTTATAATCTTCTTTTGTTGGTAGATAAAATAGATGCAATCGTCCAAACAATATCACTCAAAGGCCAAAGTTATAAATATAAAAAATAAACCCGCATTCAGCGGGTTTATTAATGAATCATTAATCAGTTATGAATAACGATTTACTCTGCGGATTTGAAGCCAAATTTCTTAAACAGTTTTTCGCGACGGCTTGGCAAGATATTGGCTTTGCTTAAGTCACCTTTGTAGTGATCAAAAACGCGCTTGTCCATAATCTTAAACCAGATCGATGGAATATAGGCTGGCAACAACATGCTGGCATAACCGGCTGGAAGTTGTGGCGAGTCTTCAAAGTGACGCAAGGCTTGGAAGCTACGAGTCGGATATGCATGGTGATCCGAATGACGCTGCAACTGGTACAAGAACAAGTTGGTCACGATGTTGTTGCTGTTCCAGCTATGCTCCGGCATGGTACGGGCGTATTTGCCGTTACCCAAGTCTTCACGCTTAAGGCCGTAGTGCTCAACGTAGTTAATGACCTCTAGCAAGCTAAAGCCATATACCGCTTGTGCAGCAACAAATGGAATCACTTTTTTACCAAATGCAGCAATTAAAACAGCATACAAGCCAGCACTCATGGCCCAACCTTGCAGCAACTCGTTATCGGTAGTCCAAAAGGTTTTGCCTTTACGCTCTAGACGACGTGTTTCGATTTCGATAGCAGACTTAAAGCTACCAATCACGGTACGTGGCAAGAATTGCCAGAAGGTTTCGCCCATTTTGGAGCTGGCTGGATCTTCTGGTGTGGCAACACGCTTATGGTGACCGTATGGGTGTTCAACACGGAAATGACCATAGCCGGTTGGTGCTAAGGCCATCAATGACATCAGTTGTTCTTTGCGGCTGCTCTTGTGGCTGAGTTCGTGCGCGGTGTTAATGGCAATACCATTGAGTGCGCCTACCGAAAATGCCAAGCCCACTTGATCTGCCAAAGGCACATCTTTGCGTGTGGCCAGATAAGCGCCCAAGAACAAAGCTAAATATTGTGCTGGAATAAAAGCTTTAACGATTTTGGCGTAATAGGCATCAGATTCAAGCTGACGAATAATGTCTTCTGGCGGGTTGCTATGATCTGTACCAATGATACGATCCAGCGTTGGAATCACCACATGAATCAGCAGCGGCCCGATCCAAGCCAATACACGGGCTTTTTTGGGTGCAGCACGATAGATCAACAGTGCACCAACACCAATCATTGGTACAGCTGGGCTTAGCAACCATAGATGGCGCTTTGCATCGATCCACTCGGATGGCTGTGCCGATTGGGCCATCACATGTGCTGGGGTCTGTGCGTTCATAATGACTACTCCTCGCGATATAACGTTATCATTGTCCAATGGCAAATTGATAACTAGGCGTAAGCGTCCATAAAACCTATGCCAGAATCCGGAAACAAGTTTCAAGGCTTCTCCTAAGCCACCAAAGCTTGTAACAATGCAATGATCTGTTTTTTAGTGACTCTCTATGGATGCGTTAAGCCAGATTTTGGATGATATCCACTTGCGAGGGGCCGAATACCTCTACGTGATGGGTCAGCGTGACTGGCATTTTGAGTTAAACACTCAAGGTTTGACGGTGTTTTACATCATCATGACCGGAGAGATGCAACTGACTGCACAAGACCAAGATATCTATAATTTGGTTGCTGGTGATATGGTGGTGATTCCCAGTGGCCAGCAGCATGCTGTATTTAGCAACACGCAAGCTCGGCTTAAAATCGCTCATCCATTAATCCACGAGTTTCGTGGTCACCGTAATGATCCTGTTCGACTACAAGAAGGTCGTTCCGATACCTTGGTGCTGTGCATCCGCTGCTTACTCGATGTCGATATGGCCAAGCCGTTGCTGTCTGCCTTGCCGACAATTATGTTAATTCGCAATATGACAGGCCAAGGCGCACCAGACTGGTTGCAAATCGGCTTGCAGTTTTTGGCCCTTGAAGCAGTACGCACACGACCAGGCCGAGATACGCTGATGAATCGCTTGGTGGGGATGTTACTGATTGAGTGCGTGCGTGACCACGTCGAACAACTACCGCAAGGCTCAGATAGCTGGTTAACGGCGCTGAGTGATCCACAACTTTCGCCCGTGCTGACGGCGATTCATGCCAATCCTGCTGGATCATGGACTGTTGCAGAGCTGGCCAGTCTGGCTTGTATGTCTCGTTCGGGTTTTGCCGAGCGCTTTAGTGATGTCATGGGGCAGCCACCGCTGTCGTACTTGGCCGCTCATCGATTAAGACTGGCAGCATGGAACCTACGCGAGCATCAATATAGCGTTAGTCGAATTAGCGAGTTAGTCGGTTACGGCTCAGAAACCTCTTTTAGTCAAGCCTTTAAGCGACATTTTGGTGTGTCACCCAGCCAATATCGTCGCAGTAATCCTTCATTTAAAACTTAAGCACGCTGCTGTGATCGGTAGAAATGCAAAAGACTTCATGTGTCAGAACAGGCTATGATCTGACACGTTTTTTGTTGAATCGAAGTGTTTTTCTTGCATTACATCTATCGTGATTTACGTCCTTACAACCGCAAACTCGCCAAGCTGGCCATTTTTGCGGGTTTGGTGAGCTTATTTTCAATTAGCCACAGCCTACAGATGGTGGGATTACTGACCCAGTTTGCGCCAGAGATTGCGCTCAATAGTTTGCCGACTGAGGCACAACACACCTTAATGATGGACAGCTGGCTACGCAAAGGACAGTTGGCACTGACCTTGTCTGTGGGCTGTTATATTTTATGGTGGTTGTATCTGGCCTTCATCAATATTTTGGCGCTCGAAAAAGTAACCGAGCGAAATTTAAAGCATTCGGCATCTGTGATGGGTCGTGTACTACTTGGCCTACTCTCTTCGCTTAAAATGATTCGTAAGCTCTGGCAGCAAAGCAAACCGCTTAATCCAGAACGACGATTGATGGGCAAATCAGACCCTAATGAAGGGCGTTGGGTATTGCCTATCTGGTGGATGTTGCTGATGGTGGCCAACGTGGTCAAAGTCACAGCGGTGTATCGCTTTAGCCATGCCAATGATGTGGCATCGCTGCATAGTGCCTATAATTGGATCATCACGGCTTATGTGCTTTACATGCTGTTTTATTACTTTAGTTATCGTTTAACCGTTTGGATCTCTGGTGTACAGATGACCAATTACCATATTGTCACTCGACCACCTATGGTTTAACGCATGTCCTACATCTGTACTCTGCTTAACCTTGATCTGTTGATAGGCAGCCACCACCGCATGATCAGCACGGTGGCAGGCCAAGCGTGTGTTTTAGTCGATATTTTGGGCTGTATCTCGTGCGATCCATATCCGCTCGTGAATAAAAAATGCAAAGGCTTGCACCGTGGGTTCAAGCAAGCTTAATGTGAGTGACATCAATACATTGCCTGTCACCATATAGGCCACAATAGCAGCCACAGTGATGTGCATGATGTAGTAGCTCAAGGTTTTTTTGAGCGTCTGTTGATTGTCAATAATAAAGCTTTGAACGTGTGCCATCTCAATCTCCTCAACAACATAATTCTGCTTAAAAACAGCATAAGATAAATTCTTTAATTGTTAAAACCGTTAATTTTGATAGCAGTTATTTGATTTGACGATCAACGGATTTTTGATGCGATTTTTTTGATCATTACAATGATATAAGACCCCTTCAATCAAAAAAGCCCTCACCAAGTGATCTTGATGAGGGCTTAATCAGCAGTCGATGGGGTTTAAACCATCGACTCGCTCAATTGATTAGGTCAACTGAGCAACACTGATTTTGTCGGCTTTGTCAGTATATTCTTCGATCTTGTCGAAGTTGAGGTACTGATAGATTTCGCCAGACATGCTGTTGATGGTCGCAGCATAGCCCATGTACTCTTCAACCGTTGGCAACTTACCCATGACCGCGGCAACCGATGCCAACTCAGCAGAGGCCAGATATACATTGGCACCCTGACCCAGACGGTTCGGGAAGTTACGGGTTGAGGTAGATACAACGGTGCTGTTTGGTGCAACGCGTGCTTGGTTACCCATACACAGCGAGCAACCTGGCATTTCAGTACGCGCACCGGCTTTACCATAGATGTTGTAGTAGCCTTCTTCCATCAACTGATGGGCATCCATCTTGGTTGGTGGTGCAATCCACAACTTAGTGGTCAGTGAGCCACCCGGTACTTTGTCCAGTAGTTTACCGGCTGCACGGAAGTGACCAATGTTGGTCATGCAAGAACCGATAAACACTTCGTCGATTTTGTCGCCAGCAACGTCAGACAATAATTTTGCATCATCTGGATCGTTCGGGCAGCAAAGAACAGGTTCTTTGACATCAGCCAGATCGATTTCGATGACTTCGGCGTATTCAGCATCCGCATCAGCACGCATCAGACTTGGGTTAGCCAACCATGCTTGCATGCCTTCGATACGACGGCTCAAGGTACGCGCATCGCCGTAACCTTCAGAGATCATCCACTTGAGCAAGGTGATGTTTGAGGTCAGGTATTCGGCAACTGAGGCTTCAGACAGTGTGATGGTACAGCCAGCAGCAGAACGCTCGGCAGATGCATCAGACAGCTCAAACGCTTGCTCAACGGTCAGGAAGTCCAGACCTTCGATTTCAAGTACGCGACCGTTAAAGGCGTTGATTTTGCCCTTCTTCTCAACGGTCAGCAGACCTTTTTGGATCGCGTAGTAAGGGATTGCATGCACGAGGTCACGTAAGGTGATACCCGGTTGCATTTCGCCTTTAAAGCGCACCAAGATCGACTCTGGCATGTCGAGTGGCATCACGCCAGTTGCCGCAGCAAACGCAACCAAACCAGAACCGGCTGGGAACGAAATACCTAATGGAAAACGTGTATGTGAGTCACCGCCAGTACCAACGGTATCCGGCATCAACATACGGTTCAACCAGCTATGGATGATCCCGTCACCAGGACGTAGCGACACACCGCCACGGTTCATGATGAAGTCAGGCAAGCTGTGTTGCATCGATACGTCAACTGGCTTTGGATAAGCCGCTGTGTGACAGAACGATTGCATGACCAAGTCAGCCGAAAAGCCCAAGCAAGCCAAGTCTTTTAGCTCGTCACGGGTCATTGGGCCGGTGGTGTCTTGAGAACCCACGGTGGTCATTTTTGGTTCGCAGTAAGTACCTGGGCGAACGCCGTCGATACCACATGCCTTGCCAACCATTTTTTGCGCCAGTGTGTAGCCTTTGCCAGTATCGGCAGGCTGAACTGGTGTGCGGAACATGTCAGTGGCAGGCAATTCTAAGAATTCACGAGCCTTGGTGGTCAAGCCACGGCCAATGATCAGGTTAATACGGCCACCAGCACGAACTTCATCAAGCAATACTGGCGTTTTCAGTGGTGCTTTAGCGATTTCTTTGCCGTCTTTGGTGGCAGTAACCACAGCGGTGTCATGATCGATATGTAGCTCAATCACGTCGCCGGTGTTCATTTCATTGACATCAAGTTCGATTGGCAGTGCGCCAGCATCTTCCATGGTGTTAAAGAAAATCGGTGCGATTTTAGAACCGATACACACACCACCATCACGCTTGTTCGGGATGAATGGTAAGTCGTCACCAGTAAACCACAGCACCGAGTTGGTCGCTGATTTACGGCTTGAACCAGTACCGACCACGTCACCCA
>JBBKWH010000111.1:0-7195 GCA_037968855.1 Moraxellaceae bacterium | reverse complement strand
GGCCGCCCGAGAGCTTGACGCCGCGTTCGCCAACATGGGCTTGGTAGCCTTGATTGCCGCGATGATCGGACAGACCCAAAATAAATTCGTGCGCTTCGGCGCGTTTGGCGGCGGCAATCACTTGTTCGTCTGTGGCATCGGGACGGCCATAACGAATGTTATCGGCCACTGAGCGATGCAGCAGGGCGGTATCTTGGGTGACCATACCGATCTGGCTACGCAGTTGATCTTGCTGAACGGCAGCCACGTTTTGACCATCAATCAGCACGGCACCAGATTCCACATCATAAAACCGCAGCAGCAATTGAATCAGGGTGGATTTGCCCGCACCAGAGCGACCAACTAGGCCAATTTTTTCGCCTGCGTTGATCTGTAGATTCAGATCATCAATCACCGTATTGGCAGTGCCATACGAAAAATGAATATCCCGAAACTCAATCCGGCCTTGCTCAATGTGTAGCGGTTGTGCATTGGGTTGATCAATGACTTGGTGCGGCGTAGACAACGTTCGCATGCCATCTTGTACTGTACCAATCTGCTCAAACAACGAGGCCAGCTCCCACATGATCCAGTGTGACATGCCGTTGAGTCTTAGCGCCATGGCCGTTGCAGCAGCGACAGCACCAATGCCAACAAGGTCTTGTGTCCAGAGCCATAGCGCAACACCACTGGTCGATAGCACCAATAACATGCTCAACGCATGGTTGACCACTTCAAAGCCACTGACCAAACGCATCTGTTGATAGACGGTTTGTAGAAACTCTTTCATTGAGCGGCGTGCATAGTCGGCTTCACGTCCAGCGTGCGAGAACAACTTGACGGTGCTGATGTTGGCGTAAGCGTCGGTAATGCGGCCAGTCATTAACGAGCGAGCATCGGCTTGTGCCTGACCGACCTTGCCGAGCCGTGGAATGAAATACCACAAGGCCAGTCCGTACAGCACTAACCAACTGATAAAGGGGACTAACATCCACAGGTCAAATTCGCCGACTACCAAAATAATCGTGAAAAAATAAATGGTCACAAAGACCAAAATACTGGTCAAAATCATCCAAACATCGCGTACGGCGAGCGCACTTTGCATCACTTTTGCGGCGACTCGTCCGGCAAATTCATCCTGATAAAAATGCATACTTTGAGCCAGCATCAAGCGATGAAAGTTCCAACGCATCCGCATCGGAAAGTTACCCGCAAGTGCTTGGTGTTTTAGCAAGGTTTGAACGCCAACCAGTGCAATACTGCCCAAGATAATCGCCATTAATAACAGCAGATGGTCGCCTTCTTGAGTAAAAAGTGCCGACTTGGGTACATGGCTTAGCCAGTCCACAATTTGGCCTAACAGAGCAAACAGCACAGCTTCAAAGATGCCAATCAATGCCGTAAAAACGGTCATGCCCAGTAAAAAAGGCCGAAAACCCTGTGTACAGGCCCACATAAAGCCCCAAAAGCTGGCTGGCGGAACGTGAGGTGGAGTATCCGGATAGGGGTTAACACGTTGCTCGAACCATTTCCACATGATGACGCTAAACCGACGCAAAAGCAGGAATGGCAAAGTGTGCCATAGCAAGCGCCATACAATTGTAAGCGCTGGTGTCTGGTTTTCAGCACTCAAATGCGACAGATGATGTCGTTGGAGCAGCAAAAAAAGCCACGTCAGCATTGCCAGCACAACAATGACTCCGTTAGTGTAGCTGGACATTGATGTGGCCTAGGTGCTGCATCTGCTTGATAAATCAATATGAATGGCGATTCGGATGACCATTAGCATTAGTGTTGAGCAGGCCAGTCAGGCCGCACCCGACGACAATTCGCTCAAAGCAGCCAAAAAACTCTGCGCGCCACAAAAATGGAATCAACTCAGCCGTGATGAGCAGACCATTTGGGGGCAAATCCAAGGCAGTTCTACCTATGACAGTGCCATTTATTTGGATGTGATGCAGTTTAAATGCACCTGTCCTAGCTTTAAGCGGCCATGCAAACACAGCCTTGCATTACTGATGTGTTATGCGCAGTCTGCTGATTGCTTTAGCGAGCAAGTGTTGTCTGGCAAGGCACTGGAGTGGCGCGACAAAATGGGCGAGGCGGCAGTCAAAAAAGCCGAAAGACAAGCCGAAAAAGCTGCTAAGCCCGTTGATGAAGCCGCCCGACAAAAACGCATCGCCGCGCGTGAAAAGAAAGTCGAACAAGGCTTAGAGGAACTTGGCCGTTGGCTGCAAGATCTGGCCAAAATGGGCTTGGCGCAAGCGCGTAATCAAGGTCATCAGTTGTTTGGCTCTATCGAAAGCCGGTTGGTCGATGCCCAAGCAACCGGCTTGGCTAATTTGATCAATGCCTTGCACAGCACCTTATATCAACCGGATTGGACGCTGCGCGCTGCTCAATTGACTGGTCGCTTGGCCTTGATTGTGCAAATGTGGCAGCAGCGGGCGCAATTACCAGCCGATGTGTTGACCGAGTTACGCCAGTTGATCGGTTTTAATGTCAGCGTTGATGATGTGTTGGCGACGCCACCGATGACAGGACACTGGTGGGTGATTGGTAGCCAAGAGCGTGAGACCATTCAGGGCAATGGGCGTTATCGTCGGCAGTGGTTGTGGCACAGTCAGTCCAATCAAACTGCGTTATTGTTAGATTTTGCCTTTGGCCCAATGGGGCAGTTTTCGGTCGGTCAGCCGGTCGGCAGTCAGGTGGAGGCCAAGCTGCATTTTTATCCTTCGGCATGTCCACAACGTGCCTTAATCAGTGATGCCAAGTGGCTACAACAGGCTGATCTATCGACCTTAACGACCGTTGGCTATACCGATTTTTCGACAGCCCTACAGGCGCAAGCGCAAGCCCTTGCGAAAAACCCTTTGCAAACCAGCCTGCCGTGGTTGGTGCATCAGGTTTGTTTGCAATACGAGGCCGATCAGTTGTGGCTCTGTGATCAGCACGGCCATGCCGTACGTGTTAACCCCATGAGTGGTAGTGTGAGTCATTGGCAGGTATTGGCCTTGTCGGGCAACCAGCAGGTGACCATTGCCGGTGAGTGGGATGGACAGTCGCTAGATTTGTTGACGCTGTGGCAAGGGGAGGACATGTTATGTCTGTAAGTCTCAATCAAGCTTTATCGACCCGCTTGCTGATGGGTGTAGCCCGTAGCCGAGCGCAAGCCTTGCCGACCGATCCAATGTTAGGCCAATTTTTTGATCAACTTGAATCAGCGCAACAACAGCACGATGATGGCCCGAACGCTGAGCAAACTTTGCTCAATCAATTGGCGGTTTGGCATGTCTACCAACGCGCAGGGCAAACTTTGCCAAAACGTGCATTGAGTACGCACATCGCAAAGGAGACTGAGCCTCTACTACCTAAAGCCCTGACTCAACGCCTAAGTGGTCTGCTAAATCAAGAACAACTGCCCATGCTTAAGCAATGGCTACAGATCACCAGTGCACAACAGGGTGTTTTGCAAGGTGCAGACTGGCCTGCACTGTTGGATCTGGGGCGACAACATACCGCGCTACGTCTACTGATTGGCCAGATTGCTGGCCAACGGGCCTGTTGGTTGGCGCGCCAGCAAGCGGACTGGTATTGGCTACTGGGTGCGGCGCTACCGTTAAACACCACATTAAATGACCATGATCCCGTTCAAGGCCATACACATCACCCCATGCCAGAGCAAGCGCAATACAGCGCCGAGGTGATGGACATTTGGCAGACCGGTAATCCGGCCAGCCGCGAGTTGTTGTTTAATCGGATGCGACAGGCTGATCCCGCGTTGGCACGGCAACAATTGCAAACGGTATGGGGCAGTGAAAACGCCCAAATTCGTCAGAGTCTATTGACTGGCATGGCGATAGGTTTGTCAATTGATGATGAGGAATTTTTGGAGTCGTCGTTGGATGATCGTAGCCGTTTGGTGCGTGAGCAAGCAGCGGCGCTGTTAAGCCAGTTACCAGACAGTGCCTTATCGGCCCGTATGCTGGATTGGGCTACTCAGTTGATTGAAGTCAAGCCAAGCAAACAGGGCGAGGTACTTACGGTTGAGATGTTTAGCAGTCTGCCTGCAAGCCTTGAGCGCGAAGGTTTAAATGCCAAAGCCAAAGCCGAGCGTGATTTGGGCGTACAGGCGCAATGGTTACGCGACATCATGGCCTTGATTCCGCTAGATGCGTGGATGAGCAAGATCGGACGTACACCTGCCGAACTGATGCCATTGATTGAACGCAGCGATTGGAAAGACGCCTTGTTGATGGGCTTAGTTCCGGCGGGTTTGCGCCAGCGTCATGTGGCTTGGGCGCGGCAGTTGATGCAGTCGTGGTCACTTGCAACGGTGGCGACGGGCAAGCTATCGGCAGTGCTGAATACCAGCCAATATGCCGCTTTGTTTAGTCTATTGCCGCTGGCCGAGCAGCAAGACTGGCTGCTTGAGCAAAGCAAAACCGTGATCAATCTGGACTATCGACAAGCCGAAGTGCTGGCGACTGTGTTGATGCAGCAGCAAGATATTGCACTGGATGTACCGACCACTGAGCAATTGTTAGCAGCATTACAAAGCTATCTGGATCACAAGAGCGACAACTACCATCGACCGTTAGATGTGGTGATCAATGGCTATCGCTTGTTGTTGGCGCAATGTGGCGCGCCAGCGGTATTAGCCAGCTTGCCAAGCGATGCCGATCACCGCTTATTGATGATGAGCCAATTGCGCCGTCAGGATTGGTCAGCGGCTTAGGGGATCGTTTTTTGGTGAGGCAGTCAGGCTAATGCTAGAGACAGGCTGGCTTGTCACGCCTTTGCCATGCGGCTGCGTGTTATGCTAGGGGCTATCTTTGATGAGCGCCCAACGTGACCAATACTGTCCCTCATAACCAGACTTTTATTCCCAGCAAAGACGCGTCGCTAGAAGATTCTATCGCGCGTTTAAGCAAGCAGCTTCGTGATCTTGGCTTTCATATCGAAGAGCGTTCATGGCTCAATGATATTGAAGGCATTTGGTCGGTGCATATCAGTGATCGTGATTGCAAACGCCTGTTTAGCAATGGCAAAGGGGCCTCTGAATTGGCCGCGCGCGCCAGTGCCTTGGGTGAGTTTTTTGAGCGTCTAAGCACCAATTATTTTTGGACCCACTTTTACTTGGGTAAAACCATTGCCAATGGCCCATTTGTGCATTATCCCAATGAGCAATGGTTTGCGGTCGAAAGCGACAACTGGCCAAAAGGCTTGCTGACCAAAAAACTGCAAAAATTTTATAACCCCGATGGCGAAGTCTCTGCCACCCAACTGATTGACCTGAATTCAGGCAATGCGGAACGCGGCATTTGTGCGATCCCATATACCCGCCTGCGCGATGACAAAGTGGTGTATTTTCCGGTCAATTTGATTGGCAACTTATACGTTAGCAACGGCATGTCTGCTGGTAACACGCTGATGGAAGCGCGTACCCAAGCACTGTCGGAAATTTTTGAACGCGATATTAAATTCCGCATTATCCGCGAAGGCATTTGCTTACCGGATGTGCCAGAAGAGGTGATTGCACGTTATCCAAAAACCGCTGCGGGGATTGAAGGTCTACGCAAAGCCGGTTTTGGTATTTTGGTCAAAGACGCTTCGCTCGGTGGACAATTTCCGGTCATGTGCGTGACTTTGCTGCATCCGGATAACCAAGGCGTATTTGCCAGCTTTGGCGCGCATCCACGCTTTGAAGTGGCGCTTGAGCGGGCGTTGACCGAGTTGCTCCAAGGCCGTGCGCTAGACAGCTTGACCGACTTTCCCGCACCAAGTTTTCATCTGGACGAAGTCACCGATCCATCAAACATCGAACTGCACTTTATTGATTCTACTGGCGTGGTCAGTTGGGACTTTTTCCGCAGTACGCCGGATGTTGAGTTTGTTGATTGGAACTTTAGCCAAACCACCGAGCAAGATTATCAATGGTGCGTGGACAATATCCATGCGCTGGATAAAGACATCTATGTGGCCGATTTTGAACACATGGGCGTGTATGCCTGCCGGATTATTGTGCCGGATATGTCGGAGATTTATCCGATTGACGAGCTACAGTGGGAAAACAACACCATTGGTAATCAGGTGCGTCCGGCCTTGCTGCGTTTGCCTGAGTTAAGCAAGTCTGAAAGCAAGCATTTGCTGGCCGATCTGATTGACTTGGATCAACCGGATGATCTGGCGATTACCACCCTAATCGGTCTGGCTGCCGAGCCAAGCAGCCTATGGAAAAACCTACGCATGGGCGAGCTGAAAACCCTTGCGGCCCTCGCGTGCGGCGATTTGGACGAAGCCTTGATCGGCTGTGCGTGGATCGAACAGTTTGGTCAACTGAGTCCTTCTCGATTAAAAGTCTATCGTTGTATTGCCACCATGATCCAACTGGATAAGGTCAAACCCTTTGCGGCCAATCTGGAGCTTTTGTTTGGTGCAGAAACAGTGCAACAAGCCCAAGCCTTGCTAGATCGCGATGCGCAGTACTTTGGCTTAGGCACACTAGGTGACGATATGGTGGGCAGTAGCGTGCATGAGCAGCTGTTGATTGCCTATCACAAAGTCTGGGACAAACAGTGGGCGGTGGTGTGAGGGCTAAGCGTTAAGCACTCACGCAATAGCTGAACTGAAAATGGACATTTAGGTGTCCATTTTTTTTGGTTTTACGGTAAAATCACGATGATGTCTAAAACTAGTTGGCATAATCTGGTAAGTACTAAGTAGAAAGTAATCATGCATAAATCATCTGATGATCTATGTTTTACCAAGATGATCAATGGCAGAATTACATGACTACTTAGCGAGGCCCACTTACAAATGATAAACTTTAAATCCAAGTTAAAATTAAAAACTCATGAATGTAATGACTTCTTCATGATGAAAGCAACAGATCCAAGACTTTGTGCTGTCGAGAGCAATCATTTCAACTCCCACGGACCATGCTAAAGCATCCCAGTACGTTACAAGTATTTTCCAATCTGTTGATACAACTAAATCATCATACAGAAGATAAACCCTGTTTGAAAAAGGAATGCCTTTTTTGTAGAGCCAGTCGCGGACTTCTGCAATTTTGTTTTTGTCATTCCAGACATCATGTAAGTGCCCATTAAAAAGTAAACGTGTATTTAGTACCAAAACCCTTTGAAACCTGTCCAACCCAATGCTCAATCTGATCTGCCGTCATCACCTTAAAGTCCCGCCAGTGATACTTCAT
>JBBKWH010000110.1:0-6266 GCA_037968855.1 Moraxellaceae bacterium | reverse complement strand
CTACTAAGTGTTCATAGTGTCTGGCTGCAGCACTGCTGCGCCGTCGATAGTTGTTTTTTAATCACTTGAGTTCAGATTGATCAGCTTATGACTTATCCCAGTAATCCTCGAAGCATTCTTCGCAAACGCTATCCTAACTTGCATGACAACCAAGGCAGTGGCGAATTTAGTGAAGAATCCGTTGCAACCGTTAACCTTCATCTCAACACTCGCCTCAGCTATGTGCTGGGTCAGAGTCGTGCTGCACCGCACCGTCGTGTCAGCAATGTGATTCATCGCTATGGTCTATTACTTGGCGAGACCATCCCTCGCCTACGTGAGCAGTTTAGCGAGCTAGAATTGGCTATTTTGACGTGGGCTATTGGTGACTCTAATACCGAGCATATGAATAGCCGCACCTTTATTGGCCTGATGTCCAATATGGTGATTCAACGTCGTCAAGAAGGCCAATTGAGCAAAGTGCCAGAAGAAGAGTTGGACTTGCTTGAAGATAAACTGGCGACATTGCCATTGCTAGACGAACTCGCCTTGCTTGACTTGGTCGAACAACGTTTGGCAAAAGGTCTATAAGACGCCATATTAGATACAAGCTCTTTTTAATCAAACAGAGCTTGCAGGTTGTGCTTGTGCTGCTGATCCACGCAAACCGCAATCTTTAGTTAATCCAATAGCTTGCGCCATCAACAAGCTTGAGCAATAAAAAAAGCAGTGCCTAATGATCTTGGGCACTGCTTTTTTGCATCTCAAACACGGGCGATTAGTATTGGCAATGTCCCATCATGTGCACCTTGTTGCCTTGGCCAATCAGACGCAATGGGACATGTTGCTGACCGTCTGCTTGCTCGATAGGCTCAGCGCACTGTACCGACAGCATGCATGACGGCAATGGAACAGGGCGTAAAAACCGAACATCAATCTCGGTGAGTGCCGCAACATTGGGCAGTTGCTCGTAGCTGCGTGCAAACATGCCAAAGCCATGCAACACCATCTGCCGAAATGGTGAACGCTTACCCGCCGCACGAATCCAATGAATTGGATTAAAATCTCCGGTAAGTAACGCAAAACCGAACCCATCATCCGCAGCAGCTTGCCATTGGCCAACCGAATGCCAGTCATGCTGTGCAGGTGCCTTGATATCACCTTTGCGGCGCTTATATGACGGCTGAATCAACAGCATGTGTAGAGTTGCGACCTGCAAGGCCGGTTGTTCGACTGTACCGGTGCTAATGTGAGCAGATAGACGGATTCTGCCTTCAGCCTCTTCGACCGACTCTAGCGTGACCTCAACACATAAGGGCTGACGACGTGGCAGTTGATCATGGATGGTAATAGTCACGCCTTGGTTAATAATGCCGGTTAAGGCATAGCCCGTCTGCAACAGTAGATCTGTCACTAACGGAATTCCCCATTGCGAAAACAAGTGCGGCGGTAGTATGTCGCCATAGCGCTGTGGATCAGCCCCAGACCACGCCACATAATGATTAACCAATGTATCGGCTGGCGCTGCAATCTGACGCTTAAGACTGCCATGTCCGGTGTGATGGCTAAAACGACGCAGTGGCGGAACAAAGGCCTGCATCACTCCCCAGATCATCGGCAACTGATAACGCAGCAGATGCAAAGGCACTTGGGACATAAATCAACTCTCAGTCATTTGGTTCGTTTTCAAAACAGTCATCATACGTTTGGCGCGGTCTTACCTTGAACCAAAGCACAATCTATCGTCAAGCTCAAACTGATCGATCATTGTGGTCAATATGGTCAACCCATACTGACCTCTCGCTGATGCTACCCGTGATTAGCCGGTATTGCGTAGGCCGGCAGCAATCCCTGCAATGGTCACCATTAAGGCATGATCATACGGTGTACTGTCGGCACGTTGCTCGGCCTGATCAAATTGACGGCGTCTGCGCATCAACTCAGCCTGCAACATATGGAGCGGTAGTACATACGGTGTCCGTACTGCAATCGAACGAGCCAACACCGGATTGTTTTGCAGTAAATGCTCCCGCCCAACCACATTGAGTAAAATATCAATGGTGTGCAGTAATCGGCGACGCAATTGTTCACCCAGCGCTTGTAATGCAGAATCCTGCGTCAGATGCGCTTCGTAATAGGCAGCGATATTGGCATCGGCTTTAGATAACACCATCTCCAACATGTCGATCACAGTCTGAAAGTACGGCCATGCAGCCAGCATCTGCTGCATGGTGTCGGCATTGCCATCATCCATCGCAGTTTTTAGCGCGCGGCCTGTGCCTAACCATGCGGGGAGCATCAAGCGAATCTGTGTCCATGCAAACACCCAAGGAATGGCGCGTAATGACGACAAGCCACCGGTACTTTGCCGTCTAGCGGGGCGAGATCCTAACGGCAACATTTGTAGTTCAAGTTCGGGCGTTACAGTACGCAAGTAGCGAATAAACGCTGGTTCTTCTCGCACGGTTTGCCTGTAGGTGTTGACTGCCGTTTGACTCATACGATCCATCAGTTCGCGCCATGCTGGTTTGGCAGGTGGCGGTGGCAGTAAAGTGGCCTCTAGCGTTGCTGCGG
This sequence comes from Moraxellaceae bacterium, assembly GCA_037968855.1. Lineage (GTDB taxonomy): Bacteria > Pseudomonadota > Gammaproteobacteria > Pseudomonadales > Moraxellaceae > JBBKWH01. The sequence goes on along the minus strand of JBBKWH010000110.1, from coordinate 3,713 downwards.
CATATAGCTCTAGGTTACGCATGGCAATGCCTTTCATACCAAACTTAAAGCGAATCATTTCGCCTTGCTCGGTCACGCGGATTGATCCTTGTACTGCATTGGGTGGTTGCGACATCAATGCCTGATGAGTTGGCGCACCACCACGACTGACCGATCCACCACGACCATGAAATAAGGTCAGCTTAACACCATGCTTGGCAGCCACGGCGGTTAAGGCCTCTTGCGCCCGATATTGCGCCCAACTGGCAGCCAAAAACCCCGCATCTTTGGCCGAGTCAGAGTAACCAATCATGATTTCTTGCCGACCATGGATGGCCTGCTTGTACCAATCAACCGACAACAGCGCATCCAAGCATGCACCTGCGCTTTCTAAGTCTTTCAGGGTTTCAAACAAGGGCACGACGCGTAACGGGGTTTGTACACCGGCTTCTTTTTGTAGCAGCATGACCGACAAGACATCGCTTGGATATTCCGCCATCGAAATCACATATGCGCCCAAACCACCTCCGGTTTGCGCAGCCAGTACTTTAAAGGTCGCCAATACCTCGGCAACATCCGCATCGTTAATGCTTAATGACGGTTCGGCATTTAATGTATTGGGCAATAACGGGCGTTTTTGTTGCAACTCGGCCAGCAAAAACTGCTGACGGCTGGCTTCATCCCAGTCTTGATAATCACCCAGCCCCAAATACTCGGTAATCGCTGCAATGGTTTGCCGATGCCGACCAGACTCTTGGCGAATATCCAAGCGCAATAACTCGACGCCAAAACAGGCCACTCGACGGATCAAATCGGTCAAATCTCCATCGGCTACTTCGGCCATATTGCATTCTACCAATGAGCGATGGCAGAGCAACAACGGCTGCATCAGCGCATCACTATGCAAATAGATGTCGTTTTCGCTCATCGTATGGCCAGCAGCCAGTGTTGACTTGGCCCAATCACGGGTATTGCCCAAGCGGTCACGCACTTGCCGCAACAAGTCCCGATACGGCTCACGGCTGTGCTCACCAACCACCGCCCGCATCTCGGCGCTACATTGCTCCATCGACAATTCCCAGCGCAAGGCATCCACATCGCGCCAAAACAAATCGGCCGCTTGCCAACGGGCCAGCAATAGCACCTCCTCGGTCACGGCATGGGTGACATTGGGATTACCATCGCGGTCGCCACCCATCCACGAGGCAAAGCGAATTGGCGTATGGTCTAAGGGCAAATGCTCGCCGGTCTGCTCAAACAACACCTGATCAAACTGGCGCAAAAACTCTGGCATGGCAAACCATAAAGTCTGCTCAATGGCGGTAAAGCCCCACTTGGCCTCATCAACCGGCGTGGGTTTGTGATGACGAATCTCGTCGGTATGCCAAGCACCAATAATCGTGCGTTTAAGCTGGGCCAGCGCGGCACGACGCTCGACTGGGCTCTGCTTGACATGATCGAGTCGTTCCAAATGTTCGGCAATATCGTCGTATTTTTGGATCAAGGTTCGGCGGCTGACTTCGGTCGGATGCGCGGTGAGGACCAATTCAATATCTAACTCGCGTACCGTTTGGGCAATCTGTGCAGCACTCAGCCCATTGGCTTTTAATCGCGGCAGTAGCTCATATAACGAACCAAACTGTTCATCACGTTTGTGCTCATGCCATTGCCACGCACGACGACGGCGCACCCGATGATATTGCTCGGCAATATTGGCCAAGTTTAAAAATTGGGTAAATGCACGCGCTATCGGCAATAAGTCATCATCTTGCAGACCAGATAACACTTGATTGAGCGCTTGATGTGCAGATTCATCGCCCTCAGCCGCTTTTTTGCCCAGCAGTCGGATGGCTTCGACTTGATCGTATAGGTGCTGTCCTGCTTGCTCTTTAAGCGTATCACCCAACAAGCCACCCAATAACCGCACATCATCACGCAGGGCTGCATGGGGATCGATGATTGGTGTTGTGGCTGAGGGCGTGGCGACTGGGGTTAGATTGGCATGATCAGCAGGACACATGGTAAACACTCACAGCAGCGAACGAATCTATAGGCATAGCATGCTTTGTGCCATGTTGTCTTGCGGGTTGCGGTGTTGATGGCTTGCGGATGTCTGTTTTTTTGAATGATGAATGATTAGGTTTTGGGGGCTAATACATAGACGGTTGCTCGACCGTTGCCTTGTCGTGCAATCAAACCGAATGCGAGTAAGGCTTGCAACACATCAAATGCTTTACTTTTTTCGACTTGTAGCACATCCATCACGATTGAACGCGTCAGCTTGTGAGCATCTAACAGCGCCAATAGTACACGCTGCTGCTCGTACGTTAACTGCTGATAATCGTCCGTAATCGTCCGTCAAAGATTCAAGATCGGGCATTATCTGGCTTAAATCGTCCATTTGCGTGCGCACGTGATGCGCAATCGGGCGCAGCAAAGCAACATCGACAAAATCGCCTTTTTCTTCAATCTGGGGTGCAGGCAACCCTGCCGACACACACACTTGCAACATGCGCTGAATACCGCTGCCCCACTGCTCAATATAGCCTAGCGCCTTAAACACCCGTGCCAATACCCGATTACGAATTTCCGAACGACCTTCAGACAAATCGTGTGCCGTTAAAGTGTTTGGAAAACCACCCGCCGACACAATATTGATCATGTCGTCATAGATCCCAATTTTGATATTGCGGCCAAAATTGCTGTAGTCCCGATGCACATACGCATTGACCAAGGCTTCACGAATCGCCACCTCAGGAATCTCAAAGGTATCAGTACGCTGTAGGCCACCAATCTCGCTACGTAATGACAAATGATTCCTGATAAACAATTCGACTTGCTCAAGCTGGCTGAGCAAATCCCCGCTATACGCCTTTCGATCCAAAAACACTTGCATGTCGACACCCTTAAAAAGGGCGCATTGGGTGCTCACATGCTCAAAGTACCCCAACAAAATAAGTAACCCATATGTGGGGTAGTCTTTGCCCTGTACCGTGCGAATCAGGCGTAGATTGCGCCGCTTGGCATCATCTAATGTCAGTCCACAGGCAGCAAAACGCTGCACCAATACAGCGTCGTCTACATCCGCGAGTTCAACGTCACAACAAGCCTCTTCATCAAAGCTGAGATGTTGACGCTGCCGCTCTAGCTCGGCGATATATTCGACGCTTGCCACGCGATTGCTTGTACCCAAACGGATATATACGCCGTCTACTTTGCCCTTATTTTTGAAAAAATACGGCAGCGACTGCCCACGAAAAACCTCAATCACCAAGAGCAATATCCCATTGACATTGCTGGTATAAATCTCTGGTGTGAGTGTGGGGTGGATCTGCTCATACAAACTGGCATACAAGCGATCTTGCAGGTCAAACACTTCTTCGGCAGCAATACCAACTAACCCACCGTCATCATCCACACCGACGAGTAAGCGACCACCGCTGGTATTGGCAAAAGCAATCACAGTTTTGACGATTTGCTCAAAACGTGGCAATTCGCGCTTAAACTCCAGCGTTTTGCTTTCGCCTTGGGCAATCAGGGTAGCAAGACTCATCAGATGACCAGCGCCAACAATTTACTGACAGCCTTTGGCGACAACGCATCAACAAGATCAATTTGACATCCTTGTATCTTGATTCTTGTAGTGGTTAGCTCCCATTACATGCAAGCGGTAAGAGTTTGGTGACATCCTGAAGCCTTGAGCTTGACGAGGAGATAAAACCTACCGCTTGTCC
>JBBKWH010000109.1:0-14217 GCA_037968855.1 Moraxellaceae bacterium | reverse complement strand
TTATGACGCCAGACGAGGTATTCTCCCAAGAAGTGATTCGACTAAAAGCCGCTGTTGCACTTCAACCTTGAGACCGCCCCTCTATTTTGTTCTCACAAATCCTATTAAAGATTTTATCATCTTGTAAAGCCTCAAATGGATGGCGCTCATCTTCTTTAAAATACCACGGAATTCCAAACTGACTACGAACATACAAAAAACTATCGGCTTTAATCAAACACTTTTCATAGCAAATCTGTTTTGTAATATCCATATTCAGCTTTCTACTATTACTGTAAAAGAAAAATTTATCAACATACTTCCAATCTATAACATAAAAGTCAGGTTCTTTAATAAAAAAATCACTACAAACTCTATCAAAAACGACTTTAGAATAGTTCCTAAATACCAACTTCTTTCTACTACTTTCTTTACAGTACCCTCCCTTATTACTTCTTTTTAATCTCATCGAAAATTTATCAAAATGATTAACATTAGACTCATTTTCTTTATATTTTGGACTAATTTCTATATCAAATGATTGGCTATATTCATCAATTATAGACACTTTAAAAAACTCTCTGGCACGCTCTGCGCTAGATTTAATACTTTTAATGATAACCATATCTGGACGCATGTATCTTTTAGTTCCTCTAAAATCCAAGAAAAATGGATTTACTTGATTTTTCTTTAAAAAAACATTAAAACCATCAAAACATTTATTTGAAAACTTTGATCCATCAATTAAAACCGTTGTATCAGCATAAAAAATCTCTTGAAGACTTTCCCGAGCATGTTTCTTAATCATATAAGAATTACACATATCCTCCCATATCTGATAAAAATTACTAATTCCCCAAAAAATTCCATTTTCCTGTGTTGAATCCATATCTAGCTCACCATATAAAAATCTTTCGATTGCCTCAAATAGTATCCAGTACTGCTCATCTTTATAAGCTGTATCTTTATCAATTGCATATAAAACATCTTTTAAAGTACTAATTGTTGACTGGAAATAGTACTCATCAAATAATCGTTGATCAGGACTCAAAAAATGTTCAGAAAACTGGTTAGAAAGCTCAATAACTCGTGCTTCTACCTCATTTTCCATCTCAACTTGAAGCTCCTTAAAAATAAAACAAAACATCCCAACAAGATCATTTCTCTTATAATTTAGAACCCGGCTATCCAAATCCATTTCATCAATAAAAATAAAGTCATTATCTAAATATATAGCTTTATCTAAATAATTTTCAATTTTTGAATAATCAACCTCTTCATTCCTACCAGTATAAACATCCATTGTATCTAGAGCTAAATCTTTATACACCTCTAACATATTATCAATTAGTGTGATTTTACTATATAAAATCACATCATTATCCTCAGCATCTTTAAAGCTGTATGCATTATTTTGTTTTTCTATATTATCTTTAGCAGAAGGTTTTAAATCAGATATATTTTGATTACGATTTTTTTCAAAAATTTTAAAGGTCTTATACATCTTAAAAAAAATATTTTTCACACTGTAAAAATCACTATCTGGAAAATCATCAAAACCTCTAGGTAAGTTAAACTCCACCCCTCCTTCACTACTCTTTCGAATACCAACAAATGAGCTAAATAATGGATCACCTATAGTACTTTTATTAATTTTTAGCTTTTTAAAATCAAACATAGCTATTAATCCTATTAATAAACAGATCAACCTCTTTTGCAAAATCACCAAAAGTAATTAACCTTACAGACTTCAACGAATCCCCATACAAAAGATCATTAATAGGTTTTTTATCTCTTGCAAAAACATTATCCCAAATAAAAAACATTAGCTTATTTTGAATAGCCACCTTACTAACAACACTGTCATTAATAAAGAATCGACCAACTTGCTTATCCTCAATACCTCGAATGTATTTATGATTACTCTTGATAAAAGCATTTAATTTATCAACAAAACGCTCCCAATCCTCTCTACTTTCAAATGCAACACCTTTAACTTCAATTGTACTTGAGTTAACATCTATAAACTCCCAATCCCAACGACGTTTAAAGGCACTATCCATATAATAAATAGAGCTATCCGATGTATTCATTGTGGCCAGTATAGATAAATTAAATGGAATTTTAATCATCTTATTAGCAAGATCAAACTTTAAAAAATCTATATTTGCTTTATCAGCATTGAAACGAATTTCCCCTGATGATACAGGGAGATAGTAAGCATCTAAAACACCCTGCTTCTCAGAAGTTTTTATTTTAAGCAATTCTAATAATTTATTAAAAATCATCCCTTGTATACTAATAGAATAGCTAGACCAACCATCCTCCCCCCTATCTAGCAACTGAAAAACAGATCCAAATATTGAAGATGAGTTGCCACGATTAATTTCATCAATAACCAAAACAACATTTTCGACCTTATAGCCTTCTATTTTATCCCCTTTGTTGTCATAAGATTTAACAATATTCCGATAAGCTTGACTTAATGCTCTTAAAAAATGACCCTCATAGAAATTATATTCAACTTTTCCAGATCTGGTAATAGGAAGCAATTTGCCCATAAAATCACCGTATGTGTACTCGGGATGAAATACACACTTAATTACATTCTCTGGCTTTTGCTCAATATCAATATCCAAATTATTTGGTATAATATCTCTATCTATCTTATAGCTTTTTCCAGTACCCGGACTACCAAAAACAATTTTCTGAATAGGCTTTGTCATTAAATAAAATCCTTTAAAGCATGTTGAGAGCCAGTTCTTGGCTGTGCCATTCTAGCAAAACTGCTGCCATGACAACAGACTCAAAAGTTTATGACAACTAAAAACTGCACTTTATTCATATCAACGTCACCTGCGTGCTAGACACTGTCCGATCATGCCCGTGATCGGACTTTTTTATGTCTCGCCCTATCCTGCCCGAACTCAACCAACTCGAACGCTTGCTCAAGCATCCGGCCATTCGCCATCGCGTGTTGGCCGAGGTAGATGGTCTACCGATCTACGAAGTCGAGTTGGGCACACAAGATGGCACACTGCCCACGCTGGCACTGTTTGGTGGCGTCCATGGCAATGAACGGATTGGCAGTCAGATTTTATTGGCATGGCTTGAGCATTTGATTAGCCGCATGACGTGGGATAACACCTTGCTGCATTTGTTGACCCGCGTTCGGATCATCATGATCCCGATGGTCAATATTACTGGCCTGCACAAAGCCACTCGCGCCAATGCAGAAGGCATTGATCTGATGCGTAATGCACCCGTTACCGCACGCGGTTTACATCTGTGGCCGCTGGCAGGGCAAAAGCTCTCTCGCCATTTGCCGTGGTATCGCGGCACACGTTTGGCGGTCGAGAGCCAAGCGTTGATCGACTGTGTGCAGCAAGCGCGAGCGCGGGCCAGCTTTGTATTGGCGATGGATTTGCATTCGGGTTTTGGTATGAAGGATCGGCTGTGGTTTCCGTATGCGGGGCATCGCCTACCGCCACCGCATTTAGCCGAAGCCTTGGCCTTGTGCGATATTTTTAATAGTAATTATCCTCTACACGATTTTTATACCATCGAGCCGCAAAGCTTGAATTACACCACCCACGGCGATTTGTGGGATCACTTGTATGATCTAGCACGCACTGACAATGGGCCGCTGCTGTTGCCCTTTACCCTAGAGATGGGGTCTTGGTTATGGCTACGCAAAAACCCACGCCAGTTGTTTGATCGCTTGGGTTTGTTTCATCCGGTATTGCCGCATCGGTTGCGCCGTGTGTTGCGGCGGCACTGGACGCTATTGGACTTTTTGTTACGCGCGACGGCGGAGCATGAGCATTGGCAGCCGGATGCCGAGACGCGCTTTGTGTTGCATCAGTTGGGGGTGGAAAGGTGGTATTTGTGAGAGATTTACGAGAGTGGTGGGTGTTATCTCATGTTTGAACTAAGCGATTTTTTCGCACTATGCTGCCCCCAGCCACTCACTGTTTTAGCTGGGCAAGCATTAGATTTTTTTCTCAAGACACTCAATCGCTTTTAAAATTTCATTTCTATTTTTGGATAACTTCAACCATTTCAGCAGCCTACTGGATAAGCCAGCATTATACCAGCCAGTCTGTTGATTTTTTTGTCTTTCTCTTAGCGATGCACCTATATAAGATTTTAACCAAAATAGATGCTCAGCATTGTATGCCCACAACTCCTCACCACAGCATGCCGCTTTAAGCCATAACGGAAAGTGAAAATACCAATCTGTGTTGGCTCCTACGACAATGTCCCCTGCCTGATAGCTTCCAGCATGGTTTGCAATCATGTGTACACCAGCTAGAGTACCAGACCAGCTTTGAAAAAATACGCAGTTCAAGCAGCTCATTCTTACTATTTCATTTGATGATACCGCAACGGTCGCCATCTTTTGACAGTGAGGACAGTGCACAAAGAAATGAGTCGCAAAATTCGCTAAAAAAGTCGAACCATCATTAAATCGATTATTCATAAACATCTAACGCCAAGTCATCTTCTGCACCCCACCCCCAGCAAGCCATAAAAAAACCGACCCTAGTGGCCGGTTTTTAGTGGGAGGTATCACAGTCCCTTGGGTTGCTCTGCGTCCCTGATTGGCCCGTCGAAAACTGACGACGAGCCAAATCAAATTTATCCCAAAATCACACCACCGTCTTTACGCGTAACCATGACAGTGCCTGAACGTGGACGGCTGATTGCCGCTGCATTGGTCTGGCTAGCGGGCCAATGGCTAGTAATCTTAGTCAAAGAGCCATCTTCGCCAGGATGCTGAATATTTACAAACAATGTTTTGCAATCAGGTGTCATTGCAATTCCAGTGATTTCGCATTCAACCGGCCCTACTAAGAAACGGCTTAAACTACTTTGTGTCGGTTTTTTACCGATATAAGTCTCAACTGCCCCAACTTGTTTCTTGCCACCATCACCTACTTGACCCGGTAATGCCGCCAGCATCATACAGTTGGTTTCATCGGTATATGCACCATCGTCTGTTTGAATCCATAACATACCGCGCGGATCAAACCACAGACCATCTGGGCTAGAAAAGTCGTTGGCATCTGACAAGCCAGACAAGTTGATGTTTTCAGCAGCATCTGCCTCAGCACCAAACAGGTAGACATCCCACTGGAAGGCTGTTGCATTGTGCAATCCACCTTGTTCTTTCCAGCGGATAATATGGCCATTGACGTTACCTTTATTGGTTGACGTTGTACCATCAGTCTTGGTGTAGACATCCTCATAGCTACGTGGATTAGCTGCGTCAACCGCATCAATAGTACGCTTGCTGTTATTGGTCAGGGTGAGATACACCTCGCCGGTAACAGGACTTACCGATGTCCACTCTGGACGGTCCATTTTAGTTGCGCCGACTGCATCACCGGCTAGACGTGCAAAGGTCAGCACATCTGCTTGGTCGCTAAATGGATAAACCGCATTGCTGTTGTTTAAGCCGTTTTTACCAAAACTCAGCTCAATCCATGTGCCCATGCCATCTGCATTAAACTTAGCCACATATAAAGTGCCTTCATCCATATACTTGGCACCAGCATTTATACCGCCGTTAACATCCGCTGCATCCCACAGATTCTTTGAAACAAACTTATACATGTATTCGCCACGAGCATCATCACCCATATAGAACACAACCGGTTGACCGACAACGGCTGGTGCTGGCCAGCAGCACTCATGAGCAAAACGTCCCAATGCGGTACGTTTGACAGGATTGCTCATCGGTTTAAACGGGTCAACTTCAACAATCCAACCAAAGGTGTTGATACCATTGCGATAATCTTGAGCGGCTGTATCTGCTGTGACCGAACTATTCCAACGTTCAAACTCATCCACAACGATAGCATCTGTGGCAGGGACAGTCTGCCAGCCATAACGACTTGCATAACCAGCAGTCAATGAATAGCGATTAAGCGCAATGATTTCTGCGGGTGTACGTTTTAGATCATCGGTAGCGGCCCGAGCAAAAGCACCAACAAAGTTTTCTTCACAAGTCAGGTACGTGCCCCATGGAGTATAGCCATTAGCACAATTGTTATTGGTACCACGGGTTTGCTTACCATTAGGCGAAAAACGTGTCGCCAATAATGTAGAACCTGCCACTGGTCCTGTCATATCCATAGTGGTCAGACTTGTCACACGGCGGTTATACATTGAGTCTTTGACCAGCATCATGCTGCTGTTTGCCGTATTGCGCTTGACCTCAATGACACTAATACCGTGGGCATTCACCTCGCGGCGAACCTCACTCACTGGACGGCGACCATCTACTGTCGTTGGGCCATTTGGATGTAAGAACGTCGCATTGATATATTCGTGGTTCATGCACAACAAGCCACGGTCTGAGCGAGCGGCGTCAAAGTTACCAGCATCAGATAGGCCAAAAAAATTCATGCCATCATGACAATCGCCACTGCGCAAGGTGAAGGACTCACCCGACTGCATGCCATCATCGCTCCAGTCATTCAAACCAGAAACAAAAGGCGTGCCCAGTGCATACAACACGTCGATATTATAATCGGCTGGTACAGTGACCACATCGTTTAGATTTTTAGCAACCGGCGTAAAGCTCAGGCTAGTCGGTAACGCTGGTGTCACAGGTTGTGGCGTTGGCGTAACACTGGTCTCAGTGTCATCATCACTACTGCAACCAGCCAAGCTTAAACCACCAAACATCATGGCTGCGGTCATGCCTACACCGCCACCCAACACTTTACGGCGGCTTAGGCGAGCTTGCAAAAGCTCATTAAAGTGAGGGTTATCTGAATGATTTGCATCTTCAACCATTTCTGGCTCAATACGGAGCTGGGTCATGATCTTTCCTAGCATGAAGGGGACGGGTTAACAATTGCCCCAAGACTAGGCAGCCAACATGACCAATCGCTGACATTTACATGACAGCCCTGTGACATCCGACTCAAAACACAATGGCGAGTTGCAATGACTTATAGCACCCGCGTTTGCCAACTGACCGGCTCTAACGGGGTCTCCAAACTTAACACCAACTGATCGCCTTGCTGTAACGCAGCCACACCGGCTGGCGTGCCAGTCATGATCACATCGCCAGCAAGCAAGCTAAAGGTCTCGCTGATATGTGCCACCAAGCCCACCACATCAAACAACATATCTTGCGTATTGCCCTGCTGACGGGTTTGACCGTTGACGCTTAAGCTAAAACAGACCTGACCAAGATCATCTACCGTATCTGCGGCCAACCAGTCACCCAGCACACACGCCCCATCAAACGCCTTGGCACGCTCCCAAGGATGGCCTTTGGCTTTGAGGGTGTTTTGCAGGTCACGCAGGGTTAAATCTAAACCCAAGGTAATGCCACTAATCGCAGCCTGTGCTTGTTCACGATTGGCATGGCTTAAATGCTGGCCAATCTGCACGCACAACTCGGTCTCAAAATGACACTCACCCAAGCCTTTGGGCCAGACAATGCCATCACTCAACGCACGCACACTAGTAGAAGGCTTGATAAACAAAATCGGTGTCTCTGGCACAGCATTGCCTAGCTCCTTGGCATGCTCTGCATAGTTACGACCCACACACACAACCTTCGATGGCACACTCATCAAACACCTCAATCTATTGCTTTCATATAAAGCCAATACACGCACCTTGCCAAAAAATTTGGTCGAGTTCTAGCCACATCGATGCCAATTGTCTGTTGATTTTATTTTGTTGCCAAAAATACTTTCGATAAGTAGATCATTCGGGACAAACAAGCCGTAAAATCGCCCGTAGTACAACACGATTGGGATGCTTGTCACGCTTTCATTGGTAGCGACATGGCCTTAGATTTGAGTGACTGCATGAAGAGTTTTTTGCAACGCAACGAACAGTGGCTCGAATGCCGACTTTTTTATCCCGCCCCGCTGTATCACAACTTTCAGACCTTTGATGTCGGCGGTACTGCCGAGCTGATTCATGAGGCGTTTTATCAGTACGACACCAAGCTGGTTTTTCCACGGCATACAGCGTTAGGCGACGGTATTTTTGAAGTCATTCACCATGGCAAGCGTTTTCTATTTTTGGCTGGCGATACCTTTCCGCGTGCTGACCGCACCATCTACGGCACCTTAATCGCCTTGCCCAGCTCGATCAGCACGGATATTCCAGACAGTCTACGCCAACAGCTTGCCCTGTTCTAACGACGTACAGGGCCAACCTGTAGGCTTAGCTGTTGCTCAAACGCTTGGCGTTGCGCCGTACTCTCGAATGCGTCAAACGGCAGCAAAATCGCTTGGCGTAGCGGTAGCTCAATCACCAGACTCAACTGCCCCACATACCAATGCTCAATCTCGGCCCACGTGATCTGCTGAGTTTGTCCAGCATGTTTGACCTGTAAATATTGATCCGATACCGTGACCACAAACGCCTGCTGCTGCTCGCGCCAATCTAGCATCCGCACTTGCCGCTTGAGTAAATAAGGCAACAGCACATAACGAAAACCGAGATTGAGCACCAAGGTGCTCAGTCCAACGCTCAAAAACAACACGCTGCCATTGGCCTGCCCCACCGACAAACCCAGTCCAATCAAAAACGCCGACAGCACCAGCATGATGGTGTTTTTGCGCCGACGTTGAATACGCTCGACCAACAAACCATCTTGAATCAAATGCTCAGGCTGTAAACGGTAACTTAATTGCATAGATGAGATTCCAACACATACCGTCATAAACCCCAATTGTGGCATGCGGTACGGTGCATAGCGACAGGCCAAAAAAACGGCCACATGTCAGTGACCGTTTTTTACTGTCAGCTTTAAACCGTTGATTGAACTTAACGCACCACAAAACTCACCGAACCAATCTCATGACCCGCCGAATCGTTGTCATGCATCCGCATATCCCACGCCCCTGCTTTGGGTGCAACAAAACTCAAGCTGCCACTGGTTCGGCCTTCTAAATATTGATAGGTGATGTCGTATTGGTCATTTACCGACTCATCGCCATGCGGAATATTAGACGGCAAAATACCAATCCACGCCGAGCGATGCATGCCTGAACTGGCTTGGAAGGTGACATAAATAGTCTCGCCAACCCGATAGCTGGTTTTATTCAGGCTAAGACGCCCTGTGCCATAGCCATAGTTTGGGTTAGATGACGTGGGCTGTGTGGCCACTTGGCCTTGCGGCATGGTGGTGACGGTTGAGCTAATCATTTGCGCGGCGGTGTTCATTTGATCGGGTGTACAGGCGGCGGTGAGGCTGGCAACCGCAGCAAGAACAATCAGTGGACGGGTGCGTTGCCAGAAGTTGTGATGAAAGAGTGCCATGGCGATACTTCCTGTTTGGATAGACGTTTTTTGGGAGGGTGTGTAAAGCCCTAAAGTTAACTGCTTTTTACCGACATCGTTCATGCTGTACCGCGTATGGGTGAGTCTGATCTTTTCGGCTGATGGAATCAGTCTCGTGTACTTTGCCTACGCGCTATGCTGTGCATTTTTTGAGATGTTCATGTGTATAGATACGTTTAGCCATCTGATGTGTCAACTGCGGATCAACTCAGATGCAGGTGGATTGATGAATGGTCTACCGTGTGGCGTTATTGGTGGATAGGCGGTTGACGCTTAAAGCAGTGATTGCGGATATCCGACCGCAGCAGGATTGGCAGTCGGTGTTATTGCAGGTGTGTATTGTTGGGGTGAAGCGGGGGTGATTTTCAACCCCTTATATCATTTAACGCTCAATCCAATTCAAACTCAAATTTTCTTCAACTCGAATTTTTTTGGGGTTAGCTAACGTAAAATAGAACCATAATGTCATGCCAATAAAAGCAGGAATTGGTTTAGGTGGCAAAATCATACCTATCTTAGATAAAAAAATTGAGACCAAATGCCAATTGAAAGGCAATAACACAGCCACAAAGAACACAAAAGCCATAATTATAATAGTTCGCCTATCTTTTGCTGTTAATAGTTGAACATATTCGAACATCTTTCCACATTTCAAGCAACCAAAAAACATATTCTCTTGAATATTATTAGCACTTACAGCGACAGTATGGCCTTGCGCTACCCGATCTGTTTTGTACCAATACAAATCGGCCAAACGCATCGACTGACAATGTGGACAAGACACTAATGAAGAACTTGAGCCATAAGCTGGCCCTGAACGTTGATGTGCATATACTTTATATTCTGGGCATCTATCTTGACTGATCTCACTAATGGTATCGCTACCACTTTTAATAGCATTTATACTTAAACCTCGATGTACAAAAAAAACTACTGTATGAAAAACTGCATAAGTAACAAATAAAAAAATAAAAAGCATCGCTAAATATTTTTTATAGAAAAACCCATCAAAAAATAAATCAATAACACCCTCATATGTAAAATACAAAACAATCAGCAAACTAGCTAAGATACTTTTTAACCATAAGTTAAAGTTTAAAAAACCACCATCTTCTCTCTGTATATAAAAATAAACCGGCATTAAATTCTTTTCACAAACAGGACAAAATATTAAATTCTTCAATACTATGGGTCGATAAAACTTCGCTTGGCAATTCGGACATGTCAGCTTCAGATCAATGATATTTGCAAGACTCATCTATTTTTTCTTATAAAAAACGCACCTCAATGGGTGCGTTCCTACTATACGTCAGAGATCTTTAAAGATCAAAAATCTTCCCAACATTCATCACGTTATTGGGATCAAAGACTTTTTTGACCGCACGCAAGTAGTCAATCTCAACCGCATCACGGGTATAGCCCAAATAATCCTTTTTGGTCATACCCACACCATGCTCGGCGCTGATTGAACCGTCATATTTTTGCACGGTTTCAAACACCTTCACGTTGACCACTTTGCACTGCTCAAAGAACTCATCTTTGGTCAGATTGGCCGGTTTTAAGATGTTTAAATGCAAGTTGCCATCACCAATATGACCAAACCAGCACACCTCAAAATCGGGGTAGCTGTTGGCCACAATCGCATCAATCTCTGCAATAAACGCCGGAACATGCGTGATCAACACCGAGATGTCATTTTTGTACGGGGTAAACGGCGCGATGGTTTCGCTAATGTCTTCACGCAAGCGCCACAGGTTTTTGGCTTGGGTTTCGTTTTGGCTCATCACGCCATCCATCACCCAGCCTTGATTAACGCAGTGTTCAAAGATGTTCATCGCATCATCAACAATCGCATCAAAGCGGCCTTCAAACTCCAGCAACACATAAAACGGGCATGGCGTGTCAAATGGACGTGGCAAGCCGGTGTGATTCAGTACCTTTTGCATGGCCAGTTCGCCAAAGAACTCAAACGCGGTCAGATCAATTTGGCTCTGAAACGCATGCAAAATCGGCATCACCGAATCAAAATCGGGCGCGCCCAACACCATCACGCGTAGGTCACGTGGTTGGCGCTCTAGCTTCATTTCCACTTCGGTCACAATGCCCAGCGTGCCTTCTGCACCAATAAACAATTGGCGTAGATCGTAGCCAGTGGCGTTTTTGATCATGCCTTTGTTCAAGCGCAAGATGTCGCCTTTGCCGGTGACCACGGTCATGCCCAGCACCCACTGGCGAGTCATGCCGTATTTGATCACTTTAATGCCACCAGCGTTGGTGCCAATGTTGCCGCCAATTTGGCTAGAACCTGCCGAGGCAAAATCGACTGGATAGTACAAACCTTGTTCTTCGGCAAACTGTTGCAGTTGCTCGGTCACCACACCCGATTGCAAGCGCACCAAACGATCTGCGGGCAAAAAATCGATGATTTTATTCATCCGATCCATGCTGACCACAATCTCGCCATTGGCCGCCACTGCGCCCGCTGACAAGCCAGTCCGTCCACCGCTGGGCGTGACTACCAGACCAAATTCGTTGGCCAGTTGCACCACGCCTTGCACCTCTTCGGTGGTCGCGGGGAACACGATCACCGAGGGATTTGGCTCAAAATGTTTGGTCCAATCCTTGCCCCAGTTCATGCGGCTATCAAGATCGGTTTTGACCCGTTGCTCACCCAATAGGGCGGTTAAACGGTCAAGTAAAGACACGGGAAGAAGCACGGGAGCGTTCATCTGCTAAGACCTGCATAAAAAGGCAACGGATCGATGCAATATGCTATCATACGCGGCTAGTTTTTTGGCCTTTGCACCGGAGTCGCCATGAGTCAGCAGCTTTCGCTGGATAAAGACAAAATTCGCTTTTTGCTACTCGAAGGCGTGCATCAAAACGCACTCGATGTACTCAATACAGCGGGTTATACCAACATCGAATACATCAAGACCGCATTAGATGAAGACGCCTTGATCGAAAAGATCAAAGACGCGCACTTTGTCGGTCTGCGTTCACGCACTCAAATCACCGAAAACGTGCTGAATGCAGCAGAAAAGTTGATTGCCATCGGCTGTTTTTGTATTGGCACCAACCAAGTTGATCTTGATGGTGCGATGGAGCGCGGGATTCCCGTGTTTAACGCACCCTACTCCAACACCCGTTCGGTCGCCGAATTGGTCTTGGGTCAACTGATTTTGATGTTGCGCGGGATTCCCGAAAAAAATGCCTTGGTTCATCGTGGCGGCTGGTCAAAATCGGCTGAAGGCTCGTATGAAGCCCGCGGCAAGATTTTGGGTATCGTTGGTTACGGTTCTATCGGTTCGCAACTGTCTGTATTGGCCGAAAGCCTTGGCATGCGCGTGATCTACTTTGATGCGATCACCAAGCTACCGCTGGGTAATGCGCGTCAAGTGGGCACAATGGAAGAGTTGCTGTCACAAGCCGACGTAGTGTCGCTGCATGTGCCTGACCTGCCATCAACCAAAAACATGATGCGTGCCGAGCAATTTGCGCAAATGAAGCAAGGCGCAATCTTTATCAATGCGGCACGCGGCACGTGTGTTGATATTGATGCCTTGGCCGATGCGATCAAATCCAAGCACTTAAACGGCGCAGCGATTGACGTATTCCCTAAAGAACCAAAAGCCAATGACGAAGAGTTTATGTCGGCATTGCGTGGTCTGGACAATGTGATTCTGACCCCGCATATCGGTGGTTCGACGCAAGAAGCACAGGCCAACATTGGTTTTGAAGTGGCCGAGAAGTTTGTGCGGTACTCAGACTCTGGCGCGACCACCACAGCGGTTAACTTTCCTGAAGTGGCGATCCCACAACAAGAAGGCACTCATCGCCTGCTGCACATCCACAGAAACGTACCGGGTGTGCTGTCTGCGATTAACAAGTTGTTTGCCGAAAACAACATCAACATCTGCGCGCAGAGTTTGATGACCAAAGGCGACATCGGTTATCTGGTGATTGACGTCGAAGACAACGACTCCGACGAAGCCTTGGAAAAAATCCAAGGGGTTGAAGGCACATTGCGCGTGCGTGTGTTGTACTAATTCAGCCGGATTCACATATAAAAAAAGCCCCATCATTGTGTGGGGCTTTTTTATTTCTTCTCCAACAAACTCAACATGTGATCCACAGCCACACTCATTGCAACAGACTCTTGACGCTTTTCAGTCATTAGCTCTCTGATCCATTGATGAATCTCTGGATTTTTTTCAGGAACAATCCATTGACTCCAAATTTCTCTAATCACAGAAAAACGTTCTTCTTTTGTGTCCACAAAAATTAATTTCCTCCAGTCTTCTTTTGTTGATTTAGAGATAACTCTAGCATCAAAGGATCTGCATCCCCCATGCTCAATATAATAACTAATTGTGTCAGTTAAGCTATAATAGTTCGATTGATTATTTTTGATCATTTCCTCAATTTCCTGATAAATATCTTCACAACCTTCCGAGCCAAACATAAAAAAATGTCCTGCACTTTCTATTGGGCGGTTTGCTGTTAGTAGCTTATTTTCCACCCATAGCATAAGATTATCTTTTGGCTCTGCTGACAACTCACTACCACATTTTTTTAAAACATTAACATAAAACATTGAATTAAGAACCCCTTGACTATTAAAACTCATCTCAGCAAGCTTTTTAATCTGTTCTTCAAAGCCATTTTTAATCTCGAAATTATAAAAACTATCAACCAGATTTGATAATTCATTCTGAGCATAAATATTTTTTTCACTCAAGAGATCTGACTTCGCCAAAATCTCGAAGTCTTCTTCTAGCTGATCATCATTTTCTTGCTTGGATTCAAACTTGAAGTGCAACACCCTATAAATTAAGGTGTTGCCATGACCTATCATCATCTCAGCCTCGACGAACGTAATCAAATCCAGCAACGACTCAATCAGGGACATAC
>JBBKWH010000108.1:0-13974 GCA_037968855.1 Moraxellaceae bacterium | reverse complement strand
GTCGGCGCATCGGTTACGCGCATGCCGTCGATGCGGTCAGACACGCGGCCAAGTTGCTTAAGCAAGCTATCGACTTGCGGGCCACCACCGTGCACGACCACAGGGTTAATGCCGACGGTCTTAAGCAACACGATATCACGGGCAAACGAGCGCTCAAGCTCTGGGTCGGTCATGGCGTTGCCGCCGTATTTGACCACGATGGTCTTGCCCACAAAGCGCTGAATGTAGGGCAGCGCTTCGGTTAGGACTTTGGCGATATTGAGGGCAGCATCTTTGCTGAGGGCCATACGGCAGCTCCGATCAAGTCAAGTCGATAAGGTTATTCGGTCAGGCGTCTGGCCATGTCCGGATGAGAAGGGGCAACGAGGTCGTAAAACACTTTGCGGATGCGCTGTAAGGCTTCTGGGTCGTCACCATCAAAACGGGCAGTCAAATATGGCCCTGTATTGGAGGCGCGAATAATGCCAAAGCCGTCATTAAAATCAAGTCGTACGCCGTCTAGCAATGAGACTTGGCTGTCATGCATGTGTTCTGCTGCGGTTTCAATGTCGGCCAATAATTGACGGCCATCACGACCATCTAGCGGTAGGTACATGTCTGGTGTACCCACGCGTTGCGGTAGGGTTTTGAGCACTTCGGTGAGTGTTTGACCTCGTAGGGCCAGCCATTCGAGTAGACGTAGTGCGGCGTACAGGCCGTCGTCGTTGTTATGGCCACGGCCATCATTAAAGAAGTAATGACCAGAGAACTCTGCACCAAATGAGGCTTCGTAGCGCGAGGATTGCAGGGCTTGGCGAATAAAGGTGTTACCACTGCGCACCATCACAGGGCGTCCACCGGATTGGGTGATCATGGTCGAGATCATCCGGCTGCATTTGACGTCAAACACGATATCCGAACCCGGTTGGGATTCGAGCACCATCATGGCAAACAAGGCAATCAGTTGATCGGGTGAGACCACTTGACCTTCTGGGTCAACCACGACTAAGCGGTCTCCGTCGCCATCAAAAGCAAAACCAATGTCAGCGCCGGTAATAATCACGTCATTACATAGATCGTCTAAGCGGCCAGCTTGTGATGGATCGGGATCACCATGAGGAAAATTGCCATCTGGTTCGGTGTTAATGCTACTGACTTGGCAGCCAACGGCACGTAGCGCGGAGAGGGCGGTTGGCCCCATAGCGCCATTCATGCCATCAATGGCCACTTCAAAGCTTTGGTTCAAAATCACGTCTGCAAGCAGGTGATCCAGATAGCTTTCGGTATAGCTTTGGATGCGGCTTTGACCATGGCCTTCGATAAAGTTTTGTTCCATGCAGCGCACTTGCACCTGCTGGATTTCTTCTGGCGTTGGCGGATGGTTTTCGATCACCCATTTAAAGCCGTTTTGGCCACCATCGCAGTGGCTGGCGCTGATCATAATGCCGTTGCCGTCGTGCTCGCGCGCTGCGTGGTGCATGATGGGGGTTGGCACTTGGCCAATCTCGATAACAGTGAGGCCGCACGACACCAGCGCATCGCGTATCAGGACGTTAAAGTCTTCGCTGGTGAGTCTGACGTCATAACCCAACACCACTTGATGTTGGTTGTTATCCCGCAAGATGCTACCGAGTGCTTTGCCAATATGGCTGACCAGTTTGGCTGGCATGTCGGTCACTGGCCCACGAATGTCATACGCACGGAACAGATGCGATGGAAATTTTTTCTCGCTTGCGTCGCCAAGTTGTAGCTCTGGCAGCATAAATTCGTCGAGGTTAAATTCCATCAGGTTGCTGGCCGGTTTTTCTGGCTCGGCTGGGGTACTGGCTGTCGGTGTTGGTGTTGCTGGTGTTGCGGTGTCCGAGGCTGTTTTGTTCGACTCATCTGCGTCAAGACGGGCATCGTTATGGTCTGTTGCTGGCATTTTGGCGCTGGCAGGTGTAATGACCGGAACAATCGGCAGTTTATCCAGTGCTGTGCTGGGTAACGGTTGATCTAAGCTGCCTGCAACAGA
The DNA here is from genome assembly GCA_037968855.1 of Moraxellaceae bacterium. Taxonomy (GTDB): domain Bacteria; phylum Pseudomonadota; class Gammaproteobacteria; order Pseudomonadales; family Moraxellaceae; genus JBBKWH01. The sequence continues at coordinate 11,981 of JBBKWH010000108.1, read as the reverse complement.
GTTTTGATCTAAAGGATTGCTGTCGTTTGTCGATTTGGTTTTGATCAGTGGAGCTTGCTGAATAACCACGGGGCGACGCAGTAGCAACCACGGCGTCATGGTGATTAGTCCTGCAATCAGTGAGAACAGCGCTGCCCACAATGGCATATCTGTCGAACGGGTTGGCCCTACCGCCAGATCCCAGCCGTTGAGCTTGGTGGCCGTTGGACGTAAAACGCCGTCATTGCCATTGCCATGAATACGAAGCAACTCCATAGCTTGGCCGTTGACGCTTTGGCTTAATTTAAGCTGGTAGTCGGTGGGCAGAGCAGTTTGCAGGGCGTTTTGTAAGGGTGTAAAGGGCCATTCTGCCACCAGATAGCCGCCACTGGTCATCGCTGTGGCGGTGTTGACCTTAATGGTTTTGTCATCGCTCATGACCAACTCAGGCTGCGTTGCAGCAACCTTGGTGCGGTTGAGCAAATCTTGGATGGTATAGCTCAGTGAGGGTGGAACTGTACCATCGACAGGGATGACGGCTTTGAGTATGGCTGGGGTTTTTAGATCGGGTTGTTGTGCAAGCAGCGCGGTTTGCGCTTGCCAACTGGCGGCTTGTAGCTCAATTAAGGTGGCGACTTGTTGACCGACAGCTTGGGTGCGATGGACGGCAAAACTCTCAGCCATTTGCTGCAACACAAAATAACTGCCCGCGCTGACCGATAAGCCCAAAATCACATGGAAGGCCAATGCGTTGAGTTTTCCACTTAAACGAGACGATTGCTGGGTTGTCGTATCTTTGCCGTTATCCTGCACGTGATGCATCCCTGATCATATGATTATGGTACCAAACGGCCAATACTGTACTGGAGTTGACCGCTGGTTGTCATTGCTTGCGTTAGATGTTGCAACGGCTTGATGTTGCAATTACTTATTGGCGGCCTGTATGACCAAAGCCACCAGCACCGCGACTGCTGGCTGCAAACTCATCGACAATATCAAATTGCGCTTGCACCACTGGAACCAGCACATATTGTGCCATCCGTTCACCTGCTTCAAGTGTGAATGGTATTTCACTGCGATTCCAGACCGATACCATCAGTTCACCTTGATAGTCCGAATCAATCAAACCAACCAAATTGCCCAACACGATACCGTGTTTATGGCCTAAGCCTGAGCGCGGCAATAGCATACCGGCAAATCCGGTATCTTCGATGTAGATCGAGATGCCAGTTTTGACCAACACGGTTTGTCCGGCCTCAATCACGATGCTGTCTTGATCCAAACAGGCACGCAGATCAATACCGGCCGAACCGGCGGTGCCGTAGCTGGGCAATGGCCATGTGCTGCCAATACGGGGGTCGATGATTTTAAGTTGGAGTTTCATAAGGCGAGGATCTATTCCATGAGAGAAAAAAATGAGCAGACGCGCTGACTATTTCATCAGCGCCTTTAAGTTGGCCAAATACGCCTGTGCTTGCGCTTTTGGGTCAACATTGGACAATTTTTGCTTCGGCTTGCCTGACCATTCCAACTCGTCTTGTGGCAATTCGTCCAAAAAACGACTTGGCGTGGTGTGGCGCATTTGGCCACCGGCTTTGCGTTGGCTGGCAAGTGTTAAGGTCAAGCCTTGACGGGCGCGGGTGATGCCGACGTACATCAGGCGGCGTTCTTCTTCCACGGTGTCGGCGGCAATCGAGTTGCGATGCGGCAGCATGTCTTCTTCTAAGCCCATGATATAGACGTAGGGAAACTCCAAGCCTTTGGCCGCGTGCAAGGTCATCAGGTTGACCTTGTCGGTGTCTTCTTCAGATTGTTGTTGATCAAGCAAATCGAGCAACACCAGTTTGCGAATCACGCTTTCGATATTGCGTTCGTCTTCGTCGTCGGCCTTGTTGATCAAGTTTTGAATCGACGAGAACAGCGTTTCGAGATTGTCGATTTTGTTTTTTTCGGCTTGCGGCGTGGCGGCTTGCTCTTTGATGTAATCAATATAGCCGGTTTCGTTGATCATCTGCCGAACCAATGGCACGGGGTCGCTATGGTCGTGTAGCTCGCGGGTAAAATGCTCAATAAATTGGGCAAATTCGTGTAGTTGCGCTGCCGCTTTTTTCGGCATGGCCATACCAAGTCGTAGGTCGCCTGCGGCCATCAGCAGCGAGATGGTGTATTCCTGCGCAAACAGGCCCAGTTTTTCCAGCGTGGCAGGGCCAATGGCACGTTTGGGTGTGTTGATAATGCGCAAAAAGGCGCTGTCATCATCGGGGTTGATGATCAGGCGCAGGTAGCTCATCACGTCTTTGATTTCGGCACGGGCAAAGAACGAGGTACCGCCGGATAACTTATACGGAATCTGTAGCTGACGCAGTTGGGTTTCTAGCACCCGCGCTTGAAAGTTGCCGCGATACAGCACGGCATAGTCTTGCCATGTTTTGCCGTTCATCAGCTTATGCGTCATCAGGTCATGCACGATGCGTTCGGCTTCGTCGTCGTCATTGCGGCAGGTGATGACCCGAATCGCGTCGCCATGGCCTTTGTCAGACCAGAGCTTTTTTTCAAACAAGTGCGGGTTGTTGGTAATGACCGAGTTGGCGGCTTTTAAAATACGGGTGGTCGAGCGATAGTTTTGTTCCAGTTTAATGACTTTAAGCTGCGGAAAATCTTCGGCCAGTAGCGCCATGTTTTCAGGTTTTGCGCCGCGCCATGCATAGATCGATTGGTCGTCATCACCCACTGCGGTAAAGCGCGCTTGCACGCCAACCAATAACTTGACCAGCATATATTGCGCGGTGTTGGTGTCTTGGTATTCGTCCACCAGCAAATAGCGCACGCGGTTTTGCCATTTGTCGCGCACTTCGGCATTGTCTTGTAGCAGGCGAGTGGGCAGTACGATCAAATCGTCAAAATCCACTGCGTTATAGGCACGAATGTTGCGTTCGTACAGTTCGTATAGGTGGGCCAGATGCAGATCTTCGTTATCAATGGCGGTGCTGATGGCTTCGGGCGGCAAGATCAGGTCGTTTTTCCATTCGCTAATCCGGCGCATGGCTTTGGCAATCAGTTCTTTGCTTTCTGCGCCGCTTAAGTTGTCGCGCTGCATTAAATCCATCAATAGCCGTTTGCAGTCATCGGCATCCATGATGGAAAAGTTGTTTTTTAGCGGTGTGTGCTTCAGCTCAAAACGCAACAAATTTAAGCCAAAATTGTGGAAGGTCGAGACGGTCAGGCCACGGCCTTCATCTTTGCCCAATAGCTTGCTGACCCGTTCTTTCATCTCGCGCGCGGCCTTGTTGGTAAAGGTCATGGCGACGATGCGATGGGCAGGCACGTTGCAGTTGTGCACCAGATGGGCGATTTTGCGGGTGATCACAGCGGTTTTGCCTGACCCCGCGCCCGCCAGTACCAGCAACGGGCCGCTGACGTATTCAAGCGCCTCTTGTTGACGTGGATTTAGGGCTGATAGTTTGGCGTTGTGGCCGCTCATGATTGGGGTCTCCGGCATGAGTGGGCATTATAGGGGCTGTGGTCGGCAATGGACATAGCGACGGGTTGGGTCGCACGGTATGAAGCGCAGCTTTAAAAAGACTGTGGGATTGAGTGGTTTTGTTGTTGGATGGATTAGGTATGATGCGGCACGGTGAAGCGCTTTTGCGTTTATGTGATTGTTTTGGCGTGTTTGAATAGGGGTGGCATCATCATGTTACAGGCTCGTGTGTTACCGCGTTTTCATGCCAAATATGCGCCGCTACTGACGGCGTTTTTGATGTCGATGCTGATGGCTTTTTTGATGTCAGGATTGGTGACATTTTTGAATACTGGCATGAATCCGCATTTTGTCAGTATCTGGCTACATGCGTTTATTAAGGTCTGGCCGGTGGCGTTTGCCTTGCTGTTTATCTTACGGCCCATGGTGCTGAAGATGGTGGCCTATCTGACCCAAGAAATGCCATGATCTGCCACCGCTTGGACAGTCGTGTTTAGTCAATGATGGCAGGCTTGCTGGTCGCTGTGCTGGCAGGTTGATTAATAGGTTGATTGTCGGCAGGGTTGTACATGAGCTGCACATGCGGGAACGGAATCTCAATGCTTGCTGCATCTAGAGCGCTTTTGATTTCTTCTAACAGCATCTCTGAAATACGTGGCTGACGCTCGACTTGGACCGGATTAAGCCAATAGCGAATCACCAAGGTGACACCAGAGTCGGCCAGTTCGCGCGCATTTACCAATGGGGCAGGGGTGTGCAAAATATCCTCTATGCCGTCCAATCGCGCCAAAATGACCTCGCGTGCTTGGGCAATCGACTCTTTATAGGCAATCTGACAAAACACCGAAAAACGAATCAAATCCCGTGCGGTTAAGTTGGTCAGATCGGCAGAGGCCACGGTGGCATTGGGAATAATAATCGAGATGTTGTCGCGGGTTTTGATATGGGTGGTGCGTAAGGCGATTTTGATAATTTTGCCTTCTTGATCATTAATCCGCACCCAGTCGCCAATCCGAAACGGTCGCTCCAACAAAATCGTAATGCCAGCAATAAAATTCGATAGCGTGGATTGCGCAGCAAAGCCCACCGCCAAACCAACAATGCCTAAACCAGCAATAATCGATAAAATATTAAAGCCAAACTGCGCCATTACCGCCGCAATACCCAGCACCACAATCAGCACCGACAGTAGATTTTTAAGCAGTTGCTCAATCGAGGCATCAAGGTTAAAGCGGCCAAGCGCACGACCCATAAAGCGTGAGCTGACTTTCCATAAAATATAAAACACCAAGCCTGCAATCGAGGCGCGTGCTGTGGCTTGGAGCGTTTCTGGGGTCATGCCGCACTGGGACAAAACAGCGATTAAACAGGCCAATAACCAAAAAAACTTGAGGGCGTTTTTGAAAGCATCAATCCATTCGTGGGCGAGGTTAAAGCGCTTTTCGCACCACTTTAGACCCGTCCGTAACAGCCAGTACAGCAGGCTAAACACACCAACCAGTACCACCACGACCACGCCTTTGGCCAACACATTGCCCAGTAGTTCGGACCAGCGAAAATCCAAATGTTCGGGTGCGCCGATGGTGTAACTGAGCGTGTCACGAAAGGCTTGTTCTAAACGGTCAGTAAAGACGGACATGGTTGTATTCTCAAAAATTTAAGCGCCTGCGCCGCAGTCCAAGCACCCTTTGACCGGTACAGGCCCCATGCTCATGGCGCGTTGCAGGTCGCGTAGGGCGGTGCGGACTGCTTCTTCAATCACCGGATGATAAAACGGGCTATCCAGCATTTGCGCGACGGTCATGTCGTGTTGCATGGCCCATGCCAGCAAATGTGCCAGATGTTCGGCGGCAGGGCCAAAAATCTCAGCGCCCAATAGCTTGCCGGTTTTGGCCTGACCATACACGCGCATCGCACCTTGATTGACTGCCATCACGTTGCTTCGTCCTTGACTGACAAAACAAGCGCTACCGACCGAAAATGCTTCATCATGCTCGACCAAACGTTGATGAATGTCTGCATACGATTGGCCAACCATCGCCATTTGTGGCTCACAAAACACCACTGACATGGACACTTGTTGCGGCACGCGGCGGATGTCTGGGTAGCGTCCAGCATTGTTGCCAGCATGATGGCCTTGGTTGGCCGCTTCGTGTAGCAGTGGGCGAAAACCATTTACATCACCGGCCATAAATAACGCGGTATCGCTAATCTGGCCGCTTAAGGGATCAAATGCAGTTGGCTGGCCACGTTCATCAAGCTCAATGCCCAGTTGATCTAGATGCATGCTGGTTAGATTTGGCTTGCGACCCATCGCACACAGCACATAGTCAAAGGTGCCTTGGTGCGACTGACCGTCACTGTCGGTATAAAACAATCTGGCGCGTTGATCATGCGCTTCAACCCGATCAATGCTGCTGTTTAACACCAAGGTTAATTCTTTGCCCAATACTGCATGTGCATTGGCCTGTAATACCGGATCAGTCAGGGTACCCAGCCTGTCGCTACGGTTAAATACCGTGACCTTAACGCCTAAACGATGCAGCGCTTGCGCTAACTCCAAGCCGACTGCACCTGCGCCAATGACCGCGATACTATACGGCAGATCATCCAGTTCAAAAATACTATCGGTGGTCAGTAAGCGCTCGCCAATCGCATCTTTCCAGTCCTTTGGCACAACCGGACTTGATCCGGTGGCGATCACGATTTTTTTGGCGCTAATGGTATGTTTACCGCCAACATGAATGGTGTGTTGGTCTTTGAGCACTGCATGGCCACTCAGGCGATGGCGTTCGGGCCAATCATTGACCGCATCAATCACGCCTTGGGTAAAACGGTCACGCTCTTTGCGCACCCGCTGCATCACCGCTACACCATCAATCGTGACCGAGCCATGCAGACCAAACACTTCGGCATTTTGGATCTCGTGGGCACGATTGGCTGCCGCGATCAGCAACTTGCTGGGCATACAGCCCACATGTGCGCAGGTGGTTCCCCACGAATCTTGATTGATCAGCAACACCGAATCGGTGCTTTTGACCGCTTCGCGATAGGCGGTTTGACCAGCAGTTCCCGCACCAATAATGGCAATGTCAACAGATTGAGAGGTCATGCGAATCAGTGTCCTTGGTTTTTTAAATCATCAGTACATCAATATGATCTACCACATGATCAATAACGGGGGTGCGAAAAACACACCAAGATCAATCTAGTGTGCGACCAAAACCCCATGCGGCAACATGGTCTATACACAGCGTTAGCAGATCGACAACGGACACAATCCAATCGCTCGTTAGTCTTAAGACTGCGTTGATAGATCGCAATGACGGTATCTACTGCTTCGTCAACTGACAGACCTATTTTTGTTCTATCAAGAGGAAAGTACCCCATGATTAAGAAGCATGCCGACGTTCACTGGGAAGGTGAAGGCAAACAAGGTCAAGGTCAAATCAGCACCGAGACCGGATCGCTGAAGCAATATCCGTATGGCTTTGGTAGCCGTTTTGAAGATGATCGCAAAGGCACCAATCCAGAAGAAATTTTGGGTGCAGCACATGCGGCATGTTTCACCATGGCTTTTTCGTTTGCCTGTGCTGATGCTGGTTTTGCCACCAAAAGCGCCGACACCAAAGCCACCGTGCATCTGGGCAAAATCGAAGGCGGCTTTGAAATTCAGCAGATTGATCTGGAACTGACTGCCAGCATTGATGGTATTAGCCCAGAAAAGTTTAATGAGATTGCCGAAGGCGCCAAGAAAAACTGCCCCTTGTCAAAAGCTCTGGCCGCAGTACCAACCATTACCCTAAAGGCCAATTTGGTCTAAACCTTGATGACATGTACAAAAATGGTCGGCTGAGGTCGGCCATTTTATTGCACAAAAACTGGGCTTGCGTGGAGTAAGGCCGATGTATACGCGCGTTCGTTGTGGCAAAGGATTTTCTTATCGGGATGCACGGGGTCAAACTGTGCGTGATGCAAAAGTCCGGACATGGATTGACAGCTTGGTGATTCCACCGGCATGGACTGACGTGCAGATCAGCGAAGATCGAGATGCTGACTTATTGGCCACAGGCCGCGATAGCAAAGGGCGCAAGCAATATCGCTACCACACGCGATTTCGGCAGCAACAAGATCAAGCCAAGTTTGACCGCATGATTCACTTTGCCGAACGTCTAGATGCCATGCGTGAGCAAACTGCCAAACACTTGCGTAAGCGTGGTTTATGCAAAGACAAAATCTTGGCCTGTATGGTGCGCCTGATAGACAGTGCCTATTTTCGTGCAGGAAACGTACGATATACCAAGCAAAATCATAGCTATGGCCTAACCACCCTGCGACGGCGGCATTTAAGCGTTGATGGTGATGAGCTGGTTTTTAGCTATCGTGGTAAATCTGGCAAAGACCAAGAACGCCACGTGATTGATCGACGCCTGAGTCAAATTGTGGGCGCACTCAGTGAGCTATCGGGCTATCGCCTGTTTAAATATCTGGATGAGCAAGGCGAACGGCACGAGATTGATAGCCACGATCTAAACGACTATATCCGTCAGATCATGGGTGAGGATTTTTCGGCCAAAGATTTTAGAACATGGGGCGGCACGGTGATGGCGGCGCTTACCTTGGCCGAGCAGGGCTGGTGTAACGATGCCAAAGACCAAGAGCGCTGCATCAAACACGCGGTCGAAAAAACTGCGGAGCGTCTGGGCAATACGCCAACTGTGGCGCGAGGGTCTTATATTGATCCACGGGTGCTGCTGCATTTTCAGCAAGGACGTAGCGTGGCGGATATGGGACGGGCAATGAAGCGCTTACAAGCAAAGTATCAATATTTATCAGACGATGAATTACGGGTGTTGTGTTTGCTACGGGCCAAAGTGAAGGATGACAGGGCGATGGCCGCTTAAGGGCTGACCATCACGGTGGCACTGACCGGATGCGCTTGCGGGTCAATGCTGGCACAACCTTTGGTGCCATTGACGGAGACACACATCAAGATGGATAAACCAAAACGTAGGGCAGCCATGACAGCCTCAGCAATTCAAAACGATAGATTCATTTTGATGGTGAGTTGTTTAAAAAACATGCATAAAACGAGAGAGGTTTAAGGTGGCTGCTGTAAACCCTGTGCGTGCTGTGTGTCCAACGGTATGGTTTGTGCGACCAACGACGGTGGTTGCGGCAGATTTAATTGGTTGTTTGCTCTGTCGTTGTCTGCCGGATGGCACAGTGATCCGTGCGCGCATTAGCGAAACCGAAGCCTATATTGGGCATGATGATCCGGCCTGTCATGCCCATTTGGGCCGCCGTACCACCCGCACCGAAGCGATGTTTGCTGAAGGCGGCATCCTGTATGTGTATTTGACCTACGGCATTCATTACATGCTCAATCTGGTCAGCCATGTTGAAGGCGAACCTGAAGCAGTGCTGATTCGAGCGGCATTTATTGACGGCTTGGATCTGCGCGCATTGGCTGGCCCTGCCAAACTGACCAAAGCCTTACAGATCGACAAAGCCCTGTACGGCCAAAGCATTACCCCTGAGACGGGTCTATGGATTGAGGATGATGGCTGCCGTCCGCCAGTATCGGTGCGGCCACGGATCGGTATTGATTACGCAGGCGAGGCCAAACACTGGCTGCTGCGCTATGTGTGGACGGGGCATGGGTCGTTGTCTAAGAAATAACGGTCTAAATATGAATAAAACAAATACGCCAAATGACGCTATTCGTCTTGCTCTAGCAACGGCTCCACACTCGCTTTAAGCAGTTCAATCAACTCGCTATCCATATAGTGATAATCATCTGGAATATCGAGCACCACGATTCTTTTAAATTGAATCAGTCGCGGGAATGCAGCGCAGATTCGTTGTTTATGCTTGTGTTCCATCACGCAGATCAGATCCGCCCACGTTAAATCTTGTGCGGAAATCACCCGTTTTGCACTGCTGGCTGTCCCTGCCGAACGCACGTTAATGGCATAGCCACGCCGAAACACTTGTTCGGCGGTGGGGCTACGCCATTGGTTGCGACTACAGACAAATAAAACATTCAAACAGCGCGTCCAACCTCGCCATTTAGACCATCAGGCAAATCAAGCGTCTGAAACGCACTGCCGTCTAACGCAGCAGGTTTGGCGATCACTAAGGCTTGCCAACCCTCTGGCACGGCAACGGCATTCACCACATCAACCCCATCAAGCAGCGATTGACCCGCTTGTGGCAGATCGCCTGTGCCTGCGATCAAATGCAGCCATGATTTGGGCTTGGCCCGAAAATACAGTCGTGCCACGATCTCTTGGCCCAAATAGCAGCCTTTGTCGTAATCGACGCCGCCGCGTTGGTGCAGGCGTAATTCTTGCGGTTGAAACAAACCTTGGCTTTGTGCGGTGATCCATGCCTGACCGTGTTGAATCGCAGTGAGTTGCCATGCCTGTGGATCGACAAGGCTGGCATCGTTGCTAAAACTGGCTTGACCGTCGATCACACAAGGGAAGACGTCATCCGGTGTGCTGCTGGTCATTTTAGAAAACGCGCCGTATTTGCGTAGGTGCAAACGAAAGGCGTCAAGCAGATCATGGCTGACAATCAGTTCAAATGAATCAGCCGTCAAGCGCATGATCCACAAGCCAAAATGCACCCGACCTTTAAGATCACAAATGGCAGTGGGCCGACGTTGATCAATCACCAAATCAGCGATATCAACCGTGACTTGGCCTTGTAAGAATTTTTCGGCATCAGGGCCGGTGAGGGTTAAGCGCGCAAAGCTTGGGCCCGTGGTGGGGATCAAATGAGACATGCCAAAGACTCCGCAGTAAGCCGTTAATGACCCGCAGTTTAATCAGGTGATCCGTAACAAAACACCGTGCAAAAAAAATTTTTTTGTCAAAAACAGTGCAAAAGCTCTAAAAATAGCTATTTTTTGAGTTAAGTTTTTGAAGTTGATCAGATTTGGGAAACGCTATTTTGAGCGCGTACAATACGACACGACAGATGGCACAACCAGCCCAGCGGCGTTGGCCGACCACCAGACCGCGTTTTTCTCGACGCGCTCCTATAGACGCTCCCTAGATAGGTTTTGATCTGATGAATAGTGCATACCGTAAAGCCCTCGCGGGTACCCAGCTCGATTTTTTTGACACCCGTGCGGCGGTCGAAGACATTCAGCAAGGCGCATATGACAGCCTGCCATACACCTCACGCGTGCTGGCCGAACAATTGGTTCGTCGCTGTGATCCAGACATGCTGACTGATTCGCTTAAGCAAATTATTGAGCGTAAGCAAGATTTGGATTTTCCGTGGTATCCGGCCCGTGTGGTCACGCATGACATTTTGGGCCAGACCGCATTGGTCGATTTGGCGGGTCTGCGCGATGCAATTGCCGAGCAAGGCGGTGATCCATCATTGGTCAATCCAGTGGTGCAAACCCAGTTGATCGTTGACCACTCGTTGGCGGTGGAGTGTGGTGGTTTTGATCCAGACGCGTTTGCCAAAAACCGTGCGATTGAAGACCGTCGCAACGAAGACCGTTTTCACTTTATCGAGTGGACCAAAACGGCATTTAAAAACGTCGATGTGATCCCTGCTGGTAACGGCATCATGCACCAGATCAACCTCGAAAAAATGTCGCCAGTGGTTCAGGCCCGTGATGGCGTGGCCTATCCGGATACCTGTGTCGGTACAGACAGCCATACCCCGCATGTTGATGCGTTGGGTGTGATTGCAGTGGGCGTGGGTGGCCTTGAAGCCGAATGCGTGATGTTGGGCCGTGCCTCAATGATGCGCCTACCGGACATTATTGGTGTCGAGTTGGCTGGGCAGCGTCAAGCGGGCATTACCGCCACTGACATCGTGCTGGCCTTAACCGAGTTCTTGCGCAAAGAGCGCGTAGTCGGTGCGTACCTAGAGTTCTTTGGCGAAGGTGCCGACAGTATGTCGATTGGCGACCGTGCCACCATCTCCAACATGACCCCAGAATACGGTGCAACGGCCGCGATGTTCTATATTGACCAACAAACCCTCGATTATCTGCGTATTACAGGCCGTGAAGATGCCCAGATTGATCTGGTCGAACTGTATGCCAAAACCACCGGCCTGTGGTCAGATGCACTAAAAACCGCCGTCTATCCACGCGTACTGCGTTTTGATCTATCCACCGTGACCCGCAACATGGCTGGCCCATCTAATCCACATGCGCGCGTCGCCACCAGCGATTTGGCAGCCAAAGGCATTGCCGGTAATTTGGCCGCTGCCCAAGCGCAAGAAGCCGAAGGCTTGATGCCAGATGGTGCGGTAATCATCGCTGCAATCACCAGTTGTACCAACACCTCCAATCCACGTAACACCGTGGCGGCAGGCTTATTGGCACGCAAAGCCAACCAGTTGGGTCTGACCCGTAAGCCGTGGGTCAAATCATCCTTTGCACCCGGTTCTAAAGCGGCTGAACTGTATCTGCAAGAAGCCGGTGTGCTGTCTGAATTAGAGCAACTGGGCTTTGGGATCGTGGCGTTTGCTTGCACCACCTGTA
>JBBKWH010000107.1:0-10241 GCA_037968855.1 Moraxellaceae bacterium | reverse complement strand
ACCTAGTTAAAGAGCATCTCCCATTATAGCGAAACGTTGGCAGAGCATAACAATTGGTTCAAACCGTTCGCTGCGCTCACTGGGACGGGCTAAAGCCCGCCCCTTAACCAAACGTTATGCACCACTCAACCCTAAACAAACAACCTCACCCCCGCCAACGCCAATGCCGCTTGCATCAACAAATCCCACGGATTCTCATCGCTCACGCCTTTAATCGACTGATCAACGCGCAACCATAAATCCGGCCAATCCTCCGTGTCCGCAATCCGAAGACGCTTGCAGGCTTGGCGATACAACCCTTGCCTGTTCGACCAAATACCCAATTGTTGCTCACTATTGGGATGGGCAAGCAATTGCATCACCAACTTCATTTCTTTGGTTAGCGTCCATAACACCAGCGGCGTTGGCTCGGCCGTTTCTTGCAAAAAAGCCAAAATCTGTACCACTTTTTCGGCCTGACCCAATAAGGCCGCATCGCCCAGATCGAAGGTAGAAAAGCGCGATTGTTGCACCAAGGCGGGCATTAATTCTTGCTCAGTCACTGGCCGCGTCAGATCATCGTGCAAACTAGATAGCCGCATCAAGGCTTGGTGCGCAGCGAGTAAGTTGTTTTGGGTTTGGGCCAGTAACTCGCGCCATGCGTTGGCATGCAGTTGTAAGCCCATCCGCTTGGCCAAGTCTTCTAAAATATTCTGCCGATCACGCTCATGTTGTACCGCCAGTTGCACCACCATGCCATTGGCTTCGACCATCTGAAAAAACTTGGTCTTTTGCGCGGCAAAATCCTGCTTCGGCATCACTGCCACTAGCATATTGCCAGCCGGATCGTGGGCAAACGCTTCGAGTAGTTTAAGCGTGCTGGGATCGGGCTTGTGGTTGCCATGTACCTCGACCACCAACTGACTGGCAAACAACGACAAATTATCCAGTTCGCCCAATGCCTCACGCCAATCGCTGGCGCTGCCCAAGTCAATACGCTGGCGCTCAATGCCTTGACTGTTCCAATGTTGGCGCATCTGGTCGAGGAGGTGCTGACTAAGCAACGGCTCATCACCGTGTAATAACCAAAAACCCTTGGCTTGGCTCAGTTTGGACAGTGCGCCGCGATAGTCGGTTTTCATGCGGGATGATCTGCCGGACCACTCATGGCTTAACCGATGAGGTCACGGCTGGATCAGCGGTGTTGGCAGCGGGTAAGCGTCCGGTGCTGAGTTGACGTGCAATCAGACTCGCCACTTCACGATACAGTTCGTCACGCAGGAGCGGTTCTTGCTGATTATCAACGTTAACGGTGGCGATGTCGTATTGATAACTGCGCCTTGCCATGATGGTTCGATCAACCGTGATGGGCTGGCCGGTCTGACCATCTTCGATGCGGAAGGTCACCATCAAGGCCAATTGCACTTCGGTCAGCCGACCATTGAGTAATTGGCGGGTTGGTTGAATGGTCAAAATATGCAGTTTTGGGCCAACTTGACCATCAAACACAATGCCAAGTGGCAATAGTTCACTGATTAACGGTTGGCTTAACCGTTCGGCATTGTCTCCGGCGGGGAGTTCAAGCTGTAGCGTTTGATAACGCACGGGCACGGTGCTGGCGCTACGCAAATGAAAGCCACAGGCTGCCAGCAGCATGGAGAGCAAAACAACCGCCATTGTGCGCGTGCCAAACATCATAACCAGATCATCCTCGGGTAGAGCGCAAACATATTGAGCATCGTTGTAAGCGGCATCCATCGGAGCAATGCCGCGCTAAACAGTCTGATTTAAACGACAAGGTTCACCAGTTTGTTTTTGACCACAATCTCTTTTTTGGTTGGGCCGGTCAAAAAGGCTTGGACTTCAGGCAGGGCTTTCGCCATGGCTTTGAGTTCATCGTCGCTACTTTCAACCGGCGCATCCAATTGGCCCCGACGTTTGCCATTCACCTGCACCACGATGGTCTGGGTGGATTTGACCAAGGCGCTTGGGTCAACGACTGGGAACGCGGTGGTCATCAAGTCGATGTTTAAACGCGCCAGTAAGGTTTGTGACAAGTGCGGTGCAAACGGTGCCAGCAATGTCAGTAGACCGATAACGGTTTCACGCGCCACAGCTTGATCACTTGGTGTGGTCGCTTCAAATTTGCCCAAGGCGTTGGACAGTTCCATCAAGGCCGCAATCGCGGTGTTAAAGGATTGGCGTTGATGAATATCTGATTCGATCTTGGCAATCGTCTCGTGCAGTTTGCGACGTAAATCGCGGCTGGCATCAGTGGATGCAGCCTGCTCAACCACAATCTCAGCAGGGCTGTTGTCGATATGATTGGTTGCTTGACGCCATACGCGCTTTAAGAAGCGATGCGCACCTTCAACACCCGCGTCTGACCATTCCAACGATTGATCAGGTGGGGCAGCAAACATCATAAAGACACGGGCAGTGTCTGCGCCGTATTGATCAATAATCGCTTGTGGATCAACGCCGTTGTTTTTGGACTTGGACATTTTTTCCATGCCGCCAATCTCGACCGGCTGGCCGTCAGATTTGAGGCGTGCGGCCAAGATGCGGCTTTTTTCGTCTTTGTCTAATTCGACATCGGCGGGGTTAAACCAGATTTTTTTGCCCGCATCATTGGTGCGATAAAAGGTGTCGGCCAGTACCATGCCTTGGGTCAACAAGCGTTTAAATGGCTCGTTGCCTTGCACCACGCCTTCATCGCGCATCAATTTGTGGAAGAAACGCGCATACAGCAAGTGCAAGATCGCATGTTCCACACCGCCAACGTATTGATCAACCGGCAACCAGCTTTGCGCTGCGGCAGGATCGACCATACCGCCTTGGTATTGCGGCGAGGCATAACGGGCGTAGTACCAGCTTGACTCAACAAAGGTGTCGAGCGTGTCGGTTTCACGACGGGCAGGCGCAGCGCAGCTTGGGCAGGTGGTTTCGTAGAACGATGGCATTTTTGCCAAAGGATTGCCCGAACCATCGGGTACCACGTCGGTTGGCAATACCACCGGCAGTTGATCTTCTGGCACCGGCACTTGGCCGCAAGCGTCGCAGTTGATCATTGGGATTGGACAGCCCCAATAGCGTTGACGCGACACGCCCCAATCGCGCAATCGGAATTGTACCTTGGCGGTCGCTTGGCCGTTGGGTGCCAGTTTGGCTTCGAGTGCTGCAAACACGCCATCAAAGTCTAGGCCGTCAAATTCGCCGGAGTTGATCAGGATGCCGCGCTCGGTATACGCCGTCGTGCTGATATCAAAATCGTCTGGCGTCGCGATGACTTGCTTGATGGGCAGGTTGTATTGCTGGGCAAACTCAAAGTCACGCTCATCATGCGCAGCCACGGCCATCACCGCGCCAGAACCATAGGTCATCAACACATAGTTAGCGACCCAGACTGGTAGGTCTTCGCCAGTCACTGGATGTTGTACAAACAAGCCGGTTGCCATACCTTTTTTGTCGGCAGTCGCCACGTCTGCTTCGGCAACCGATCCCATACGGCATTCATCACAGAAGGCTTTCAGCGCAGGATGATTGCTTGATGCTTGTACCGCCAGTGGATGCTCGGCAGCCACAGCCACATAGGTCACACCCATTAAGGTATCGGGACGGGTGGTAAACACGGTCAAGTTGCCATGTGCCGATGGAAAGGTAATGTCCATGCCGGTTGAGCGGCCAATCCAGTTTTTTTGCATGGCGATGACTTGTTGCGGCCAGCCATCGGCCAACGTGTCTAAATCATCCAGCAACTCTTGCGCATAGTCGGTAATGCGGAAGTAGTACATCGGAATGTCGCGCTTTTCGACCAAAGCACCAGAGCGCCAGCCGCGACCATCAATTACTTGCTCATTGGCTAGAACGGTCTGATCAATCGGGTCCCAGTTCACGGTAGACAACTTGCGATAGATCAAGCCTTTTTTGTACAACTGCACAAATAGCCATTGTTCCCAGCGGTAATATTCTGGCGTGCAAGTCGCGACTTCGCGGTTCCAGTCGACGGCCAAACCCAAGGACTTGAGCTGATTACGCATGTAGTCGATGTTTTCAAACGTCCATTTGGCAGGAGCGACGTTATGGGCAATTGCGGCGTTTTCGGCGGGTAGACCAAAGGCATCCCAACCCATCGGTTGCATCACGGTTTCGCCTTTTAAGCGATAAAACCGGCTCATCACATCGCCAATGGTGTAGTTACGCACGTGGCCCATGTGCAGCTTGCCCGACGGATAAGGAAACATCGATAGCACATAGCGATGCGGGCCAGTCGGTTGATCCGGCGCAGCAAAACACTGGCGAGCGTGCCAGTCTGCTTGCACAGAAGGTTCAATAGCGGCGGGTTGGTAATCCGTTGGGGCAATAGCCGATGCAGCGTCAGTCATGGTGAGGGCACAAAAAGCTGGTTAAAAATGAATGCGCCAAGCATAGCCTAAAAATGGTAGAGATGGGCCGGACCATCGTCAGTCGTTACGCAGTTTGCATCAATTTTGCCAAGTGTTTGACATGTCAAAGAAGGGCTTAACCTAAAGGTGGTGTTGGCTCATCTAACTCAAGTGGGTCAATGGAGGCGTCAGTATCTGTCTTTGCAGTGTCTGGTCTGATGGCATTGGCATCCATATACACAGCATATTCGTGGCAAATGAGTGCCAAAGAACCAACGTATTCTGGATGTGCGGGCCAGTGCTCTACTTGTGCCATGACATAGCGATTATCGCGGTCATAAGAGTCGTGTAGGTCGGTATAACGAATAAAAGAAAAGCGCATGTTTTCGTGACGCGGTACCTGATGGGGCTGCCAGTCATAACTGTCGTAGTCATGACAGAGCAAGATTTCGATATCGTGATGAAAGTCTAAACGCACCGCGATGTTGGGCTGCCGAATCCCATAGGTGACCACGTCTTGTAGATCGGCTAACTCGGCCAAAGCTTGAAATAACCGTGATTCCACAGGCGCAAAACTGCTAATGGCTTGCCGGTTTTGTACTGGATCAGCTTGGTAAAAATACTGATTAAACAACTCACGGCTGGCACGACGAAAGTGATGCAACATGTGGTCAATCATGATGGGATATCCTATTCGTTTCATTATTCTTGACGCGACGTGAGGCGGCTCACGATCACCGTTTTATGGGTTGCAGCGAGTGTTCAACATGGTTTGAAATTGCTTGGTGCGTTCCGTACGGGTTTTTTCATCAATGTAGCTGCGCTGGCCGTTTTTGTCTGTTTCAAAGACCTTTTGGCCGCTATTTAGCATGTCTTGTGCTTTACGCGCTTCGGCACATTCGGTGGGAGATGCTTTAACTGCAACGGCTTCTGTTGTGGTAGTCACTGACTTAATGGCGGGGACGTCTTTGGTTTTGTCGGTGCTGGCAGGTGCAGGCGAGCGAGCGGCTGAGGTGGCACTATGTTGCCCAGAAATCTGCACCGTCGTGCATTGTTGAGACGGGGTTGGTGTGGCGGTATATACCGTCGAGCCAGATGCAGCCTTGCACTTATAATACGTTTGCGCTGAAGCTGTTGTGCTCAAGATCGCTGTTGTGCTGACAATAGCGACCATACGAAGTGTTAAATGCAAATGTTTCATGAAGGAAGCCTTATAAACGACAGATGATCACACATTATTTCAAAACACTAGGAGACAAACTTGGGACCAATGAACCTTCGTTGCCTGTTGCGCGATTGACAGTATTGCTATAAACCGGTGTGGCGAGTCTGGGTGTCGATTGTACTGCTGGTTGTGGCGCGGTTTTGGCAACTTGTGTTGCTGTATTTGGCGCCATTTGAGTACTGCGAGTAGATACTGATGCGCTGTTGTCTGTACTGCTCGGTGTTACGGTGCTTGTTGTGTTTGTGCTGGGCGCAAAGGTGCGCACCGCAATAGGCTGACAATGTTTGTCTTTGGATAGCTGGTCGCTATAGCGCACTTGTCCATTGGGCATTTTGCATTTGTAAAAACTTTGAGCGGCTGCCGGAAAAGCAAACACCGTCAGCACACATAGTAATGCAGGGCGCAATAAGACAGATGACAGCATCGAATGACTCCTTGGTCTTCTCTTGTTGGTTCATTTGGCTCAGACCATGTCAAAAGGCTGGTCGTCGCACTACCGTTGACACCGTACCTGTCCTGGACGGTTCTTAATCGCTTAATTGTGCGCCAAAGTGGGCTTGTTTGCCAGACAAAGGCACAAAAAAACAGCACGCGCCTTGACAGCATCGTGCCAAGTCTCAAGAATAGCGTCTTTTCAAGTTTTGTGTTGCCCAAGCCGATCACCCTTCGGTCAAGGTAACCGTGAACTCTGGCAGACATCATGTCCCTACTCGGGCAGATGTCCAATCGTTGGGCCGCCGTCGTTTATACACGATTTACGGCTTTAGACAGCTTGGTTGCCACTCTTGCGATCAATGTTGTTGCTATGTTTTTGCCAGATATTGTGAAGCTGTATCTGTGGTCTACAACGCATGGGCGTTGCTGGGCCGGCCGTTTTTTGCTGCATCAGCATGGGCTGCTGCGGCGCAACTCAGGGTGAGTCGAGTGGAATTGTTATCCGGTGGAGAGATGCTGATTCGCGCAATTGCGGATGAAGGCGTCGATTTTGTTTTTGGCTATCCAGGTGGTGCAGTACTGCACATCTATGATGCTATTTTTCAACAAGATAAAGTACAGCACGTTCTGGTGCGTCACGAGCAAGCGGCAGGTCATATGGCCGATGCTTACTCACGCGTCACTGGTCGTACTGGTGTGGTACTGGTGACTTCTGGCCCTGGTGCGACCAACACAGTCACGCCGATTGCCACAGCCTATATGGATTCGATCCCGATGGTCATCATCTCGGGTCAGGTTGCCACGCACCTGATCGGTGAAGATGCCTTCCAAGAAACCGATATGATCGGTGTGTCACGTCCTATCGTGAAGCACAGCTTTCAGGTGCGCCACGCCAGCGAAATTCCCGAAATCGTCAAAAAGGCCTTTTATATCGCCTCGACCGGTCGTCCTGGTCCGGTGGTGATTGATGTGCCAAAAGACTGCACCAATCCAATCGAGAAGTTTGCTTACAGCTACCCAGACAAGGTCAAGATGCGTTCGTATCAACCACCGGGTCGGGGTCATGCAGGTCAAATTCGTAAAGCGATTGACGAGCTGATTGTGGCCAAGCGTCCGGTCATCTATGCCGGTGGTGGCGTGATTCAGGGCAATGCCTCGCATCACTTGACTGAGCTTGCTCATTTGCTTGGCTATCCGGTCACCAATACCCTAATGGGTCTGGGTGGCTTCCCTGGTAGCGATGAGCAGTTCTTGGGCATGTTGGGCATGCATGGCACTTACGAAGCCAACATGGCGATGCACAATGCCGACTTGATCTTGTGCGTGGGCGCACGCTTTGATGACCGTGTCACCAACGGCCCATCCAAGTTCTGTCCAGATGCGCGGATTATTCATATTGATATTGATCCGGCCACCATCTCCAAGACCATTACCGCACACATTCCAATCGTGGGCGCGGTTGAGCCTGTCTTGGCCGAAATGCTTGCCCAGCTCAAGCAAATGGACGTCAGCAAGCCAAACCCAGAAATCATTGCACAGTGGTGGTCACAGATAAACCAATGGCGCAAGCATCATGGCCTGCGTTATGAGCCTGCGGCCGCTGGTGAAATGAAGCCACAGCAAGTGGTTGAGGCGTTGTACAAGGTCACCAATGGTAAAGCCATCATTACCTCTGACGTGGGTCAGCACCAGATGTTTGCCGCGTTGTACTACAAGTACGACGAGCCGCGTCAGTGGATTAACTCGGGTGGCTTGGGCACCATGGGCGTTGGTCTACCGTATGCCATGGCAGCCAAAATGGCTTATCCAGAGCGTGATGTGGTCTGTATCACAGGCGAAGCCTCGATCCAGATGTGTATTCAAGAGCTATCGACCTGTACCCAGTACCATATTCCGGTCAAGATCTTGTGCTTAAACAACCGCGCACTGGGTATGGTCAAGCAATGGCAAGACATGAACTATGAAGGTCGTCATGCCGAATCCTATATGGACTCACTGCCAGACTTTACCAAGTTGATGGAAGCCTATGGTCATGTTGGTATTGAAATTCATCATCCGGATGAGTTAGAAGCCAAACTGGCCGAAGCAATGGCGATTACCGATAAAGCAGTGTTTATCAATGCCTATGTTGATCCGCTAGAACACGTCTACCCAATGCAAATCGCGGGTCAGTCGATGCGTGATATGTGGTTGAGAAAAGGGGAGCGGACCTAATGCGCCGGATCATTTCTGTATTGATCGAAAACGAAGCGGGTGCGCTGTCACGTTTGGTCGGTTTGTTTAGCCAACGCGGTTACAACATCGAAACCCTCAACGTGGCCCCAACCGAAGACCCAACCTTGTCGCGTCTGACCCTGACCACATCAGGCAACGACCACAAGATTGAGCAGATCACCAAGCAACTGAACAAGTTGATCGAAGTGGTCAAAGTGGTTGACCTGTCCGAAGGCGCACATATCGAACGCGAATTGATGCTGATCAAGCTCAAAGCCGTTGGTGCCGCTCGCGCCGAGATTAAGCGCACAGCCGATATCTTCCGTGCCTCAATCGTTGATGTGACACCGAGCACCTATACCATTCAGATTGCCGGTGCGACCGACAAGCTTGATGGCTTTATTGATGCCCTAAGTGAAAACACCATTTTAGAAGTGGTGCGCTCTGGTGTGTCGGGCATTGCGCGCGGCGACAAAATCCTTAGCGTCTAATCACAGTCAGCAACGGTTGCACCAAGTAGCCGTTGCTGCACGAATTCTTGTTCATCGGCGCAAAAATCTGTTAATTTGCGCGCCACCCCCAAACACCGAGGCAAGACCCGTTTAATGGGCTTGCTGTTACGACTCGACCGGAGTGCTTCATGAAGATTTCTTACGATAAAGACTGTGATATTTCCCTGATTCAGGGCAAAAAAGTCGCCATCATTGGTTACGGCTCACAAGGCCACGCACATGCCTTGAACCTGAAAGACTCAGGCGTTGACGTGACCGTTGGTCTGCGTGCTGGTTCTAGCTCATGGGTAAAAGCCGAAAACTCTGGCCTAAAAGTAGCCGAAGTGAAAGAAGCGGTTTCTGCTGCTGACGTGGTCATGATCCTGACCCCAGACGAATTCCAATCCAAGCTGTATGCGGATGAAATCGAACCAAACCTGAAAAAAGGCGGCACATTGGCCTTCGCTCACGGTTTTGCGGTTCATTACAACCAAGTTGTGCCACGCGCTGACCTTGACGTGATCATGGTTGCACCAAAAGCACCAGGTCACACGGTTCGTTCAGAATTCGTTCGTGGCGGCGGCGTGCCTGACTTGATCGCGGTGTTCCAAGACGCCAGCGGTTCTGCACGTGAATTGGCCATGTCTTACGCCTCTGGCGTGGGTGGCGGTCGTACCGGCATCATCGAAACCACTTTTAAAGACGAAACCGAAACCGACTTGTTCGGCGAGCAAGCCGTTCTGTGCGGTGGCGCGGTTGAGTTGGTCAAAATGGGCTTTGAAACTCTGGTTGAAGCCGGTTATGCCCCAGAAATGGCTTACTTCGAGTGCTTGCACGAGTTGAAGTTGATTGTTGATTTGATGTTCGAAGGCGGTATCGCTGACATGAACTATTCGATCTCGAACAACGCTGAATACGGCGAGTATGTGACTGGCCCAGAAGTCATCAATGAGCAATCACGCGAAGCCATGCGCAATGCGTTGAAGCGCATTCAATCGGGTGAATACGCCAAGATGTTCATTCAAGAAGGCGCAACCAACTATGCGTCGATGACTGCACGTCGTCGTAACAACGCGGCACACGGTATTGAAGTCACTGGCGGTAAGCTACGTGCGATGATGCCTTGGATTCAAGCCAATAAGATTGTTGATAAAACCAAAAACTAAGGCTATAACTTAGTCTAGGTTTGAACAGACCCCTGCTCGAAAGAGTGGGGGTTTTTTAAACTGAAATATATTTTTTATTCATATGAAGAGGTTATTATGTTTTGTCCAAAATTACAGCAAAAAATTGCCTGTATTTTAATCTTATCATTTTCTTCACTAAGTTTTGCCCATAGCGGTAGGACTGATAGTAGTGGATGTCATAATGATAATATTCATGGTGGTTATCATTGCTTGGATTCAAACTTGAAGTGCAACACCCTATAAATTAAGGTGTTGCCATGACCTATCATCATCTCAGCCTCGACGAACGTAATCAAATCCAGCAACGACTCAATCAGGGACATAC
>JBBKWH010000106.1:0-5301 GCA_037968855.1 Moraxellaceae bacterium | reverse complement strand
GTATGCAGCAAGCATTACTCAGAATAGAAAAAAAACCGAATGATTTTTTAGCTATCGCAACTGGTGAATTGATGATAGATGAAAAGTATGCTCAAAAATTGTTGACTACTACTAAAAATCGTTTTAAAGCTTATTTGTCGAATCAGATATAAACAAATACGGCCTCAATCTGTGTGTAAGTCGTTTTATATTGTTTAATAGGCTGATCTGTAGCTAACATAATATAATTTATGCTAAGAATTTTTCAGTGGTCGAAATACTGCCTAATTAACAATAGATCTATGGCGAAAGTGGTGTTTTTTAATGATGAAAAGCGTTAATAATCTTATTATTCAATGATTAAGGCTGTTTAAAAAGCGACTTACGCAAGAAGCCTAATATTAAATTCTATTATTTCAAATCTGAAACTTTAAGACCTGATTGCTGACCAAGACCAGTTGGGGATAGTTTTCCATCGCGTATTTCATAGGGGAG
Source organism: Moraxellaceae bacterium (assembly GCA_037968855.1). Classification (GTDB taxonomy): domain Bacteria; phylum Pseudomonadota; class Gammaproteobacteria; order Pseudomonadales; family Moraxellaceae; genus JBBKWH01. Next base: position 4,827 of record JBBKWH010000106.1, on the reverse strand, counting down.
AAGAGTCGATATGAAGTAGGATGATGCTCGTTTGCCGGAGTTAATTTCATAAGCTGATCTCGATAAAAACAACAAATATTGACCACCTACTGAGCTTGGAGAGAAGTCTGAAGTCATAGCCATCCCACCTTCAACAAAGTCACTAACCTGTCGAACAAGAATATATTGTCCTTGATCATTGCCTTTTAACATGTCTTTTTTTCTAAAAACGGCTGTTGATTGATAGCCATCATTTAAGCGCTTATCACTCTCAACACGAACTAGCTCAGCAAGAACTACTACTTTGCTTATAGCAAGCTCATCTTTAAGCGTTGATATTCCCAGAGATGAATTTTGCATAGATTTTATGATATTTACATCCTTTTTCTTTAGCCGAGCCAAATCGTTAACGCCATAACCCAATAGAGTCAAATTTTGTGAAATATTCACAATATCCAGATTATTAACGTCTCGATCACTATGAGCAGGAATCCAATTTCTGCCGACATAGTCTAATATAGGTTGATAATTTTTGCCGTATCTTGAGATTTTTATCTTATCTAATAAGTTATTCTGTAGTTCTGATCGAACTGGATTTATTTTAGATGATGAGAATTCGCTACAACCACAAATGCTTATACTAATGCTAAGAGCAGCAGCAATGCTTGTTAATGTTTTTTTATTGAGCATCTTTTCACCTTTTTGGCTGATTATAAAACCCATAAATCTGATGTAAAAATTGGATCAACACAACAATAAGTCTCAAGTCCATATTACTAATCAAAGCCCGCTTATCGTCATTCCTCTATCTTTAACGGATACGCCCGAAAAAACATCCGTAGATTGTCATCTATCATCTGTTGATCTTCTGCTGCGCTAGGACTGCCTAGGCTCAGTAGGCCACGCAAATGGGGAGTGCCCAAAAATAACGACAAAAATTGATTGGCTGCACGATGGGGTGAGTCCAACTCAATCTGACCCAGATCAGACAACATGTGAAAGTATTCGGTCACACGTTGCGTCAATCGCAATGGACCTTGTTGAAAGAAGCCTTGATTGACCGATAAATGCTGGCCTTGTGAGGCGATCAGCACTTGATGCATCGATAAAACCTGTGGATCACGCATCAGCGCGACAAATTCGACCGCGAGCTGACGTAACGCCTGCTCAGGATGGCGCTTGCCTTGATCTGGACTAGCATCCAAAAAAGCAAATACCTGATCGGTGCGTTTGGATGCGCAGTTTTCAAATAAAATTTCTTTACTCGGAAAATAGCTATAGATGGTCATTTTTGACACACCAGAGGCTTGTGCCACCGCTTCCATACTGGTGCCTACAAACCCATGTTCTAAAAAGGAATGTGTTGCAGATTCAATGATTCGCTTAAGACGCTCAGGATCACGCGGGCGGCCACGATTACTGCGCTTGGCAGTGGGTTGACTGCTGGCGGTTTGCTGCGTGTTCGTCGCATCGTTGGTCGTATTGCGAGACGTTTTTGAATTCATGTACTTGACAGTCCAGTAAAGACATCTACAATTTGGATACCGACCAGTATAGTAAATCGGGTCGATCATGAGCAATTCACAATGACACAAATTCAACGATTGATTGATCACGGGGGCATTGGTAGATGAGTTCATCAGCATATCGCCAGATGCAGCCTGCACGTGCTGTCTTTGTATTGGGCGGCTTATTGGGGTTGCTGGGCCTGTTGGGTGTATCGGGATTATCAGGTTGCACGTCCCTACCCACAGCACCAGCGTCGCGTGTGGCCTTAACGCCGCAGTTTCAGTCTGCACATTCGCAGGCCCAGCCGGTCGATGCCCAGTGGTGGCATCGGTTTAATGATCCATTGCTAGATGCTTGGGTTGAGCGGGCAGTGGTCAATAACAGTGATGTACAGATGGCCAGTGCTCGCTTGCGTGCAGCACAGGCCGGTGTGCAGGCCAATCGATCACGGTTAATGCCAACGGTTGCGCTGAATGGGTCGCAGTCTGTCTCGCGGAGTGATTTGCCAGATGCGGTCAAGCGAGCCGGTCAACCGGATATCGATGCCAGTCGTTTGTCATTAGGACTCGATTGGCAGTTAGATGTGTTTGGGGCAAACCGTGCTGGCGTGGCAGCGGCAGCGCATCAGGCCGATGCGGCCAGTGCGGGGATTGCTGGCGCGCGCTTATTGGTGGTGTCGCAGGTGGTGCGTCAGTATGTGCTTTGGCAGTCGTATCAAGCGCGCTTGGCGGTGTTAGATCAGTTGCTGAGTAGCCAACAACAAACCCAGCGTTTGGTGCAACGCCGTGAGGCCGAAGGATTGGGCAGTGCATTTGAGTTGCGTCAGATCGAGGCGGATTTGGCCCAGACGCAAGCCCAGTTTGGCCCGCTACGCAGTGCCATTCAAATTGCCGAATATCAGTTGGCTTTACTGGCTGGAGAAAATCCAAGCAGCACTAATTTGGCCCTCGTGGTCAAGCCGATTGATCAGTGGCCAACGGTGGTGGATTTGCCGGTCGGTCAACCTGCCGATTTGCTGCGTCGTCGTCCTGACATTGTGGCGGCAGAGCAACAGTTGGCGGCGGCCAATGCCAGTTTGGCGCAAGCACAAGCCCAGCGTTATCCGCAGTTTTTTGCCAATGCCGTTTGGGGTGAGCAGCGTTTGGCTTTAAACGGGTTGCAGTTGGCAGCCTCGCCGTATTCGAGCATGGCATTGGCCTTTAGCCAGCCGTTGCTCAATCGCGGTGCGATAAAAGCCAATATCACCGCCAGTACCGCCCGCGAGCAAGAAGCGTTGCTCAATTACGAAAACACCATTCGTACCGCCATCATGCAGGTCGAAAGCAGCTTAAGCGCCCAACAAGGCGAGCTGACGCGTAGCCAACAATTACAACAGACCATTAACGCCCGCCAAGATGCGGTTCGGCATGCCAACAGCTTGTATCGCGAAGGTCAGACGGGCTTATTGCCGGTATTGGATCTTCAGCGTGGGGTGCAGGCGGCGGAGTTGTCTTATATCGACAGTCGTAGCCAGCAACTACTCAATTTGGTGCAGGTCTATCAGGCGCTTGGTGGCGGTTGGGAAAACACCAGCCGTTCTGTTACGCCATCTGTTGAGTCGACCGACCCCGTCATTTCCGCAAATCCGAACCCGTCATTGAACGCCACAACGACTGCATTGACGTCTGCGCAAGGAACACAGCCATGATCATCACATCACACATCGATCAACGACATGCTGGAACACTGAGTACTGTACTGCTCGTGGGTCTGGTGTTAACCGGTTGTAAAGAAGATGCCAAGGTTGCCGAGCCAGTTGCGTTGCCCGTGTTGGTTCAAACCGTGGCTTACGGCAGTGATACCCAACAGCGTAGCCTCAGTGCAACGGTGCAAGCACGAGATGAAACCGCTGTGGCCTTTCGTGCCGCAGGGCGAGTGACCCAGCGCTTGGTTGACGTGGGTGATCATGTCGGTGCGGGTCAGACCTTGGCGCGTGTTGATGCTGCCGATTATGAGTTAGGTGTGTCTTCCGCCGCTGACCAATTGCGTGCAGTCACGGTTGAGGCGACACAGCAACGGCTAGATGCTGAGCGATTGGCGCGCTTGGTCGCGGATGGATCAGTGGGTAAAGCTGATTTAGAGCGACAAAAAAGCCGTGCCGATGCCGCCAGTGCACAACAATCGCAAGCGGCGCGCCAGTTAGCACTGGCCAAAAATCGCGCGGGCTATACCACGCTGACTGCGCCATTTGCCGGAGTCGTGACACAGGTGAATGTTGACGCGGGTCAAGTGATTGCCGAAGGCCAGCCAGTGATGATGTTGGCCAAAGATGGTGCGTTAGATGTGGTCGCAGATATTCCGGAGCAGTTGGTCAGCCAGTTAGGTCAGTATCAAGCCAGCGTGAGTCAGTGGCACAGTACCAGCGCCGATCAATCGGTGCAGTATCCGGTGCGCTTGCGTGAATTATCGCCGATGGCCAATCCGCAAACCCGTACCTATAGCGCGCGTTTTTCGCCAGCGCCGTCTGTATGGCGTTTGGGCATGACGGCGCAGCTTGTGTTAAGCGGTGGGGCGGTCAACGCAGCCGCTAATACCGTCCAACTGCCCGCCACCAGCGTGATGCAAACCGGTGCTGAGCCGTTTGTGTGGCAGATTGATGGCAGTGGTCGGCATGTCAGACAGCAGCCTGTGCAGATTGTGCGTTTTGCTGAAAATAACGTGTTGTTGCAGGGTCTAGAGGCCGGTCGCCAAGTGGTGACTGTTGGCGCACAAAAATTGGATGCCAAGATGCTGATTCGTCCAGTCGATCGTGCCACAGCCTTGGGAGCATCTACACCATGAAAGGCTTTAACCTGTCTGAATGGGCGGTGACTCATCGCGCGTTTGTGGTGTTTTTAATGCTGGCCACGCTGATTGGTGGCGTGTTTAGCTTTAGCAAGCTTGGTCGCATGGAAGACCCACAGTTTAGCGTACCGATCATGACCACGGTGGTGGTCTGGCCGGGTGCAACCGCCACAGAAATGCAAAACCAAGTGCTGAATAAAATTGAGCAAGAGTTTCAGGAACTCGATGGTTTTGAGTCGGTACAGACCTTTTCGCGCCAAGGCTATGGCGGTATTAAGCTCGTTATGAAAGGCGGCTTGGGCAAACAAACCCTAGACCGCACGTGGTATCTGGCGCGCAAAAAAGTCGGTGATATTCAAGAGCAATTGCCTGCCGGTGTGCAAGGGCCATACTTTAATGACGAATACAACGATGTGTATACCGCGTTATATGCCTTACAAGCGCCAGAACTGACCCAACAAGAACTCAACGACAGCGCCAGTAGGCTGAAGCTGCAATTACAACGCGTGCCGCAAG
>JBBKWH010000105.1:0-12099 GCA_037968855.1 Moraxellaceae bacterium | reverse complement strand
TCATCACCCGAATCACATCAAACTCTTGCCGCGAGCAGCTTGGGCAGGCAATAAAGTTAATGCCATTGGAGCGAATGTTTAACGACTTTAAAATATCAAAGCCGATCTTCACTTCGTCTTCTGGCTCGGCGGCCAGACTGACCCGCAACGTATCGCCAATGCCATCTAACAACAACCCACCCATGGCAATCGCCGACTTGACCGTACCGGAGCGAAACACACCGGCTTCGGTCACGCCCAAATGCAGCGGATTGTCGATTTGCTTAGACAGCAAGCGATAGGCATCGAGGGTCAAAAACACATTGCTGGCTTTGACCGAGACTTTAAACTCATGAAAATTTAAGCGGTCTAAAATCTCAATATGGCGCATGGCCGATTCAAGCAGCGCTTCCCCAGTCGGCTCGCCGTACTTCATCTGCAAGTCTTTTTCTAGCGAGCCTGCATTGACGCCAATCCGCATCGAAATGCCATGATGACGTGCTGCCGCAACCACTTCGCGGATTTTGTCTTCGCTGCCAATATTACCGGGGTTAATCCGTAGACAGTCAGCGCCAAAGTCCGCCACTGCCAAGGCAATCTTATGGTCAAAGTGAATGTCGGCCACCAACGGCACTGCCACTTGCTTCCGAATCTCACCAAAGGCCGCTGCTGCCTCCATACTGGGCACCGAGACACGCACAATGTCTGCACCCGCATCGACACAACGGTTAATTTGCGCCACAGTTGCTGCGACATCGCAGGTTTCGGTATTGGTCATGGTTTGCACGGTAATCGGTGCATCACCACCCACAAACACCGATCCCACACGGATCTTACGAGTCAAACGACGCTGAATTGGACTGTCATGCATGATCGGTTCTACTCACTTTGCATCTCAATGACATCACCTAAAACGCCAACTGGCGTCAGGCACGCACATGGGTTAACGCGACAAGCGAAATTCGGCCCGTCCATTGACGGTATAAGGCTTCACATCAATGGTTTCGCCGTTTAGGCTCAAGCTACTGACCGCAGTGGCATCTGGCAGGGTAATGCCAAACGGTGACGTGCCTTCAATCACCAAAGGCTGTCCCGTGGTTTGCTGCCCCGACATCAAGGTCTTGCCTTTACCATCTTTAATCAACACCTCGGCATTTTTGCCCAGTTGAATCTGCAAACGGTCGGCACTGCTGGCTTGTGCAATCGGCAAGGTCTGCACTTGCACAGGGGCTGGCGCAGTAGAGACTGGCACGGCAACCGCTGGCTCAACCACCTGCTCACTGCTCACCACAGCGGCGTCACTTTGGCTACGCTTCAAATAAGCATATAAGCCATAGATCACACTCATACCCAACAAAATCAAAAAGACCCAGACCAGCCACTTCCAGTTTTGACGATTGCGGGTGCGATGCAGGCGAGCCAACGGACGTAAAGGCGAATCGGTCAAAGTGTGTTGACTGGGTCGTCCGGTATCGCTGGTATAGATCTCGTCAAATCGTGCAACCAATGCATTGGCATCAACACCCAACAAACGGGCATAGCTACGCAAATAGCCTTTGACAAAAGCAGGCTCTGGCAACGACTTGTAATCATCGGCCTCAACAGCCACTAACTGCCGTTCTGGAATATTCAGTTCACGGGCAATATCCACCAAATCTCGTTTTTGCGAGAGTCGCACCTGACGTAAACGCTCACCGGGTTTTTGGCCGTTGCCAAGAGGCAAGCCTTGTCCGGTGGGGGCATTGCTATTTGAGTTTATTTCCATGCCGCACCTGGAGTTTGTCGAATCATAAGATAACGTTTGTATTCGTCACTGTCCGGATAAACACGTTGCAGTTGATCCGCCAGTTCTTGTAAGCGCTCACCGTTTTGTTGCAAACGCGCCAAGCGCATACCAACCCATAGCGCACGTGCGGCCTTGGGTTGACCACCGACCAACTTGAGATATTGGTTGTAACGCGCCGACGCCATTGAGACTTTACCTTGATCAAGGTACAACTCCGCCAGCTCAAAATGAGACACCGCCAAGTTGCGGTCTGTATTGGTGGCTTGCTCAAAAGCAGACTGTGCGCGCACATTATCGTTGATCATCAGCGCGGTACGGCCTAGGTTTTCTAATGCTGAGGCACGGCCATCATAGCCCAAGGTCGAACCCGCCACTTCAAACTGCTTCATGGCATCGGCATAGCGCTTGTTGCTCGACAGGTATACGCCGTAGTTGTTATGCGCTTGGGCAAAATCTTCTTTGAGCGAAATCGCGCGCTTGTAGTAGTCTTCAGCCCGTTTGACGTTGATCGGACTACCCTCTTGCTGGAGCAAAATACCCATCATGTTGCTGGCTTCTGCCGAGCGCGGATCGGCAGTTAAGGCTTGCTCTAAATGGCGTTTGGCGGTATCTAAATCACCTTTTTTGATGTACTCCGCGGCAATTGCGGTACGGGTACGCGCTGCTTGCTCTGGATCCTTGGCTGTACCGCTGGGTGCTGTGGTCACGGTTTGACATCCAGCCATGATCAGCGTCGAGCCAACCAATGATGCTAAAGCAATGCGTAACATCCATTGGGATGTGGTCTGCAATGTCGTGTTCAACATCATGAAACGCACTGTATTTTTTTTCACACTAGCCTCGTGTCCGAATGATTTCAGTCGGATTCTGAGCACTGACCTTTTGTTTCCAACGTTCAGCGCGTCGTGTCCGATCTGCCACATTACCGACCAACTGACCACATGCTGCATCAATATCGTCGCCACGGGTCATACGGACTGTACAGACATAGCCTGCATCAGACACGATTTTTTGGAATGCCATAATACGATTGCGGCTGGAACGACCATAGGGTGCATGCGGAAACGGATTAAATGGGATCAGATTGATCTTACTTGGCAAATCACGCAAAAGCTGTACGAGTTGTTTGGCTTGTTCGGGCGAATCGTTGACGTCTTCTAGCATGACATATTCGATGGTGACATGTTTGCGTGCGCTTTCTAGGCCATTATTACGTGCCAAGTAACGTTGTGCTGCTGCAATTAATTCGGCCAATGGATATTTTTTATTGATTGGCACCAACTCGTTACGCAGCTCATCGTTCGGTGCGTGCAACGAAATCGCGAGTGCCACATCAATTTCTTCGCCCAAGCGATCCATCATCGGTACGACGCCGGATGTGGACAAGGTCACACGGCGCTTGGACATGCCATAGGCAAAATCGTCCAGCATGATACGCATCGAATCCACCACTGGCTGAAAGTTCAGCAACGGCTCACCCATGCCCATCATCACCACATTGGTCACGGTGCGGGTGCGGTCACCAACGGGTACATCTTCCATATATGACTGATTGGCCACCCACAACTGACCGATAATTTCGGCAGGAGTCAAATCACGCTGAAAGCCCTGCTTGCCGGTACTACAAAAGCTACAGTCCAAGGCACAACCGACTTGGCTAGAGATACACAAGGTCTTACGCGCGCCGGTTTTGTCATCCGCCGGAATCAACACGGTTTCGACCAGCGAGCCTGCGCCTTCACCAACGCGAAATACCCACTTACGGGTGCCATCTTGCGAGAATTGTTTATGCACCACTTCTGGCGCATCGGCGCAGGCTAACTCACTTAAACGGGCGCGCAACTTCCCCGATAGGTTGGTCATCTGCTCAAAGTCCGTCACACCAAATTGATGAATCCATTTCATCACTTGAGTTGCACGAAATTTCTTTTCGCCAATCTGCTCAAAAAACTGCTCAAGCTGATGGCGGCTTAAGCCCAATAGATTGGTTTTGGCTGGTGCGGACGAGCGTGCTTCACTCTCGCAAACAGATGCAGACGGCGATGCCGAAGGTACATCTGCTTGCGGCAGGGAATTGGCCTCAGTCATGGCATCTGTGCTGATCACGGTTGAAGCGATTGAATCAGTGAGGGTCATCTTGCTCTCAAATCAATGGTCTAAAAAAAACAGCAAAACCGGACGCCCCTAAAGACATCCGGTTTTCAATCAGCAACGACCCGAATTAACGAGTACGAGGGCAGATTTCGCTTGCGTCAAAGAAGTACGCAATTTCGCGCTCAGCAGAGGCAACAGAATCTGAACCATGACCGGCGTTTTCGTCGATGCTGGTGGCAAAGTCAGCACGGATCGTGCCTGGTGCTGCGTCTTTAGGGTTGGTTGCACCTAATACGTCGCGATGCGCCAAAACAGCGTTTTCGCCTTCAAGCACAGACACAACAACAGGACCTGAAGTCATGAAGCCAACCAGATCGTTAAAGAAGCCACGCTCTTTGTGTTCTGCATAAAAGCCTTCAGCATCTGCTTTAGACAAATGCTTCATTTTGGTCGCAACGATTTTCAGACCGGCTTTTTCGAAGCGGCTGAAGATATCGCCAATGTGGTTTTTGCCCACTGCGTCAGGCTTAACAATAGACAGGGTACGTTCAACGGCCATGAGAGGCTCCAGAGGTTGCACTAAAGAAACGGTGAAAATTTGCAGCGTATTATACCGGACTGGGTGCCTAAAGATAGGGGAACCCTCCGACCAGTCAAGCGATGCAATTAGTCCGCCTCATCAATCCAGTTCATCTGAATCGCTTCCAGCACCCGCTCATTAGAACGGTTTGGCTCGTCCTCAAATTCAGGCAAGGCACAGACCCAACGATGCAGGTCGGTAAAGCGAATGGTTTTGGGATCAACATTTGGATGAGCATCGATCAATCCCAATGCAATCTCTAACGAATCAGTCCAACGTAAAGCCATGCGATGCACCTTTTATGCGCCATTGAAGATAGCGCAAACTGTAGCAGAAATGATGGAGTTCGCGTGGCCTTTGCCTTCAAACCTCCATTCGCCGACGCAAAACCACCCACAGCCATGATCGGCTTTAGACTTTTGGCATGGCGCGACCCATCACCATATAACGGCCAATTTTTGGTACACCTGCCGCATCAAAACCTTTTTTTTCAATCCACGTAAAACCTGCCGCTTCGATCAACGCCACCATGTCACGATCCAAATGACAGCCATCGGCCACTACCTTTTGAATCGGGGTCAAGCGATGCTGCCACATGGCCGTTTTGTCATGGGGCGATAAAGCATGCTCAACAAAATGAAACACCCCGTTTGGCTTTAAAATTCGACGAATTTCTTGCAATGCCTGTTCGACGTTGGGAATGCTGCACAGCGTCCATGTCGACACCACAGCATCGACACTGGCATCTTTAAACGGCAAGGTCTCTGCCGACAGCAGCTTTTGCATCACCGGAAAATCCACCTGATTGATACGGCCATCAGCTAGCTTGGTATTGCCCTCGCTAGGATCAACAGTGGTCAGACTTAATACATCTGGGCCATAAAACGGTAAGTTTAACCCTGTGCCAAAGCCAATCTCGACCACGTGGCCTTGAACGGATGCCAGCAATTGACGACGCGCATCCGTCAAGCTATCCACCCGCATGACGCGATCTAGAATGTGTGGAAAGACATACTGGTTATAAAGTTGACGCATCACCCTGCTCTCATGCCAAATCAGAAACATTAGGTTTAACCGATCACGATGACAAGTGAAAGTCCTATCGCAGACTGCACGAAGATCAGGCATTAAAAAACCGCTCATTAAGAGCGGTTTTTTGTATTGCATAGGACAGTTCTTAAACGCAGGGCTTAGTGACCACCACCGTTGATCGCTTTGGTCATCTCTTCCACAACTTTCTTGGCGTCGCCAAAGATCATCATGGTTTTGTCTAGATAGAACAAGTCGTTGTCCAGACCTGCATAACCGGTCGCCATCGAACGCTTGATCACCATGACGGTTTGCGCTTTGTAGGCTTCCAAAATTGGCATGCCATAGATCGGTGAGGTTGGATCGTCTTTGGCCGACGGGTTAACCACGTCGTTTGCACCAATGACCAATACCACATCAGTACCAGCAAAATCCGAGTTGATCTCGTCCATCTCAAGGATGTCTTCGTACGGTACGTCAGCCTCAGCCAGCAACACGTTCATGTGACCAGGCATACGACCGGCAACAGGGTGAATCGCAAAGCGTACAGTCACACCGGCTTCTTTTAGCGTGTTGGACAGCTCTTTGACCGCGTTTTGTGCACGGCCTTGCGCCATCCCATAACCCGGTACAATGATCACACTGCTGGCATTGGACATTAAGAAACCAGCGTCATCAGGCGAACCTGAGCGATAGTTCTTGGGTTTGCCATCGCCAGCGGCCACAGCAGCCACTGCTGTTTGACCAAAGCCCCCAAACAACACGTTAAACAACGAGCGGTTCATGGCCTTACACATGACGTAAGACAAAATCGCACCCGAAGAACCGACCAACGAACCCGCAATGATCAGCATAGTGTTGTTGAGGGTAAAACCAATCCCCGCAGCCGCCCAACCCGAGAACGAGTTCAACAGCGACACCACAACCGGCATATCACCACCGCCGATTGGGGCAATCCAGAAGTAACCCAATACCAATGCCAAGCCAGTCATGGCCCAGAATGAGGTCAAGCTTTCGGTCAAGAAGTAATCTGCACCAAAGCCTAGCATGGCCACAAACAACACGATCTGAACCGGCTTAACCCAACCACCATTGATGGTTTTAGCCCACTTCTTAGCCGCCAGCTTGCCATAGGCAAACACCGACGCACTAAAGGTAATCGCACCAACGAAGCAACCGATAAACAATTCAAAACGATGAATCGAATCGTGATGCAAACCACTGTGCAACACCGCAGCCGCAGCAATACAGACCGCAGACAGACCCACCATCGAGTGCATCAACGCAACGGTTTCTGGCATCTGAGTCATTGGCACAGTGCGGGCACGGATAATACCGATTAAACCACCAGCAACCATTGCAGCAATGATCATCCATACCACAGGCGACTCTGGTGCAGGCGCAACAAAGAACGTCGTGACCACAGCAATCACCATACCGGCCATGCCGTAACGGTTACCCATGATGGCGGTTTTTGGACCAGATAGACCGCGCAAGGTCATGATAAACAAGACCGCGCCGATCAGATAAAACCAATCTGCATATTGAGAAATAAAAGACACGTCAGACTCCCCTTACTTCTTCTTTTTCTTGAACATATCAAGCATACGTTCGGTCACAGCAAAGCCGCCGAAAATGTTGATACTGGCCAAGAATACAGCGAAGGCACCCAGCAAGCTGGTTGCAGTGATGTCTTGCATGCCAGTGACTGCGCCGGTTGCGGCATCAATCACGGGTGTGCTGACGGTTTGCAGCATGGCGCCAACCACGACTACACCAGATAGCGCATTGGTTACTGCCATCAACGGCGTGTGCAGTGCTGGCGTAACACCCCAGACCACGTAGTAACCGACAAAAATCGCCATCACAAAAACAGTAAAGACCGAGATAAACGGCACACTTGCAGCATGCGCAACGGCCTGATTCATGACTTCCGGATTCATCTTAGGACTCCTTAACCACGCTTGAGCAGCACTTGGCCGCCGTGGGTGATCAACAAGGCTTTCTGAATCTCATCGTCTTGATTCAGGGCCAGTGTGCCGTCTTTATCAAATAAAGTACTGATAAAGTTAAAGACGTTGTTGGCATACAGTGCAGACGACTGTGCAGCCAACGTCGCAGGAATATTTGGGACACCGATAATACGCACGCCATTGGCACTGCTTACGGTTTCGCCCAATACCGAGCCTTCAACGTTACCGCCGGTCTCAACCGCCATGTCCAAAATCACCGAACCGGGTTTCATTTTGGCCACTGTTTCGGCTTTGATCAGACGCGGTGCATTACGACCAGGAATCAATGCAGTGGTGATAACGATATCCGCGTTGGACACGGCTTTATCGACAATCACGGCTTGATCAGCGATGTATTTTTCGCCGGGCATCCACGCATAGCCACTGGCAGCAGCTTTTTTGGCGTTTTCTTGCTCTTCTTCTGACATCGGTACGTCTAGCCACTTACCACCGAGTGACTCGACTTGGTCCTTGGCCGTTGGACGTAAGTCAGTGGCTTCAACTACCGCACCCAAACGACGTGCTGTTGCAATCGCTTGCAGACCGGCAACACCCACACCCATGATCACAACACGGGCGGGCTTAACCGTACCCGCAGAGGTCATGAACATTGGGAATGGACGTTGAAACTCGTTCGCAGCCATCAACACAGACTTATAGCCTGCAAGGTTGGACTGAGACGACAAGACGTCCATATTTTGGGCACGAGACAAGGTGCGCGGCAGTAATTCGAGCGCATACGCAGACACCTGAGCCGATGCAAAATCATCAAGCTCTGGGTTGCGGTACGGATCAAACATACCCACCACAATGGTGTTAGCCGCCAACTGCTTAATCTCGTCGCCCACAGGTGCGCGGACTTTCAGAATCATCTGATTGCCTGTGTAGGCATTGTCCGTCAGTTGTGCGCCAACGCTTTCATAAGCACTGTCGATGTAATTTGCCGCGACGCCTGCGCCACGTTGAACCGCCACCGTATGTCCAGCTGCGATGAGCTTTTTGACTGTTTCGGGCGTGGCCGCAACGCGTGTTTCGCCTGCGACCGTTTCGGCTGGAATTCCGATCTGCATGAGTCGTCCTCAAGCTTATGTTTCGTCTGAAAAAACACCTTGATAAGGCGTTTTCCCCCAGTAAGACCCGGTAAAAGGTGCGTGATTGTACTCTAATGCACCTACTATTTTGTTGGTGAATACCAATAATTTTTTAAAATTTTATCGGTTTGTCACATTGTTGGCCCTTGATGACAATTCTCTGCACTCGATTCGTCGCTATCCCTCTAGCGAGATTGTTAGACTTGCGCCCGATTGATTTTTTCTGCACCGAGAATGACGCCATGTCGAACAGTTTTCGCTCATCTTCGGCACTTTCGCAACATCCAGCAGCCTTATTTGGCGGGTTTTGCGTGTTGGCTTCTGCGGTCTTATTTGCCATTAAAGCCATTTTGATTAAATTGGCCTATGGCAAAGATCCAAGTTTGACAGGGCCAGTATTATTGGCCTTACGCATGGCCAGCGCGTTGCCGTTTTTTTTGCTGATCGCAATATTTGCCAAGCGCGGCGCACAACAACCGACACGACAAGATTGGGCCATTTTGTTGGTTGCAGGCTTGATGGGCTATTACTTGGCCAGTATTTTGGATTTTATTGGCCTGCAATATATATCGGCATCGCTTGAGCGGATTATTTTGTTTTTGTACCCCACCTTGACGGTGTTGCTCTCGGCTGCGATTGATCGACGTCCGATCAGCCTGCGCACATGGCTGGCGATTGTGCTCAGTTATGGTGGTACGGTGGTGGTGATGCTAGGAGAAGGAACCGCCGCCTTACATGCCAATGGCATTTTGTATGGTAGTGCTTTGGTGTTTGGTGGTGCGGTGGCCTATGCCTTATATCTTGTGATGACCCCGACCTTAATCCGACGGTTTGGTAGTTGGCGCTTTACCGGCTTGGCCATGAGCGTGGCGTGTATTGCCTCGATTATACATGCCTTAATCGTCACACCTGCGCCATTGGCGGTTTTGGCTGCGTTTTCCAGCTCAGTACTGATACTTGGTGTGGCCTTGGGGATTTTTTCGACGGTTTTACCAGCCACGTTGCTGATGCAAGGGATTGAGCGCATTGGCGCACCACAAGCCGCGATGATTAGCGCCGGTGGGCCGATTTTAACCGTATTGTTGGCAGTGGCATTTTTGGGTGAGCATTTAAATGCCGTGCAATGGATTGGCTGCGCGCTCAACATTGTTGGGGTGCTGATGATTACCCTTGCGCCCAAACCTGTCCCCGCACAAACCAGCCATCCGGCTGCCGAGACCTAATCGTCGCTAAGCAAGGGTTGATGTCAGTTGGCGACGTTTGCTGTCTAACATCGCATTCGATTGCATGCTTATGCGACAATAGCGACTGGCTGATTTTTGGGTAGCGAGAGGCTTGCCGTGTTCGATGTTGATCCGTCTTTTATGCAGCACAAACGCATCTCGGTTGCCCCGATGATGGATTGGACTACGCGTGAATATCGTTATTTTGCGCGGTTGTTTAATCCACATGTCTGGCTGTATAGCGAAATGATCTCGACCGGCGCGATCTTGCATGGCGACAAACAACGCCATCTGAATTTTAACGCCAGTGAGCAGCCCTTGGTCCTGCAACTCGGTGGCTCTGACCCTGCCGAACTGGCCGCATGTACCCGCATTGCTGAGGACTGGGGCTATCGCGAGGTCAACCTGAACGTCGGCTGCCCGTCGGATCGAGTGCAACATCGCAAAATTGGCGCGTGTCTAATGGCCGAGCCAGAACTGGTGGCCGAGTGCGTACAAGCCATGCAAGCCAGTGTTGATATTCCAGTCACGGTTAAGCATCGGATTGGCATTGACGACTTAAATCAATACGACGACATGCGCCGCTTTGTTGACATTGTGGCTGAGGCAGGCTGTAAGCATTTTGTGGTGCATGCGCGGATTGCCTTACTGAATGGCTTAAGCCCCAAAGAAAACCGCGAGATTCCACCGCTACGCTATGACGATGTGTATCGACTGAAGCAAGAACGGCCTGACCTGTTGATTGAAATCAATGGTGGCATCACCAGTGTTGACGCGACCTATGCACACTTGCAACAGCTTGATGGTGTGATGATTGGTCGTGCCGCCTACCACGACCCGTATATTTTGGCTCAACTAATGACGCTATGGGGAGAGGCTACGCCGGATCGTTTTGAGATTTTGCAGCAGTTTTATCCTTATATACAAAGCAAGCTGGCAGAGGGCTTACCGCTGAATGTCATCACACGGCATATTTTGGGGTTGTTTCAGCATTTGTCTGGTGCGCGGCGCTGGCGGCAGGCGTTAAGCGGTGGTCAAGCCAAAACCTTGGCCGACGTGCAAGCCGCTGGTGAGGCGATGCAAGCGTTTTTGATTGAGTCGGCAGCCCGTCAGGCCGAGCGTCAAGCGCAGCTCTCACTGGTAACAGCACAGGTGATGCCACAACCAACACCATAGCCAACTGTCGATTAAATCGGCGCACCTTGTCTGGACAATCGCTAGAAAGTCAGTACAATGGCAACCCTTCGGGGCGTAGCGCAGCCTGGTAGCGCACTTGCATGGGGTGCAAGGGGTCGCGAGTTCGAATCCCGCCGTCCCGACCATATATCAAAGCCTTAAACAAAATTGTTTAGGGCTTTTTTATTGCCCGTATGGCAGCGGTAGCAGCAGCGCACATCCTGACAATGCTGCCCGTTGCTTTGCTTTTGTGTAGAGGTAGCGTAAGTTGTCAGCCAAGTCTGTCATGACCTAAATCATAGTGGAGATGAATTAGATGCATCATAAAACTCGAGAGTTGTTTAAACGTACTTTTATCGAACAACTGAGCGATTGTGTTGATCAACGCTCTGGCAATATCAAGCTACGCCAGATCATGGAAGAAACACTGGATCGTGAGATCACAGAAGATGACTATAACGACATTAAATTACTGCTGATTGATGACGGCACGATTGCTAAGGCATCTGGCAAAGGTGGCTCGGTTTATATGTTGGCTGTTTCAACTGTGGATGACGCATCAGATGATCAGTCCATAGTTGATGATATGGATACCGATCAACCCATAGATCAAGACCCTGATTTTGGTTTAGAAGGCCAAGTCCCGCCCACTGATTTATTGACGCCTAAGCCCACTAGCGCTCGGCAAGCGTCTGTGCGCGCCAATCCAAACGATACCACGCAGGTGTTGGCGTATCGTCACGATGAAAAGCGCAAAAACAATCCGCATGTGGGCATGGTGGATGTCAGTTCGGATGACGACGAGAGCAAAAAAACATGGGCGTATGATCCGCACCTTGCGCCAGAGTTGCAGTTTGATGGTCAGCGCAGCCAGATTGAGGCGTTGATTGACGATGCACTAGCGTCACAAGACCCTGCGCAGATGCAAGCGGTGTTAGAGCAACTTAAAAAAATGCAGTCACCGTTTTTAAATTGGGCGGGCAAAGCCGAGCGCACCAGTTTTGAGGTGGATACGGTCAGTTTGCACGTGCATGAGCGGATTGATCCGGCGACGATTTTGGCTGAGGTGCAAAAACGTATTAAGGACAGTAAGGGCAATCTCAGTCCGACGTTGCAGCCCGATTTATTT
>JBBKWH010000104.1:0-44020 GCA_037968855.1 Moraxellaceae bacterium | reverse complement strand
ATGTCTTGCAGGCTAATGGCGCGGCCTTTGCGTTCAGTGGTTTTGATGGTCAAGGTGGCTTTGCGTGCTTCGCTATTGCCACCACCGGCAAACGGATCAGACCCCGCCGCACCACCGCCGACCGCTGTATAAATACTGATAATTTCTGGCTGTTTGGCAATAATTTGCCGTGCATATTCGGCAGCGGCGAGGGTGTCTGCAAAGCGTGTACCCGGTGGTAGCTCAATGCGCACTTGGCTTTGGCCAGTGTCATTGGGTGGAATAAAGCCGGTTGGCAACAGCGGAATCAGCATTATTGAGCCAATAAAAAACGCAAAGGCTGCCAATACCGTGATCCAGCGATGATTTAAGCACCACGACACGCTGCGCATGTAGTTACGCATAATCCAGCCATCTTGGGCCAAAAACGGCTGCGCTTTGCTGGGGGAGCGTTCTTCGTAGTCGGCTTCGCCATCAGCTTTAATCCACGGCTTGAGGATATACGCTGACATCATCGGGGTGAGTAAACGCGCCACCACCAACGATGCAAACACTGCCAAGGCCGCTGTCCAGCCAAACTGGACAAAGAATTTACCCGCAATACCGCTCATAAACGCGGTCGGCAAAAACACCGCAATCAGGGTAAAGGTGGTGGCGATGACCGCAAGGCCGATTTCATCGGCGGCTTCCATCGCGGCCTCATATGGCGTTTTGCCCATGCGCAAATGGCGGATGATGTTTTCGATCTCAACAATCGCATCATCAACCAAAATCCCGACCACCAAAGACATGGCCAGCAACGTCACCGTATTTAAGCTAAAGCCCAATAAGTACATGCCAATAAATGCCGGCAAAATCGACAAGGGCAGGGCAGTTGCAGCAATAAACGTGGCGCGCCAATCGCGCAAAAACAACCACACCACCAACACCGCCAAGATCGCACCTTCATACAGCAGCGACATGGAGCCGTCGTAATTGTCGGCCACTGGGTTAACAAAGTTAAACGCTTCGGTGATCTGTAGGTCTGCACGGTTGGCTTTGAGTTGATCTAAGGCTTGGCGAACGCCAGCCTCGACATCAATCTCGCTGGCCCCTTTGCTACGGGTGATCTCAAAACCAACCACAGGCTGACCATTCAGTAAGGCGGTCGAGCGACGTTCGGCAATGGTGTCGGTGACATGCGCCACATCACCCAGCTTGATGCTGCTGCCATTACTCAGAGGAATTTGAATCTGGGCAATTTGCTCGGCACTTTGCACCGTAGCAAGGGTGCGAATGGACTGTTCTGATCCACCAATATCGGTTAGACCACCAGAGGCATCTTGCTGAATCTGGCGTAGTTGGCGTGAGACATCCGCCGGTGTGGCGTTGAGCGCACGCAGTAAGGTTGGATCAAGCTGTACTTGCACTTGACGGGTGACTCCACCCACGCGCGACACTGCACCAACCCCTTTGACCGCCAGCAAAGCACGGGTGACATCGTGATCGACGTACCACGACAGCGACTCCTCATCCATCTGATCGGAGGCGACGGTGTAGGTCAAAATCGGTGAGCCTGATAAGGTCAGTTTACCAACCACCGGATCACGCACATCGCTGGGTAGATCAGAGCGAATCTGCGAGACCGCATTGCGCGTATCATCCAAGGCTTCTTGGATTGATTTTTCGAGGACAAATTCGGCGGTAATGGTCACGCTACCATCGGTGATGGTGGTGTACTGGTTTTTTAGCCCTTGTAAAGTGGCCACCGAGTTTTCGAGTTTGCGTGCCACTTCGGTTTCGAGTTGCGGCGGCGATGCACCCGGTAATGCGGCAGTGACCGTAATGGTCGGCAGTTCAATATCTGGAAACTGCTGGATCTTCATCCAGTGAAAGCACAACAGCCCCGCAAGGCTGAGCATGATAAACAGCATCACACTCGGAATGGGGTTACGGATCGACCATGCAGAGACGTTCATGATGTGGCGTCCACCGCAGTTGCCGTGGCTTTATCTGTTGCTAAAGCAGGCGTGGCATCCGCAATCCG
The DNA here is from genome assembly GCA_037968855.1 of Moraxellaceae bacterium. Lineage (GTDB taxonomy): Bacteria > Pseudomonadota > Gammaproteobacteria > Pseudomonadales > Moraxellaceae > JBBKWH01. The sequence continues at coordinate 42,015 of JBBKWH010000104.1, read as the reverse complement.
CACCAAGTCGCCATCGGCTAAGAAGGCCAAACCGCTTTTGACCACGCGGCTATTGTTGGCCAGACCGATCACTTCGATTTGATCATCTTGACGGCGGCCTTGCTCAATTTTGACTTGGCGTACCCGATTGTCTTGATCGACCACAAACACATAGGCAAAGCCATCACGCAGCAAGACTGCGCTTTGTGGCAGGGTTCGCGCTGGCGTACTGCCAAGGTTAAATTCGCCTTCAACAAACATACCGGCTTTTAGGCTGGTGATATTGGGCATATCGACATACACCAAGCCTTGGCGTGTTTTGGCATCGACTGACGGTGCAATCATCCGTACCCGTCCAGTCACCATGGCGGCTTGGGCGTCGGTAGGCTGAATATTAACCGGCATACCGGCTTTGATTCGGCCTAAGTTGGCCGCGTTGACTTCGGCTTGCCATTCCAAGCGATTATCACGAATCAAGCGAAACAACTCTTGGCCAACTTGGGTCAGCGAGCCAACGGTAGCACTACGGGCAGAAATCACCCCACTGTCCGGCGCGGTAATCACTCCTTGATCCAGTCGCAATTGGGTCGCTTGCTGTTGCGCTTTGGCGGCAGCAAGGCGAGCTTGTGCGGTTTTAACCGTGGTTTGATATTTGGCAATTTCTTGCTTAGAGAATGCACCACTGTTTTCCATGCCTTGGGTGCGGCTGGCATCCGCTTGGGCATCTGCCAGTACCGCTTGGGCTTCTTGCACACTGGCTTGCACTTGGGCCAAATCAGCATTTAAGGTTTGGCTGTTAATCCGCGCCAACACTTGGCCTTTGCTGACTTGATCACCCACATTGACATTGACTTCGGTCAGTCGATAGCCCGCCACTTCACTGCCAATCACCACCTCTTGCCATGCTGCAATATTGCCGTTGGCGGCAATGGTTTGCGCCCATGTTTGCTGTACAGGGGTGACAATACTCACGGTCAAGGCCGCTTGAGTGGATTGAGCTTTGCCATTGGCTGTGCTGGCCGTCGCTGTATCAGCTTTGTCTGTACCGGACGGATGTTGACTACTCCAGACCACAGCCATTACCGCGCCAACCAGTAGCACAAATAACAAAATCAAAATGTTACGACGTTTTGCTGTCATGGGTACAGAGGATTGAGTCGGTTGCGGTGTGTCTGACATGGTCAAAACCTTTAAAAGCAAAAATGAGGCACAGCCTGTGCAGATCGTGGGTCATCGCGTCAGGCAATCAAATGCTGCCGATGGTCGCCTTGGTATTGGTGCACTGTCTATGGATGTTTGTTATACAAAAAATGGCTCAAACATGGAGCTACTCAGTCACGCTAACCTGTCTGGCTGGATCCGCTCTGGATAGATCAGTCTAGCCGCATCTTGCCAGCCAGACCGATCAGGATTAATACTTATAAGCCCAAAGCGCTCAGACCCGCATGATCATCAGGACGGCGTCCTTGCTGCCAAAAAAACTTTCGCTCACTGGCCTCAATTGCCAAATCATTGATGCTGGCATAGCGCTTTTGCATCAGACCGTTGCCGTCAAATTGCCAGTTTTCATTGCCATACGAGCGATACCATTGTCCTGCATCGTCGTGCCATTCGTAGGCAAAGCGTACCGCAATGTGGTGGTCGCTATAGGCCCAGAGTTCTTTGATTAGGCGGTATTCATGCTCTTTGGCCCATTTTTGCTGCAAAAACGCCACGATTTGCTCACGCCCCACCGGAAACTCGGCACGGTTACGCCATTGGCTGTCGACCGTGTAGGCCAGCGCGACTTTTTCGGGGTTGCGTCCATTCCAGCCATCTTCGGCCAGACGCACCTTGCGTGTTGCACTGTCATGGGTAAATGGTGGAACAGGGGGGCGTGTATCCATAACCTTCTCCAAGCAAAACAGCAGGTCAACCACAGTCGTGATCGGCTTAATGCACCGATGAGGTGATCATCATACTGGCAAGAATCATCAAGCAAATGATACCAATCAGCAATAACACCGATCCCGCCAATAACGCCCGTTGCGCGCGTGGACGATGATGTGTGGCCGTTTCTCGCCGACTCATCAACAGCAGCACCGCGCCACCGATTAGGCCCAAAACACCTAAGCCCAGACCAATTAACCCTGCAAGGGATAAGAACGCATACATCAGCAGTCTCCGGTCAGTCAGGGGTGTGGATGAATAGGGGCAAACCTAGCTGTTATCCCGCTTGCGATCATTGGCTTGGCTGGCTTGTGTGTCGACAGGTTCTGGAACAACTTCGGCGGGTTTGGCTGGCCAAAAAAAGTCGGACGGACGGGTAATAAAGTGGGTCATTAACAAGTGCATCAGTGGCCGCCATTGGGCATATTGCACCCGTCTGGCCCGCAATGCGACAAACAAGGCCAAGCCAAAACTGACCATCAAGTTGGTCATACCAATCATCAATACACCCAAAAACGACATCAGCACGAGGCTAATATCGGGCAAGGTATTGAGCGAAAATACTGCCTGCGCAAAGTTGGCCGACGAAAACGCAATATGGCGAATATCCAGCGGCAAACCCAAAATATAACCGACCGTGCCGGTACTGCCCAAAAAGATGCCAAACCAAAAGTTACCCGCCAGCGCACCAAGGTTGTTTTCGATATAAACGGATGTCTTGTCCAAGCGTGCTTTGCCTAGCCAGCGTTGTAAAGTGGGATGTTGGCGCAAGCGCGGCCCAATCTGATGATACACCGCCAGATTGTCGTAATAACCGGCAATCAAACCGGCTACGAACAACCACACCCCAGCAATTGCAGCATAAAACAACGCCAACGAAGTAAAAGGATTGATCTCGTGCAGCATTTCCAGCGCTTTGTACTGGGTCAAAATCGGCTGGTCCAAATAACGTTGCCATAGCCACGCAATCAACACTGCCGAAGGCATGGCAATCGAAATATTGCCCAAAATCGCAATAAACTGCGTGCGCATAATATCGACGGTTAATTCGGCTAATTCGGCCAACTGTGCTTGGCGACTGCCAGAGCTTTGTTGCACCGTTGCCGCCAATGAGGCGGCAGTCATGGCGGGCTGCTTGGTCGCGACCGTACAATGAATAATATGAATGAACATAAAGCCCAAGCCATAATTCATGCTGTACAAAAATGCCCGACTAAACGGGGCCAAAACCAAGCGACCCGCCAACACTTTAAGTGCCGCCATGATCGCAATGATCAAACCTGCACCTGCTGCCGAGCGGTACATCTGCCAGTAGCCTTTGCGGTCGGTACTGACGTAATGCTCACCGACGCGACTGGCGTTTTCGGTCACTTGGCGTGCCAGCAACTCGGTGTTGATCGCCACCAGTGCACGCACACTGGACTGTTCAACCTGTGACTGGGTGACCAAGCGCAGCATCTGGGCGAGCGACTTGCGACTGCGCTCGGCATCGTCATTGAGCAAATCTAATAACAAATCAATCCGCGTCAGGCTTTGATCAAGCCGAATCAGCAAGTTGGTCAGGCTAATACTGACACCTTGTTTACGCGTGCTGCGTTTGACCCGATTCATAATATCGCGGCATTGATCGAGCATCACTTGGGCGGGTTTTTCGTCCGGCTGTGGCGCATTGTCCCGCGCTTCGGCATCGGTATCTGGATCAAGCAATAAACGCGCACGGCGTTTGTAGATATCGATATATTCGATAATTTCTCGGTTTTGTACCAAAAAAGGCGATTTAAACTCGTTAATCGCTGGATAAGCGCGAATCAGCTCTGGCTCTAGGCCAATGGCGGTAATCCGATACGAGATGATCATCATGGCCGACAACACGCGTGAACGCGCCTCGTAGCGCAAATCTTGCCGACCTTTGACCCGACCTAAAATCTGAAATAAATCGTTCCAATCTTGTTCATTAATATTGGCAATCCAACGCGGATCAGATTTTTTATGAAATGCCACCTCAAACAAATCGCGCAATTGATTGCTTTGACGCACAGGCGGCAACACACGCCAGCCCAATCGCTGCCGCATCGCGCTAAAAAAGCCCTCATTACCCAAAATTCCACTGTCCGAATACAGACTGACTTGATGAAAATTGGCAATCAACGCAAACACGTAGTCGTGCAAGACCTGTGCACGCGTCGGCGAGCTACTTAAGGTATCAATCAGTCGGCGTAAACGGTAGTGAATATCCTCAATATCGCGGCTGGACGATGGCCGTAAACGATCAATCAGCAACTGCACCAGCTCTGCACGGGGTTGCTCCATGCTGCTGGCCATATCATCTAACAGATCATTAAACGTCAGCATGGATTAGCTCAGCCTGCTTTGCGCAAGAGTGGCCAAATTGCTGAGCGCATCACGATAACGTGAGGGCGGCAGTGCAGACAGCGCACTAATCGCCAGTTGGGTTTCTTCGCTGGCCCGACGGCGGCAATAATCGAGTGCGCCACTGTCATGCACCAAGGCAATCACCTTGTCCAAATGATCAATGCCGCCGGTTTGGATGCTTTTGCGGATCAAGGCCAGCGCTGCGCCATTGGTGTGTTGCATCGCAGCAATCAAGGGCAGGGTTGGCTTGCCTTCCATCAGATCATCACCAATATTTTTGCCCAATGTCTCGGCATCCGAGCTGTAGTCCAAAATATCATCAATGATCTGAAACGCATTGCCAAAGTGCGCGGCATAGTCCCGTAGCGGCTGACGATACTGTTCACAGCCATTTAAAATCGCTGCGCCTTCCGTCGCCAGCATAAACAGCCGCGAGGTCTTGCCATAAATAATCTGTAGATAATCCGCCTCGGTCGAGTCTGGATTATGCTGATGCTGCAACTGCAATACTTCGCCTTCGGCAATCTCGCAAGTGCCGGACGAAAAATCTTTCATCAACACAAAATTTTCCAGATTAACCAGCAAGTCAAAAGCGCGTGCAATCAAAAAGTCACCGACCAGTACCGCAGTGGCATTGTCCCACGTGGCATTGGCGGTTGGCCTGCCACGGCGCAAACCAGACTCATCGACCACATCGTCATGCACCAAGGTGGCGGTATGCAGCATCTCGATAATCGCTGCCAAGCGCATCGGCTTGTCATCAACCAAGTGTTGATCGGGCAGGCAGGCATGTGCTGCAAGTAAACACATTAAAGGCCGCATCCGTTTACCACCGGCTTCGACCACATGCTGACTGACCGTCATCACCAACGGGACCTTAGAATTAATCCCCGTCAGAATAAAATGATCCATCGCTGCAAAATCATCAGCCACCACGGCCAAGATATCGTTCTTAAAATCAACCATGCAAAGACCTATTTACCTGTGATGCCAGACCGTCGCCAGCGGGCTTTTAACCATAAAAACAGCCGTATGCTAGCTGTCTGCCATGACAACTTCCATAGTTGCTGTGTGCAATCATAGTCAAAAGCCACGACCAACACATCGACAATTGCACGATAGCAGAGCAAAAAACTTGCCAGCACTGGTCATTTTGCCTACAATCCTTCACCTTGCGAATTCCCCCAGTGACGACCGTCTGAAGATCAGCATTTTCCCTTGCTGGCACGGCGAACACGGGCACGTTGGAGTAAACCATGTACGCAGTAATCGAGTGCGGCGGTAAGCAGCATCGCGTAGTGATCGGCGAGCGTCTGAAAGTCGAATTGCTCAAAGCTGAAACCGGCGAAAACCTGACCTTTGGCGAAGTGCTAATGGTTGTGGATGGCGACAACATCCAAATCGGCGCGCCTAGCGTTGCTGGTGCAACCGTGACCGCAGAAGTATTGGGTCATGGCCGTGGCGAAAAAATTCGCATCGTCAAGCATCGCCGCCGTAAGCATTACCACAAAGAGCAGGGCCACCGTCAGTGGTTCACCGAAATCAAGATTACCGGTATTACCCTGTAATCGATTGCATTTGCCCAAGGAGTTTTTCTCATGGCACACAAAAAAGCTGGTGGTTCCACGCGGAACGGTCGTGACTCCAACCCAAAAATGTTGGGTGTAAAAGTCTACGGCGGCCAAAAAGTCGTTGCAGGCAACATCATTGTTCGTCAACGTGGAACTGAATTCCACGCGGGCAACAACGTTGGCATGGGTCGTGACCACACCCTGTTTGCCACCACTGATGGCATCGTTAAATTTGCTGTAAAAGGCGCGTTTAACCGTCGTTATGTGATCGTTGAAGCCGCTGCTGTCTAATTTAGATGCGCTGCTGATAGATCAACAAAGACCCGCTTCGGCGGGTTTTTTGTGTCATGAAAGGATGATAACGCTCAATTATTTTTTAGGTGCTTAGTCTAATGCGTATTTTACTTTGGTTGGTTTTGGCGGTTGCGGCTTTTATGGGGTATCAGCATTATCATGCGTCGCAACAACAAGTAGAAACGATGCCTATTTTGACTGAGAGTCATGTGCCCAATCCAATGCTCTCTGCTGAATCCGTAGCATCTGCTCCTGTTCAGACAGCGATACCTAGCCAATCTTCTTTTCGCTGCGATGGTCGGCAATATTGTTCACAAATGTCCTCATTGGCTGAAGCTCAGTTTTTCTTGAAAAACTGCCCAGACACCAAGATGGATGGAAATCACGATGGTGAGCCATGCGAACAGCAGTTTGGGCATTAACGTTCAGACGCAATGATCAGAGTATTACGATGAAATCGTCGTCATGAGAAAACGCGTTATTGTCACGACAGCACTTCGAATACCGCATTTTTTATAGCAATTGTGCAGACCAGATGCGTGCAATACACAAAAAAGGCTGTGTATGTCCACAACTTAGCTGCAAATCGCGTGGCATAGTGGCCTCACATCAAGATCAATAGGACGATGTCAAACATGTCTACACCAACCGATACACAACAAAGCGCCAAGCACAGCATGCGTCAGCGTACCATCAGCCAAGGCCGTGTGATCTTGGGTGCGGCTTTGCTGTCCCTGCCATTGATTGGTTTGGTTCATGCGGCAACCACCAATGCCAGTGCATCCGTTGCAGTTGGCCCTGCTAGCGTCAGCGCTAATCTTGCGGCCAGTGCCGCCACAGAAGCCGATGCCACCGCAGCATTGACCCGTGCCTTAAGCAAGCTATCGAGTCTACAAGCCAATTTTACCCAGACCACCCAAACCACTGCGCCCAAAGCTGCGCCACGTGCCGGTCAACAGTTGCGAGCCAGTCACCTGAACCAAAATTTTAGTGGCGTGATGCAGGTCAAACGGCCCGGTAACTTCCGTTGGGAAACCACCAGCCCAATGAAGCAACTGATTGTCACCAATGGCAAGACCGTCTGGATTTACGACCCTGATCTAGAGCAAGCTACTCGCCAGAAAATGGACGAGCAAGTGGGTAACACGCCTGCGCTGTTGTTGTCTGGTCAAACCGATAGCATCATGAAGTCGTTTAAGGTGACGCAGCCGAATCGCACGCAGCCTAACTTTGTGCTGTATCCACGCAACAAAGACGGCGTATTTGAAAGCATGTCGATCCGCTTTGCTGGTGATGTGCCCAGTCAGATGGTGCTTAAAGACTCACTCGGTCAGCAGACCACCGTGACCTTTAGCAATGCTAAACTGAATGCGACTTTGAATACTGATCTATTTGCCTTTGTGCCGCCAAAAGGTACGGATGTAATTGATCAGTAAGATGTTAGAGTGAATAAAAAGGACGCTGGGTGCGTCCTTTTTTGTGGGTGTTTACTCGTAATGCGTCCACATGCGTAGCACCTTGATGATGTGTTGTTCGGCGATGACTTCATACACCAAACGATGCTGAATGTTGATCCGACGCGAGTATGCACCAGATAAATCACCGACCAATTTTTCATAAGGTGGAGGATTTTGAAACGGGTTTTGTTGAATCACTGCCAGTAAGGCTTGCGCTTTGCTTTTGAGACCACTAGCGGCTAATTTCTGTGCATCTTTTTGCGCATGCTTGGCAAACACAATTTGCCAGCTCACCAGTCAAGCTCGGTTGCGCACTGATCAACAGCCTCCGCCATCCCTGCTTTGATCGACTCGCGCAGATTGGGTATAGAGAGTAAGTGAAGGGTTTCTTGAATCGCTTGCCAGTCTTCCGCAGACAGCAAGACGGCGTCATGGCGTTTGCCCGCAATAATAATCGGCTGATGTGACTCAGCCGTTTGATCCATCAGTCGATAGAGATTGGCGCGTGCTTCGCTTGCAGTCAGTGTTTGCATCAATAAACTCCTTGATCAAATTATCGTACGTTTTTTGGTACGTTTTGGCAAATGGTTTTCTGATTATTTAAAATGTAATCTTCGATGAGTCGAATGGAGTTCTTGGTAGCTGTGCCGTTGAGGTGGATGGTGCAGTTGATCAAATGCGGTTTTCATGTGTATGGCGCATTTTTGTGGATCAACATGTCCAATTCCTGTACCCAATCCAGCGCAAACCAATGATCGAATGGCTCGGTGCTCTTGGTTATGATGCTTGATCGCCAATAGTATGGCCCGAAAAGCCAAATAGGGGTTTAGGGTATTGGAGATATCTTCGGGAATACGCATCGTTGGTGCAGCAATCAGCCAAGGCCATTGAGCGTGGTCTGTTGGGATAATTAACGCTGATCCAACCGGTAGCTCACCATGAAATTTTTGTTGAATCTGTTGTTGAATACGATTTTCCACAGCAAAACCCAATTCATAGCGAATCACTCGATCAAGCCCGCCATCCATAATCCCAAAACTATTGGCAGGGCTGACCATTGCATCCGCAGGCTGCGCAAAATAGTCATCACAGATGATTTCAACGGTTGTATAGCCATGAAAGGCGTCTTGCCATGCTGCAATCAGTTGAGGGCATTGATCAATCAGATAAAGTTTTTTTAGCATCATCCATACCCCACACTCTTAGACCCCAACTGAATCACCAGCACCCCCGCCACAATCAAGCCCATCCCCAACAGCGCTGCTCGATCTAACACCTGATCCATCAACAGCCAACCCACCAACGCAATCAGCACAATACCGGCACCAGACCACACCGCGTAGGTCACACCCATTGGAATGGTTTTAAGGGTCAGCGACATAAAATAAAACGCCGATGCATAACCCACGACCACCACCAACGATGGCCATAAACGGCTAAAGCCTTCAGACTGCCGCAAGCAACTGGTGGCAATCACCTCAGACACAATGGCAATCGCCAACGCCCACCAAGCCGACATATGTGCATCGCTCACCAAGATGATTGGCCAAGTTTAGCAGAACAACCGCATGACCATGGATTAACGCCTATCAAACGCGCTGTAACGGCTGCCCAAGACAGACCTAAGCCATGTGCAAGCCTGTCCAAGCTTTCGCAAACCTCGTACACTACCAGCCTGTTTTTTTATCAAAACCGAAGTCTCTACCATGATTGATCCCAAACTGCTCCGTAATCAAATTGATCTTGTCAACGCCGCATTAGCCAAGCGTGGCGTCAGTTTAGACACCAGCGTCTGGGCCGATCTAGAGTCACGGCGCAAGTCCTTGCAACTGCACACCGAAGCCCTGCAAGCCGAACGCAACAACGGCGCGAAGCAAGTCGGTCAAATCAAAAAAAATGGCGGTGATGCCAGCGAGTTAATGGCACGCATGCAGCAAGTCGGCGAAGACATGAAAGCCGCCGATGAGCAGCTCAAAGCCTTACAAACCGAGATTGAAGAACGCGCCCTGACCATTCCCAACTTGCCCGATCCTTCCGTGCCAGAAGGCGAGGACGAAAGCGGTAACGTGGAAGTACGTCGCGTCGGTACGCCACGTCAGTTTGATTTTGCCATCAAAGACCATAGCGACTTGGGTGAGGCATTAGGCTTACTCGACTTTGCGGTGGCAGCCAAAATTACTGGTTCGCGCTTTAGCGTGTTAAAAGGCCAATTGGCGCGTCTACAACGTGGTCTTGCGCAGTTTATGTTGGACTTGCACACCACACAGCATGGCTATACCGAAGTGTCGGTACCGTTGATGGTCAATGGCGATAGCTTGCGCGGCACGGGCCAGTTACCCAAATTTGAAGAAGATCTATTTAAGCTACAAGGCGAAAAACCGTACTACTTGATCCCCACCTCAGAAGTGCCGCTGACCAATTTGGTCCGTGATGAAATTATTGACATCAAAGCCTTACCGCTCAAATTTACCGCGCATACGCCGTGTTTTCGAAGCGAAGCGGGTTCGGCAGGGCGTGATACGCGTGGTTTGATTCGTCAGCATCAGTTTGAAAAAGTCGAGATGGTCAACATTGTCCATCCTGAGCAATCCATGCAAGCACTAGAAGACATGACCGCATGCGCCGAAAACGTGCTGCAACTGCTGGAGCTACCGTATCGCGTCATGTTGTTGTGTGGTGGCGATATGGGTTTTGGTGCGGTCAAAACCTATGACTTAGAAGTCTGGTTGCCCAGCCAAGACACCTATCGTGAGATTTCGTCCTGCTCCAACTGTGGCGACTTTCAAGCGCGCCGGATGGTTACGCGCTTTAAAGCGGACAAAAAAACCGAGCTGGTGCACACCTTAAACGGCTCTGGTTTGGCAGTCGGTCGCACGCTGTTGGCGATCATGGAAAACCATCAACAGGCGGATGGCACGATTGCGATTCCAGCGGCGTTGCAGCCGTATATGGGCGGTTTGACTGTGATAGGCACATAACTATGGACGTATTACCGATTGCCCTACGGCTACAAGGCCAACGTTGCTTGATTATTGGTGGTGGTGGTATTGCACGGCGTAAAGCTCGCTTGCTGCTTGGCGCGGGTGCGCGAGTAGATATTCTGGCCCCTCAGATTGTCGATGATCTGCGTGTCGATGCAGAGGCGAGTCAGGGCCAGTGCCATCTGCTGGCCTATCCATCCGATCAGGTGCAATTACGCGATTACCGTTTGGTGATTGCCGCCACCGATGATGCCGTAGTCAATGCCCAAGTGTTTCACGATTGCGAAGCGATTGGCGTGCTGGTCAATTCGGTTGATGATCCACCGCATTGCCGCTTTATTGTGCCTGCCATTATTGACCGCTCGCCGCTGTTGGTATCGGTATCAACCAATGGCGCTGCACCCGTGTTGGCGCGCCAGTTGCGCACCAAAATTGAGTCGTTAGTGCCCGCGCAATATGGCGAGTTAGCTAAGTTCTCCGGTGATTGGCGGCAACAAGTCAAAGCCGCGATTCCGGTGCCAGATACACGGCGGATTTTTTGGGAAGACTTGTACGCTGGTGCGGTGGGCGAGCAGGTGCTCAGCGGCCAACGTGCGCGTGCTGATGCAGCCATGCCGCAACTGTTGGCTGACTGGAAAGATCCAAAAGGGGAGGTGTATCTGGTCGGTTCTGGGCCGGGTGATCCTGACTTACTGACCTTTAAAGCTTTGCGTTTGATGCAGCAAGCCGATGTGGTGGTGTATGACCGTTTGGTCTCTGCGCCAATCATGAACTTGGTGCGTCGTGACGCCGAGCGGATTTATGTGGGCAAGGCACGGGCTGATCATGCCGTCCCGCAAGAAGGTATCAATGCGCTGTTAGTACGTTTGGCACAAGAAGGCAAACGGGTCTGCCGACTAAAAGGTGGTGATCCGTTTATCTTTGGTCGTGGTGGCGAAGAAATTGAAGAGTTGGTGGCAGCCGGTGTACCGTTTCAGGTGGTACCGGGCATTACAGCGGCGGCGGGTTGTGGCGCGTACGCAGGGATTCCGCTGACGCATCGTGACTATGCGCAAAGCGTTCGGTTTTTGACGGGTCATCTCAAAGAAGGCTCGCCAGAACTGCCATGGTCTGAGTTGGTGTATGAGCATCAAACCTTGGTGTTGTATATGGGCTTGGTTGGCTTGGAGCGGATTAGCGCGCAACTGATTGCCCATGGCTTACGGCCTGATATGCCCGTTGCCTTGGTATCCAAAGGCACCACGCCGGATCAACGTGTAGTGGTCGGCACTGTATCGGATATTGCAGGTAAGGTAGAGGGCAGTGGCATTGCCGCGCCGACCATTATCATTATTGGTGAAGTGGTCAAGCTGCGCGACAAATTACGCTGGTTTGATCTTGGCGCGGACATTGAATCCAATACAGATCAATAAGTTTTAGCACGAGTGACAAGAAACCGGCTCAATAGAGCCGGTTTTTTAATACGGTATGATGTTAAGCATACGGCTTAAAACGTGACGGCTTTCGGATTTGCTGTCTCAGAGGTGCCTTGAGGTAAGTCGGGCATGGCTTCTGGTGGCAGTGGAATATTAAGCATTTGATCGGCAAATGGCTCGGCATTTGGATCGGGTTGGTTTGGATTGCCCTCGCTGTTCATCATGGCATCGTCTGGCACAATTTCGCCTTCAGCATATAGATCGTTTTGATCGGTTGGGTTTTGTGGCTCGGCATTTTCGATGCCTTGCATTTGACCTTGAGGCGCAAGCAATTGCCCGTCTTGACTGGCTTTATGATTATGCTGATACAACATGACCAATGCCACCAAAATCAACAATGCCACGATCGGCATCAAAAAACGTGCAATGCCACCGGCTTCGCGTTGCGGCGGCAATTCAGCTGGAGCAGGGTGTTGATCTGTATGGTCATCATGCTCATGCGCAGCATCTTTGATCAAGGCGTTCAGCTCAGCGATACCACTTTCAATATTCAGTTCTTCTGGATCGGCAGGCACAACGGCTTGCTGACCACTCACATCGTGTAGACCGGCAATATCAAACACCCAGTCTGGTGCATGGCCTTGCAGCATGACGGGCTGCTCGCTCAGTAGCTCGTTTAGTCCATCTTCGCCAAGGCTCGCTGTCTCGTACAGGTCGTGTACTTCAACCAAGGTTTCGTGGGCAATGTGGTTGCTGGCGCTCGTGGCTTGACTGGCATCCACACCAACTGCTTGGCTAAGCTGATGAATCATGTGCCCATGGTCTAAGGTTTTCCATAGACCGTCTTCGGCTTTGGTATTGAGCAATGCAATGACCAACGATGTGCCATGTTCGCGATTGATATTGACCAAATGAGCCAAGACCAAGGGCAAGGTCAAATCAACCAATTGCTCAGCTTGATCAGGCTGCATATGCTTGGCGTTGTGTTGAATCAACGCCGAGCGACGGACATCACGCAAATGTTGAAGCAAAGATAAAGCCATCAAATCATTCCTCAAAATACAGTGGTCACACCAGCCAACAGGCCAAAGGACACATCAACATATGCAATGCATCCGACGTGGTTTAATCCAATACGCGTAAGCCCGATTTTTTGGGTGCTTCTGGCGTGCTGTCAGTCGGGGCAGCATCTGTTTGTGCATCTAGTGCAGGATATTCTTGTGGGTCAAAAAACAGCCCTTGGCCATTCTCACGGGCGTACAGACCTAGCACTGAGCGCATCGGTACAAAGATGTTGATCGGCACACCACCAAAGCGTGCACTAAAGTGAATCGCGTCGTTTTCGAGCTGCAAATGTTGAACGGCATGCATGGCAATGTTGAGGACGATCTGGCCATCTTTGACATGCTGGCGCGGCACGTTGACATGAGGCTCATCGGCGTTGACCAACAGATATGGCGTAAAGCCATTGTCTTGTGCCCATTCATAAATGGCACGAACCAAATAGGGCCGAGTCGGTAGCGGTGGGGTCGACATAGGGCGCTCCTAAATAGAACGGCGAATCTGTTGTTCACGCTCGGTAAGGGCGCTGACAAAGGATGGCCGAGAAAAAAGTCGCTGGCAGTATGCCAGAAGCGGGGCAGCCAGTGCAGGGGGCAGTGTGATCTGCATGGCAGGAAGTCGCCAAAAAATCGGCGCAAGTAGACAATCACACCAGCCAAACTGGTCACTCATAAAATAAGGCTTATGGCCAAACAATGGTGATAACGATATCAATGAGTCAGTCAATTGTCGACGCGCATCCACCGCTTGTTTGGCATCAAGGCTGTCTTCATGCCGCAGCAAAATATCAGCTAAGCGTAACCAATCGCGTGAAATACGCCATGCAAACTGACGTTGTTCGGCTCGCTGCATCGGACTGTCGGAGAGTAAACGCGTCTGGCGATAGCGATCTTCAAGATATTCCATGATCACCAACGGCGTATACAGCCTGAGCTCACGGTCAACCAAGGTCGGCAAACTGTTATAGGGATTGAGGTCGGCAAGGTCTTCAGGACGTTGTTGCGGGTCCACTAAGATCAAGCGGTAGTCAATTTTTTTTTCGGCCAGTAGCAAGCGGACCTGATGGCTATCAGGATCGTTTGGATGAGAGTACAGCACCAAACCGGCATGCAAATGTTCGGTATCGCTTAGAATCAGGGAATCAGACAAGGATGTCCTCCAGTCAATCGAACAGCATAGCCAAAAAACACCAGCAAAACAAAAAGGGCACTGGGCCCTTTTTGTGTTTACACGTGGTTTGACGTTATTTCACGTCTTTCCAGTACTCTTTGTTCAACAAGTAGACAGGGATCAGCAAGATCAACAAGAACAAGATCACAAAGATTCCGTAGATCTTACGATCATGCTGGATTGGCTCTGCCATATAGTTCATGAAGTTGACCAAGTCACCAACGCGAGTTTCAAACTCTTCGTCGCCGAGTTCTTGTTGCATGCTGTACAGCACATGCGGCATGGCCACGTCTTTAAAGACGATGTTGTTGACACCCCAAGGACGCTTGTCATCTGGGTAGAAGCTGAGCAGGTAGGTATAGACCCAGTCAGGACTACGCAGGCGCGTTTCAAGGGACAGATCGGGTGGTGTATTACCAAACCACTTTTTCTGCATCTTGGCGTCGATTTTTGGGTTGATGTGATCACCGATTTTGTCAGTGGTAAACATCATGTACTTTTCGACCAGCTCTGGCGGAATGGCCAAATCAGTGGCCATACGCTCGTAGCGCAAGTACTTGGCTGAGTGACAGCCGACGCAGTAGCTCATGAACGCGGCAGCGCCACGTTGCAATGAGGCTTTGTCGGTAATGTCGACGTTGGCATGGCTACATTCATAAGCCTTATCGACCATCAATTCAGGATTTGATGGGTTCGGCTCACTGTACGTACCACACTCAACGCTTGAGGCATGGGCTGCACCTGCGGACAAGAACAGGGCCAGTGTTAACAGTAGCTTTTTCATCAATGGCCCCCAGTCACACGATCAGGTGGTTGTTTGCAGGTTTCAATCGATGTGTAGATTGGCATCAGCAAGAAAAACAAGAAGTACAAGATGGTAAAGCTGACACCAAAGAACTTGGCAACATCCATTCCCATCATTGGCAGTACCCAAACCAGCAAGCCACTCAAGATACTGGTGATCAGCATGGTCAATGCCAAATATGCATAGATCTCTTGTTTACGCCAGAACCAGACACCAGCCAGAATCAAACCGAGCACACCCACTTGAGTCAGTAGACCAGTGAAGATGTGTGGAATTTCAGCAGCAGTTTTGGCACCCAAAACACCCAGACCGATAAAGCTGACAACAAAAATGCTCAGCCAGATTTTGGACAAAATGCCTTTGTAGCGAATCGATTTGACTGGTGAGCGATCAAGCCAAGGCAACACGAACAAGAAAGCAATCGCACCGCCCATGGCAATAACGCCACCAAGCTTATCGGGAACTGCACGCAAAATGGCGTAGAACGGCGTGTAGTACCAGACTGGCGCAATGTGCGGTGGTGTTTTTAGCGGGTTGGCTGCTTCGAAGTTTGGTTTTTCGAGGAAGTAACCGCCACCGTCTGGGAAGAAGAATATCACACCAAAGAAAATGATCAAGAACACCACAATACCCACCAAGTCATGCACGGTGTAGTACGGGTGGAATGGAATGCCATCTAGTGGAATACCATCTGGACCTTTTTGCATTTTGATATCAACGCCATCTGGGTTGTTTGAGCCAACATGGTGCAATGCCACTAAGTGCATAAAGACCAAGCCAACCAACACCAACGGAATTGCCACAACGTGCAAGGCAAAGAAGCGGTTGAGGGTAATACCCGAGATCAGGTAATCACCGCGTACCCACGTGGTCAGCGCATCGCCAATCACTGGAAGTGCCGCAGGCAGGTTCAAAATCACCTGTGCGCCCCAGAATGACATGTTGCCCCATGGCAGCAAGTAACCAAAGAAGCCTTCGGCCATCAAGCATAGGTAGATACCCATACCGATCAACCAGACCAATTCGCGTGGTTTTTGGTACGACCCGTACAACAGACCACGGAACATGTGGAGGTAAACCACCACAAAGAATGCCGATGCACCGGTCGAGTGCATATAACGAATCAGCCAACCGGCCTCAACGTCACGCATGATGTATTCAACTGAATCAAACGCACCTTCGGCGCTTGGGTTAAACATCATGGTCAGCCAAATACCGGTCACCAATTGGTTGACCAGTACGATCATTGACAGCACACCAAAGAAGTACCAGAAGTTAAAGTTCTTCGGCGCGTAGTACTTCGACATGTGATATTCGTAGGTTTCGGTGGCAGGAAAACGTGCATCCACCCAACCCATTAACTTTTTGCCCATGCTCATGAATTAGCCCTCACCCACAGTCAGGATGGTGCCTTGCAAGGTGTATGGCGGCACTGGAAGATTCAGTGGCGCAGGTACACCTTGAAACACACGACCTGCCAGATCGTATTTAGAACCGTGACACGGACAGTAGAAGCCACCGAACCAATCAGCACCACCCAAGTCAGCAGCGCCGACTTCAGGACGGTAGCCGGGTGCGCAGCCCAAATGGGTGCAAACGCCGGTCACAACCAGCATTTCGGCGCTACGTGAGCGTGTTAGGTTCTTGGCATAGTCAGGTTGAACCGACTCAGCTGACTGCGGGTCACGTAGTTGGCTGTCGTTCTTTGGCAGGTTTGCTAGCATTTCGGCAGTACGACTGACGACAAACACTGGCATACCACGCCATTCGACCACGATCATTTGACCCGCTTCGATCGACGAGATGTCTTGTGTTACCGACGCGCCAGCTGCTTTCGCTTTGGCACTCGGATTCCACGTTTTGACGAATGGGGTAACTGCGGCAACTACACCGACTCCACCCATTACCGCCGTCGTTCCGATCAGCATGCGGCGGCGGCTGACGTTGACGCCCTCGGCACTACTCATTGAGGTTTCCTCCAGACAAGCACGCATGGGCGACAACGCCCATTAAAATTTTGTGGCAATACTAAAGAAATCCGGTCGTAAAAGCCACAATACCGCATGACTGCAGATCAAATTAACCTTTTTTTCTTGCCAATAGAAAACAACAAACCCCAGACAGGCTGGGGTTTGAAGGATAACGCCAATCGAAAAAGATTAACGCTTGGAGTATTGAGGACGCTTACGGGCTTTACGCAGACCGATTTTCTTACGTTCAACTTCACGCGCATCGCGGGTGACGAAGCCAGCTTGACGCAGTGCTGGTTTGAGTGTTTCGTCCAGTGCGATCAGGGCACGGGTAATACCGTGACGGATGGCGCCAGCTTGACCACCAATACCACCACCTTTAACGGTGATGAATAGGTCATATTTTTCAACAGCATCAATCAGCTCAAGTGGCTGACGAACAATCATACGAGCGGTTGGACGGCTAAAATAGACGTCAAGGCTGCGATTGTTGATGGTGATAGCGCCAGTGCCTGCAGACAGGAACACACGGGCGGTTGCGGTCTTACGACGGCCAGTACCGTAATTCTTTTCCATGTCGGTTCCTTAAATGTCCAGAACTTGCGGCTGTTGGGCAGTATGCGGATGCTCTGATCCGGCATACAGCTTCATTTTTTTGATCATGGCATAACCCAGAGGACCTTTAGGCAGCATACCTTTAACGGCGCGTTGCAGGACTTCTTCTGGTTTGTGCGCAATCAGCTTGTCAAAGTTGGTCTGCTTCAGGCCACCAGGGAATTCGCTGTGGCGATAGTACATCTTGTCTTGGCCTTTGTTGCCAGTGACAACCACTTTCTCAGCATTGATCACAACGATGTAATCACCGGTGTCGACGTGAGGAGTGTAAGATGTCTTGTGCTTGCCGCGCAGACGACGAGCAATTTCGGTCGCCAAACGACCGAGAGTTTTACCTGTGGCGTCAACAACATACCAATCATGTTGGACTTCAGCAGGCTTAGCGCTGAGGGTTTTCATCGAACGTTGCCTATTATCGTTGGTTGTACCTAGGGAGCAGGCACAACAAAATTGAGCGCGGATTATAAGTTTTTTCAATTGTCTTGGCAATGGGCGGTTTAGGCGCTTTGCGATTTGTTTTGCCCAAAGATGACTGTTAATGATGGATGGTCGATCAGGGGTACAAGTGCGCAGCAGCATGGCTGATACCGCTAGAGGGTCAGTAAATAGGTTGCGTACAAGGTTTATACGCAGTAGTCAATAATGACAAATAATTCATGTTTTTTTGCTGGTATGATCAAGAGTAATTTCAGCAAAAATAAAACCCACATGGGTAAGCTCTGCTGAACACCATGCTCAACGATGTTTTTTTCAGGGAACGAAATCATGAAGCTTAAGCCGCTTTCCGTCTTTATTTTACTGGCCATGCCTTTGGCTGGTGTCCACGCTGCCGCGCTTGATCGCTCAGGTCAGTCGATTTCTGCCTTTTTGCAAACAGGTAACTATGCCGAGATTGGCTATAGTGACTTGACCCCAGAAGTTAGCGGTCGTGACACAAGTGGCAATAGCGTGCCGGAAATGGCAGAGGACTATCACTTTATTAATGCTGGCTTGAAGGTTGATATCAATCCACAAATTTCTTTGGGCTTGTTGTATGACCAGCCCTATGGTGCTGCTGCAGAATATCAAGGTCAAAACAACTTTACTGCCAATGGTAATAACTACGCATTAAATTCGAGTATTAGCATCCCAAATTCGGCGATTGGCATTACCGGCTCAACCAACGTCAGCGTTGAAAGCCATAACCTGACCGCATTGATTGGCTTTAAGCCAATGACCAACTTTACCGTGTTTGGTGGTGCAGCGTTTCAGAGCATTGAAGGCGAAGTAAACCTACGCGGCCCAGCTTATAGCGTAATGAGTGGCTATAGCGCCATGATGGACAGCGACGATGGCGTGGGTTATGTACTGGGTATGGCGTTTGAAAAGCCAGAAATTGCCTTAAAAGCCGCCGTGACTTATCGCTCTGAGATTGATCATGAGCTAGATACGACAGAAGCCGTATCGTTACCAACGGCAGCGTATGCCGCGTTACAAGGTACAGCTTATCAAGGTGTTCCTTTAGATAATGTGATTGCAGATGCTACGCAAAAGTTAGCAGCAGTGACTGCAAGTCTGGCACAAGTCAACGCAGCGCTTGTACAAGATCCTACTAACGCAACTTTTTTAGCCCAAAAAGCCGCGTTGCAAACGGGTGAGGCACAATTAAAAGGTGCTTTGAGTTTGGCAAGTTTGTCTAAACGTCCCGCAACCGGTGACAGCAAAACCAAAATCACCACACCACAATCGGTCAATCTTGATTTTCAGACTGGCATCATGAAAGACACCTTGGTGTTTGCCAATATGCGCTGGGTTGATTGGTCGTCGTTTTCGATTAAACCATCCTTGTTTGCCCAGACTACCGGTCTGTCCGTGGCGGGTGGTTTAAATCTGGTCGATTATACTGATGACCAATGGTCTGCTAATGTCGGTGTGGGTCGTAAATTAACCCCAGATGCCGCAGCCAGCTTGTCGGTGGGTTGGGACAGTGGTGCAGGCAATCCAATCACCACGCTTGGCCCAACAGAAGGCTACTGGAACGTGGGTCTGGGTATGCGCATGAACGTGAGCCAAGCGATGGATGTGTCGGTTGGCCTGAAGTACTTCTGGCTAGGCGATACTGATGCCAAAGTCAGCAGCGGCACTAAAGTCGGTGAGTTTACTGACAACAACGCCTTTGCCTTTGGTGTGAAGATGGGCTACCACTTCTAATTCAGCACCTAGTCAGTCAAGAGCTAGGCGATCAGCCAAAACCTCAAAAACGACCTGTAATGGGTCGTTTTTTTTGATAACGGTATGCTATGGATTTAAATTATACCATTTAACCCAAATAAACTAACATTCGTCATACCCCTCACCCTGAGCATGAGCGATATATCGCGTAAAGCTGCACAAGTCCGAAGGGGCGATGGAGCTCCTTCTCACCGAAGGGGATGAGTGGCACTGCCACGCAAGACGGAGCGCAGCGCAGGGGTTAGGATGAGGGAAAAGTTGGATTAGGTTTATTCAATGGATTGGTATTAAATATAAAAAACAGTTGTTTATTTTTCTATTTCATTTGAGATTTGGTCAATGATAACCCATTGCTTACTGCGTAACAGATATGCTGGATGATAAGTTCGCCATGTTTGATCTGGTAAATTAGGATGAATTAACTGGGCTGTTTTTTCAGGGTCACGGCCATGAAATGAAAGCAATTCCATACCTGAGAAGATCGAATACAGTGTTTGATTATAATTAGGTCCTGTAAAAAAGATCACAGCAGTTGGTTTAAGGATTTCTATTTCTGCACGAAGAATTTCCCGCGACGCTTCTCGAATAGCTTCTTTTTCATCTTTGGTTCCGTTTTTTATCACGCTGCCTTCATCTAAGGATACTTTAAATAAATTTGTCCAAAGAACACAAGTATCCATACCATCTTCCTGATCTCCAACAGCTTTTCTAACTTCCCGATATGCTCGCCAAAATGGGCTACGACGATTTATAGGTTGATGTCGAGAAAACTCAAAGCATTGATAGCCATAGGTCATCGCAGCCGCAGAATCATCAACACATTTAAAGTCTTGCCAGTTGGCTATAGGTGGGTATGGCCAATCGTAATACGTATCTTTGCCATAACGACGATCATCTGGCAAAAAATCCCAGCCTAATGTTTCTTGTCCAATTATTAACACTCGGGTTTTAGAATTTTCCCACTTATCTGGAACGTGAAGACAGAGTGGTGCAGACAATCTTTTTGCCAGATCGTCCTGAAAGTTGACATTACGTTTGAGATTTTCATATTGTTCAAGCAGTTGCTCACGCATCTTCATCATTCCTTTAGGTTGGTTTTTCCTGCTTATTGAATCTGATAGATAAAATTCATCAGTACAATAACGGTAGCTATGTATTTAAAGGCTGTTGCCTTCCGGCAAAAAATATTGAATCAGTCTTTATCATGTTCACGATATCCATTAGATTTTTTTTTGCAAGGTTCAATGAACGATTTTATAGCAAAAATGTGCCTATCCGCCACGCTGCCAAGCATTTTGCGCAATAATGGCCGCTTGTTGTCGCCGAGCCTAAGCGTATGTTGTTAGCCCCCCTCTATCTGACCACTGGCGAGCCTGCCGGCATTGGCCCTGACATCACTTTAATGCTGGCGGCGGATGGCTGGCCGTGTGTGGTGGTGGTCTTGGCAGATCGGCAGTTATTGGCAGATCGTGCGCAGATGTTGGGCCTATCTGTTCAGTTGATCGACTATCACGGACAGACCGAGCCTGCGCCGATTGGTGCGCTATATGTTGAGTCAATTGCCTTGGCTGTGCCTGTTAAGGCGGGTGAGTTAAACCCTGCAAATGCACCGTATGTATTGGCGCAGCTTTCTCGTGCCGCGCAGCTTTGTTTAAGCGGGCAAGCGTCTGGGGTGGTGACTGCACCAGTGCAAAAATCGGTGATTAACGAGGCGGGGATTGCTTTTAGTGGGCACACCGAGTTTTTTCAGCAACAAGCTGGGGTTGATCGGGTGGTGATGATGTTGGCTACGCGCACCTTACGGGTTGCTTTAGCCACTACGCATTTGCCACTACGGGCGGTTGCTGATGCCATTACTGCGCCATTACTACGCCAGATTTTGGATATTTTGCTGGCTGATCTCAACAGCAAGTTTGGTTTGCCATCGCCTAAAGTGTTGGTTTGTGGCTTAAATCCGCATGCTGGCGAGGATGGCTATCTGGGCCGCGAAGAAATTGAGGTGATCAATCCTGTCTTGGCCGAGTATCGTGCGCAAGGTTGGGATGTTGGTGTGGCCTTGCCTGCCGATACCTTGTTTACCCCGCGCTTGTTGGCCGATGCTGATGCCGTGCTGGCGATGTATCACGATCAAGGCTTGCCCGTACTCAAGTCGCAAGGCTTTGGCGAGGCGGTCAATATTACCTTGGGGCTGCCGTTTATTCGGACCTCGGTGGATCATGGCACGGCGTTGTCTTTGGCTGGCACAGGGCAGGCGCAAGCGACTAGTCTACGGGTGGCGCTGGACTTGGCCTATGATTTGGCACTCAAAAGCGGTACAACGCAGTCACGTGATCATTGACAGTAGCGATTGATAGTAGCTTGACAGTAACGATGGCGATCAGCACTTAAGCATGATCCAATAGCGCCAATTTTTGTGGGATGACGGGAGTGGTGAGATGAGCCTAGACGCAGCAATGGATTTTAAACCGTTAAATCCAACCGATGAAGGACACCATACCCGCAAGCGTTTTGGTCAAAACTTTTTGCATGATCAGCGGGTGATTGAAAAAATCGTCAATGCGGTTGCGCCAAAGGCCGGTGATCTGCTGATTGAAATCGGGCCGGGTTTGGGTGCGCTAACAGGCCCATTGGTCAGTCGTGCCGAGCATTTGACCGTGGTTGAGTTAGATCGTGATTTGGCGGCGGGGCTGCCACGTCGTCTGAATATGCCGGACAACCTGACGATTATCGAAGCCGATGCCTTGCGCTTTGATTTTACCACTTTGCTCAGTGAGCAACAGCCGCGCATGCGGATTGTCGGTAACTTGCCGTACAACATTTCTACGCCGATTTTGTTTCACTTGCTGCGCACCGGTGCGCAAGTGAAAGACATGCATTTTATGCTGCAAAAAGAAGTAGTAGATCGGATTACTGCGGATGCAGGCAGCAAAGAATATGGCCGCTTGTCGGTGATGGTGCAGTATTACTGCAAGGCCACGTTCTTGTTTGAAGTGTCTGCCGGTGCGTTTAATCCACCGCCCAAAGTCACCAGCGCAGTGTTTCGCCTTGAGCCGTATCAAGACAAACCTGTGGTGGCATTGTCCGAAAAAGTGTTGGCCAGCTTGGTGTCGCACGTGTTTACCCAGCGCCGTAAAACCTTGCGCAATAGCTTAAAAGGTCAGATTGATGAAGCGGGCTTTGCTCGCGCTGGTGTCGAGCCAATGGCACGACCAGAGACACTGACCATGCAGCAGTTTGTGGCGTTGAGTGATGAGGTTTACCGCAGCCAGCAAACCACACAACAGGCCAGCACATTGGCGAGCAATACTGATGATGATAGCGTGGAGTAAGTCATGTCCTATCGCCATGAGTATGTGGTCGGTGATTTGCAAGGCTGTTTTGCGGCATTAACGGCGCTTAAAGACTACTTGCAGTTTGATGAGCTGCAAGATCGTTTTTGGTTTGCCGGTGACTTGGTGGCGCGAGGCGAGGATTCGTTATCGACCCTGCGTGAGGTCAAGCGCTTATGCGAGCTTGGCGCGGCGCAAACGGTGCTGGGCAATCACGATCTCAACTTGTTGGCAGTATGGCGTGGTTATAACAAGCGCCGCCCGAAGGACAAAACCGCCGATATTTTTGCAGCCAAAGATGGCGAACAGTTGTTGCATTGGCTCAGACAGCAGCCTTTATTGCTGTATCCAGATCACCGGACCGTACTGACCCATGCCGGAATACCGCCACAGTGGACGGTTGAGCAAGCCGCTGCTTATGCCCAAGAGGTTGAGCAGGTTCTGTCTGGCGACTTATTAGGTTTGGATGATTTTTTAAGCCAGATGTACGGCAGCTTGCCGGATGTTTGGGGTGACTCGCTCAGCGGTGCAGCGCGTCTACGGACCATTACCAATTATTTGACCCGTATGCGCTTGTGTACCGCTAAAGGTCGATTGGAGTTTGAGTTTAAAGACGAGTTGTCTGCCCCGATGCCGACAGGCTTTGTACCGTGGTTTAGTTGGCCGACCGATCAGCCTCGCTCGCGGCGGGTGTTGTTTGGTCATTGGGCTGCGCTTGAAGGCGCGGTGGATTCGCCGTTGGTTTGCCCTTTGGACGGTGGTTGTGTCTGGGGTGGAGCATTACTGGCCTATCGTTTGTCGGATGGGCAATGCTTTAGATCAAGTAAGGGCTGTGCGCTGCCCGCATCGCTACAGACCAAATAAGGCTGCCATTGGCTAAAGCCTTCACGTTTGAGCCAGATTTGGACGTTGTAATGCTTGGGGTCTAGGGTGAGTACATACTCGTTTGGAAATTGGCGATAAGCCAATATTGCCGGAGACACGGCTTCAATAGCGATCAAACTGAGCAACTGCTCTGCATCTTGTTGTTGATGAAGGGCAGGCCATAGCTGCTTTAGATAATGTTTGCCCGCGCCAGACCATGCAGGTAGTGCAGGAGGGGCAGGCGTTGCAATCAGCGTGCTGAGATCTCGCTTGGATAAGGATTGAAACGGCGGTAGATGTTGCTCATCATGAGTCAACTGCGCCAGTAGTTGTCCTGCGCTGGCCGGACCAGAGCTGACATACAGACCAATACCGCCGATCAACACGCAGCCAATGGCCAATAACATCCAGCGGTCACGTGCTGTCAGGCGTGAGGAGATCCGTGTCGGTGTGGATGCAGGTTGATCAGGCATGGATGGTCGATCAGATAAGTGTCGGCATCTAGTGTAGCGTGCCGCCTGTCATCATGGCTGACGATTGCGTAGCGGATCAGTGAGTGTGACCTGCGGAAAATCACCGATTATTTATACTTGTCTGTGGTCAGCGCGCTTTCTGATTCGCGTACCCAGCTTTGGCTTCGGCCAAGCATGGACACTCCAACATAGCCACGCATCGACAGACGACGACCATCTTTACTCAGACGAGCCTTGCCGTTATAAATGCGACCCGATAAAGGGTCCATCACTTTACCATCGACATAGTAGCCATCGCGTGAGGATGCTTTTAAACCGGTTAGCACCAGCAGGCCGAGCATCGGTTTATTGGTATAGGGTGCGGGGCAGTTTTTGCAAAACTCTTGTGGGGTATAGTCAGGACGCGGAATAATCTTGACGATGGTGCCTTGATAGCTGCCGTCCTTTGCAATGTCCATTCTAACCAGTGCTTTGGAAAACCCAGTACGGTCATCAATAGTACGCCATAAACCAGATAGATCATCACTGGTTGTCTGGGGATCTGGGTCTGGGGCGGCATAGCTCAGGATGCTGATGCTTAACAATGTACCAAAGCAGATGGCTTTTTTCAGCATCATGATGTGTCTTCCTTGTGGATTGAGCGTCAAATGTAGATGGTGAATGGTAGGTACGCTGCTGAGTAAAGAATGAAACGTGATCGCAGAGTATCTGGCCATTATCTAGGCAATGGGTTTATTCAACTGTATCGGTGGTCATGGCGTCTTCTGATTCACGCACCCAGCTTTGGCTACGACCAAACATTGACACGCCAATATAGCCACGCATCGACAAACGACGACCATCTTTGCTTAAACGTGCCTTACCGCTATAAATTCGGCCAGACAATGGGTCAAGGACTTTGCCACCAGTATAGCGGCCATCGCGTGAGGCAGGCTGTAACCCTGTCAATACTGTTAAGCCCAGAATGGGCTTGTTGGTATAAGGTGCAGGACATTTTTTGCAAAACTCTTGCGGTGTGTATTGAGGGCGCGGAATAATCTTAACAATAGTACCTTGGTAACTGCCATCACTTGCCACATCCATTCTGACTAATGCTTTGGAGAAGCCAGTACGGTCATCAATGGTTCGCCATAAACCCGATAGATCGTCGTGAGTTGCGCTGCTGGTGTCTGGTGCGGCATGGCTCAGCATGCTGGTGCTGAGTAGTGCGCCCAAGAGAATTGCTTTCATCATCATGTCTATATTCCTTATGTGTTGTGCTGCTTGCCGCTCTTTAGTGCATCCATGCTGAGCGGTGTACTTGATTGATGACAGAACAAAAAAGGCGACCGCAAAGCATGTTGCAATCGCCTATACAGTGGTCTTAATCAAACTTCTCGGCTTTTAGGGCGTCGTCAGATTCGCGCACCCAGCTTTGACTCCGGCCAAGCATGGACACTCCGACATAACCCCGCATGGATAGACGACGGCCATCGCTGCTGACTTTGGCTTTGGCGCTATATATGCGGCCTGATAGGGGATCAAGAATCTGAGCGTCACCAAAGCGATGGTCACGACTTTCTGGCTTAAGACTCGTTAAGACGGTCAGTCCTAAAATGGGCTTGTTGGTATACGGTGCTGGACAGTCGTGGCAGTATTTTTGCGGCGTATAGTCGGGACGAGGGATAATTTTGACAATCGTTCCTTCATAGCTACCGTCTTTGGTTTTTTCGATACGAATAAGGGCTTTGGAGAATCCAGTGCGGTCATCAATGGAGCGCCATAGCCCAGTCAGATCGTCAGTGGCTGCCGCATGGCTCAAGGCTGTGCATGTGCTGAGGGCGATGCCCAAAATCAATTGCTTAATCATGATGAAAAACACTCCTTGTCCACGCGATAGAGCTAGGCTCTAGATGGATACTACGTTGTATGCCATCTCGCTTGCTTCTGCCTCTAAGAATACGCTTGTATAGATGGAGGTCAATATAGTTGACTGGTGAGTTGACACGAAATGCCGATGATCGGAGCTTTTGTGTGAGATAGATCAGATTAAGTCACTTTATTTTTTACTTATTCTAAATTTCAATCTGATTTTTTAAGTTTATGAGATGGCTAAACTGGTTTTTTTGTGCATGATAAGGACCAAAAGAAATCAACAACTGATGTTTTTATACACATTTTTTATAAAATATGAAAAATGAATTCAGAAGTGAAAAACAATTTTTTGCGCTGTTGGGCAGAGTTTTTTGAATATAGTGCGTATCAACGCATCAAACTTGCGCTTAATTGATTAAATGGAATAATAATTCATTTTATTTAAAATACCAAGGGAACCCAAATCGCTGTGATTAATCCATTGATTGCCATGCCAAAGGCCGCATAGCGACCAGCAACAGGGCCACGTTGCCATGCTTCGACAGTACCAATGGCGTGTGCGGCTAGACCTAAGGCTAATCCAGCGGCTCGCTCGTCATCTAGCTTGGATAAGATGAGCGGCGATAGCGCGGCGCCGATCAAGCCGGAGACAATCACAATCAAGCTAGCCAAGGCCAATGGTGCATCAATTAACGCGGCAATATTCAGTGCGATTGGTGTGGTCACGGCGCGTGTGGCAAATGCCATAACGGTAGGCTCTGACAGATGCAGCAGCCATGCCATGCCCATGGGCAGTAACGCGCCCATTAAGGTGGCCAGCAGCAGCAGTCCAGAGAGTTTTTTGAGCGGCAGATCGTCTAGGCGCATCGCTGCCAGCGGAATGGCCAAGGCCACGGTTACATAGCCAAGCAGGTGCGAGAACAACGGCCCCACAGCCTGCATATAGGCATCATACGGCCAACGCACTAGCGCCAAGGTCAGCATGACCAACAACACCGAGATCACCACCACGGGTAAACGCGGCACATAGTGACCAGCTACCCGCGCCAAGGCATGTGCGGCAAGGGTAATGATCAGACCCATGAATAGTGGGATCAACATAGGGCAAGCACTCGTCAAAAAATTACAGCCAATGCTTGGCCAGTCGTGCATACAACCATAACGGCAGAACGGTACTAAATATCAGTACGCCCAAAAACGCCCACAACTCGCCGCCTAAAGCGACCAGCATACTGCCCGCACCAGCAGCAATGGGCAAAAATGCCAAGGCGCTTTCTTTCATGACGCGCATGTTGGCATCCAGCAGTCGTTGCGACAGCGGACGCCAGCGCTTGAGCATCAGCAGCCCCATGAGTAAGGCAAATAGACCGACTAAGTTGCCTAATTCTGGATGATGTACCTGCGCCATGATCCACACTGCAACTTCTCGCACCACGATCACCATAGCGAGGGTCAACAGCAGTGCAGGCCAATCAATATCGCGAATCATGGGGCGTTCTCGTTAGTCACTGTGTCTATTGGTTGGCGACTGGCTTAGTGCGTTGAGGGTAGCGGTAACAGCATGCCAGCTTCATCTTCAAGGGCGACTTCGGCTTCAACAGAGACTGGTTTTTCAAATTCCTCTAGCACTCGATGAAAACGTTGTGCTTGGTCTGCGGGTAGCACGTCGTCAACATTGAGGTGGGCTTGCGCCAGCAGTTGCATTAAGCGGTCATCTGGGAGGCGGGTTTGAATCATTTGGTCGCCGTTGTCATGCGTCTCGACATAATCGACCACGCCCAACTCATATAGCTGATTGATCAAGCGTCCCGCCGATGGCGGTAAGGTTAAATCAAACTGACAGATTGGCCCTGATAGATAAATACGCACAGCATCTTTGAGCAACGGCAGACCCGTGTTGGCCCATGCCGAGACATATACGCGATCTGGCAAGCCTGACTCAAGCAACTGGATTGACGGCGCATCGCCACTGAGGTCGATTTTGTTATAGACCTTGATGATCGGAACGGTACAGCCGATTTCTTTGAGTACTGTATTGACCGCATCCATTTGCTCGTGCATTTCGGGGCTATTGGTGTCGATCACATGCAGCAGCAAATCGGCTTCTAGGGTTTCTTCTAAGGTCGCGCGGAAGGCGTCGACCAAGGCATGTGGCAAGTTGCGCACAAAGCCGACGGTATCGGCCAGCACCAAACGGCCTAAGCCAGTCCAATCCAGACGACGCAAGGTAGGGTCAAGCGTGGCAAACAGTTGGTTGGCGGCGTATACATCGCTGCCAGCCAAGCGGTTAAATAAGGTGGATTTGCCCGCGTTGGTATAACCAACCAACGACACGGTTGGCACGTCGGCTTTTTGGCGAGCAGCACGGCCTTGACTACGGGTTTGGCGGACTTTTTCGAGACGTTCTTTGAGCTGGGTCACTCGATGACGCAGCAAGCGGCGATCAGTTTCGAGCTGGGTTTCACCCGGCCCACGCAGACCAATACCGCCTTTTTGCCGTTCTAAGTGGGTCCAGCCTCGTACCAAGCGCGAGGATAAATGTTCAAGCTGGGCCAATTCGACCTGCAACTTGCCTTCAAAGGTGCGGGCGCGTTGGGCAAAAATATCCAGAATCAATCCGGTACGGTCAATGACGCGGCACTCAAAAATACGCTCAAGGTTACGCTCTTGGGCGGGAGTGAGTTCGTTGTTAAACATCACCAGATCAATCTCGTGCTGTTTGACCAGCGTGGCGATTTCTTCGGCTTTACCCGTACCGACAAACAGACGTGCATCGGGTCGTTGTCGACTACCTGTGACCATGTCGATGACTTCGGCACCTGCCGAATCAGCCAACAGTCGAAATTCTTCTGTGTCGAGTTCGTCCAGTAGACGTACACTCATATGAACCAATAGGGCGCGTTCGCCGCCTTGATGCCGCTCAAACAATTCCACGTGATGGATGCCTGCTGATGTCTAAAAGATAAGATCCCCGTCATGATAGCGGATTGATCCGAATTCAAGAGGGTGGATGCGATGGGATCAGATTAAATTGTATATTGGTCGATCATTGGATGGGATGGAATCTGTTTATTGTTGTCATAAATTGGTCATTTTTTCGTCATCATGGCGACAACAGACCTCAATATGCTGGCAGATAGTGCACAAAAAAGAGTGATCTTGCGATGTCTTCAATCCACACACAACACTATAGCAGCCTACAAAATACATCGATGTCTGCCGATGTCATGTCTTCAGCATTAGTCAATCAACCCGCCAAGACCCAGCGTCGTTCGGCACGACCGGTGTTGCAAGTGCGTTTGGCCCAAGGTGTGGTGGATGTGCGTGCAGCACAGCGTTTGCGTGCGCAAGTGTTTGGTGCGGAGTTTGGCATTGATTTTCCGAATGGTATTGATGAAGAGCGTCTGGATACCTATTGCGCGCATCTGTTGGTGCATGACGGTGATCGTCTGATTGCCACCACCCGATTGATGGATCGCCATCGGGCGCGTCTTGCAGGTGGTTTTTATACCTCACAAGAGTTTGATTTGACCGCCTTGCTGGGTCAGACCACCGCGCCGATTTTGGAGATTGGCCGCACTTGTGTACATCCGGAGTACCGTTCGGCAGCGGCGATTAATGCACTCTGGCAAGGGATTGGGATGGTGGTGGCCGACTGGAAAAGCGAGATTTTGATGGGCTGTGCGTCGGTCAGCGTTGGGTCGGGCGATTGTCAGGGCTGGTTGGATCGCTTGCCTGAGCATCAGCGCTTGCAACAGGTCGTACGGCCTAAACGTGTGTTGCCCAAAAGTGTACTGCGCAAAGATCCAACATTGCCCCCATTATTAAAGGCTTATATGCGCATGAATGCACAAGTCGGTACTCAGGCGTGTTTTGATCCCGTGTTTCATTGTGCGGATGTGTTTGTTTGGATGCCATTGGCCCAGATGGATCAGCGTTATTTTGGTCGATTTGGTCAGCAAACAAGCTAAACGGTGGTCTGTGTGGTGTCGAAGGTCAGTGACAAGCCTTGGTAAATGTCAGGGCTTGGCTATACTCAAATGAAGCCCGCCACTGAGGAAGCCAGCATGACAGCGATGCAAACACCGCAGCAACCCATCACCTTGAGTCGACAAGCCTTACGTCCCGTTCGCCAGTTATTGCGTGGTGGCGGGATGCTGTTGACCATTGGTGAGGGCTTTGTACTCGCGGCGCGCCATGGTGCGCTGACGCAGCCCAATCAACCTGAACACACCCGTTTGATTCGCTATTTTTGCCGCCGGATGTGTCGTGTGCTGGGCGTTGATGTGCAACTGCATGGCGAGATGCCAACCGAGCATGCCTTGTGGGTGAGTAATCATGTGTCGTGGATTGATATTCCGGTCATTGGGTCGTTAACAAGGGTCTTCTTTTTGTCCAAAGCAGAGGTGGCAAAGTGGCCGCTCATGGGTCGTTTGGCACGGGCAGCAGGGACGTTGTTTATTCAGCGTGGCTCGGGTGATTCGGATGCTATTCGCCAGCAGATCAGTACGTTCTTGCAGCAAAAGCTACCGATCCTGTTTTTTCCAGAAGCCACCACCACCGATGGCAAACAAGTTCGCCGTTTACATGGCCGGTTGCTGGCCTCAGCCTTACAAACAGGTACGCCGATTCAGCCGGTGTTGCTGTGTTATGTCAATCAAGCTGGCCAGCTCGATCCAGTCATGCCGTTTATTGGTGATGTGAGTTTTCCAGATCATTTACAACAGGTGCTGGGCCACGAGCGGGTGACAGCACATGTGATTGCGCTGGATCGTATTGAGACAACGGGTCACGATGTACATTCGCTGACGGATCTATTGCAACTCAAAATGCGTGAAGGCTTGGCGCAACTGCAAGCGCAAGTGATCACAGCCCGTTAATGCGGGTATGCGTGACTTAAGTTGGTTTTTGTGTCCCGCTGCGTATCTGGCGCAGTGTCCTTGTTGATGATCTGCAATCATTTGCCGATCTGATTCTTTTTGGTCGTATAGTCAAACCATAATCTTTACCAAAAACAGTGCTCTGATTGAGCGCTGTGAGGTTTTTTTATGGTCGCTTATCATGCGCCAATCAGAGAGAGACAATGGATCTTGAAACCGTATTGAACTGGCTGTTTCCAATCGTGTATGTGCTGGCCTTGCTGGTGGTGATTGGGCTGGCAGCTTGGCGTACGGTGTTGTCCGAAACCGAGTATCGACACAAAGCATTTTCGCAGATGCTGATTTATTACGGATTATATTTGTTTTGGATTTTGATTCCCTACACCCTCTGGCAGTGGTGGACCGATGTCCGTTCAACGCCAATCACCGTCTTGCTGCTGGTTTTTAGTGTGTTGATGATTTATGCGCGGTTTATTGAACCAAGTCGCTTGGTGACACGCTATCAAACCATTCGGTTAAATCCACAACAACCGCTCAAACAACCTTTACGTGTGGTGCTAATTGCCGATCTGCATGTGGGCTTGTTTTCTGGCCAAAAACGCCAGTTACGTAAAATTGTTGAGCGCGTCAATGCCGCCAAAGCCGACATGGTGCTGGTGGCAGGTGATTGGACTTACGAACCCGGCCCGACGTTGTTGCACATGTTAGATCCGCTGCGGCATCTGAATGGCCCTGTGTTTTCGGTACCCGGTAACCACGACGAAGAATTACCCGGCCCACCGCTACAGCAAGAGTTAAAGCTGGCGCTAGAGGCGCTGAATATTGTGCCGCTTGAAGGCCATATGGTCGAGTTTGATCAAGTGCGCTTATTGGGCACAGGTGATTTGTGGGCGGGCAAGGCAGATCTGCATGCCTTGCGTGACTTACCGCAAGACAAGCCTTGGCTGGTATTGGCGCATAATCCTGATACGGTTGATCACATTCCTGATGGCTTGCCCAATCGGCCATTGATGTTGTCGGGCCATACCCATGGTGGACAAGTGGATATTCCGTGGCTGACTGCATGGGCCTTACGCAAAGAGTCCAAATATGGCTTTCAGGTTGGGCTATATGACATGGTCAAAGCACAGGTCTATGTGACCGCAGGCACGGGCATGGTGGCGGTGCCGTTTCGTTGTGGGATGCCGCCAACCATTGATGTGTTGGAGTTGACCTAAAGGTGCATGGATTAGGGCGTTGCGAGGGTTGATTGAGGACGTTGATCAGTTGTCATCTGTTTTCTGCTAGCATCGGCGCACGCTTTTGATCTGAGATGAGTCCCATGCTATTGCAAGGCAAACGCTTTTTGGTCACTGGTATTGCCAGTAAATTGTCTATCGCTTATGGCATTGCGCAGGCATTGCATCGTGAAGGTGCTGAGCTTGCGTTTACCTATCCCAACGACAAACTCAAAAAACGGGTTGATGATTTTGCTGCCCAGTTTGATTCTACGCTAGTGTTTGCCTGTGACGTGGCCGATGACGCGCAAATTGAACAAACCTTTGTGGATTTGGCCCAGCACTGGGATGGCCTTGATGGGGTGATCCATGCGATTGGTTTTGCGCCTGCCGATCAGTTGGATGGTGATTTTACCGAGGTGACCAGTCGTGAGGGCTTTCGGATTGCCCATGACATCAGTGCTTACAGCTTTGTGGCATTGGCTCGTGCATCGCGTCCCATGCTTAAGGCGCGTCAAGGTTGCTTGCTGACATTGACCTATCAGGGCAGTGAGCGCGTGTTGCCCAATTACAATGTGATGGGTCTTGCCAAAGCCAGCTTGGAGGCCAGTGTGCGGTACTTGGCGACCAGCATGGGCGGCGAGGGCATTCGGGTCAATGGCATTTCGGCAGGTCCAATCCGTACGTTGGCGGCCAGTGGCATTAAGAGCTTTCGCCGGATGCTGGATGTGAATGCACAGATCGCACCATTGCAGCGCAATATCACCATTGAAGAAGTCGGTAATGCGGCATTGTTTTTGTGTTCGCCGTGGGCCTCTGGTATTACTGGCGAGATTTTATATGTCGATGGTGGCTTTAATACTGTTGCCATGAGCGAGCGTTTGTTGGATCAACCAAGCTAAACAGATGGATGATTCGGACTGGCCAGTGCAATGCTGGCTTTGGTCTGGTTTTTGTATGACTGTGGCGGTGTCTTTGCCAGATGTGATGGGTTGTTAGATGATCAATCGTTTACCGCGTTGGGTGCTGTATGGCAGCGCCCTTTTGGCGTTTAGTGCAGGCTTTATTAACTGTGTGGCATTGCTTGGCTTTGCCAATATGGCGGTCTCGCATGTCACGGGTACAGTGACGTTGACTGCTGCTGCATTGATTAAGGGCGATTGGTCAAGATTGGGTTTGGGGCTGTGGATTGTGCTGGCGTTCTTTGTTGGCTCAATCATTAGTGGCATGATTATCCGTAATGAAGCACTACGCTTAGGGCGACGTTATAGTTTGGCCTTGGTGTTGGAGTCTCTATTGTTGTTTGCGGCGACCGGTTGTTTTTTTTATCAGAGTATTTGGGGCGAGCTATTGGCCTCGGCGGCCTGCGGCTTACAAAATGCCATGATTGCCACCTATAGCGGTTCGGTCATCCGCACCACCCATTTGACCGGTATTGTGTCTGATTTAGGTGCGGGGATTGGCAACTATCTGAGCGGACAAGGTTTTGATGCCAAGCAGTTTCAGTTGCAAAGCTCGATTTTTTTGGCATTTTTTATTGGCTCTGGTGTTGGTGCGGTATTTTATCTGTGGATTGCTTATTGGGCCTTGTTGATTCCTGCCGTTTTGGTGCTGATTGCCGCAGCGGCGTATTGGTGGGTGATGGTGTTTCATGTGTTGTTAGATGAATCAAAATAAGCCTTCAATCAGTCCTGACAATCGATGCTTAAACCTGAGCGATACATCGCGCATCGCTCAGGCATCATCAAGGTATTAATCGGTCTAAAACCCACCGCCCAAGGCTTGATACAAGGTCACGCGGTTATTCAGTTGATTGAGCTGAATTTGTGCCAGCGCATTTTCGGCTTGGCGACGAGACTCTTGAGCATCCAACACAAACTTCAATGCCACCGCGCCGTTGTCATATTGAATCCGATATAGGCGCTCGCTCCGTTGGGCGGCGTTGAGCGTGGCTTGTTGCGCGTTGATTTGCGCCTGCAATTGTTGCTGGTTAGACAACGCATTATCGACATCAGCCAACGCGCTATACAAAGTCTGGCGAAAGTTAACGATGGCTTCGGCATACTGGCTATCGGCAATGGCGATATCGCGCTGCATGGCCGCTTGATTTAAAAACGGTAAGGACACGCCAGCACCCAATGCCAAGACTGGGTTTTTGAGAATATCTGAAAGATTCGTGCTACTGGTGCCTAAAGACCCCGTCAGACTAATTGACGGATAATAACTGGCTTGTGTGGCATCGCGCGTGGCCAATACTTTGCGCAAGCGCAATTCGCTGGCACGTAAGTCTGGACGGCGCGCCAGTAAATCGGCGGGTAAACCGGCTTGAACGGTCGGTAAGCTCAGTGGCGGTAGCTTATTGGGTAAGTCGGCCATCTGTTGTGGGGCTTGCTGTTGCGGTGATTGGTTAA
The DNA here is from genome assembly GCA_037968855.1 of Moraxellaceae bacterium. Taxonomy (GTDB): domain Bacteria; phylum Pseudomonadota; class Gammaproteobacteria; order Pseudomonadales; family Moraxellaceae; genus JBBKWH01. The sequence goes on along the minus strand of JBBKWH010000104.1, from coordinate 7,155 downwards.
ACAAAATCGCCAGCGCATTTTGTGCCTCAACGCGCTGTTGCTCAAGCTGGGCAAGGCTGCTTTGTTGGCTAGCAACGGCTTGTTCGGCTTGGGCGGTGTCTAGCCCTGAGACCGCACCATTACGGTATTGCACTTGCACCAGTTGTTGCAGTTTTTGGCTGTTGTTTAGACTGAGTTGGGCGCTGTCGATGCGTTGATTGAGATAGCCAATTTGCCAATACAGACTGCTGACCGTGCCAATTAAACTTAAAGCGGCGGCTTGTCGATCTTGTTCGGTGGCATTGGCTTCCCATTGTGCGGCATCGGTTTGGCGGGCCAGTTTGCCAAATAGATCAAGCTGATAATTGACCGAACCACTGAATGATTGACTGCGCGACGTGCCAGACTCGCCCAAGGTGCGACTTTGGTTAATATTGGCCGATGCACCAAACTGTGGCAGTTGATTGGTGGCAGTCAGTCCGGCTTGTAGACGTGCTTGTTGTACCCGTAGTGCGGCGGCAGCAAGGTCATTGTTTTGCGCCAGTGCATCGTCGATCAATTGCGTTAGACGTGCATCGCCCAGTTGTGTCCACCAGCGATCAGCGATGATGGCTGAACCTTGAGCGGTTGCATGCGGTAGGGCACTAGGCAATGCGATAGCGGGTGTTTGATACGAGGTTCGTATCTGTGCGGCGCAGCCACTGAGTAACATGACCGCGAGGAGACAGGCACTCAAACGACCATACCCCTGATGCAATGGTGCATGAGGACGACGTAATACATGGGCTAAAGGAAGCATAGAATTGTTTTCCATTATTCGCGTGATAGGGCGGCGACAGGATCAAGTTGCGCGGCGCTTCTGGCGGGTAAAAAGCCAAAAATCACCCCGATCAAGGTCGAGCAGACAAAGGCAGCAATCATCGAGCTACTCGAATACACCATCTGAAAATTGCCACTGGCGACTTTGCCAAACAGTTGACCAATGCCCAACGCCAAACCAATGCCCAGTAAGCCGCCGATCAAACACACCAGCACCGCTTCAATTAAAAACTGCTGCAAAATATCGCTTTGCCGCGCACCAACCGCCATCCGGACGCCAATTTCTTGGGTGCGTTCGGTCACCGACACCAGCATGATATTCATCACGCCAATCCCGCCGACGATCAGCGAGATCACTGCAATTGCTGAGACCAGCAAGGTCATGGTCGCAGTGGTGCTTTGGATGGTTTGCCGGATCGAATCACTGTTTTGGGTAAAAATATCTTCTGCGCCGTGCCGTTGGTTGATCAGTTGGGTCATGGCGGTTTCGGCCAGCGTACTATCACTGTCGTCTTTCACCCGCACCACAATGCTGCGCAAATAATGCTGGCCGAGCATCCGATCCATCACCGTGGTGTAGGGCAAATAAATGTTCAGGCTATCGGATGGGCCAAAGGCGCTTTGACTGGCAGCCAGCACACCAATCACCCGACTGGGCACACTGCCAATCATGATCACTTGACCGAGTGGATCGGTGCCATTTTCGGCAAACAGTGACTTTTGCGTATTGTCATCAATCACCACGTTTTGCGCCCGTTGCCGGACATCGCTGCGATCAAACAATTGACCGGACGCAAGTGTCAGACCTTTGACCTGAAAGTAATCTGCGCCCACACCGTTGATGGTGGCAGAGGCTTCAATATTGCGAAAACGCAGCGTGTCGCTACTGTTGACGGTCGGGCTGACACTATCGACATAGGGCTGATCGGCCAAGGCATCGGCATCGGTAGCTTTAAGCGTTTGGATCTTGCCACTACGCATATCGCCAAAATCTTTGCCCGAATAAATCGTGATGGTATTAGTGCCTAAGCCACTGATATTTTCTAAAATCTTTTGTTGCGAACCATTGCCTAACGCCACCACAGACACCACCGAGGCAATACCGATAATAATGCCCAGCATGGTCAAAAACGTGCGTAACCGATGCGAGGTCATGGCCAAAATCGCCATCCGGAACGCTTCACCCAACCGATCCAACATGGACGAAAACGCCGATTGCGTCACCGCTTCCGTTTTGGCGGCTGGCAATGGGTCTGGTAGGTCAACCGCTGGCGGCGTATTGGGCCGGTCACTGATCACCTCGCCGTCGCTGAGTTCGATAATTCGACTGGCGTTTTGGGCCACCAGTGGATCGTGGGTGACCAAGATCACCGTATGACCTTCGCGGTGTAGCTCACGCAGAATATTCATCACCTCGTGGCCGCTGTGTTTGTCCAGCGCACCGGTTGGCTCGTCGGCCAAGATCACATCGCCGCCATTGATCAAGGCACGGGCAATACTGACCCGTTGTTGTTGACCGCCAGACAGTTGACTCGGTCGATTGACCAAACGATCACCAAGGCCCAAACGAGTCAGCAATTGCTTGGCGCGTTCGCGGCGATGTTCGGTGGATGTGCCTGCATAAATCGCGGGTACTTCAACATTGCCCACTGCCGACAAGTCACCCAGCAAGTGATAACGCTGAAAAATAAAACCAAAATACTCGCGCCGCAGCTTTGCCAATTCATCGGGTTCAAGCGATGCGGTGGTTTGTCCGGCAACCTTATAGCTGCCACGGGTCGGACGATCCAAGCAGCCCAAAATATTCATTAGGGTTGATTTGCCAGAACCAGACTGACCAATAATCGCCACCAACTCACCGGCATTGATCGACAAGTTGATGTTTTTAAGCACCTGCACTACGCCTTCGCCAGCGGGAAACTCACGGACGAGGTCTTTGACCTCAAGTAAAGGTTGGCTCATGATCAGAACCCCATTGGGCCACGACGACCACCGCCGCTCTTGCTTTGGCTCGACGCCCCACCATCGGCTTTGCCTTCACCGATCACCACTTTGTCGCCTGCTTTCAAGCCAGAGAAAATCTGTGCAGTGACACGGTTGTTTAGACCGACCATCACCTCCCGTTTTTGCGGTAGGCCATCCGCGCCAACCACCTGTACGGTTTGCTTGCCCGTGCCGCTGCTTTTGCTCAGTGCGGAGGCTGGAATGGTGACGGCATTTTTGGCCGAGTCCAACACGATATACACCTGCGCGGTCATATCAATGCGTAACGTGCCTTCAGGATTGGGCACATCAAACAACCCGTTGTAGTAAATCGCTGTGTTACTGCTAGACGAGGTGGTGGTATCTGTGGAAATCGACTCTGGCGCAGGTTCAATGGCACGCAAGGTGGCGTAGTAACGCTGATCAGGATTACCCAAAATTGTAAAATAAACCGGTAGACCGGCCTTCACTTTGACCACGTCCGCTTCGCTGATTTCTGCTTTAACGGTTAAGGTATCGAGGTTGGCTAACTTAATGATGGTCGGCGTGGATTGATTGGCGTTGACGGTTTGGCCTTCTTCCGCCACCACAGCCACCACCGTACCCGCCATCGGCGCGGTAATGCGGGTATAGCCAAGGTTAAGGCCAGCAGTATCCACGGTTAATTGGGCTTGTTTGATTTGTGCATCAACTGCTGCAATTTGCGCCTGTGCTGTTTGATAGTTGGCTAGGGCAGTGTCGTAGTCGGCCTTGGAGGTGGCATCTTGCGCCAACATGTTTTTTTGCCGTTGCCAGACCAGTTTGCTTTGCTGCAAATTGGCGACTTGCACCATGCGTTGGGCTTGTTGGTTGGCTAGGGCGGCTTGGGCGTTTTTGAGGCTGTTTTGTTGGGTTAGTTGGTCAATCTGCGCAATCATTTGACCCGCTACAACCTTATCGCCAAGTTCGACATACAGTTTTTTGACCTGACCGGACGCTTGCGAACCCACGCTGACCAGCTTGCGCGCTTCAATCGTACCAGAGGCCAAGACGGTGTTTTCGATATCGCTGACGGTGGCCTCTGCGGTGAGCAGTTGCGGGACTTCAGCCTTGGGTTTAAAAAAATACCAGCCTGCACCGACCAAGATCAGGATGATCAATGCATATAGGCTATAGCGTAGGGGACGTGAATTGGGTAGGCCCATAATTGACATGTTCCGACATAAAGTAATGAGATCAGTATGTGTGAAAAGAAGGATTTAACCATGAAGGCGTTTTGGCTGGGCTGTTGTGCTTTTGTTATTGAGAATGGTTCTTATATTGATGTCTTATCATTCGTCTAAAGGGCTTTTTACGCCTAGGCTGCCACGATTCAATACATGTGTGTAAATCATGGTGGTACTGACATCGCTATGCCCCAATAATTCTTGCACAGTTCGAATGTCGTAACCGCTTTGCAGTAGATGCGTGGCAAAACTATGCCGTAGGGTATGCGTGGAAGCTTGCTTTGTAATCCCAGACTTTATGACTGCATTTTTGATGGCACGTTGAACGGCTTGTTCATGCGTATGATGCCTGCGTGTAATGCCAGACTGCGGGTCTAATGATTCGGCTTTGGAAGGAAATAACCAAAACCACGCCAACTGCTGCCCAGCATTTGGGTATTTTTTATCTAAGGCAAACGGCATGTATACAGCAGGGCGCATCTGTGCGCGATCTGTTAAAAATAAGTTTTCCGCATGTTTGATCTGAGTCTTTATTTCCGATACTAGGCTTTGCGGTAGCATAGTCACGCGATCTTTATCGCCTTTGCCTGCGCGGATGGTTATTTGGTGACTGTCTAAATCAATATCTTTGATGCGCAACCGAAGCAGCTCCATTAAGCGCATACCCGTACCATACAGTAACTTCGCCATCAATAGATGAATGCCAGACAAGTGACTCAACAATAAGTTAACTTCACTTTTGCTGAGTACGGCAGGCAATCGTGTTGATTTTTTGGGTCTAGACAGTTGGTCTAGCCAAGGCAAGTCACAGCCCAGCACTTCTCTGTATAAAAATAACAATGCGGAGAGGGCTTGTTGGTGTGTGGAGCTTGAAACGCCTTGTTCCACTGCTAAATAGGATAGATATGCTGTCACTTCCACTGACCCCATTTCGCTAGGATGACGCTTATTGTGGAACAAAACGAAGCGTTTGACCCAGCCACAATAGGATTGCTCTGTGCGTAAGCTGTAGTGTTTGTATCTACATTTTTCCTTAACTAAATCAAGTAATTTTTTCGGTTTTCCTTGTTCAGACATGTTTGATTTGCGTCTTGAGTAAAAGCATGTTAGCTTTTCTATAATAAGAAGAGCGATGAGACTGTCGCCCTTAATATTTCATCTTAGCAGGATATATGGCAAAATGATAATGGCTTATGCGTCAAAAACGCCGTATATCCTTAGTTAGGACTCATGGACGGAACCTCGATTACCCAATACGTCACCAGCACATTCGCGGACATTCACCCCGTCGCGGCATGGGGAGAGACCTCATTCTTCTACAACCCTGGTCGCAAGCTACCGCGCGGCATCTACTTCGCCACTCTCAAGGACAAGGACGGCGACAACGACCGCGCGTCCAACTTACAGCGCCCGGCCGTCTATCGCTTGAACATCGGCATTGGCAAGCCCACGTATCGCTCCTTGTTTGGGCCGCAGCCTCCCCGCCCCGCTGCAGGCGGCGTCGTTGACACTGGCCATGACTTCACGGCGCTGGATCAATTGCTGCCGCATCCCGTGTACGGGTGGATGTCCTGGGTCTGTGTTCTCAGCCCCAGCGCCGCCACATTCCAGACAATCAAGCCATTGCTCGCCGAGGCGTATGATCTTGCCGTCAGTAAATTCGCCAAGCGGGCGGTTCGCGGATGAGTCCTAACAATTCGTTCAAGCCGAAGCCGCTTCGCGGCTCGGCTTAACTCAGGCGTTAGGCTTACACAAGAAGACCCCGATGCGCTCATACGACGGCGTTAACTATCAGTACATAAGCGATGACACCGAGAAGGAAAAAGCCATTGGTATCATCGCGAATCTCATCGGCTTTCGGCCTAAAACAGACAGCTTGGCCTATTCATTAAGTTTTTATGCCGGTGGCATAGGGGTTGATGACCGCCTTGCTGTCAGTTGCTTATTCGACATTTCTAACTGGCCTGCCATGGTTCAGCGGCTTCGTCTTAAGCGTGTCAGTGAAATATCTGATAACCCGATCTGGGAAGAGGATTTCCGGTGGCTCGTAGGCGCAGAAGAAACCGAAGGATCGCTTGAAGAGCACAGCTACAGATTTATCAACACTGAGAAGCATGATTTCCAGTATGTGGCTGATCAACAATGCGAGGTCTTTTTCTCCAATGAGAGCGACGTAAATTCATGGTGTGTTGTGTGGCGAGTCAACGGCCATGTGAACTACTTGAGCTTCGAGCAGGGTTAGCCGTGTCCGCTCTCGGTATTACGAATTGCAACAGCGCCTAACAAGTGGTTCAAATCGCTCGCTGTGCTCGCTGTGCTCGCTGGGACGGGCTAAAGCCCGCCCCTTAACCAAACGTTATATTACCTCGGTAAGTTCCTATGAAATTTTTTAGCCGCAAATCGGCACAGCAAATCGCTACCGAAGAAATAGCGAGCTTTTCGAGCAGTCCGAAACTTGAAAATGCAGCAAAAATAGCATCATTAGCAATCTCGTCTTCCGACCGAGTTGTAACACTTCAAGCAATCCAAGCTTTGAGAGCGGCCCAAGACTCAACTGGGCTAAATGAATTTATCTTACCTAAGTGCTTTATAGGGGAGAGCCAAAATAGCCAATTTAAAATGGCAGTACTTGATATATTCGAAATCCGAGATAAAGGTACCGTTTTGGTCGGCGTGGTTTCGTCGGGCACTATCGCAGCCAATGCACTTCTTACGCTCCAAAGATCTGATGGCACTGATATAGAAATAACTTGTATTGGATTGGAGCTCTTAAAAAATGGGGCAGAGCCAGTTGCCGGTGTCACAGTAGGTGTAATGTGTTCAGGCATTACAGCTGCTGAAGTTCAACAAGGTGAAGTTATTCGTGGTCGGTAATCTAACAGTTGCTTGCAGTTGACATTTTTCCCACTACGGCCTTCGGCACTCCGTTCCAAAAACTCGCTTCGCTCGGCCCTGCGGGCTGCACCTGATGCAAGGCGTTCGGGGAACATGCAGAGTTTACTAAGCTTTTAATCGGTTCCAGGCTTGCTGGCTAATAGCTCATTCCAGCTTTCTGGGTACGGCTTCGGTACGTTAAATTCGCATTCGAAAAGAACGTAAAAACGCTCAGTGGTAACGAGCCTTAGTAAAAATCAGCCAATTATTGAAAAGTATTAATCCAGGGAGCGCC
>JBBKWH010000103.1:0-48713 GCA_037968855.1 Moraxellaceae bacterium | reverse complement strand
CTTTCCGTCCGCCAGAGCCATATAAAGGCAAAGGTGTGCGGTACTCGGACGAAGTCATTGTCCGTAAAGAAGCCAAGAAGAAATAAGCGCGAGGTTCATTATGAACGACAAGAAACAATCCCGTATGCGGCGTGCCAAAAGCACCCGTCTGCACATCCGTGCGTTGGGTGCGACTCGTCTGTGTGTCAATCGCACACCGCGTCACATCTATGCTCAGATCATTTCATCTTGCGGCGGCAAAGTCCTTGCTCAAGCCTCGACACTCGATGCCGACCTGCGCTCTGGCGCAACTGGCAACGTCGATGCAGCCAGCAAAGTCGGTGCTTTGATTGCAGAGCGCGCCAAAGCAGCTGGAGTGACCAAGGTCGCATTCGACCGCTCCGGCTTCAAGTATCATGGCCGTATCAAGGCCTTGGCCGATGCCGCTCGTGCTAGCGGTCTGGAGTTCTAATCATGGCTAAAGTTGAACAAACTGAAGGCTTCGTAGAGAAGCTAGTTGCTGTTGACCGCGTTGCTAAAGTGGTTAAAGGTGGTCGGATTTTTTCGTTCACCGCACTGACAGTCGTGGGTGATGGTAATGGCCGTGTGGGCTTTGGTCGTGGTAAGGCACGTGAAGTTCCAGCTGCGATTCAAAAAGCACTGGAAGCTGCTCGTCGCAACATGATCTCTGTAGACCTTAATGGTCACACATTGCAGCATCCAATTACTTCCAACCATGGTGCAAGCCGCATTTACATGCAACCTGCATCTGAAGGTACTGGCGTTATCGCTGGCGGTGCAATGCGTGCCGTATTGGAAGTGGCTGGTGTTCAGAACGTTTTGGCCAAGTGCTACGGCTCTACCAATGCGACTAACGTGGTCTATGCAACATTTAAAGGTTTGAAGAATATGACTTCGCCTGAAAAAGTTGCTGCCAAACGTGGCAAGACCGTCGAAGAAATTCAGGGGTAAGTGTCCATGAAAACTATCAAGGTCACCCAAACCAAGTCTAGCGCACATCGCTTGAAGAACCATAAGCTATGTCTGCAAGGCCTCGGTCTGCGTCGCATTAATCATACTGTCGAAGTCATCGATACACCGTCTAACCGCGGTATGATTAATAAAGTCTATTACATGGTCAGCGTCGAGGAATAAGCCATGACTCTGCATCTTAATGAACTGTCACCTGCTGAAGGTGCAAAACACGCTCCACGTCGTGTGGGCCGTGGTATCGGTTCGGGCCTCGGTAAAACCGGTGGTCGCGGTGTGAAAGGCCAGACATCACGTACTGGTTCTAGCATCCGTGCTGGTTTTGAAGGCGGTCAAATGCCTTTGTACCGTCGTCTGCCAAAGTTTGGTTTTACCAGCAAGTTGGGCATGAAAACTGCCGAAGTTCGCTTGTCAGAACTGAACAAAATTGAAGGCGATATCATCAGCCTAGAGACCCTAAAAGCTGCCAACTTGGTGCGTAACGATAAAATTCGTGCCCGCATTATGTTGTCTGGCGAAGTCACCCGTGCATTTAGCGTTCAAGGCGTTGCTTTGACTAAAGGTGCACGTGCAGCGATTGAAGCTGCTGGTGGCAAGGTCGAGGAGTAAGCCTGTGGCCATGCCTCCCAGCACACGTGCTACCTTAAAAGCCCCGAATATATTCCAGAACCATCGCGAGCTTCTGCATCGCTTATTGTTTCTGGTGGCTGCTTTGGTAGTGTTTCGACTGGGTGCGCATATTCCGGTTCCGGGTATTAATCCGGACCGGTTGGCACAGTTGTTCGAACAGAACAAAAATACGATTCTCAGCCTATTCAATATGTTCTCTGGTGGTGCACTAGAGCGTATGTCGATTCTGGCGCTAGGGATTATGCCGTACATTTCGGCTTCGATTATTGTGCAGTTGATGGCGTCGGTTGTTCCGTCGCTAGAAGCGCTCAAAAAAGAAGGTGAGGCAGGTCGTCGCAAGATCAATCAATATACCCGACAGGGTACATTGTTGTTGGGTCTTGTGCAGGCCGTTGGCATGTCGGCAGGCTTGATTAGTCAAGGGATCACCTTGAGCTCTGGTCTGAGCTTTTATATTCCAGCAGTAACATCTTTGGTTGCTGGTACGATGTTCCTAATGTGGCTCGGTGAGCAGATTACGGAACGTGGTGTAGGTAACGGGATATCCATGCTGATTTTTGCAGGGATCGTTGCTGGAATGCCGACTCTCGTTGCGCAGTCGATTGAGTCTGTCAATCAGGGTCAAACGACGCTGATCAGTCTCTTGATTATGGCAGTACTTGGTCTTGCCGTAGTGGCTGCTGTGGTGTTTATGGAGCGTGCGCAACGTCGTATCCCTGTAAACTACGCACAGCGTCAGCAGCAAGGTCGCAAAGTCTATGCGGCACAACAAAGTCACCTTCCGCTCAAGATCAACATGGCTGGTGTTATTCCAGCAATTTTTGCAAGTTCGTTATTGTTGTTTCCAGCCAGTCTGGGGCAATGGGTCGGTAATACACCGAATCCCAATACAATCCAACGGATTTTGCAAGATGTGGCCTTGGTGTTGTCTCCCGGTCAGCCACTGTATCTGGTGCTGTTTGGCGTGATGATTATTTTCTTCTGTTATTTTTATACGGCGTTGGTATTTAGCCCCAAAGAAGTATCAGAGAATTTAAAGCGTAGTGGCGCGTATGTGCCAGGGATTCGACCAGGTGAACAGACTGCACGTTACTTGGATCATGTGCTCAACCGACTCACGTTCATCGGTGCGATTTATATCACTGTGGTGTGTTTGATGCCAATGGTCTTGCAAGCAGCGTTTGGTGTGCCCTTCCATTTGGGTGGTACGTCACTGTTGATCGTGGTGGTGGTGGTGATGGATTTCATGGCGCAAGTTCAAGCGCATCTGACCTCCCATCAGTATCAGAATCAATCCCTAATGAAGAAGGGTGGTGGTCACGATTGATTCTCGTGACTCATTTTTGCTAAAGAGGTTTTGTCATGAAAGTCCGTGCTTCGGTCAAAAAAATCTGCGGTAACTGTAAAGTTGTCCGTCGTAATGGGGTTGTACGCGTGATTTGTAGCGTCGAACCTCGCCACAAGCAACGTCAGGGTTAATCCTGAACTGTTGATTCGTCAGGCGCTCTGCGGTATGATCCGCCCCTTCATGTTTTGAAGGGGCGGCGATATTTTTGTCGCAACGCCTATTTGGAGAGAAACGAATGGCTCGTATTGCCGGTGTTAACATTCCGGATAACAAGCATGCAGTGATCTCGTTAACCTACATTTTTGGTATCGGTCGCCATACCTCTGCTAACATTTTGTCAGCAGTCGGCATTGCACCAACCACCAAAATCCGTGAGTTGACAGATGCACAGCTGGATGCGATTCGCGCTGAAGTTGCCAAGGTTCCGACCGAAGGTGATTTACGCCGCGAAGTTTCCATGAACATTAAGCGTTTGATGGACCTAGGCTGCTACCGCGGCATGCGTCATCGTCGTAGTTTACCTGTTCGTGGTCAACGCACCAAGACGAATGCTCGTACTCGTAAGGGTCCGCGTAAACCGATCAAGAAATAATCGCCTTTTTGGAAGCTAAAAGATGGCTAAAGATACTCGCGCTAGGAAGAAGGTCACTCGGACCGTCTCTGAAGGCGTAGCCCACATTCACGCGTCTTTTAATAACACCATTGTGACTATTACCGATCGTCAAGGTAATGCACTGGCCTGGGCCACCTCCGGTGGACAGGGCTTCCGTGGCTCGCGTAAATCTACACCGTTTGCAGCGCAGGTTGCTGCTGAAGTAGCCGGTAAAGCTGCTTTGGATTACGGTCTAAAGAACCTCGATGTCATGGTCAAAGGACCAGGCCCGGGTCGTGAGTCTGCGGTACGTGCGCTGGGCGCAGTGGGTTATAAAATCAACAGCATCACTGACGTGACGCCGATTCCGCACAACGGATGTCGTCCGCCCAAGAAACGTCGCGTGTAAGGAGACAGAACCATGGCTCGTTATATCGGCCCTAAGTGCAAATTAGCACGTCGTGAAGGTACTGACCTGTTTTTGAAGTCAGGCGTTAAGCCTTTTGATGTAAAGACCAAGAAAGCGGGTAAGCCGCCAGGTCAGCACGGCCCAAGCCGCGCAAAGACCTCGGAATATGCGCTTCAGTTGCGTGAAAAGCAAAAAGTTCGCCGTATTTATGGTGTGCTTGAGCGTCAGTTCAGCAACTACTACAAAGAAGCGGCTCGCTCAAAAGGCGCAACCGGCGAAAACCTGCTCAAGCTGCTGGAAAGCCGCTTGGACAACGTGGTTTATCGTATGGGCTTCGGTTCGACTCGTGCAGAAGCACGTCAGTTGGTTAGCCACCGTTCGATCACATTGAACGGCCGTCGCGTGAATATTGCATCCATCCAAGTGAAAGCTGGTGATGTGATTGCTGTACACGAAGGCGCGAAGCAACAACTGCGTATTAAGAGCGCGATTGAACTAGGCACCCAACGTGGTCTGCCGAGCTGGATTGAAATTGATCATGCTAAAATGGAAGGAACGTTCAAGTCTGCACCAGACCGTTCAGACCTGCCAGCTGAAATCAACGAAAGCCTGATCGTCGAACTGTATTCGAAATAATCCGTCGAGGTGGCAACATGACGCGTACTGCAAACGAGTTCCTGACCCCCCACGCTATCAAAGTGGATGCGGCCAGTGGAACCACGGCCAAGGTCATTCTCGAGCCGCTCGAGCGTGGTTTCGGTCATACGCTGGGTAATGCCCTGCGCCGTATCCTCTTGTCTTCATTACCCGGTGCTGCCGTGGTTGAAGCTGAGATCGAAGGTGTAGAGCACGAATACAGCACGCTTGAAGGCCTCCAGCAGGATATCGTTGAGCTGCTGCTGAATCTAAAAGGTCTGTCGATCAAGCTGTTTGAGCAAAATGAAGCTTTCATTACGCTTGACAAGCAGGGTCCAGGTGAAGTGACAGCAGCTGATCTTCAACTGCCTCACAACGTCGAAATCGTGAATACTGATCATTTGATCGCAACATTGGGTGCCAATGGCCATCTCAAGATGCGTTTGAAGATCACTCAGGGCCGTGGTTACGAGCCTGCCGATGTCCGTTTTCCAGAAGGCGAAAGCCGTCCGGTCGGTCGTTTGCAGCTTGATGCGAGCTATAGCCCGATTAAGCGTGTGTCTTACACGGTCGAAAATGCCCGTGTTGAACAACGCACCGATTTGGACAAGCTGGTCATTGAACTGGAAACCAACGGTACCGTTGATCCAGAAGAAGCGATCCGCAAGGCCGCGACGATCCTGCAACAGCAGATTGCCATCTTCGTCGACCTGCAAAAGGACCATGCACCAGAGCCAGTAGCTAGCCGCGAAGAGATCGATCCGATCCTGATGCGTCCAGTTGATGATTTGGAGCTGACTGTTCGCTCGGCGAACTGCCTGAAAGCAGAAAACATTTACTACATCGGCGATCTGGTACAGCGTACCGAAGTCGAGCTGCTGAAAACCCCGAATTTGGGTAAGAAGTCGCTCACTGAGATCAAGGATGTTCTGGCATCGAAGGGCTTGTCGCTCGGTATGCGCTTAGAAAGCTGGCCACCAGCGAGTCTGCGCGTAGACGACCGTTTTGCCTATCGCAGCCGTTAATCTGAGGAAATCACCATGCGTCATCGTAATAGTGGTGTGAAACTTGGTCGTACCAGCAGCCATCGTAAGGCAATGTTTCAGAACATGGCCAATTCGCTGTTCGAGCACGAGCTGATCAAGACCACATTGCCAAAAGCCAAAGAACTGCGCCGCGTTGCTGAGCCGCTGATTACTTTGGCCAAGCACGACACGGTTGCTAACCGTCGTCTGGCATTTGCCCGCACTCGCAGCGCTGCGATGGTTGGTAAGCTGTTCACTGAGCTAGGCCCACGTTACAAAACCCGTAACGGCGGCTACTTGCGTGTTCTCAAAGCTGGCTTCCGTGCCGGTGATGCAGCACCAATGGCTTATGTTGAATTGGTTGACCGTCCAAACGTTGCACAGCCTACACAAGCTGCTGAATAAGCGCTTTTGTGGTGTTAAAAAACCGGCCTTATGGCCGGTTTTTTGTTAGCCTTCAAGTCGTCTTTGAGCGGTGTTTATTCTTTAGCGTGCATTGGTTTTTTAGGTGAGGTTGTGATGGATCTATTACCGGCAATTGAGTTAGAAACGGCGGTGCATCCACAGTTTAGTGTGATTTGGCTGCATGGTCTGGGCGCTAACGGACAGGACTTTGTGCCAGTGGTACCGGAGTTGGGTCTGCAAAAGGACAAAGCAGTACGGTTTATTTTTCCGCATGCACCAGAGATGCCGGTGACCATCAATGGCGGGTATGTGATGCCCGCGTGGTATGACATTTTGAGCTTGTCGGGGAGTTCGCGGCAGATTGATCAAGCCGGCATTGAGCGCACACGTAAGCAAATTAATGCTTTGATTGATCGTGAGGTGGCGCGTGGTATTCCTGCCGATCATATTGTGTTGGCGGGTTTTTCGCAGGGTGGCGCAATGGCCTATAGTGTTGGCTTGACTTATCCGGAGCGATTGGCTGGGGTGATTGCCTTGTCTGCCTATATTCCTGCGCCAGATTGGTTGGATCAACAGCGCACGGTTGCTAATCAACATACGCCTATTTTGGTGGCACATGGCAGTCATGATCCGGTGGTGTCACTGGCGTTGGGCGAGCAGGCCAAAGCGTGGTTACAGGCGCATGGTTATGTCTTAAGTTGGCAGACTTATCCGATGGAGCATCAGGTGTGTTTGCAGGAGATTCGTGCGATTGGTCAGTGGTTAAATCAGCGTTTTGCGGATTAAGTCGCTTGAAATTGATCTGGCACAGCGGTCGACAGCAGACAGGGTATGAGACGCTCAAGTTGCTGGAGTGCTATCGTCCGCTGCATTTCGATATTTATCTGATCCGATATCGTCAAGGGGCTTATATTCCCCCACATTGCGATCCGGTGCCTGAAGGTCGGCATTATCGAATTAATATGACCCTAAAAAATGCAAAGCAAGGAGGCGAATTTATCTGTGATCAGGTGTTATGGCGTTGGCGGCGTGTGGTCTGTTTTCGTTCGGATATTTCGGTTCATCAGGTAAGCCGAGTAGAACAAGGATTACGTTATGTGTTGTCTGTTGGTTGGGTTTGGCATGCAATATGAAGGTGAATTGAGCTGAGATGGCAAATTTTAGTACCCACGTGAATGTGGCTTTTGCAGCTAGTGGCGTGGCAGGTTTGGTGTTGTTTCAGGCGGGAATGTTGTCTCCACAAATGTTTGTGACAGCGGTGTTGATGGGTACGATTGGCGGCTTGTTGCCCGATTTGGACTCAAATAACTCCACACCGTTATCGATTGGATTTACGGTGTTTGCGCTGTTTATTGCTTTTGGCGCGGTGATTTGGCTCAGTGCGCGTTTTATGTTGTTGGAGTTATTGGCGATTTGGGCGCTGAGCTTTGTCACGGTGCGTTATGGGGTGTTTAAGCTGTTTACCGAGTTGACGGTGCATCGTGGCTGTATGCATTCGATTCCCTATGCGTTTTTGTTTGGTCTGATGGCGCTGTATTGGTGTTTTTATGGCCTAGAGATGAATGTGTTGCATAGTTGGTGGATTGGCTTGTTTGTTTGCTTTGGCGCGTTGATTCATTTGACCTTAGACGAGATCTATAGCGTCAATTTGACCAATATGGAAATGAAGCGCTCATTTGGCACAGCAATGAAGCTATTTGATCGACGCAAATGGCCGTTATATGTGGGCTTGTATGCGGTGGTGGGGCTTGGTTTTTATTATGCGCCGAGTCATACGTTGTTTGTACAGACATTGACTGATGCTGAGGCGTGGCAAGCGTTGAGTCAGCGTTTGATTCGTTAGTCTGGCAGTGTTGATCTGTGAGCAGTAACAGCACTGTAAGCAAAGGAAAAAATCATGTCAGAACAGCAGATTCGCTTTGAAGATGGTGCAACGTACGAGAACTATATGGGCCGCTGGAGCCAATTGGTAGGGGCTGTGTTTTTGGATTGGTTAGCGCCTGCTGACGATTTGCGTGTGCTGGATGTGGGGTGTGGTAATGGTGCCTTTACTGAGCTATTGGCAGATCGCTATGCAACACAGTTGTTGGTGGGGATTGATCCGGCTGACGCGCAGTTGCAGTTTGCGCAGACTCGACCGGTTGCCCAGCATGCCCAGTTTTTGCAAGCCGATGCGATGGCCTTGCCTTTTGATGCAGCCAGCTTTGATCTGGCCGTCATGCCGTTGGTGATCTTCTTTGTACCAGAGCCAAGTAAGGGTGTGAGTGAAATGGTGCGCGTGGTGGCTGATCAAGGCATGGTGGCGGCGTATGCATGGGATTTGTATGGTGGTGGTTTTCCGTATGAGTCACTGTATAGCCAGATGCGTGAAATGGGATTAACCATTCCCGCACCACCCAGTCCACAGGCGTGTCGGCTGGATGAGTTGCAACGCTTATGGACACAGGCTGGCTTACAAGATGTACAGACCACGACAATCACTGTGCAGCGTACATTTGCTAGTTTTGATGAATACTGGACCACGATTTTAGGTGCACCCAGTGTTGGTGGTCAATTAAAGAACCTCTCGGCTGATATGCTAGTGGCGTTACAACAAGTATTACAACAGCGGATGCAGACGCGATTGTTGATAGATGCGCAGGGGCAGGTGTTGTGTGAAGCACGTGCCAATGCGGTCAAAGGTCGCAAGATCATCTGACCGAATGAGCATGGTTTAGCCCATTGATACCGTTTCTTTTTTTGCTGTTTCTCATTGATACCTTGATCTATGTCTAATGATTCTACCGTTCAAATTGATCGCGCCTTAATCCTCTCTGTCTTTGTGGTGGCCTCTTGTGGCTTGGCCTATGAGTTGGTCAGCGCGGCGCTAGCCAGTTATTTACTCGGCGATTCGGTGTTTCAGTATTCGACCATTATTGGCACGTATTTGTTTGCCATGGGCATCGGTTCGCACCTGTCTAAGTATGTGCCGGACGAGATGGTATTACGGCGTTTTATTGAGGTCGAGTTGCTGGTTGGCTTGATTGGTGGCATCTCGGCGTTGTTTTTGTTTGTGATTTTTGCATGGTTGTCTGCGCCGTTTCGGGTGGTGCTGTATGCGCTGGTGTTGATGGTCGGTATTTTGGTAGGGATGGAAATTCCGCTGGTGATGCGGGTGCTCAATCAACGTAAAGCCGAGTTTAATGAGTTGGTCAGTCGGGTGCTGACTTTTGATTATCTGGGTGCGTTGGCGGTGTCGTTGTTGTTCCCGCTGATTTTTGCACCACGTTTGGGTTTGGCACGGACTGCGTTGTTATTTGGTTTGGCCAATGTGGCGGTGGCGACGTGGACCTTGTGGCGATTTCGGGCCGAATTGCCACATAGTGCCGCGATGTTGCGCCGCGCCATGATGGTGACGTTGGTCTTGTTGGCAGGAATGCTATATGCCGACCGGTTGGTCAATTGGTCAGAAAGCCAGTTGTTTGGCGATCCGGTGATTTATGCACAAAGTACGCCGTATCAGCGCTTGGTTTTGACCCGTTGGCATGATGATTTACGCTTATATATCAATGGGAATTTGCAGTTTTCGAGTAAGGATGAGTATCGCTACCACGAGGCGCTGGTGCATCCGGTCATGAGTAGTGTGCCAAACGTTAAAAATGTGCTGATTTTGGGCGGTGGCGATGGCTTGGCGTTGCGGGAGGTGCTGCGTTATCCAGAGGTACAGCGAGTGACGTTGGTCGATTTAGATCCGGCCATGACCGATTTATTTAGTACCAGTCATGATTTGACTACGCTGAATCATCGCTCGTTTCATGATGCACGGGTGACGGTGGTGAATGCTGATGCGGCGCAATGGTTAGAGACCCATCGCGGTTTGTTTGATGTGATGATTGTGGATTTTCCTGATCCGTCGAGCTTTGGTTTGGGCAAGCTATATTCGACGCCAGTCTATCGCTTGATGCGTCAGCATTTGGCACCAGCAGGGCGTATGGTGGTGCAATCGACCTCGCCGTTTTTTGCGCCGCGTTCGTTTTGGTGTATTGAGGCGACCTTGCGTAAGGCGGGTTTTGTGGTTACGCCATATCATACCTTGGTGCCGTCATTTGGCGAATGGGGCTTTATGATTGCCGGACGTTTGGCTGATTTTGAAATTCCGCAGCACTATCAGTTGCCGATGCGCTTTTTGGATGCGATGACCACCGCACAGATGTTTTATTTTCCCAAAGATATGCAGCGTTGGGACGTCGAACCCAATGATCTAAATAACCAAAAATTGGTGCATTACTTTGAGCAAGATTGGCGTGAGGTGATTCGCTAGATGAATCGCCGTGATTTTTTAAAGGCTGGCTTTGTCGCGGCTGCGGCTGGTCAAACCGGCTGTACGTGGCCTGCGTGGTCGGTGATTCCGCCGTGGTTGCCAATCAAGGTGATTCGGGCGGGGATGGAGATGGGCCATCGGACGCGCGATCTGCGACAGTTGCCCAAGGCGACCACCAGTCAACGGGTCGATACTTTAATTGTGGGCAGTGGCATCGCGGGGCTAACCGCAGCATGGCGCTTAAAGCAAGCCGGTCATACCGATGTGTTGATGCTAGATGGGCCGGAGTGGGCCGGTAATGCCAGCGCCGGCGTATGGCCGCAGACCGGATTGGTCTATCCGCGTGGGGCGCATTATTTGCCATTTCCGACGCCAGAGTCGAGCCATGTGCAGACCCTCTTACAAGATTTGGCAATCAGTCAGCCCACAACAACAGATGCTGTCACAGGTGATTCTGCCACCCGCTATCAAGAGCAAGACACGGTGTTTGCCCCGACCGAACGCTTATGGCAAAACGGCCAATGGCATGACAGCCTGATTCCACAAGCTCCCAAAGGCAGTGTGGCCGCGCAGCAATTGCAGCGATTTTTGGGTTTTGTTGAATCATTAAAAAGCCAGCGTGGGGCCGATGGGCGAGTGATTTTTGCCATTCCGGTGGTGATGTCGTCACAAGATCCGCATTGGCAAGCCTTGGATCGGTTGAGCTTTGCCGCATGGCTCAAACAGCAAGGTTATGATGCTGCCGAGTTGCTGTGGTTTTTGGACTATAGCTGTAAAGACGATTATGGCGCGGGGATGGCGACCGTGTCGGCATGGGCTGGACTGCATTATTTTGCCAGTCGGGTGCATGAACGCGAGCAACATGACGGCGCGCCGCTGCTGACGTGGCCCGATGGTTTGCATCATCTGGCTCAGCGATTGGCGCAACGAAGCCAGATTAAGCGCTTAGCTTTAACAGCGCTACGCATTCAAAGCAAGTCCAATACTGATGGTCAGGGTGCAACGGTCGTGGCGATGGATGCTACCGGACATGTGACGCAAATTGAAGCAAGGCGGGTGGTGAGTGCCATGCCGCTGCATGTTTTACGACATGTGTGGCAGGGGGCGGCGGAATTGGGCTTAAGCCGTAAAACACCATTACTACCGCATGTGCCGTGGCTGGTGTGTAATGTGTGGATTGATGGCGTACTGCGCGAAAAACACGGTGCGCCGCTGTCGTGGGAAAATATTATTTATGGTAGCCCATCATTGGGCTATGTCGATGCAACCCATCAATCGTTACGCGGTTCTGCCGAGCCACAAACCGTACTGACCTGTTATCACGCCATCACGGATCGATCACCGACCGACGCCCGCGCTTGGTTACAAGCTGCTAGTCATGCCGAATTATTGCAGATGGGCTTGCAGGATTTGTTGACCGCTTATGGCCCTGCGCTATGGGGTCATGTGGCAGGCGTTGAAATCTGTGTGCGCGGTCATGCCATGAGTTCGCCTGCGGTGGGCAGTTTGTATGATCCGCTATTGCAACGTTTGCGCGACGTTGATGGAGCGGTATTGCTGGCGCATAGTGATTTATCGGGATACTCGGTGTTTGAAGAAGCCAGCTATTGGGGTTGGCAGGCGGCGGAGCGGGTGTTGGGATAGCAGCCGACCAGACGACCGATTGGATCAATGATTCTTGATCGGTTTGATATGAGATGAAAGTTAAAACACCATTATAGCTCCCTTCCACAACCTGCTACCATGCCGCATCTGCCGACGACTGTGACCATTGCTCATGGAACTGATTGATTTTATTTTGCATGTTGATCAATATCTTGCGGAATTTATTACCCAATATGGCTTGTGGGTATATGCCATTTTGTTTGCCATTATCTTTATTGAGACGGGCTTGATTGTGATGCCATTTTTGCCCGGTGATAGCCTGTTATTTACCGCGGGGATGTTTGCTGCGGTCGGCATGCTCAATCCATGGGTGTTGGTGATTTTGCTGATGATTGCTGCGATTGCGGGTGACCAAGTTAATTATGGGGTGGGCCATCATATTGGCTCGCGGGTGTATCAGATGAATTCGCGCTGGATTAAGCAAGATCATCTGCGCTTGGCCCAGCAGTTTTTTGTCAAACATGGCGGTAAATCAATTATTTTGGCGCGGTTTATGCCAATTATTCGTACCTTTGTGCCATTCGTGGCTGGCGCAAGTCAGATGCCGTACGGCCACTTTGCCAAATACAATGTGATCGGCGCGGTGATCTGGATCAATGTTTTTGTCTGGGCTGGCTATGCCTTGGGCAATGTGCCGGTGATTCGTGATCATGTCACAGCGATTAGCTTGGGCATTGTGGTGCTGAGTGTTTTGCCAGCAGTGGTGGCGTGGCTACTGCAAAAGAACAAGGCTAAAGCCAGTTTATAACCAGCATAAAAAAACCGCCCACTCAATAATCGAGGGGGCGGTGTAAAACGGTGAATCTAAACTGTTCTGCATACTACCTGATTATAGGGTCCGTGAGATCAATTCTTTCATGATTTCGTTGGTCCCTGCATAAATGCGGTGTGCGCGATTGTCGATGTAAGCACGCGCAATCGGGTACTCCATCATGTAACCATAACCGCCGTGCAATTGCACGCATTCATCCACTACTTCGTTGACCATATCCGACAGCCAGTACTTTGCGGCAGCGGCAGCATCGACGCCAAGCTTGTTTTCGATCTGTAATTCCATGCAGCGATCCACATAGGTACGCCCTAAATCGATTTTGGTCCGCAGTTCGGCCAGCTTAAAGCGGGTATTTTGAAACGACATGACGGTTTTGCCAAAGGCTTTGCGCTCTTTGACGTATTGCACGGTATGGGCAAACGAGACTTCGGCGGCGGCTTGCGACATGATGCCGACCATCAGGCGCTCCCATGCCAGTTCTTTCATCAACATCATAAAGCCCATACCTTCCATGCCCAGCAGGTTGGTTTTGGGCACGCGCACGTTGTCAAAGAATAACTCGCAGGTGTCTTGGCCTTTCATGCCGACTTTGACCAAGGGTTTGCCTTTGCTAAAGCCTTCGGCGCTGGCATCCATGATCAGTAAGGAGATATTGGCCGAGCCTTTGTCGCTATTGCCGGTTTTGACTGCCACCACAGCCATATCGCAGAGATAGCCGTTGGTAATAAAAATCTTTGAACCATTGACGATATAGTCGTCGCCGTCAGCAACGGCAGTGGTACGAATGCCTTGTAAGTCCGAGCCTGTGCCCGGTTCGGTCATGGCAATGGCACCAACCACCTCACCCGTGGCCATTTTGGGTAGCCACGTGGTTTTTTGTGCGTCGCTACCAAAGTTTAGAATGTAGTTGGCCACGATGTCTGAGTGCAGGGCAAAGCCGGAACTGGCGTCCATCGCATAGGCTTGTTCTTCCATCAATATAGCACTGTACAGACGATCCACGCCGCTGCCGCCGTACTCCTCTGGCATGGTGGCGCAGAGCATGCCCAGCTCACCAGCTTTGTTCCATAGGTGGCGGTCGATGTGCTGTTGCTGCTCAAAGCGCTCGGTATGCGGGGCGATTTCGGTTTCAAAAAAGCGCCGTGCGGTGTCGCGGAAGGCATCGTGTTCTGCTGTGTACAGTTTGCTGGGTAGCATCGGTGGCAGTGGGCGAACAAATTGGGTGGTGCTCATAGCAAGATTCCAGTCTAGGCGCAGTACAGCAGGTGTATCTGCGTGGCAAAAAAGTGGCTGGCCAATGGCATCGTTTCAATACAGGTCTTGGAGGAGTGCTGTATTGCATCGCGCTGGCCATGCGCCTAGTGAACAAGAGCAGGTGTGGTCTGGACAATGTGCTTTGCTGCCAAACGTCGCGTGCAAACGAGCATTCCGGCCAATGCTGGTCTGCCCACACCAAATCAGTGTGCTGAGGGGTGGCTGATGAAAAAAGCAGCATGAGGTCGGCTTATTTTGTCGGCAGGACGATTGGCCCATGCTAGGATCAGGGGCTAAATGAGGGCTAAGGTTGACGCCGGATCACCGCCTTGCTGAAGGGTGACGATCAATGCTCAGACGCTAGACTCATGCGTGATGAAGAAAAGTGTTGTCTGCTCAGTGCGTATGATAGATTTTTTTGAATAAAGGACAGGCCCGAATGACATTAATGAGTGCTGATTTGATTTCGTTTGAGTATTTTTATCGCTATGTGATGTATTTGCTTGGCGGCTTAGTGCTGTTGTTGGGGTTTGCGGTGATCTATGTCAAAACTACCCCGTATAACGAAATTGAACTGATCAAAACGGGCCACAGTGCAGCAGCCATTAGCTTGGGCGGCGCGATGATTGGCTTTGCATTGACCTTGGCATCAAGTGCTATTTTTCATAGTAGCTTTGTTGGTTTTATCGGTTGGGCGGTTGCGGCGATGGTGGTGCAGTTGATTGGCTATGCGGCGATGTCGCGTTTAATTCCCAATCTGCATGACGCGCTTGAAGCCAATAACACGGCGGTTGGTGGCTTGTTGGGTGCGGTATCGCTGTCGATTGGGATTTTGAATGCGGCGTGTTTGTCTTAAAACAGACTGCATCGTGTGGCCGATGTGCCAACACGAGTGGATCACACAACGGCTTGCGTTGTCAGTACCGCAAGATCACCACATATCAGGATAGAGGAGCACAAGATCATGGGCTTAGGTTCGTTTATTAAGAAGCAGTTTATTGATGTTATTGAGTGGGATAGTCAGGCTGATGATGTGCTGATGTGGCGCTATCCCATGCAAGACAACGAAATTCAAAATGGCGCGCAGTTAACGGTGCGTGATGGTCAAATGGCAGTGTTTGTCAATGAAGGCCAAGTGGCCGATGTGTTTGGCGCAGGCTTGTATACGCTGGATACGCAGACCCTACCAATTCTGACCAACTTAAAAAATTGGGACAAATTATTTGCCTCGCCGTTTAAATCGGATGTGATGTTTTTTAGCACCCGTTTGCAGTTGGGCCGTAAGTGGGGCACACCGCAGCCGGTCACCATCCGCGATAGCGATTTTGACATGATTCGTTTGCGTGCCTTTGGGATGTATTCATATCAACTGGCTGATCCTGCGTTATTTTATAAAGAAATTACTGGCGCAAATCCGCTCTATACCACCGAGCAAGTCGAGCCACAGCTGCGCAATATCATTGTGTCCAATTTGAGCAGTGCGATTGGTGCGAGCAAGATTCCATTCTTGGATTTGGCGGCCAATCAAGGCGTGATGGCGGATCAAATCAAAGTGGCTTTGCAGCCGATGTTTGAACGTTACGGCCTCAAGCTTGATCAGTTTGTATTAGAAAGCTTGTCACTACCAGAAGCGCTGCAAACCGCGCTGGATAAACGAATTTCGATGGGCATGATGGGTGATTTGAGCAAATACACCCAGTATCAAGTGGCCGAGTCGATTCCATTGGCAGCAAAAAACGAAGGCGGTCTGGCAGGGATTGGGGCAGGTCTAGCCGCAGGTATGGGTGTGGGACAAATGATGACTGGGGCAATGGCGGGTGCACAAGTACCTGCTCCTGCACCGGCTGCAACACCCGCCGCTACTGATCCGGCTGCACGCCTAGGTCAGCTAAAAGCCTTGTTGGATCAGGGTTTAATTACCCAAGCGGACTTTGATAGCACCAAGGCTGAAATCCTCAAGCAATTACTGGGCTGATGGGTTGATGTCGAGTTCTACATTGCTGTTTTCTGCACCTTGTCCAAGCTGCGGCGCGCCGGTGCCGTTTCGCTCGGCTGCATCGGTCATGGCGGTCTGTGAATACTGCCAAACCACCGTGCTGCGCGACGCCGATACGGTCAAAGACCAAGGCAAAATGAGTGCGGTTCTGGAGGACTTTTCGCCTTTACAGATTGGCTCCAGCGGCGTGTATGAAGGGGTAGGGTTTGGCGTGATTGGCCGGATTCAACTCAAGTACAGCGACGGCATGTGGAACGAGTGGTACGTTCAGCTTGAGGATGGTCAAAATGGCTGGATGTCTGATGCCTCTGGGCAATACAGCATAACCCGTGCGTTAGGCCAGATCACCGCAGCACCACCGTTTGAGCAGCTACGAATCAATCAGGCGTATGGGTTGGCGGGTGATGATTATCGGGTGACCGATGTGCGCATGGCCGAATGTACCGGTGGTCAAGGCGAATTGCCGTTTGTAGTCGGTCAAGGTTGGCAAGCGCATGTGGCTGATCTGCGGCAAGGTCAGCAGTTTTTGACCTTGGACTATAGTGATGGCTTTCCGCCACAAGGCTTTTTGGGACGGGCAGTTTCGCTTGATGACCTCAAGATGCAGTTGTTGCGCGACGGTGATCAGATTAGCCGTGGTGCAGGGCAAATTCGGGGTCAGATGCAAAGTTTGTCTTGTCCCAACTGCGGTAGTCCGGTGCCTTATGTGGTCGGTGTGGCCGAGCATTTGGTCTGTCCGGCTTGTCGTGCTGAAGTCGCGATTGAGGGCGAAACCGCAACGATTATTGCCACCCATAAACAACTGCTCAAGCTAAAAACAGCCCTGCAACTAGGTGATCAAGCCAAGATTGATGGTGCTGATTATGTGCTGATTGGTCTGGCGCAAATGGAAGAAGTTGATCCTGACGAATCAAGTCTGTGGACCGAGTATTTGCTGTATAGCGTCAAGCAGGGTTTTTTGTGGTTGGTTGATGAGGGAAGCAATGATTGGCAGCGAGTGACTGTACTCAATGAGTTGCCTGAACAAAGCGGTGGTAATGTGGTCTGGCAAGGCGCGCGCTGGAATATGGAGTGGCGTTATCAGGGTCGTGTAATGTATGCCGCGGGTGCATTTAACTGGCGGATTAAAATCGGTGATGTACAGCAGATTACCGATTATCGTCGTGGTCCTAACACGCTAACAGCCGAACAAAACGCCAATGAGATCAATTGGAGTCTGTCCGAGCCAGTGACGGGTAACACCGTGCGGCAGTGGTTTGGCAAGCCCCCGATGCTAGATCAAGCCCCCATCAATTTGGGATCGGGTGATGCACAAACGGCAACACGGATTTTTAAGTGGTCGGCAGTGATTTTGTGGGTGTTAAACCTGCCGTTGGTGTTGTCTGGGTCGGGCAGTTTTGGCTTGTTATTGATTAGTACGGTGATTTTATTTGTCTTGTCCATCGTGGCCAGAAAGGGAGCGGATTAGCATGAATATGGCACAGCACCTGATTTGGTCAGGCATTATTGTCTTGTTTACCACCTGCTCAAATTTGCCAAGCAACAACGACGGACGATCCGGCTATAACACTGGCGGAACCTATATCGGCACGGGCGGTTGGTCGTCAGCTGGGCATAAATAATCATCATCAGCCGTTGGCGCACGCTATGCTGATATGTGGGTGCAGCGAAAAAAAACCTTAAAAAATAAAATTCTGCCATTTTTATCAATGCGCCGTTGTGTGAATGCACATTGATTTCAATCGATGATCAATAAGCGTAATACGAATGCACCAAATAGTAACATTTGGCAGATTCGTTTGATCGATAGGTATGGTGATCAGCAAGAGATGTTGATCAAAAATCAGTTGATTTATTAGTTCATTATTTTTTGTTTGCTGGTTTTTGTGCCTATGGCCTGCTTGTTGCTTTTCGCTCTTGAGGGACTTTTCCCGATTAGGCGTGGAGCAGATCATGTCAGTGATTGCATCGGAGTCGAATCCGCACGGCTTACGCCAAGTGCTGGGCACGTGGTCGCTGTGGGGGATTGCCGTGGGCTTGGTGATCTCTGGCGAGTATTTTGGCTGGAGCTATGGCTGGGCCAGTGCGGGAACCTTAGGGTTTTTGATCGCGACCTTGTTGGTGGCGACCATGTACACCACCTTTATTTTTAGTTTTACCGAGCTGACCACGGCCATTCCGCATGCCGGTGGGCCGTTTGCCTATGCGCAACGTGCGTTTGGCATGAAGGGTGGCTATGTGGCGGGTTTTGCCACGCTGGTCGAGTTTGTGTTTGCGCCGCCAGCGATTGCTTTAGCGATTGGTGCTTACTTAAATGTTCAGTTTCCAGAGGTCAATCCCAAGGCGATTGCGGTCGGCGCTTATCTGGTGTTTATGACCCTCAATTGGCTGGGCATGAGCATTGCGGCTGCGTTTGAGCTCGGCGTGACTTTATTGGCGATTTTTGAATTACTGCTGTTTATGGGTGTGGTTGCACCCGGTTGGTCGTGGAGCAATTTTACTGCGCATGGCTGGGCGGGTGAGTCAACGTGGTCGTCTGCGGCCTTTGCCGGTATTTTTGCGTCTATTCCATTTGCGATTTGGTTTTTCTTGGCCATTGAAGGTGCAGCGATGGCGGCTGAAGAAGCCAAAGATCCGACCAAAACCATTCCACGGGCTTATATTGGTGGCATTTTAACCCTGCTATTTTTGGCCTTCGGCGTGATGATTATGGCGGGTGGCGTGGGCGATTGGCGTCAATTTGCTAGTGTCAATGATCCGTTGCCGCAAGCCATGAAGTATGTGGTCGGTGATAACAGCGGTTGGTTGCATTTGTTGGTGTGGATTGGTTTGTTTGGTCTGGTGGCGTCGTTTCACGGCATTATTATGGGCTATTCACGGCAGATTTTTGCCTTGTCACGCGCAGGCTTTTTGCCAGAAAAACTCTCGCAATTGCATCCTAAGTTTAAGACGCCGACATGGGCGCTATTGGCCGGTGGCGTGATTGGGATTGCGGCGATTTTTAGTGATTCTTTGATCACCTTTAATGACATGAGCTTGACCGCCAATATTGTCACCTTGTCAGTGTTTGGCGCGATTGTGATGTATCTGATGTCGATGGCGTCTTTGATCAAGCTGCGCAAGTCAGAGCCTGAATTACTGCGGCCTTATCGCGCACCGTTTTATCCGGTCTTTCCGATCATTGCCATGGTGCTGGGTGTGGTGTGTTTAATCGCGATGATTTGGTTTAACTTTTCGTTGTTCTTGGTGTTTGTTGGCTTGATGGCGGCGGGTTATGTGTATGTGTCGATGCGCCAAAGTAAGATTGCAGCATTGGCAAAACTACATTAAACCTACCGATCAGCGATTGCCCACAGGAGCAGATTGCAATGCGTTATCAAACGATGTTGGCTGGTCAGCACTGGTGGTTTGCCGATCTGCGTGAGGTGATGGCCAAGGCCAGTCCGCATCGCTCGGGTGATGTGTTGGCGGGTGTGGCGGCGCAATCAAGCCTTGAGCGAATGGCCGCACGCGTGGTGCTGGCCGATCTGCCCTTGACGATTTTTTTGCAAGAGCTGCTGATTCCTTATGAGAGCGATGAGGTCACTCGACTGATTATCGACAGTCACGATGCCAAGTCATTTGCGCCAATTGCCCATTTGACTGTGGGTGGCTTGCGTGATTGGCTGTTGTCGCCGTTGGCCTCCACCCAGATGTTGCAGCAGATCCGTGCGGGCTTAACGCCAGAAATGGTGGCGGCGGTCAGTAAGCTGATGCGCAACCAAGATTTAATTGCGGTGGCGGCCAAATGTTTGGTGGTCACACGCTTTCGCAATACCTTGGGCTTGCCCAATACGCTGGCGGTGCGTTTGCAGCCCAATCATCCGACTGATGATTTGCGCGGTATTGCCGCTAGTACCTTAGATGGTTTGTTGTATGGCGTGGGTGATGCGGTGATTGGGATTAATCCTGCCTCCGATAGCTTGCCGTTGTTAGGCGATCTCAATCGAGCGCTGGATCATTTAATTGCCGAGCATCAAATTCCCACTCAGTCGTGCATTTTAACCCACGTCACCAATACCTTACGCTTGATTGAACAAGGCGTGCCGGTGGATTTGGTGTTTCAGTCAATTGGCGGCACAGAAGGGGTGAATCGCTCGTTTGGTGTGTCGCTGGCCGTGCTGGACGAAGCCTACGATGCGGCATGGTCGCTGAAGCGTGGTGCCAGTTTTGACGGCCAAATTGCTCAAAACGTGATGTACTTTGAGACCGGACAGGGCAGTGCGCTGTCGGCCAATGCGCATCATGGGGTGGATCAACAAACCTGTGAAGTGCGTGCTTACGCGGTAGCAAGGCGTTATCAGCCATTGTTGGTCAATACCGTGGTGGGCTTTATTGGCCCTGAGTATCTGTATGACGGCAAACAGATTATTCGAGCAGGTTTGGAGGATCACTGTTGCGGTAAGTTGCTGGGGCTGCCAATGGGCTGTGATATTTGCTACACCAACCACGCCGAAGCCGATCAAGATGATATGGATACCTTGATTGTCAATCTGGCCGCCGCAGGGCTGACCTTTATGATCGGCGTACCCGGTGCTGATGACATTATGCTGAACTATCAAAGCACCAGTTTTCATGATGCGCTGTTTGTGCGTGAGACCTTGGGCAAGCAGCGTGCGCCCGAATTTGAAGCATGGTTGCAGCGTATGCAGATTACCGATCGCGCAGGCCGATTGCAGTTGCAGACCGATGCACAGCGGCGATTGGGTGGCCCTGAGCAAATGCAACGGGAGCAGGCGCATGGCTGATCAATCATCAGTGACTGCCGAAGGGACTGCCGAGGCCGCACTGACCGAAGATCAGTGGCAAGCATGGCGGCAACATACCCGTGCGCGGATTGCCTTGGGGCGAGCGGGTGCAGCCGTGCCGACCCGTGAATTATTGGATTTTGGTGTGTCGCATGCGCAAGCGCGAGATGCGATTCATACCGCATTAGATGTCGATGCGCTGGATGGGCAACTACAGCAGGCAGGCTGGTTAGATGTTCAACGGGTGCAGAGTCAAGCAACAGATCGAGCAACCTATTTGCGACGGCCAGATCTAGGCCGAGCCTTAGCTGAACAGCCGTGCTTGCTGCCACATCAGGCGGAGGTTGTGGTGGTGATTGGTGATGGACTGTCGTCGTTGGCAGTACAGCGGCATGCTGTGCCGTTGTTACAAGCCTTGCGCCAGTTAGATGCAGCACGCTGGCAGTCCGTGTCTGTGGTGTTGGCCAGTCAAGCACGCGTGGCGCTAGGCGATCCGATTGGGCAGGCCATGAGCGCACGCTTATTGGTCATGTTGATTGGTGAGCGCCCTGGTTTAAGCTCGCCAGATAGCTTGGGCTGTTATCTGACTTATCAACCCAAGGTCGGATGTGGTGATGCCGAGCGCAATTGTATTAGCAACATCCGGCCTGAAGGACTGGACTATCCGGTGGCGGCGTTTAAGCTTAATTGGTTGGTTCAGCAGGCATTGGTAGGACAGTTGACTGGTGTTGATTTAAAAGATGAAAGTGATCTGTTGCTGTTGCAGTCTGTCACTCAGCCATAAAGCATGCTGAAGCGAATGATTGATGCAAGAGGTTTGAATACTTCTTCACAAATGCCACAGGTTTTTTGATGAACATTTGTGAGTCCGTTGATGGATCAAAACTAAACTAAATTGCCTGTAGATCAATAAGAGTGTGATGGCTGCTATCGCTGAAACAACTGAAGATACAGTCAGATGTCAGCATGTGAGCCATCATTGGCCTGCATGCAGTGCGGCGTGATCTAAAAAAACGTTTATCTGCTGCCTACACTTCGTTCTGGTGTTGTGTAGAAAAAAAGGCGCAAAATCGGGTATAGTTCGCGCCAATTGTATCTGTTCAACATTGAGGCCGTGGGCCAGATGTTTTTGAACATCGGCCTGCCAGGAGTGTTCCCCGCATGAGTGCCCTTACTGCACACGATTGGTCCTTAGTGGCGTTCGTGATCGGTGTTGTTTTCCTGTGTGTCTTTATGCTCACCGTCCCGCAACTGCTGGGTGGTCGCACTAAAGGTCGCGCCAAAAATGAACCGTTCGAATCTGGTGTTGTTGGTGTTGGTGGGGCGCGTATGCGTCTATCCGCCAAGTTTTATTTGGTGGCAATGTTTTTTGTCATCTTTGACGTTGAAGCCTTGTTTTTGTACGCATGGGCAGTCTCGGTGCGCGAGTCTGGCTGGATGGGCTTTATCGAAATGACCGTGTTTATTCTCGTGTTGTTGGCGGGTTTGATCTATATCTGGCGCATTGGCGGCTTGGATTGGGCGCCCGAAACCAACATTATCAATACCAAGCGTGAGCAAGCAGCACGTAGTGGTAGTCCGTTCGGTGGTACGTTGGATTTGGCCGAAGTCACTCGCTTTACGGGTATTGATGAGCTAGAGCGTGACCCAACCGGTAAGATTCCGGCGCAGTTGTCCGGTCGCATGAATCAATCGCCACGTCTAGAGAAGGAATAAGCGCATCATGAAATACACCCTGACTCGCGCCGATCTGGACGCACCACAATATCCAGCCCAAGACCGCCAAGTGGTCAGTGATCCCACCGAAGACGAAGTCAGTAAAAATATTTTTATGACCCGTCTAGAAGACATGGCCCATTTGGCCGTCAACTGGGGTCGTAAGAATTCGCTGTGGCCATACAACTTTGGTCTCTCTTGCTGTTATGTCGAAATGGCGACAGCCTTTACCGCGCCACACGATTTGGCCCGTTTTGGTGCTGAGGTTATTCGTGCCTCACCGCGTCAGGCCGACTTGATGGTGGTTGCCGGTACGTGTTTTGTCAAAATGGCCCCTGTGGTTCAGCGCTTGTACGAGCAAATGCTAGAGCCAAAATGGGTGATCTCGATGGGTGCTTGTGCCAATTCTGGCGGCATGTATGACATCTATTCGGTGGTGCAAGGCGTGGATAAATTTATCCCTGTCGATGTGTATGTGCCCGGTTGCCCGCCACGTCCAGAGGCGTTTTTGCAAGCCTTGATGTTGCTGCAAGAGTCGATTGGCAAAGAACGCCGTCCGTTGTCGTCGGTGGCGGGGGATCAAGGCTTGTATCGCCCTGTGATGCAGCCTGAGCGAGATCGCAAACAGGCTGAACGTATCGCAGTCAAAAACCTGCGCTCGCCAGACGAGATTTAACCAGACGAAAAAGACCGCCAGATTGGCGGTTTTGCTCGTCACCGAATTCGTAATACACCCAAAACAGGAAGCCTGCTCTCATGGCTGAAACTCAGACTGCGTTGCAGGAGAACACCGTTCCGGCAGATCCACGCCCAGCGTTTGCTGTGGTTGAGGAGCTGCGTGGCCGTTTCGGTGACTCGCTGTATTTGCAACCCACCTTTGATGATATGCCGACCCTTTGGGTTGAGCGTTCACAAGTGCTTGACGTGCTGATGTTTTTGCGCACATTGCCCAAGCCTTATGTCATGTTGCTCGACTTGTCGGCAGTCGATGAGCGCTTGCGTAAGCATCGCGAAGGGTTGCCACCGTCAGACTTTACCGTGTTTTATCATTTGTTATCGATTGAGCGTAACAGTGATGTTCGGATCAAAGTTGCCCTGAACGAATCGGATTTGAGCTGTCCAACCGCTACCCGTATTTGGCCCAATGCCAACTGGTACGAGCGTGAAGTGTGGGACATGTTTGGGATTGATTTTGCGGGTCACCCACACTTGCAGCGTATTTTGTTGCCGCGTTACTGGGAAGGTCATCCACTGCGCAAAGAATACTCGGCGCGTGCCACCGAGTTTGATCCGTATCGTCTAAACGCCGCCAAGCAAGACTTTGAGCAAGAGCAACTGCGTTTCCGTCCTGAAGAGTGGGGCATGAAGCGTAGTGGTCGTGACGAAGACTTTATGTTCTTGAACTTGGGGCCAAACCATCCGTCTGCGCACGGTGCATTCCGACTGGTGTTGCAGTTGGATGGTGAAGAAATTCTCGATTGTATTCCGGACATTGGCTACCACCATCGTGGTGCCGAAAAAATGGCTGAGCGTCAGACATGGCATTCTTATATTCCTTACACCGACCGGATCGATTATCTGGGCGGCGTGATGAATAATCTGCCATACGTGATGGCGGTAGAAAAACTGGCTGGTATCACCGTGCCGGATCGGGTCAACACCATCCGGATCATGATGACCGAGTTTTTCCGTATCACGTCGCACTTGCTGTTTTTCGGTACGTTTATTCAAGATATCGGCGGGATGACCCCGATCTTCTTTATGTTTACCGATCGTCAAAAAGCCTATGACGTGATCGAAGCCATTACTGGTTTCCGCATGCATCCGGCATGGTTCCGCATTGGTGGCGTGGCGCATGACCTGCCTAAAGGCTGGGAAAAACTGGTCGGCGAATTCCTTGATTGGATGCCAAAGCGTCTAGACGAATACGTCAAAGCCGCCATGAAAAACAGCGTAATGATTGGCCGGACCAAAAACGTGGCGCAATACGATGCCCGTCAAGCCTTGGCTTGGGGTGTGACTGGACCAAGTCTACGCGCCACGGGTGTTGATTTTGACTTGCGTAAAGCACGTCCGTATTGCGGCTACGAGAACTTCGACTTTGAAGTGCCTTTGGGTCATAACGGCGATGCCTATGACCGCTGCATGGTGCGGGTTGAAGAAATGCGTCAATCATTGCGCATTATTCGTCAGTGTATGGACAACATGCCAGCAGGCCCATACAAGGCTGATCACCCATTGGCCGTACCCCCGCCCAAAGACAAAACCCTGCACGACATCGAAACCCTGATTACCCACTTCTTGTCGGTATCGTGGGGGCCGGTCATGCCAGCGGGCGAGTCGAGCATGCTGGTCGAAGCCACCAAAGGCATTAATAGCTACTATCTGACCTCAGACCACAGCACCATGAGCTATCGGACGCGAATTCGCACCCCAAGCTATGCGCATCTTCAACAGATGCCGTCTGTCATTAACGGCAGCATGATTCCCGATTTGATCGCCTATTTGGCCTCAATCGATTTTGTGATGGCTGACGTGGATCGCTAAGGAACTGATGAATCATGCTGATTTTGACTGATAAACAACCGCGTGTTGATGTTGCGACCATCCTGACTGAACAGGAACGTCACGACATCGAACACTATATGCATCACTATCCTGATCCACGTGCGGCCTCATTGGATGCGCTGAAGATCGTGCAAAAGCGCAATGGCTGGGTCAACGATACGCAAGTGACTGCCATCGCGCAGATGTTGCGCATTCCGGCTACTGACATCGAAGGTGTGGCAACGTTTTATAACCGCATTTATCGCCAGCCGGTCGGCCGTCACGTCATTTTGTTGTGTGACTCGATTGCTTGCTTCTTGACTGGCGCGGAGTCGCTGGCCGACGGCTTTAAGCAACATTTGGGCATTCAATATGGTCAAACCACCGCTGATGGCCGGTTTACCTTATTGCCAATTTGCTGCTTGGGCAACTGCGACCAAGGTCCAACCTTGATGATCGACGAAGACACCCACGGCTTAGTGGCGATCAGTGATATTGCCAGTCTGTTGGAGCGTTATGTATGAATACCGAACGCATTGCGATTTATGGCGACAAAGCCACCGTTAGCCCAGAAACCAAACCACTGACATGGCGTTTAAGCCGTGCCGATGCCGTGCTAGATATCGACTTGTATGAGTCGCTAGAAGGCTACGCCGGTATGAAAAAAGCCATGGCCATGACGCCTGACGATGTACAGGGTGTGGTGAAAGACGCCACCTTGCGCGGTCGTGGTGGTGCAGGATTTCCGGCAGGGATTAAGTGGTCATTGCTGCCCAAGCATGACGGTGGCCCGCGCTACCTGATCTGTAACGCCGACGAGATGGAGCCAGGTACGTTTAAAGACCGTCTGTTGATGGAAAAACTGCCGCATCAGTTGATCGAAGGCATGATTACCTCTGGTTTTGCCATTGGTGCAACCTGCGGTTATATCTTTATTCGTGGTGAGTACATTCAGGCGGCCAAGCACCTCAACGATGCCATCGATCAAGCCCGTGCCAAAGGCTATTTGGGCGAGAATATCTTGGGCACTGGCTACAACTTTGAGTTGTATGTGCACACTGGTGCAGGTCGTTATATCTGCGGAGAAGAAACCGCGCTGATCAACTCGCTAGAAGGCCGCCGTGCCAACCCACGCACCAAACCACCGTTTCCACAAGTGGCTGGTGCATGGGGTCGTCCGACCATCGTCAACAACGTCGAAACCCTCACCAACGTGCCAAATATTATTTTGCGCGGTGCAGAGTGGTTTAAAGGCTTGTCCGCTGGCAAAAGCACTGACCCTGGTACCAAGATTTATGGCGCATCGGGCAAGGTCAAGTTCCCTGGTTTGTGGGAATTGCCGATGGGCACCAGCGCACGTGAAGTGATCGAAGATCACGCTGGTGGCATGCAGGATGGCTTGACCCTCAAGTGCTGGTTACCCGGTGGTGCATCGACAGACTTTTTGATGCCAGAACACCTTGATCTGCCAATGGATTTTGACAGCATCATGAAAGCCGGTAGCCGTTTGGGTACTTGCTTGGTCATGGTGGTGGATCAAACCCAAGACATGGTGTCGTTGCTGCGCAACCTTGAAGAATTTTTTGCCCGTGAATCATGTGGTTGGTGTACGCCATGCCGCGATGGTCTGCCATGGGGGGTCAAGATCCTTCGTGCGCTAGAGCAAAAGCAAGGCAAAGAAGAAGACATTCAAGCGCTGACCGAGCTAACCAAAAATCTGTGGATTGGCAAAACCTTCTGCGCCCACGCACCGGGTGCGATGGAGCCGCTGCAAAGTGCGCTGAAGTATTTCCGCCCCGAATTTGAAGCCGGTATCAAGCCTGTCACGGTTGATGCCAGCGTCGCCCAAATTAAGCAAGCATAAGGAATTCGACTGATGGCAACCATTCATGTCGATGGCAAGCAACTTGAAGTCAATGGCGCGGACAACCTGCTACAGGCCTGTCTGTCGATTGGCTTAGATATTCCGTATTTCTGTTGGCATCCAGCGCTGGGTAGCGTTGGCGCGTGCCGTCAGTGTGCGGTCAAACAGTTTGCCAACGCCGATGACAAACGCGGTCGTCTGGTCATGTCCTGCATGACACCGGTCGCCGACAACAACACCTTCATCTCGATTGACGACGATGAGGCCAAAGCCTTTCGCGCCAGCGTGGTTGAATGGCTAATGACCAACCATCCGCACGACTGTCCAGTCTGTGAAGAAGGCGGCCATTGCCATCTGCAAGACATGACCGTGATGACCGGCCATGATCGTCGTCGCTATCGCTTTACCAAACGTACCCACCAAAATCAGGACTTAGGCCCGTTTATCTCGCATGAGATGAACCGCTGTATCGCCTGTTATCGTTGTGTGCGTTATTACAAAGACTATGCCGGTGGCACCGATCTAGGCGTGTATGGCGCGGCCTCAAACGTCTATTTTGGTCGCGAAAAAGACGGTGTGCTAGAGAGTGAGTTCTCAGGCAACCTCGTTGAAGTCTGCCCAACCGGCGTGTTTACCGACAAAACCCATAGCGAACGCTACAACCGTAAGTGGGATATGCAGTATGCACCGAGTGTTTGCCAAAACTGCTCGGTCGGCTGCAATACCTCACCGGGCGAGCGCTATGGCGAAATTCGCCGGATCGAAAACCGCTTTAACGGTGATGTAAACCATTACTTCTTGTGTGACCGTGGCCGCTTTGGTTATGGCGCAGTCAATCGTAAAGATCGCCCGCGTCAACCAAAGCAAAAAATCGACGGCAAGTTGGTTGGCAGCACGGTTGATCTGGCGCTGGACTATGCGATTGCACAACTTAAAGGCAAAAAAATCCTTGGTATTGGCTCACCACGTGCCAGCCTAGAAACCAACTTTGCCTTGCGTGAGTTGGTCGGTACAGATCGTTTCTCGACTGGCTTACCGCGTGCCGAGCAAGCCTTGGTTGAGCAAGCCGCAGCAATCTTGCAAACCGAAGGTATGTTTAGCCCCAGTCTGCGTGATATCGAAAGCTATGATGCGGTGATTGTGCTGGGCGAAGATGTGACCCAGACCGCACCACGGATTGCTTTGTCGATTCGTCAAGCAGCCAAGAGCAAAGCGGTCAGCATGGCCGAAGAACGCAAAACCCAAGATTGGCTGGCCGAGCCGGTTGCGCGGATTGCCCAACACGAGAAAAGCCCTGTCTACATTTTGGGCGTGAGTGAAACTCGCTTAAACGACATCACCGAAGGTGGCTGTGTTGCCACACCAAACGACATTGCGCGTTTGGGCTTTGCAGTCGCCGCCGCGATTGCTGGCGATGCGATCAGCGGTGTGTCGGATGAAGCGGCTGAGTTTGCGCGCAGTATGGCTGCCGACCTTAAAGCCGCCAAAAAGCCTTTGGTGGTCAGTGGTACTAGCTTGCAAGATCCAGCCTTGCTAGATGCCGCCGCAGCGATTGCTAAAGCCTTGGGCGCACACGCTGGGATTACGCTGGTCGTGCCAGAAGTCAACTCAATGGGCATGGCGCTACTGGGTGGCTTAGCCTTAGAAGATGCCTTAATGGCCGATTTTGATGCCGTGGTGATTGCCGAAAACGACTTGTTCCGCCGGTTGCCAAAAGCGATGGTGCAACATGTCTTGAGCAAAACGCCAACCTTGATCGTGCTAGATCATCAGCAGACCGACACCGTGGGCCGTGCCAGTTTGGTGCTGCCCGTCGCGAGCTTTGCGGAAGGCGATGGCACTGTGGTGTCAAACGAAGGCCGCGCTCAGCGTTACTTCCAAGTGTTTGATGCCAGCTACTATGATCCAAGCATCGACATCAAAGAAGGCTGGCGCTGGCTGCATGCAATCAAAACCGGCCTAGACGGTCGTGCGATTGAATGGAGTATTTTGGACGATGTGATTGATGCCATTGTTCGCCAATTGCCACAGTTTGACAGCTTGGCCGATGTCGCACCCAATGCCGGTTATCGGGTCAAAGGCTTAAAGATTGCTCGTGAGCCACGCCGTTATTCGGGTCGCACCTCCATGCGCGCCAATTTGTCGGTGCATGAGCCACGCGCACCACAAGACAAAGATTCGGCATTGACCTTCTCGATGGAAGGCTATGTTGGTCCACAAGAAAACAGTGCCTTGATTCCCTTTGCATGGGCGCCGGGTTGGAACTCACCACAGTCATGGAACAAGTTTCAAGACGAAGTGGGTGGCCATTTAAAATCTGGTGATTCTGGTGTGCGTCTGTTTGATCTGTTGCCCAAGCGTGCTGCACGTCGCTATGTGGCACCAGAGGCCGAAAAAATAGCCTTGGGTCAATTCCGCTTATTGCCGATGTATGACATCTATGGCAGTGACGAAATGGCCGCCAAGAGTAGTGTGATGCAAACCCGTATCAGTACCCCAACCTTGCGGGTCAGCGAAGATGACGCGGCACAGCTGAATGTACAAAATGGTCAAATGCTGACCTTAAGTGCAGGCCAAGACAGCGTGACCTTAGCCGTTGAAATTGTCGATTACCTGCCGCCAAGCATGATTGGTTACCCAGTCGGTCAAGCGGCGGTGTTGGATCTGTCGCAGCCGTTGTCTGTTTCGGTCGCCGCTCAAGCGGTAGGGGGCTGATATGCGCGCGGATACCAATATTCCTCAATTTTTAACGCCTTATATGAGCCAAGGCCAATGGGAAGTGACCTTTTCGGTGTTGCAAGCCGTGGTCATTCTGTTGGTGGTGGTGATTGTTGCGGCGCTGCTTAGTTTTATTGAGCGTCGTCTGTTGGCATGGTGGCAAGACCGCTACGGCCCAAACCGTGTTGGCCCGTTTGGTATTTTCCAAATCGTTGCTGACATGCTCAAGATGATGTTTAAAGAAGACTGGACGCCACAGTTTTCGGATAAGTTCACCTTTATTTTGGCCCCTGCGGTCGCAATGGCAACAGCGTTGCTGTCGTTCTTGGTGATTCCTCTTGCGCCAACGTTGGGCGTGTCTGACCTTGATGTCGGCCTGCTGTTCTTCTTTGGTATGGCGGGTTTGGCGGTCTATGCGGTGCTGTTTGCTGGTTGGGCATCCAACAACAAATACTCCTTGCTTGGTGGCTTGCGCTCTGCGGCGCAAACGGTCAGCTACGAAGTGTTTATGGGTATCTCGCTGATGGGTGTGGTGGCGATTGCTGGCTCATTTAGTCTGCGTGATATCGTTGCTGCCCAAGAGGGGCTATGGTTTGTGGTCACGCAGCCGCTGGCCTTTGTGGTGTTTGTGATTGCTGGTGTGGCGGTCACGCACCGTCATCCATTCGATCAACCCGAAGCCGAGCAAGAAATTGCCGATGGTTATCACATCGAATATTCCGGTATGAAGTGGGGCATGTTCTTCGTTGGTGAATACATCAACGTGGTGCTGATCTCTGCCATGATTACCACCTTGTTCTTTGGTGGCTGGTTAGCGCCATTTAATTTGGATATTCCGTTCGTGCCGCCGCTATTTTGGTTTGTGGCCAAAACGGTGTTTTTCATCATGATGTTTGTGTTGGCGCGTGGTTCATTGCTGCGTCCACGTTATGACCAAGTGATGAACTTTGGTTGGAAAGTCTGTCTACCGCTGTCTCTGCTGAACCTGCTGGTCACTGCGGCAGTGATTCTGTATATGCAGCCTGCGACTTAAGCCCGAATTTCAGGAGAACTTCAGATGTTAAAGCTTCTAAGCGGGCTGATTGTCGGTGCTGGTACGCAGCTACGCAGTTTGTTTATGGTGTTTAGTCATGGGTTTCGCAAACGCTCGACCTTGATGTACCCAGAACAGCCGGTTAATCCGCCACCGCGTTATCGTGGTCGGATTGTGCTGACACGCGACCCCGATGGTGAAGAGCGTTGTGTGGCCTGTAACTTGTGTGCAGTGGCTTGTCCGGTCGGTTGTATTTCGCTACAAAAAGCCGAAAAAGAAGATGGCCGTTGGTATCCAGAGTTTTTCCGGATTAACTTTTCGCGCTGTATTTTTTGTGGCATGTGCGAAGAAGCCTGTCCAACCACTGCCATTCAGCTGACGCCTGATTTTGAAATGGCCGAGTTTGTGCGGCAGGACTTGGTCTACGAAAAAGAGCATTTGCTAATTTCTGGACCGGGTAAATATCCAGACTATAACTTCTATCGGGTGACTGGTATGGCCGTCAACGGTAAGCCAAAAGGCACTGCCGAGTCGGAAGCCGCCCCAATTGACGTACGGAGCCTGCTGCCATGATTTGGCCCTTTTATGTATGCGCCTTGGTGGCGCTGATCTCGACCTTACGGGTGGTGACCAATACCAATCCGGTGCATGGCTTGCTCAGTTTGATCGTGTCGTTGTTGGCAGTAGCAGGCTTGTTTTTTAGCATGGGTGCGTCGTTTGCCGGTGTGCTTGAGATCATCGTGTATGCCGGTGCGATTTTGGTGGTGTTTGTGTTTGTGGTGATGATGCTCAATTTGGGCAGCGAGACCAACGCGCAAGAGAAGCGCTGGCTCACGGCTGATGCGTGGGCGGTTCCTGCGCTGATGTGCTTTTTGCTAGGCTTGGCGATGGTGTGGATGGTGTCATCTGCTGGAGTATCGACCGAGTTGCCGTTGGGCACACAACCCGTCGATGCTAAGCAAGTCGGTATTGCCTTGTTTGGCCCGTATTTGTTGTTGGTTGAGTTGGCATCATTGCTGTTGTTGGCTGCGTTGGTCGCGGCCTATCACTTGGGCAAACGCCCGATTGACGAGCTTGATGCTGATCACACGAATTCACCTCAAGAGGATGGAGCGCAATCATGATGGCCACCATTCCAATGGAACACGGTTTGATCGTGTCCGCGTTGTTATTTGCTCTGGGATTTTATGGCGTGATGGTACGCCGTAACCTGATGTTTATGTTGATGAGCCTTGAGATCATGATGAATGCCGCAGCGTTGGCCTTTGTCACCGCAGGCAGTGCTTGGGTGCAACCAGACGGGCAGGTGATGTTTATTTTGATCCTGACCTTGGCTGCGGCTGAAGCCTGCATTGGGCTTGCCATCGTGCTTCAGTTCTATCATCGCTTCCATCATTTGGATATCGATGCGGCCAGTGAGATGCGCGGATGAGTCTTTTATTTTTAACATTCGTTTTTCCGCTGATTGGCTTTTTGTTGCTGGCTAGTCTGCGTGATCGCTTGTCCGAAAATGTGGCTGCTGTGATTGGTGTTGGCTCAATGGGCCTGTCTGCACTGACAGCGCTGTGGGCTGGCATGGACTTTTTGGGTAGCACTCAAGCGGGTGGCTATAGTCATCAAGTGCTGTGGACGTGGATGCAAATCGGTGATTTTGCACCGAGCTTTGGTCTACAGCTTGATGGTTTGTCCTTGACCATGACTGGTGTGATCACTGGTGTGGGCTTCTTTATTCATTTGTTTGCCTCGTGGTATATGCGCGGTGAAGTGGGCTATGCGCGCTTCTTCTCGTACATGAACCTGTTTGTCGCCAGCATGTTGCTGTTGGTATTGGGCGATAACCTGATGCTGTTGTATTTGGGCTGGGAAGGCGTAGGGATTTGCTCTTACTTGCTGATCGGCTTTTATTACAGTGATCCGGCCAATGGTCGCGCGGCGATTAAAGCCTTTACCGTGACTCGTGTGGGTGATGTGTTCTTGGCGATTGGTTTGTTCATTTTGTTCCGCGAAATGGGCACGCTGGATATTTACGAAATTGTGATTCGTGCGCCGCAAATGTTGGAAGCGGGTAGTCCAGCAGTCACCTTGGCGGCCTTGATGCTGCTCGGTGGCGCGGTGGGTAAATCGGCGCAGTTACCACTACAAACATGGTTGGCGGATGCGATGGCTGGCCCAACGCCAGTCTCTGCCTTGATTCACGCAGCTACCATGGTGACAGCCGGTGTTTATCTGATTGCGCGGATGCATCCGGTGTTCTTGCTGGCACCCGATGTGTTACTGCTGGTCGGTCAGATCGGTGCGGTGACCTTGGTGATTGCGGGCTTTTCAGCCTTGGTGCAAACCGATATCAAGCGCGTGTTGGCCTATTCGACCATGAGTCAGATTGGCTATATGTTCTTGGCTTTGGGTGTCGGTGCGTGGCAGGGGGCGGTGTTTCATTTGATGACCCACGCCTTCTTTAAAGCCTTGCTGTTCTTGTCGTCTGGTGCGGTGATTATCGCCTGTCACCACGAGCAAAATATTTTCAAAATGGGTGGCCTGCGTAAGACCATTCCGTTTGTGTATGTGTGCTTCTTGGTCGGTGGTGGTGCCTTGGCAGCCCTACCGTTTATCACTGTGGGCTTTTATTCCAAAGATGCGATCTTGTGGGAAGTCTGGGCCAGTGGTCATCGTGAGCTGTTTTGGGCCGGTATTGTTGGGGCGTTTATGACCTCGATTTATACCTTCCGCTTGATTTGGCTGGTGTTCCATGGCGAAGCCAAAACCCATGCCCATCCGATTAAAGGCGTGTCGTACTGGTTGCCGCTGGGCGCGTTGTTGGTGGTCTCCACTGCTGTTGGTGCGCTGATTCATCCGCCATTGGCTGGTGTTTTGCCACAAAGCCTCGGTTCGATTTTGGAAGAAACCGGCCAAGCGCATGATTTGCATTTGGTCGAGATGATTGCCATGGCGGCCGCGCTGGGTGGTCTGGTAATCGGTGCGCTGTTGTTTACCGGTGAGCGTCGCTTGGTCACTCGCATGCGTGAGTCGGCCATTGGTGCTGGTTTGGCGCATTGGTGGACACATGGTTGGGGCTTTGATGCCTTATACGATTTGATCTTTAGCCGTCCGTTTTTGTGGATTGCGCGTCTGATTGGTCGTGATCCGATTGATCGGGTCTGGAGCGTAGTGCCTGCGGTGATGCGTGCGGGTAATGGCTTAAGCACCAGTCGTCAAACGGGTTCATTGCGCGGTTATGCCGTGGCCATGGCGTTAGGGGTAGCAGTGCTACTGATGACGTTGATGGTGATTCAGGTCATGGGGAAATAACATGCTACCGAATAATCTCATTTTGCCTGCGCTGATCCTGATTCCGTTTATCGCTGGTTTTTTGTGCTGGATTACCGAGAAGGCCAGCATTCGTTTACCACGCTGGATCGCGTTGATTGGCA
Source organism: Moraxellaceae bacterium (assembly GCA_037968855.1). GTDB lineage: Bacteria > Pseudomonadota > Gammaproteobacteria > Pseudomonadales > Moraxellaceae > JBBKWH01. Next base: position 14,619 of record JBBKWH010000103.1, on the reverse strand, counting down.
TGTTGCTGACCTTGGCGTTGTCGGTTCAGTTGTGGATTGCTGGCAACTATAGTGAGTCGGCCAATCAGTTGATTCAGGCTGGCACTGCGCCAGTGTGGAATGCTGAGTTTTATCTGCCGTGGATTCCGGCGCTGGGCATTAGCATTCATTTGGCGATGGACGGATTGTCCTTGCTGATGATTGTGTTGACGGCGTTGTTGGGTGTATTGGCAGTTGGCTGTTCTTGGGGTGAAATCCAAAAGCATGTCGGCTTCTTTCACCTGAATTTGCTGTGGAGCTTGGGCGCAGTCATTGGCGTATTTTTGGCCATTGATCTTTTCTTATTCTTCTTCTTCTGGGAAATGATGCTGGTTCCGATCTACTTCTTGATCGCATTGTGGGGCCATAGTGGTTCGACAGGGCGCTCACGGGTGTATGCGGCGACCAAATTCTTTATCTATACCCAAGTGTCTGGCCTGATCATGTTGGTCGGCATCTTGACCTTGGTGTTGATCAACTATGCACAGACTGGTCAGATCACCTTTGACTATATGGCGTTGCTGGGTACCACGCTGCCATATGGTTACGAATATGGTCTGATGCTGTGCTTCTTTATTGCCTTTGCAGTTAAGTTGCCGGTTGTGCCGTTTCATGGTTGGTTGCCTGATGCACACGCGCAAGCACCGACGGCGGGTTCGGTCGATTTGGCCGGTATTTTGATCAAGACAGCGGCGTTTGGTTTGCTGCGTTTTGTGATTCCGTTGTTTCCACATGCGTCTGCCGACTTTGCACCGATTGCCATTACTTTGGGCATGATCGGGGTGTTTTATGGCGCGTGGGTGGCCTTTCAACAGACTGACATTAAGCGTCTGCTGGCTTATACCAGTGTGTCGCACATGGGCTTTATTTTGCTGGCGATCTACGCCGGTAACTTGCTCACGCTACAAGGGTTGATGATTCAGATGTTGGCGCATGGCTTGTCCTCTGCGGCGCTGTTTATCATGAGTGGTCAGATTTACGAGCGCTTGCATACCCGTGATCTACGCTTAATGGGCGGCATGTGGGGTCAGTTCCGTTACCTGCCAGTGTTCTTGATGGTGTTTTCTGCGGCACTGCTTGGGATTCCGGGGACTGGTAACTTTATTGGTGAGTTCACCATTTTGCTGGGTGCATTTACCCAGTATCCAATCTTTACCACGCTGGCAACTGTGAGCTTGGTGTTGGCTGGTTTGTACTCGCTGATTTTGATTCACAAGACATTGTTTGGTGCGCCGCATGAGTCTCAAGCAGAACGCAAGCATCCGCTTAAAGATTTGAATGCACGCGAAATGTCGATGCTGTTGATCTTGGTGGTCGGTCTGGTCTGGTTAGGTCTCTGGCCACAAACCGTACTAGATACCTCAAACCATACGATGCAGTGGATCAGTAATGCGTATCAGACGCCTTTGTTTCAAAACCCTGATATGACGTCTATGACCAGTCCGGAGATGCGCTAAGCCATGAACATGACGTTTTCTCAACTCATGCCGCTGGCCCCCGTCCTGATTGTCAGTTTGACATCGGTACTGGTCATGCTATTGGTGGCGATAAAACGCCACCATGCCCTGATTGCCACCACCACGGTGCTAGGCTTGAATGCGGCGCTTTTGATGATCATCTGGCAGGTCAGTCAACCGACTGGCGGCCCTGCACAAGTCACCAGTCTGTTTATGGTGGATGGCTTTGCACTGTTTTATATGGCCATTGTGCTGGTGGCGGCTTTGGCCTGTACCACGTTGGCGCATGCCTATATCGACAGCTACAAGAACAACCGCGAAGAGCTGTATATCTTGCTGTTGATTGCCGTCACTGGTGCTATGTTGCTGGGTGCAAGTCAAAACTTGAGTAGCTTCTTTATTGCGCTTGAGTTGTTGTCTGTGCCGACCTACGGCTTGCTGGCGTATACCCACGAGCGCAGTCAGTCGCTCGAGTCGGGCATTAAATATATGGTGCTGTCGGCAACGGCGTCTGCTGCCATGTTGATGGGGATGGCGTTCTTATATGCCTATACCGGTTCGCTGGACTTTCATCAGTTGGGTCTGGGCGTGATTCAGTCCATGCATAACCCGTTGGTGGTGGTTGGCTTGGCGCTGGTGCTGTTTGCTTTGGCCTTTAAACTGTCGCTGGTGCCGTTTCCTGGTTGGACGCCAGATGTCTATCAAGGTGCGCCATCACCGATTGCAACTTTTTTGGCCACGGTCAGTAAAGTTGCAGTGTTGGCGGTATTTCTGCGCTTTATGCTGGTCAGTGCTGGCTTGGCACTAGAGGGCATGCAGACGGTTGTGACCATTATTGCGGTGTTGTCGATTGTGATCGGTAACTTGCTGGCTGTGCGTCAGGTCAATATTAAGCGTCTACTCGGTTATTCTTCGATTGCTCACTTTGGTTATGTGCTGGTAGCATTACTGAGTCTTGGTACAGGATCTTTAGGCACGATCAGTATCTACGTGATTGCTTATGTATTGACCACACTGGGTGCGTTTGGTGTAGTGGCGTTGATGTCTAGCCCTTATAACGGCACCGAGGCTGAATCGCTGGCGGATTATCGCGGTCTGTTCTGGCGTCGTCCGGTACTGACTGCGGTACTGACCGTGATGATGTTGTCACTGGCGGGTATTCCATTGACGGCTGGTTTTATTGGTAAGTTCTTTGTGATTCTGGCAGCAGTACAAGCACAGAACTGGTTCTTGTCTGGCATGGTAGTGTTGGGTAGCGCGATTGGTTTGTACTATTACCTACGTGTGATGGTGGTGTTGTATATGACCCCGCCAGATCAGCCTGCCTTTAACCCACAAAGCCACTGGGGCACACGTGCCGGTGGAGTGATGGTGTTGTTGGTTAGCTTGTTGGTCTTGCTGCTTGGTGTCTATCCAGAGCCGATGATTCGATTGGCAGCGATGGCGCAATTGGTAGTCAACTAATCTTGCGGTAATAAAAAAACCGGCCTGATGGCCGGTTTTTTTGTGGGGGTGATTTACAGGTTAACGGCCTTGGGTGTTGAACGAGCCGGACACTGTAATGGTTGATTTGGTCATGCTGCTACCATTTTGGCGATACAGAACAGTGTTGTTAAAGTTGAGCTGATTACCATTACTGCTGACCGTAATGCCCTTGCAGATCTGACTACCGGATGGATCACATGCGTACTCAGAATCAGTATTATTAGTAGCATCACTCAAATCAATAGTGGCGGCATAAACGGTATTGCCATTAGCAACAACAAATAGATCCGTTTGTGTATTTGAGTCAATATTGTCTGGTCTTGTAGATATATTATAAAGTGTGAAATTATTGACTCCAACTAAGTAGCTGCTCAAGATGGGCGAAGCGTTGTCAATAAAATCGGGTATTGCACCATCGATTTTAAGCGAGGATTTTGGTTTCTGTAATGTGATATTTCCGCTTAAATAAATATTATTGTACGAGATGTTGTTAAGGTTAATGGTGACGATGTTGTTTGAGTTTGAGGTGATAATGGCATTGTTTATATTTTCAAAATAGGTAGTTCCTTCATCATTGGTATAGTTTATCTCTGTAATAAACAATCCATTATTGCTGATGATTTCTAAAAGGTCTCCGTTGCTAAGAGAGATTAAACTATGAAACGCGTTAGTATTGCTGTTGCTAGCAATAATGCTTGCTGAGTTTGCAGTCACGGGAGTGCCATTAACAGATATATTGGTCAATGAGGTTTTTGAGATATCAAAAATATCAACTGGTGCTTTGGCAAGCTTTCCTATAAGTTGGCCATTTAGCTTTACTATTTGGTTATAGTAGCTAGATAGTAATTGGTTTGAAAAATTAACAGTTCCAGTGCCTGTGTCTCGATTGTAATTTAGAGTGGCTTTATTACACAGGCTGTTAGCGATAGATGAGCAGCCATACACAATGGCGCGATTAGAGTTTTTATCTTCGTCATAACTAATAGAGAGAATTTTTTGAGTATTAATATCAAAATCGATAGTTAAAGTTGGTTCTCTAACACTACTAAAACCCTCTAATGCAAATTTAAGCGTGCGTGTATTGCTGGCAAGCTCGGAGAGCGTAGTATATGCAAAAGTATCATCATTGATGGATGATTGATCTGATTGATCACGGACAGTGGTTTTGTAGCCACTCGCATCTGTAATGACCAATGATGAGGTGAATTTGGTATTAAAGTTTGTAGATGATCCCCCATCAGACGAGCCACTTGAGCTAGAAGATGATCCACCACCACAAGCTGTTAGCATTGCTGCTACTAAAGGGAGAAGAACCAGAGGACGAAGTGTGAGATTCAGGTTTGACATGCTGTGTAGAGATCCAAAAGATAATGATTAGTCGTGTCCTATTTTTTAGGACGTGGATAATTCTAACAGGCTCTACATTATTTATTCATATTTTGAGTTTTTTTAGATGTTTTGATCGGCTTTTTTTGGAAAGCATTTGTTTTTATTGGCTTTTATTTTGATGCTATTGCGCTAATAGTTGTGGTTGTGTACAAGCAAGTCAACTGAAGTTTAGCATTCGGGCTTGATTTAAAACCAAAAATTATATGCTCAATAGTGTTGCTGACAATACCCCATAAACGCCTTCAGCCCCGGCCCTTGGTATTTCTGTCGATGCACAATCAAAAAGAATGGCCGAATCAGCGCCCAAAAGGGCGTGTCTAAAATGACCAATTGGCCAGATTGCAGCATCGGTTCAATCGCCAATCGTGAGACACAGCCGACACCCAAGCCGCCAGCAACCACCTTTAAAATCGCTTCATTATGGCCTAAGGTCAGTCGAATTCGGGCGTTGGGAATATCGTGCAACACCACTTTATCAAACACTTCGCGCGTGCCGGAGCCTTCTTCACGGACAATCCAATCGACATCGCCGAGATCATCGGCACACAGGGCTGTGGCTTGAGTGGCTAAGGCATGGGTTGGCGCGCAGCAGATCGCTAGTTCATCGTGTCGCCACGGAATAGACTGTAACTGCGGCAGGTGGCAAGAGCCTTCGATCAAGCCAAGGTCAAGCTGAAATTGTTGTACTGCTTCGATGATTTGGCGGGTGTTGCCGACTTGCAGTTGTAGTTGCGCTTGTGGCTCTTGGCCCAAAAAACCGGCCATGATATCTGGCATTAAATAATCGCTAATGGTCAGGGTTGAGCCTAGTCGTAGATCAATGCTTTGATGTTGACCTCGTGCGGCTTGTTCAAAGGCATCGCAACGACCCAAAATGTCCATCGCTTGCGGCAGCAAGTAGCGACCAAGATCGTTGAGTTGTAGGCGTTTGCCCAGTCGGTCGAATAGTGGGCTATCCAGTGCGCTTTCGAGATCGGCTAGGGCCATGCTGGCGGCACTTTGGGTGAGTTGCACGCGTTCACTGGCGCGCGTCACCGTACCTTCTTGCGCGACTGCCACAAAAACCGCCAATTGACGCAAGGTCATACGCATCATGTACCTTCAATAAACTATCCTTAGACATGCTGCATGCTACCATTGCTCGCGCCTAAAGTTGGATGTGATGATGATGGATAGCCCCAATACCCCAGCACCAAGCGATAAATTTAGTCGTGAAACCGTGCTGTCAGTACGGCGTTGGAGCGATAGCTTATTTAGTTTTCGCATGACGCGTCCGGCGCATTTTCGCTTTACGGCGGGGCAGTTTGCGCGAATCGGCATTGAGATCACTGATGAGTCAGGTCAAGTTGAGACGGTAGTTCGGGCTTATTCGGTGGTGTCATCACCGTTTGCTGAGGATCTAGAGTTCTTTTCGATTGTGGTGCCCGATGGCGCGTTTACCTCACGCTTACAGCATTTGCAGGTGGGCGATCCGTTGTTGCTGGAAAAAATTCCCTATGGCTTTTTGACGCTTGCCCGTTATCAGCAGCCTGCACCACAAGATTTATGGTTGTTGGCAACGGGCACAGGACTAGCGCCGTTCTTGTCAATTTTGCAGGACTTTGCACCGTGGCAGCAGTACCAGCGCATTGTGTTGGTCTATAGCGCCCGTACCCATCAAGAGTTGGCTTATGTCGATGAGATTGCAGAATGGGCAGCGACCTTTGGTGAGGGTGGGGCGCGGTTTGATTTTGTGCCGATTGTCACGCGTGAGGCAGGGACTGGCTTACACGAGCGCTTGCCAGTCTTGATTGCCGATGGCCGCTTAGAGCAGCACGTTGGGCTGAAGTTTGATGCCGAGCGCTCGCATGTGATGCTGTGTGGCAATCCACAAATGGTCGACGACACCCGCAATGCGTTAAAGGCACGTGGCTTGAGCATGAATAGGCGTGGTGTCGGCAATATTGCTGTCGAAAATTATTGGTAAGCCTGTTGCATCTTATCCCGTATGCACATGCTGATCATGAGTCAGCATGATCAATGCAATATGGCGTGACGGGTAGGGCGTCGAGGCGTTTTGGGTCGATATCGCGCTGGCAAACCGTACATTGACCATAGTGGCCTTGGGCCAGTCGTTGTAGCGCACTCTCGACTTGTTGGAGCTTCGCTTGAGCGGCGTGTTTGAGGGCAAATTGCTCGTCGTCACGCTCGTGCAAGGTGCCTTGGTCAGACCATTGATTGAGTGCTGGGTCACCACGTCGCTGTTGTTCGTTGTCGATCCGTTCGACACGAGCCTGTAGTTCGTGGTGCATATCGCTTAGGCGTTGGCGAATGGCATCTTGATTTTGATTGCTGGGCATAATGGTGCGCTCTGTGTTCAATCTGTTTAGATTAACGCAACAGTATGGCGGGTATTAGCCGTTGATTGTGTGGCCAACGTGGTGGCTATGTATCATGAGGGTTGATAAAAAACAGTTAGTTAATGCGGGTGTCGAGCAGATTGCGAATATCACTCATCGCATGTTCACGGTCCCAGTCCAGCCATGCGGGTTCAAACACACTGCTGTAATGGGCGCGTTGATCGGCACTGACCAAAATACGAATCGGGCAGTTTTCTTCTAACATTCGCCACGGAAAAATCGGTGCTTCGCCGTCCAGCAAAAATGGCAAGTTCGATAGATCAATCACCATGGCGGACAAAAAATCTGGAAAGCCAATAATCGAAAATTCGTCGGTGCGACGGCGCATATATTCCAGATCATCCCAACGGGCAATCTTGCGGCTATCCGGTGCACTAAAGGCGATCATGCCAATCAAATGATAGTCACGGGTGGTGTGCAGCCATGTTTTGTAGGTCACTGGGGTGTCCAGTTCCAGTGAGACTTGCTCAATGGTAAACGGCATGGCGGCTTCTATCGTGGACAAGCGGGGCGAAAATTGTACGCAAGTTATGCGGTGGGGTCAAAAAAACATCGTCGGACCGATCATGCAAAAATGGATCAAGCGGCAATGATCACTCCCTCACCTGAGTCCTCTCCCAGTGGGAGAGGAAGGAGGGCATCTTATTGTGGCGGTAAGGGCGCGCTAAAACGTATGCGCTGTTTGGCGGGTGTTTTGCCGATCAGTGCTGATGCTGAACGATAGCGATTGGCCAGTAATGGTGCTGCGCAGTTGGTATTGACCGCGCTGACCCAGTCGATGCCTTGGCACAGTTCAGTGGGACGTAAGGTACCAATTTGCGCATCAAATAGCGGAAGGGCGCTCGGCAAAACATCTTGTACCGCGACACGCGCACGCTTGGCGACGTTCGGGTCGCTGATCCGGTTGCGTTGACCACGGGTCACCAGCAAGTCTTCACCCGTTATCGGAATGCCACGGATAAACGAACTGACGGCCACATCGCGATCAAGACCGTAGCGTAGCTTCATCATGCTTTCTTCAAACAGCATGGCGTAGTCTTCGGTTGAGCGATAGAAGTTGTAGTAGTCATTACCGCCTTGGCCTTGCGCAAAGAACGCTTGGCTGACGGTGTCTGCCGTGGTATTGCGTTGCGCCAAGGTGGTGTCCTCACCGCCAAAGCTCACACTTGCCAGTCCTGTCAACAGCGCCGAGTTGAGTGGATAACTGGCAGCCATCAGGTCGGAGCGGAGCGGGGTATTGCCCAAAGCATTTAAAAATGAGGTATTGCCATTTAGCGTATTGCGTTGGGCGGCGGGTAAAAAGTCGTTGGCATGTGCTAACTCGTGATACAGCAAAGAGGCGGCTTCTGGCCAGACCTCGCTCGGTTCACGACTCAAGCGATCGATAGGGTTGTAAGCATAAAAGACGTAATCGTTGTCTTTGACATAACGCCATGGCATATCAAATTGCAATGCATTGCCGTAGCTATTGCGATAGTCCGATAGCTCGGTCACGCCATCGCGTTCGGCAGGGGTGAGCCAAAAATAATCGGGATTGAGATAAATCGCACCAGTCACCGCCCAATAAAACGACACATTAATATCGCGTGAAATCACCACACTGGTAATGGAGCCAAACAACTTACGGAAGTCTTGTTGCTGGTCATTGTCCCGCAAAAACTGTTCAAAGCGCTGGCCCATCCAATCTTCAGACACCAACACACGATCCATGATTTGCGCAATGGTTGGCACATCTTGGCCACGACCAAGCGGCGGCAGTTGATTGACTGAACACAGGTTATAACGCGTCAGTTGATTGGAAAAAACACAAGGAGCGAGGCGATTACCCCAAATGCTTTGTGGTCGATAGGCATGATGGACCGATAAAGTCTCATTGGTGCCGCAGTAACTGCCATAGCCTGAGCAAAAATAAGGGCTAATGACCGTAGGTTGGTTTTGCACCACGATATACACCGTGTCGCGAACGGGCGTGTCATCGTCTAATGTACCGGTCGCATCAAACACCAACACTTGATCTTGATCGACCGCAGGTGCTTTGATCAAAAATACCGCATCACCGCGATTGCGACTGAAGACTACGGTTGGGCCAGCGCGTTGCACCAATTGCCAGTTGTAGACCGGATCTGTGCCATGACTGAGCCTAATGCTAAAGGTACTGCTCTCACTGACGGCGCGGTCACTGCGCAGTTGGCCGGTACTGCGGCTGGTTGCATTGACCACACTGATATGATGGGTTTGGCTGACACTGCGGCCTGTGGCATCTTTGGCCGTAAAGACAAAATCATATTCGCCGATGGCAGGCACATCAAAGCGAATTGCAGCAGATTGTGCCGACAGAAATTCAACCGCTGGCCCTGCGGTTTGGGTCCATTGGTATTGGTTAAAATTGCTGTTATTGACCTGTGCAACCACACCGACGCTTTGCCCAATCACTGCCTGTTGATCACCCGTCAGTATGGGTGTGCTGGGTAGCGGATCTGTGACCACTGGCGTGGTGGGTGTGGTGTCTGGCGTATTGTTGATACTGCTAGATGATCCATCACCACCTCCACAAGCCGTTAACGATAGGCCGAGTACACACAGTACGGGCCATGCCAGTGGGCTAAAGCGAATGGTGAGGGATGTCGAGCGGCTGGTCGTGAGTGTATTCATGTAAGGTAAGAAATAAACGGTTATCAGATGATCAGAGTATGCCAGCACCGCGAGATGGCGTCGCTAAACAATCATCAATAACTGTCTACAAGGATTAAACCACCTGACCAGCGGCTTGCCCTGATGCCCACGCCCACTGAAAATTATAACCGCCCAACCAACCCGTCACATCCAACACCTCACCAACAAAATACAATCCGGCTTGCAGCGAACTTTGCATGGTCTTAGACGACACTTGATTGACATCCACGCCGCCCAAAGTCACCTCGGCAGTGCGATAGCCTTCGGTGCCAGACGGCTTAAGGGTCCACGCTTGCAGTTGTTCGGCCAGTGTTTGCAATGCTGCATCGGGAATCTGTGCCAAGGCAGTCTCGGCCCATTGCGGCCAGAGTAAAGTCTGTAGCTCTAACACCAGACTCTTGGCAAATCGTTCATACAATTGGGTGCGTAGCAGTGATTTTGGCTGTTGCTGCTTAAGCGTTTTGAGCCAGTCAAATACATCATCTTCGGGGAGTAAGTTGATCGAAATACTATCGCCTGCTTGCCAGTAGTTGGACGCTTGTAGCGCGGTTGGCCCACTGATACCACGATGAGTAAACAGCATATTTTCGCGAAAACCCATCTCATTGCTTTGCATCAGCACATCTACGGCCAGTCCAGACAGCCGCTCGCAGACTGGCTTTAAGCCATCGGTAAAGGTAAATGGCACCAAGCCCGCCCGCGTCGGCACAATATGATGACCAAACTGGAGCGCCACTTCATAACCAAAGCCCGATGCGCCCATGGTGGGAATCGACAAGCCACCCGTTGCCACCACCAATGATTCACAAGAAAAATCGCCCAAGTTGCTATGCAACACAAAGCGACTGGTCGTGCCAGATTGTGCATGAATGCGCTCAATGGTGCAGTGGGTACGAATCTCGACCTTGCCGCGCTCACACTCTGACAGCAGCAGGCGTAAAATCTCTTTGGCCGAGGTGTCGCAAAACAACTGGCCATGCAGCCGTTCGTGATAGGCAATCTGATACTTGGCTACCAAGGCCAAAAAATCCCATTGGGTATAGCGATTGAGCGCCGAAATACAAAAATGCTCGTTCTGTGACAAAAAATGCTCCGGCTGCACATCCATATTGGTGAAGTTACAGCGACCACCACCAGACATCAGGATTTTTTTGCCGACCTTATTGCTGCTATCGAGGAGCAGCACCCGCCGCCCACGTTGGCCCGCCACACTGGCACACATCAGGCCCGACGCACCGCCGCCGATCACAATCACATCGTAATGGTTCAAAATTGCCTATCTCAGCATCACACAGACTGAGGATTGTAAGCTGTTTTGTGCTGACACAAGCCATACATGTGTCGATCATTGCCGCATGGCATGATCAATAACCTCCTCCCGCTGAGCGTTTAAGCATGTCGATCTATCCGTTTTTTATTCCTGTGGTGGTACAAAAGCTACGTGCCTTATCTGGCCTATTGGACAAAGCAGCTGCGCATTGTGAAGCACGCAATATTGATCCTAGTGTGATGATCAGTATGCGTTTAGCACCCGATATGTTTCCACTGACCAAGCAAATTCAAATTGCCACCGATATGGTCAAAAACGGCGCAGCGCGTCTAAGCGACATTGAATTACCAAAGTTTGAAGACGACGAAACCAGCATCAGCGAACTACAAGACCGGATCAATCAGATTGCAGATTTGCTGACAGCCTTGCCAGAATCGGCCTTTGAAGGTGCAGACAGCAAAGCGATTCATCTAACCTTGCCGCGTGGTCGAGAGTTAGACTTTAACGGTTTGGATTATCTGAATAAATGGATTTTGCCGAACTTTTATTTTCATATGACCACCAGCTATAACCTGTTGCGTCATAACGGTGTTGAGTTGGGCAAGAGTGACTTTTTGGCCTAACACCTGATGGATAGTCGTCGATCAAAAAACCGCTGATGGTGCTCGTTCAGCGGTTTTTTGATGGAAAAACGATGGTTATTGATTGTCTAAGCGCTTGGTTAAATCACCACCACCACGTAACCAGACCTCAGTGCGACCCAATATTGGCGTGCCGATATAACCGCGCAGCATCATGCGGCGCTGATCACTGCTAATCCGAATTTTCCCTTGATAGGTTTTGCCATTTTTGGGATCAAAGGCATGGCCATTGTTGAAACGGTTTGGATCTTTGGCATCTTGTTTAAAGCCCCATAGCACTTTCATACCGACAATCGGTTGATCGGTAAATGGTGCAGGGCAGTTGACGCAGGTGTCGTCTAGACGAATCAGTGGGTTAGGCGAGCTTTTGATGACAGTGCCAGAGTAAGTGCCATCACTTTCTCGTTCAAAGTGAATGACTGATTCGATCACACCGCTACGCGAGTCGAGGATGCGCCAATCGTCGAGGAGAGCGTTTGGTGTAGCTGCAAAGACGTTACTGCAAAGAAGTATGCAGGCGCTGGCAAGCAATGATGTGTTGAGTGTCATGGGATCAAGTCCTTTTGTTTTGTTGGTATTGGTCGCTGGCTCATCCTGAGCATCCGGCAAGCCGTGCGATAGGATGAATTAGACGCGATAAAGGCGGGATGATCAATCGGTTTTTTTGGGGATGTTAGGATTTTTCGATTTTGACTGGTTGGGCGAAAGAAACAAAAAAGGGCAGCCAAAGCCACCCCTTCAAGTCTATCCGTTTATGACAATACCTTAATCTGCATTAGATTATCGCCCTTGATACTGCAATGCGCCCTTAATCTGAATGCTACTGTTAAACAGAGCATTAGATGTAGTTTGCGTCAAAGTCATGTTATTAAAACGAACACCAAAACCATTTGCATTCACTTGGATGCCTTTGCACTCAAGTTTTTGACAACCAAATTGGGCGAACTCGAAATAAAGGAAGCCTGATTCGCTGTATTCTGGGATCGCCGATTCAAATTGAACAGACTCAACCTCGCCATCTCTAAGACGTACGGTCAACCCTTGATCTTCAAGGGTCACGTCTTGATGGTTGATCAGCGTGAGTTGGACATGACTTGGTGTGCTGACCGACGCTGTTGATTCTGTCTTAAGCGCGGGTGAAATACTCAGCGTTTGAGTCGGTTTGAGGATGCTGACCGATCCATTGATGATTTGGGTTTGTTGTTGGCCTTCGACACTAGCCGTATACACGGCTTGATCAAAGTTTAAGCGTACGGTTGAGCCAAAGTCTTGTGTAGACATGCGGCCACTATCCACAATTTTGTACTCTGTCGGTAGTTCCTGCGGATAGGCACTGTCATCAACCAAAAGAGACAGCACAGGTATGCTGGGTAGCATAGAGGCCACAATACTCTGGCCATTGACTAGCTTTAATTCAAACGCATCGCCCAGAGGACATTGATTATTGCACGGCCCTTGGGTTGGCTTAGCACTATCGGTGTATGAGGCAGCAAGCAGCTCAACCTGATTGCCATTGATAAACAGATTGTTTTGAGTGTTTTTGGGAGTTGAATCAATGCTGGTTGGTGGTTGTGACAACGTGCCGATCAGCGTGCCATCAAGCCGTATGCTATCGTCGTCACCTTCCAACTGGGTGTTGCTAAACTTGAGTGTGGCTTGTCCCGTTAAGGCATCAATATCGATATTCACGCCATCGCAACCCATGGGAGTGCTATACGATTGATCACATCTGTAGCGCTGATTGAGATCAGTGGTTGTGTGTTTGAACACGACGCTCGACAGGATATGCGAGATTGGATCGATATCAACCGTGAGTGTGCGTTCGCCGCGGCTATCTAGCCCAAATACCAGTGATTGGTCGGCATACAGACTGCTGCTGTACGCAGATTCGATCAGAAAAGGCTGCTGACTGTGTAACGTGGTGATCGATTGAAATGCTGGAAAATCGACATCGCCGACGGTTTCACGGGGTTGGATGGTGGTGGGTGTGGCATTGTTACTGTGGGTTAATGTCAGATTGCCAGATAGGGCTGTGCGTGCAGTTGGTGGCGGCGTGGTTTGATTTGGAGCGGTATTGGTGCTGGAGTCGCCACCACCGCAGGCAGTCAGAAGCAACGTGCTAAGTAATGTAGGTATGATGGGTCTAAATGACATATAAGTCGTCCTTGCTGAATATTTGCTGTGAGTCACCATAACAAAAAAGGGCAGCTTTCGCCGCCCTCTGTTGGCTGTTGATAGAAACAGTCAGTGCTTACAACGCCGCAATCTGCGCCATCTGACCCTTGACTCGTTCAAGCTGGCCTTCTAGCTCGGCCAGTTTGCCGCGTTCAAGCTCGACCACCGCCGCAGGTGCTTTGGCGATAAAGCCTTGATTCGACAACTTGCCGGATAACACATCGACATTTTTTTGCAGCTTGTCGAGGTCTTTTTGCAAACGGGCTTGTTCGGCTTTGGGATCGATTAAGCCTTTCATCGGTACAAACACGGTCATTTGACCAATCACACTGCTGGATGACAGCGGCGCGCTGGCGTCATTGGCCAGTAGCTCAACCGATTCGACTTTGGCCAAGGCTTTGAGCAACGGTTCGATACGGGCCAACTGATCGCGCTGTTGTGCATTTAAGTTTTGCAGTAACACGGGCAACAGACGCGCATTGCCCAAGCCCATCTCACCGCGAATATTGCGTACCGCACCGATCAAGTCTTGCAGCCAGTGCATATCGGCTTCGGCTTGATCGCTGATTTTGCTGCTGTCGGGCATGGGGTAGGCGGCCAGCATGATCGAGTCGCTGTGTTTGCGCCCAATCATCGGCGCAAGTTGCAGCCAGATTTCTTCGGTCAAAAATGGCATTAACGGATGTAGCAAGCGCAGGCAAGTTTCCATCACCGCCAGCAAGACGCGGCGTACTTCGGCTTTGCGTTCTTCTGAGGCATCGCCGTTTAATACTGGCTTGGTCAACTCGACGTACCAGTCGCAGTATTCTGTCCAGACAAAGTCATACAAGGTCTGCGCGACCATGTCTAAACGGTAATCGGCAAAGGCTTGATGCACGGCGGCTTCGCAGCGTTGCAAGCGGCTGATGATCCATTGCTCTGGCAACTCCCATAGGTCGGGGCGTGCCTCTTGGCCGACGCTTTGGCCATCGCAGTTGATCATGACAAAGCGGGTGGCGTTCCAGATTTTGTTGCAGAAGTTGCGGTAGCCTTCCACGCGTTTCATGTCGAACTTGATGTCGCGGCCTGTATTCGCCAACGCGCAAAAGGTAAAGCGCACCGCATCTGTACCG
>JBBKWH010000102.1:0-18001 GCA_037968855.1 Moraxellaceae bacterium | reverse complement strand
GCCATGAGCTTGGGTCCTGTGATTGATCTGTCCGATGCCAGTGTGTTTATCATGGCGTTCTTTAACGTGATTGGCTTGTATTTCTTGCTGCCAATCGTCAAGCGTGAAGTGACTGGGTTTTTTGATCGGATTAAAAGCGGCGAGATTCGTCCGAACGAATAACGGTTGATTGATATGAATCAAAAAAAGGCGTTTAAGACGCCTTTTTTTGTGGCGGATCGGTTTGGTTGTGATGTCATTTTGAATGATGATAGCAAGATGACGTTACTTTGGTGGTGACGCGCAAAGTTGGCTCAATCTGCAAACACAGTATGATCTTAAGCAAGCAGTTGGGCTTGAGATTCAAAGTCAAATTCATGCGTTGATGGTTTGGTTTTATTGAGTCTGTTTGCCGCAAGCTTTAATTAAATAGGATAATCACACCCTGTCATCCATCTGTCACCCTCACAGCCTATCATTAAGCCCGATCAATGGATTGATGTGATGAGGCTATTGGTCTGACTAGCCGTTTGCACTAAAAAATTCGTCTATATGGGCGACGATGGTGTGGTTGCTTAAGAGCAAGTGTTTTTACTCAATCCTGCGCGACAGATCATGTCGTGCGGGATTTTTTTTTGCCTAGACACAAGCTTGCAGTGACTCGCATCAGGCCAAAGACTCTGCTAGCGTGTCAGCAATCACGTCACTTTAGTTTTGATCATTCACATGCGGCTTTTACATACTTCAGATTGGCATTTGGGCCAGACCTTTTATCAGCATCAACGCCAGTATGAACACGGCTGTTTTTTGGATTGGCTGGGCCAGCAGATCGCTGCCAAACAGCCTGATGCGTTAATTGTGGCCGGTGATATTTTTGATACGGTTAATCCGCCAATCAGTGCGCAGCGTATGTTGTATCAGTTTTTGGCCTTGACCCATCGGCGTCACCCGCAACTGACCATGATCTTGATTGCCGGTAACCATGATTCTGGTGGGCGGATTGAGCTGCCTGCGCCATTGCTAGATGCTATGAATACAGTGGTGGTGGGCCGCGTGGGTTGGCAAGACGATGATAAACTGGATGTCGAGCATCTGTTGATTCCGGTCAAAAACCAACAGGCTGAGGTATTAGGCTGGTGTTTGGCGCTGCCGTATTTGCGCCCTGCGGAAGTCACCGCTGGCGGTACAGGACTCGATACTATGGCCGCCATTGCCGATGTGCATCAGCGCTTAATTGCCGCAGCCACAGCCAAGCAGAACGGCCAGCAGCCCTTGGTGTTGATCAGTCATGCGCATATGCAAGGGGCATCGACCTCGCCAGATTCTGAGCGCAATATCGTGATTGGTAATGCCGAGGCGCTATCGACCCAACTGTTTAGCCCAGCGGTGGATTATGTGGCGTTAGGCCATTTGCATAAGCCGCAACAGGTAGGCGAGGCGCGTATTCGTTATAGTGGTTCGCCGATTCCGTTGTCATTTAGCGAGCGGCATTACAAGCATCAGGTGTTGTGTGTCGATGTGGTGGCGGGTCAACCAGTGCAAATTGAGCCGTTATTGATCCCTCGTGCCGTGCCAATGCTGCGGATGCCGAGTAGTGGCGATGCCGATTTGCCAGATGTATTAAGCCAACTGTCGGCGCTGGACTTGCCAGTGGTTGAGTTTGCCGATGCACGTCCGTGGCTTGAGGTGGTGGTGACGCTTGATGGTCCACCGCCGCCGGATTTACGCCAGCAGATTGAGGGACGGCTTGATCTGGCGCGGGTGCGTTTGGTGCGTTTGCGCCATCAGCAGGCCCATCGACCCAGCAGCCAGACAGATCAGGCCGCATCCACTGTGATGCCTGATGCCTTGCCTCAGCCACAACAGTTATTCGAGCAAGTCTGGCAGCAGTTGTATGGTGAGTTAGATCCAGCAGTGATGGCCGATTTTGGTCTCTTGATGCAGATGGCCGATGCGGAGATTGATGAATGAAGCTGCTTAAACTGGAAATTTATAATCTAGCCTCGCTTGCAGCAGTCAAGGATCAGCCGCAAGTGATTGATTTTGCCACGGGTGCTTTGGCCGAGACGGGTTTGGCTGCGATTACAGGGCCAACCGGTGCAGGTAAAAGTACCATTTTAGACGCGCTATGCTTGGCCTTGTTTAATGAAGTGCCACGGCTCAGAACGGCTCATCAAGGCCAAGAAGGGAAGCTAGCCGATGGTAGTGGCGCAGCGCTAAACTTTAATGACAAACGCAGTATGCTGACCCGTGGCACGGTGATGGGTTATGCCAAAGTCAGTTTTGCTACCCATGATCGCAAGCGTTATCGGGTTGAATGGCAGGTGCAGCGGGCGCGTAAACGTCTAGATGGCAGTCTACAAAAAATCAGTCGTAGTTTGATCGACTTGGATACCGGCACGGTGCTGGCCAGTCAGTTGACCGAAGTTGGCCAATTGACCCAACAATTAATTGGTATGAATTTTGAGCAATTTACTCGTGCAGTGTTGCTGGCGCAGTCAGAGTTTGGCGCGTTTTTAAAGGCCAATGACAACGAGCGGGCGTCGCTGCTGGAGTGTTTGACCGATACACACATTTATAGCCGCCTTGGGCAACTGGCTGATCAACAGCATAAAAATGCCAAAAAAGCCTACGAGCGACTGAGTAGTGAGCTGAAGTTTGTCGAGCCATTACCCATCGAACAACGCACTGCCTTAGATCAACAAAAACAGCAGTTAAGCGATCAAAAACAACAGCTAGAGCAACAGATCAAACAGTATCAACAACGTGAAGCATGGCACCAACGAGATGCCGAGCTGGCCGAGCAGTGCCAAGACGCCGAGCAAGCCTTGCAACAGGCCCAGCACGATTGGAAGCAGTTAGTACCCGCCCGTGGTGATCAATTGCGGCTCAAACACATGAGCCCATTACGACCTCATCTTGAGCAGCGTGATCGCTTGCTGGCCGAGCAAACCACCAGCCAACAGACCCTAGAACAGGCCACGCAAAAACTCAGCAGCATCGATCAAGCGCGTAGACAGGCCGAGCAGGATTTAGACCAGTTCCAGATGGCCGAACAGCAACAACAGGCTTATGCCAAACAGATTCAGCCGATTTTGCTGCAAGCGCAAGACGATGAGTACCAGTGCAAAAGCTTGCGTGAACAGTTTAAGCAACTCAAGCATGCATTAGAGCACAGCCAAGTGCAGACCAAGCAGTTTGACCAACAGCTTAAACAGCAACAGGCGCTATGGTATGAACAACAACAACAGCAGCAGCAAATTGAGTTGGCATTGCAGCACACCCAGTTTTTGCAGGGCTTGGATCAGCATCCTTTGGCCATGTTGACCGAGCAACTCAATACCGCAGCGACTCAACACACCATCCATCAGCAGGCACAGCAACAACAGCAACAGCTTGAACAACAAGTCGATCAAATCCGTCAGCAGCGCCAGATGGTGGCGCAGCAATTGGCCGATCATCAGCGCGACTATGGCGACGATACAACGCTCAAACAACAACTCAAAGACTTGATCAGCGCCGACCTTGCCCAGCAAAAACAACTGCATCAGGATCAAGCGTTGTTGCAACAATTCAGCCTGCGCCAAAGCCAACAGGCCAACCATGCTCAACTGGTTGCACGGATCGAACAAACCCAGCAACAGCAGCAGTCCGTGCTACAGGCGGTGAGTCACGCCGAACAGCATCGTAATGCCTGCCAACAGCAGCATCAGCAGTTAGAGCAATTGTGGCAGCGGCAACGTCAGATGAGCCAGCAGAGTGTCGAGCAATTGCGCGCACATCTGCATGACGATGAAGCCTGTCCAGTCTGTGGCAGCACCGAGCATCCGTATCGACAGGCGGGTTTGGCCATCGCAGAAGCCATGGTGCACGAGACCGAACGCGACGTACAACAGGCCCGCACGCAGCTTGATCAAGCCGTGGCCCAGTTGTCCAGCCTGCAAGCCGAGCAACGACATCTGACCCAGCGATTGACTGAGCTTGAGCAACACGCGAGAGAAGCCGCCCAACAGATTAAGCAGCAGGATCAACAGCGACATGATCAGTTTGGTAGCAGTCATGGCCCGTTACTGGCATTGGCTGGTGATCAAGCCATCCAACAACTGCAACAGCAGATTGCCCAGACCGAGCAAACGCAACAGCAGCAACAACAGCACCGTCTGCTGGTTGAACAACGCAACGATGCACGTGAGCAACTGAGCCAGCATGATCGACAACAGCACGATCAACTACAAGCCATCACTGCGCAATGGCACGAGATCAGCAGCACCGCCAAAGATGCCTTAATCCAAGCGCATGCCGCCGAACGAACTGTTTTGGCGCAATTGCCATTAACCGAGCAACAGCAATGGCAAGCCGCGATTGATCAGCAGCAGATCAACGATCAAGCTGCACAATGGTGCGAGCAACTGAGCCAACGCCATCTCCAACTACAACAGCGCGATCAACTGACCATCGGCATCACCGAGCAGCAACAACGCATCAAAGACAGCCAGCTTGAGCTGATGCGCCATCAACAGGTACAGCAACAGCAGCAAGACCAGCATGATGTGGTGATGCAACAAGGTAAGCAGCTACGCGACCGACTCAAGCATGCGTTGGCACAAGCACAAGGTCCGATGGAAAGCGTTCAGGCATGGCAGGATGATCTGGCTACACGAGCGCACGCCTTGCAAGCGCAACATCAGCAGGCCACGCTTGCCCTACAGCATCGACTGACCGAGCAAAAACATACCAACGAGCAGATTCTCGCCTTGCAGCAGCAACAATACAGTATTCAGCAGGCGCTTGATCAATGCCAAGCCGCGATTGGCGCATGGTATGGACAATATCCAGAAATGAACGAGCCCGAAGTGGTGCGTCTGCTACAACTCGATAGCGCTCAGATTGAGCAAATGGATCAGGCGATTGCGGCTTGTGGTGATGCATTAACCCGTATTGAGACCCAAGCGCAGCATCATCAACAAAATCGACAAGCGCATCAACGGCAACAGATCAATCATGGGCTGGGCGAACCTCTGTCGATAGCACAGATCACTCAGACCTTAAGCGATTTAGATGATCAGTTGAAAATGATAGAAAGCGATTTGATCAATGTGATTGGGCATATTCGACAAGATGAAACTCGCCATCAACAAGCGGTCAAGCTTGGTCAAAGCATCAGCGCTGCCATGACCACCTATCAACGCTGGGCCAGATTGGCTGACCCGATTGGCTGTGCGACCGGTGCAAAGTTTCGCAAGATTGCCCAAGGTTATCAGTTAGACCTGTTATTGGCGCAGGCCAATCAGCAGTTGCAGCAACTCAGCCGCCGTTATCAGCTTGAGCGTGCGCCAGAGTCGCTGGGTTTGTTAGTGATTGATCGGGATATGGGCGACGAACGACGCTCGGTGCATTCGCTCTCAGGCGGTGAGTCGTTTTTGGTCTCGTTGGCGTTGGCATTGGGTTTGTCGGGGATGGCACAAGGCAGTGTGCAGATCGAAGCGCTGTTTATTGATGAAGGCTTTGGCACGCTTGACCCAGAGTCGCTGCAAATCGTCATGGATGCACTGGATCAATTACAAGCACAAGGCCGTAAAGTGATTGTGATTACCCACGTGCAAGAGATGCAAGAGCGTATTCCGGTACAGATTCGAGTCGAGCGTGTGGGCTTGGGCCATAGCCAGATTCGATTGCTGACATCAGGACATCAGCAGGTGGCTTAAGGGCAATGCTTAGCGGGGTTGATCTTGTCGCCATTGGGTTGGTGTCTGCTGAGTACGACGTTTAAAGGCCCGTGAAAAACTGGTGGCATCCGCAAAGCCGATTTGCTCGGCAATCTGTTGTAAGGGCTGTGAGGTCTGACCGAGCAGCCATTCGGCCCGCGCAAATTGGGCGGCTTCAATCAACTGATGTGGGGTTTGCTCAAGGGCCTGTAGCCTGCGGGTTAAGGTGCGCTCCGACATGGCAAAGTGGCTGGCAAGCTGAGCGGGTGTGGGGCAGTGGCCACAATGCAACTCTCGGGTAAGCCACGAGCGAATTTGGACCACCAGTCCTGCATGGTTGGTTTGTGCGGTCTGGTGCTCGTCGAGCTGTTTATCGAGTTGCTGAAGTAGCTGCTGGTGGGTCAAATGATTGGCGGTAAACAACGGCATGGCCAACACGCGATGGGCAATAAAAAATTGATTTTGTGCCGCACCAAAGCGCACCTCGCCATGAAAATAGGCCTGATATTGCGCGTTAAATTCACTCTGGCCTTGATGTGTGAATAACACTTGCATCTCAATCGCTGCGCGTGGTGGATGGGTCCGCAGTGCACCATGGGCAAATTGGGCCATTTTTGCCACACTGCCAATATAAAGTTCGGTCAGTAGCGCTGCAAATGCGGCTGGCAGTTCGTACAACTGGTGCAGCGTGATACAGGCGTAATCCTCGCCATCAGAACGTGTCATCTCAAATAACGACTGCAACAGTGGGCTATAGCGAATGGCGATCATCAGCGCCTCCCCCATGCTGTTGGCCGTCAGACAGGCCATCCCCACCAAACCATGTGCAGTTAACGGCAGATGTCGTAGCAGTTGCAAAGAGGCGGGTTCGTGACGTGACAATAACGGCAAAACAGCATCGAGTAAGGCCATAAATTGCGCAACATCAAGCTGTACACCTTGTGGCAGTAGATCAAGAGAATTGAGTCCGATACGTGTATAGATTGGGCCAATATCTTGACCATGAGCCTGAAAAATCGAGGCGACCATATCTAAATAATGTGCCGAAAACATGACGTGATGTAAGGCTGCCATACATCCCCCTGCTGATGTTCGCTGTGCATCAAAGCATGTGTATTACGCGCTATCTAAGCATTCTGTCAGACGATGTAACATACTTTTTTTGCCATTGCCTGACACTTTCTGACAACCGTCTTAAAACTATCTTTTGGGGCCGCCTGTGGCCTGTATTGACATGGTTGAGGGTCGTTTTCTGTTCACATACTCCGGTCAACCCGTCCTGTTTTGTTCCGTGAAACGCTATTTTTTAGGGTCAAAACCGGCTGTTTTTGGCAATAGGAGACACCCAGATGCCCATGCTTCACTTACGCAAACCACGTCGTATCAGCAGCCAGCCGAGTGCTGAAGATTTAGAGCAGTTTCGATACGTTCAGCGTTTGGCCTATGCCGCTGCCGAAGCAGTCGCCAAAGAGCTCAAGGTGGGGATGACCGAGAAACAAGCCGCGCGGATGCAAGAGGTTTGGTTATTAGATCACGGGGTTACCGATTGGTTTCATTCACCATTTGCATGGTTTGGTGATCGGACAGCCTTTCAGGGCTTTAAAGTGGCGCTGCAATTTTTGCCCACCAATCGGCGGCTAGAAGAAAACATGCCGTTTATTTTAGACAACGCGCCGGTGATCAATGGCTATGTGGCCGATATTGGCTACGCGGGTGTATTGGGTCACAACCCTGTGTTAGAGGGGCTGCTCGATGATTTGGCGGCACATCGGGCGTTGATTTTACAATTGATTCAACAGCGACGCCCGATGCGAGAAGTGAGTCAAGCAGTTGATCGGTTGATTGCCCAGCAAGGTCATGAGCCACGTCACAAAGCCTATCCCTTTGAAACCTTGGCGCATCAAGTCGAACGCATGCCACAGCGTCAAACCCAGCAACCCAATACCTTATTTAAATTTGGCCTGCAAAGTCTAGAGACCTTGGGCCGGTTGGCACTGATTGGTCGGCAACAAGGTTGGTCGCCGATTTGGTCGTCAAACAAAGGCTCTGATCATCCACCCGTCGAAGGTCTTTGGGCGGTGGAGCCGCATTTGGGCCATCACGGCGTTGGCGCTAAGTTTGAAGAACTGCTGGTGATTACCAAAGACGATGCCTATTGGTTAGATGATGAGTCACCGCATGTTAGACGCTGGATTGAAAAGGGTTTATATCCGGCCAAGCCAGTCGATACGACTGCTTCACAGGTGGCCTGATCATGTCCTTAAGCGCGGCTATACGCAGCCAATCGGTTCGCAGTGCCGACGGGGTTCGGCTACATACCGTCCGATTAGGCCAGTCCAATCGTCCAGTGATTGTCATGGTGCATGGCTATCCGGACACCCATCAGGTCTGGCGACCTGTCGCTGATCAATTGGCGCAGCACTATGATGTAGTGCTGTATGACGTGAGAGGCGCTGGACAGTCTGATCGGCCAGCACGGATCGTCGACTATGCATTGCCCCGTTTGGCAGAAGATCTGGCGGCAGTGGTGGATGCGCTACTGCCTAATCAAACATTCCATTTGGTTGCGCATGACTGGGGATCGATTCAAAGCTGGGAGTCGGTGACGGGCGAACGCTTACGTGGTCGGATTGCGTCGTATACCAGCCTGTCAGGCCCCTCGTTGGATCATGCGGCAGTGTGGTTGCGTGATCATTTACGCCATCCCACGTGGCCCAAAAAACGTGCGGCCTTAAAGCAGCTTGCTAGCTCTTGGTATATCGCTGCGTTTCAGTTGCCACTGTTGGCGCCGCTATTGTGGACAACTGTGTTGGGCAAACGCTGGCCACGCTATTTGGCCCAGCGCGAAGGCTTCAGTGATGCCCATCCATCTCTCACGCAAACCGCCGATGGCTGTACGGGCGTTCGGCTCTATCGTGCCAATTTTATCCCCCGATTACTCAAGCCCAATGCACGGCCTGCGCATTGTCCAGTGCAATTGATTGTGCCGACCCAAGATGCCTATGTCGGTGCGCAATTGTTTAGTGATCTGCATCGCTGGGTAGACAGGTTGTATCGACGCGATATTGAGGCCAGTCATTGGCTGCCGTTAAGCCATCCAGCAGTGTTGGCCGAGTGGATTGATCAATTTGTACAGGGCATTGAATCAGGCCAAATGCCCGATGGCTTACAGGCTTGTCGGGTGAGTGCTGATGCCGCACCTGCATCCCACTGTACGACGGCGACTCGTACAAGTACCGCCATGCCTATGGTTGCTGATTTAACGACTCAAGGAGCTTAATCATGTCCGCTATCCTTCATCATCCGATTGTGGCGCGAAAAGTACGCTTTGATTTTCAACACACCCCGTTGCATTGGGTGCCCAATGATCCGTTTACCACCCACGCGATTAATCCGCTGCATTTGTTGCTGCCAGCGGGCGAGTTATGGTTCTGTCGGGTGTATAACCGTGCTTTGCCACTGATCACTGATCCGCAATTACTGGCCGACGTGAAAGGCTTTATTGGCCAAGAGGCGATTCATTCACGCGCACATAGCCAAGTGCTGGACTACTACCAGCAACACGGTCTGGATACCGCAGGCTATACCCAGATGGTCGAGCTATTGTTTACTCAATTGCTCGGCCCAAAACCACTCAAGCAAGCATGGCTAGGCCAGTTATTGGGCGAGCGTTGGCTGGTGTTTCAGGTTGGAGTGATTGCGGCGATTGAGCACTTTACTTGTGTATTGGGCCAGTGGGTACTGTCTGAAAAATCGCTAGATCATCTGGATGCCACCATGTTGGATTTGATCCGCTGGCATGGTGCCGAGGAAGTTGAGCATCGTAGTGTGGCATATGATTTATTTGCCCATCTGTGTCAAACCCGTCGAGGGTTTTATGTGAGCCGCCAAGCGTTGATGGCATTAGTCACGCCGATTTTTTTGGGTATTTGGTTTAAAGGCGTGCAGTTTATGATTCGGCAGGATGCCCAAGCACCTGCGAGCTTACCGAGCAGTCTGTGGGGGATTGTGCGACGCTTTGAACAGGTGGCTGACACACAGCACACCTTGCCATCATTAAACGTGTTGTTTGAGTCGCTGGTACGTTGGGCCAAACCGAGCTATCACCCTGTGCAAGAAGCCGATACCCAGCAAGCTCTCGATTATTTGGCTCGCTCGCCCGCAGCACTGGCCGCCACGATACGGCAGTGCTAATCCGCTCGCCCACATCAGGCGTCTCCATTCATAGGACAGCTATGCGCGATAGATGTCCTATGGATCAACTCAACAGGAGGTCAGCCGCCACTTATGCCGTTGTGGATGCCTCGCTACACAGTACGGCAAAGGTCTCTGCGACTTCGGCCAAACCACGATAACAGTCATTGCTCACGCCAACAAAGTTGGCAAAACTATGGGTTAAGGTGGTAAGTTCTAAGTGGCAGACTCGTACGTGTTGATTGGCCAGCATGTTGGCATAGGCACGGCCTTCATCGCGTAACGGACAAAACCCCGCCGTGACCAGTAAGGTTTGGCATTGTCTAGCATCACTGGCATACAGCGGAGACAGACGAGGATCACTGGTATCGTGGTCGGCACGATATTGCTCAAAAAAATAATCACGATCAGCATGACTAATAAATAACTGATCTTGATAGCGTTGATGCGACGGCCAGATGCCCGTAGGGTCAATGCTAGGATAAAGCAGCAGCTGCAAATGCGGTGCAGGTAGGCCAAGCAAACTCAGTTGGCGTGTTGTCACTGTGGATAATGTGCCACCGACACTATCACCGCCAATCATTAGTTGATTGGGGTCAATGTTGAGCTGTTCGCTATTGGCCTGTAACCATGTCCAGACATCAATACAGTCATGCAATGCCGCAGGGAAAGGATGCTCTGGCGCAAGACGATAATCAATTGACACTACCTGCATACCCGAATGTGCCGCCAAGGCTCGACAGGTCTGATCATATGCCTCGATACTGCCCATCACATAACTCCCCCCATGAACATACAACAGGGTGGGCAACGGCTCTGACGAGGCAAACGGCAAATACATGCGTGTTTGAATTGAGTTGCCATCACGACTTGGAACCAGCAAATCTGTCGTTTGATAAATCTCAATGGCAGGGCCAGCCAATCGTGCAAGTAAATCATCAAAGTATGAGCGAATATGTTGAATATCAAACTGACTCGACCAGTCCTGCACTGAATGCCGATACAGTCGATTGCGCAATAGTTGCAGCTGAGGACTGAGGCGTTGTCCTTCGTGCAGCATTGGCTCCTCATGACACAACAACTGCTGCCACGAGCGTGGCAGTTGGCTGAGCAGTCGAGTCGAGGCCAAATGCCAGCGGGAATAAAATCCGTAGGAAACCGTCATAGCACCAATCCTCTACGTGGAGCAGACGAAGATTGCAGCGGGTTGGCGGGTACTAAAAACGGTAAGGCAGAATTGGAGAACATCAAACGCACTCCCTCTTTATTGTTGTTAAACCGATACGTGCCGGCAAAAAATTCAAAAAACATCGGGCTTTGTTGTGGTACTTACAAGTACCATCGATTCAGAGTATGGCGCTTTCTGCTATGCTGTGCAACAAGATTGGATAAATATTTTGGTCTGTTAACAATGAACGAATGTCACATAGATTTGGAATTAAGCCCAAGAGACCGTTTGATGAATGGCTTTGCCTATGCCATTGCAGAAAAAGGCTATATTGATACGACAATTGCCGATATTGTCCGTTATGCCAGAGTCTCTAAGCGCACGTTTTATCAGCATTTTGTTGATAAAAAAGACTGCCTACTGCATTGCTATCATGAGACCAGCTTAAACTCTTTAGAAGGGGTGCAGGCTGCAATTGACCATGCGCGTGGACTGTCTGATGATTTACAGCAGCATTTGCAACATGGGGTGATGGCGTTTTTGACTTATATGCGAGTTCGACCACGCTATATGCAAATCTTGATGAGTGAAGTGCTGTTAGTCGATCAAAATGGCATTCAGTTGCGGCGAGATATCATGAATCGCTTTTCGCATCTATTGCAGCATATTGTGACGGGGCTACCATTTTCGGATATGCAGTTTGATCGTCAGCCGCCATTGATTACCACGGCCATGGTTGGTGCGATTAATGAGTTGGTGTTGGTGGCGTTTGAGCATAACCAGCCAGAGATGTTTGATTCGATTCAAGACACCATCCACGGCATGTTACTAAGCTTATTGCAGCACAGCGAGACAACCTAAGCAGGTGATATCAAGCAATGCTCAGCAATAGATTGCATCGGACAGATCAGCACATTGTTCAATAGGCAATGTGTGTTGTTGTCTTGAGTGAGCTGACTCAAGACAAGCATGATTAGTCTAGATCGCAATATTCTAATTCTACCCTAGACAGCTTGATCCCAGAAGAAATCAGCCAAACGTTGCAGTATTGAATGCTAAGCCGCTTGTTGGCTTAACTTTAACTCACTCACCAGCTCACGCAGTTGTGGGCAACCGGTATGAATGGCTTGATCAATACAACGTTGCCGATAGCTAAGATCGTTGATAAAAGTATCAAGATCAACTGCAATCAACTGACGCCGCATGGCAATTTTGAATCGACAGAGTAGCTGAATATAGCGGTGGTTTGCATTCATGACATCGTTCCTGATGATTGTGATGTGTGAGGGTCTTTTTGCCCTTATATGTAAAACATATCACAGTTGAATAAATGAATGCTTGCCTTATTTTTTTTCAATCAATGTTTAGCTGATCTTTATGGTTTACAGGTCGAGGTGTGCTCCGCTGTTGAGAGGGGTCGCATCAGATGGATCAACCACCTGATGCTGATCATTTTTACCTAAGCTAGGCGCTGTGTTTTAGCTGTCTGCTTGTTGTGCCAAGGGCTGACGCTGATTGGCAAACTTAAAGTCTGCAAAGTCGACGCTACGGGTTTTGAGCCAGTATTGCCATGTAAAGCCCGGCCATAGGGTGGTGTTTTGACCGTTTTCGTCCAAGTACCAACTCTTACAGCCACCGGATGTCCATACTGTGCCTTTTTGCTGCTTAAGCAGTTTGTCATTAAAGGCTTGTTCGGCGTCGGCACGTACTTCGACGCTGGCACGGCGAGTCTGTTTCATCTGCTCCAAGCACTGCATGACAAAGTTCACTTGTGACTCGATCATAAAGATAAGCGAGTTATGACCCAGTCCAGTGTTTGGGCCCAGCAAAAAAAACAGGTTCGGCGCATCACTCATCATGATGCCCAAGTACGCGCTCATACTGCCACGCTCACGCAGTTCGTGTTGCTTGCGGTCATAGATCTTGAGGGGGCCAAACGGGTTTTGTGCATCAAAACCAGTTCCGCAGATCACCACATCAACCGGATGCGCGACGCCTTCGCTATCAATCACACTGTCACGTGTGACTTCCGAGACACCACTGGCGATCACATCCACATTGTCTTGCGAGACTGCCGGATAATAGTTGTTAGAAAATAACACCCGCTTACAGCCAATGGTGTAATTGGGCGTGAGTTTGTCGCGTAGTTCGGCGTTAGGTACTTGCCGCTCTAGATGCCACAAGGCAAGGTTTTTGATCGGTTTCATCAGGCTAGGATGCAAAAAGCCCAAACCAAACAATTCGCTCTGCCAATAGATACTGTTACGAGCAAAACGCTGAGCAGCCGGAATATGCTGAAAAATATGCCGAATGACCGGATTAATTCTGCTATCGGGTTTAGGCACGATCCACGGTGGAGTGCGTTGAAACAGGCTGAGCTTGGCGACTTGCGGCACGATCTCTGGTACAAACTGAATGGCGCTGGCTCCTGTACCAATCACGGCAACACGCTTGTCGGTGAGGTCTACCTCGTGATGCCAATCGGCTGAGTGAAAGACCGGCCCTGCAAACTGATCAAGTCCTTTGACTTTGGGCAAGGCTGGACGGCTTAGACCACCCACGCCAGAGACCACGATACGCGCCGTCATCATCGAGCCATCGGCCAAACTGACATGCCAGATGCGTTGTTGCTCATCCCAGCGCAGTTCATGCACTTCGCTATTGGCCTGCACATGCGGCATCAGGTCATATTTGTCAGCGCAATGCTGCATGTAGTTTAAAATTTCGGCTTGGCCAGAGTACATGCGTGACCAGTTGGGATTAGGTTCAAACGAAAATGAATACATATTGGATGGTACGTCGCAGGCTGCACCCGGATAGGTGTTATCGCGCCATGTTCCACCGACGCCATCGCCTTTTTCGAGAATCAAAAAATCCTGTCGGCCAGATTTTTTAAGCGCGATGGCCATGCAAAGGCCAGAAAATCCACTGCCAATAATCAAGGCATCATGGTGTGGCACTTGCGGCTGTGACGAGGAGGGGGGTGACATGTCGGTTGCTGTTGAACCATGGGGTTGACTGGTCATCATCAATGCTCTGCTTGTCGTTGTTAATCGCGTGAAAAAAGTCGCAGTTGATATCGTGCGTGGCTTTGTGCAGCATTGCGCTGGCAATTGTGATCAATTCGCGGCCTAAACCCAAGTGATTTGAGCAAAAACGTCATATTTTGGCCAAATGCTGTTGATCAATACGGTGTGATACAACCGTTTTGGGCTAGTCGTCGCCAGTGAATGCCGCCATGCTACCAGCCTTGCACATCTCCAAGTTTAGATGAGGTCAGATACAGCTTATATGACAGAATCTTCATTGATAGCAGCACGCGCACAGGTCGTGACTGATCTATCTGTACAACCGACTATGCCGCATAGCCTATTTGCTGGTGGTCTCAGCAGCGAGGCCAGCGATGATCAACGCGCAATTGCCGCATGGTTGCTGGCACGGGCTGGCCGGTCGACGCATACGCAGGCGGCCTACCAACGTGAGTCGATGCGCCTGTGGGTCTGGATGCAGGAGCATAACAAGACCTTTGCCACACTGAGACTAGACGATATTCATCAGTTTTTTGCCCATTTACAGCAGCCGCCCACGCATTGGATTAGACCGCGTAAACCACGACAGGATGAGGCGCTACTGGCCACACAATTGTTGATTGGGCCATTGTCTGATCAGTCACTGGATTACAGTCGGCGGGTGCTGGGGCTATTGTTTTCCTATTTACATGATGCGGGTTATATCGCGCGACAATTGATCAAATTAAGCCTACGTCCACCCGTTCAGCAACAGACAACGCCCAATAAGTGGTTGTCGGTTGAGGGATGGCATTGGCTGCAAGATTGGTTGGATGCACAGCCACGACAGACCGCAGCAGCAGAGCGACGCTATCGACGGGATCGCTGGTTATTGTTGTTGTTATACCAGACCGGTATGCGCCGTGAGGAAGTGGCTCAGGCACGGATGTGTGATGTACAACCGCAACAGTATGGCCATGTGTTGCAGGTGTTAGGTAAAGGCCGAAAACCGCGCACCATTACCCTGCATCAACAGGTACTGGATGCGCTGGCGGACTATCGAGCGTGGCTAGGAATTTTGCCCACGCTACCTGTGCCGAACGATCAGATGCCACTGGTGTGTGCCTTATCGCAGCAGGGTGGCTTTAAACCATTAACGCCGCGAGCGATTGGCCTGATTATTCAGCAGATTGGTCAAGCGGCAGCACAGGACTGTCCTGATCCCCATTTACAACAACGATTGGCCCAGATGAGCACCCACTGGCTACGGCATACCAATGCCACCCATCGTCTGTTGGCCGGTGCATCGTTGGAAACCACCCAAGACGAACTCGGCCATCGTGACCCCAAAACCACCCGTTTATATGCCAAAACGTTGGATCAGCAGCGGCGCGCCGATCTGGAGCGGTTTGCTGCACTGAGCCAGCGCCAGCGTGAGCCGGACTAAGGATAAGATACCCTCATGAATACGCCAGATTCGATCCATGCCGACTTTAGCCAGCGTGTTGTTGACCTCGAGACCGATGCGATCTGGTTGCCATCACCAGCATTGGGGATTCATCGACGGATGCTTGACCGTGTGGGTGCGGAAATTGCCAGAGCCACCAGTGTGGTGCGCTATAACGCGGGAACGCGTTTTGATCGGCATGTGCATGGTGGTGGTGAGGAGATTTTGGTCTTAGACGGTGTGTTTTCTGACCAGAGCGGTGATTATCCCGCAGGCAGTTATCTCCGTCATCCGGCAGGCTCGGCGCATGCCCCGTTTTCTGTCGATGGTTGTACCATCTTGGTCAAGCTTTGGCAGTTTGTACCAGAGGATCAACAGACCTTAAGGATTTTTACCCATGCCTTTAGCGAGCAACAGACCAGCAGCCTAAAGACCATCAATCTACAGCCTTGTGAGGCATGGCATGAGCATGAAGACATTGCAGGTGTGATGGTTTTGTCATTACATTGCTATGACGGTGTAAAAACAGCCCTACAACGCTGGCCTGCACATACACCTGCGCAAGTGCTTGATCATGTGGGTGGATTTGAGGCCTATGTGCTAGAGGGTGTCTGGCATGATCAACAGCATTGCTATCCCGTTGGAACGTGGATTCGTCTACCAGTGGGCAGTCAGCAGCAGGCGTTTACCCAAGATGAAGGCGCATTGTTGTATGTGAAGATGGGGCATTTGACCGAGCGGCGCATAGAACGAGAGTTGGCTTATCTAAAATAGTGAAGAAGTAGCATAATTTTGATTACTATGATTTTTTAAATAAATCATGGATAAAAATAATCATCAATATCTGATGTTAGTACAGCCTGCGTCAAAGTATGACGCACTCGGTGCTTCTAGCACTTAGCAAGCCATCACAAAGTTGATAACCTCGTCTTACTTACCTTGCTGTCATTATGATTATGAGTACAGAATCAGCAAAAGTCATGAAGCGGCAATGGCATATTGTGCGCTGTTTGCTCAATGGCAACTATGTTGCCACTAGCGACATCAAAGCACATTTAGCGTCGTTGGGCATTGATGCCGAACTGCGCACGATTCAACGTGATCTGCGTATATTAGAGGATATTTTTCCTATTGAGTGCCGTGATGACTGTATGCCACACAGTTGGCGTTGGCAGCGCTTGCCGGATACACCGGTTCAAGGGCTGAGCCCCACACAAGCATTGACCCTGCGTCTGGTTGAGCAACAGTTGCATGATGTGATTCCGCCACAACTGATGGCCTCGCTACAGCCATTGTTTGAAAAAGCTAAAATTGTTACGGGTGGCATCGCCTTTGATCAGGCGATCAGTCATTCAAACCAGCCACCTTTGTCTCAAGGTGCCATCAAAGGCATTACCCATCGTCCTAACTCGCCGTTTGATCTATTGTTTGCCGAAGCTGCTGCACTCGTCACCGATATGTTTAAACCGTCAGAAAAAAAGCGCTTACAACAAGCCCATCAAGCGCTTAAACAGGTGGTGGCGTTGCTTGATGAGTCGGATCTGGCTGACATTAGTCACGAAATTCAATCACTGGTTTGACAACTACAAGGGATTAAAATCATGATCGTACAACAGCCGTATTTAAAAAAGACTTGCTGTAAATGTGGTTCGACTCGATTGCTTGTTTCGCAAATTGATTTGCGATCGCATGGCGTGTGTGAAAAATGTGGTAGCCACCAAGTTCGCTATCATCCCAGTTTGGGCGGCCCGCATTACATCCTCAGCACTGTGTTGCGAAAATGGCTCAAGCGTTTTAAATGAGGATTTTTTAATCATTTAGACCTTCATCTCGTTTTGATTCAGCTATAGATTGGATAGTGATAGCACAACCAACCCAGCCCGTGCCCGAGTAGCCCCCACATATAACCATTCTGGGTGCTGCTGGGCTTGCTCGGTTAGTCCGGCGATGATCACCACATCGGCTTCCATTCCTTTAAAGCCATGAATCGTACCGACGCGGACTTGCCCTGCTTGAATGCTGGCCATATCGATATTAACCGTCACGTCACGCAGTCCTTCCGTCCATGTCGATGATGTATTGGTATGACGATAAGGGGATAGCACTACAATTTGTTCCGGCAAGATACCGTCGTGGTGAATCAGTTTTTTGAGTTGTTGTCGAAGCTGCTGGCCCATGTCGTGGAAGTCTTTGCTCAGGTGTATCACCGGTGCGATGCCGTCTAGTACCAAAAACTTAGATGGCATCGGTCGGTTGGTTTGCTCGGCGGCAAATGTCCCAATGGGTGCGGTGTTGCGTAGGTTTTGATCTAGGTACATGGCAGGTGCATCAAAAGGGACTTTCCATGCCTTGATATTTTGGTAAATGGATTGATGCAGATCTTGACATCCTTGTATCTTGATTCTTGTAGTGGTTAGCTCCCATTACATGCAAGCGGTAAGAGTTTGGTGACATCCTGAAGCCTTGAGCTTGACGAGGAGATAAAACCTACCGCTTGTCC
>JBBKWH010000101.1:0-4280 GCA_037968855.1 Moraxellaceae bacterium | reverse complement strand
TGGCGGTTGGCGCTGATCAGTCATATTAAGGCAACTCCATAAAAGCCTATGAATCTATACTCTATTGCATGGGTGGTCGGGGATGGATTTCAATAGCAAATGGGTAATCAGGCACGATTGATCTACCAAAATGACGCAAAATGCAGATTATCTAGACCAAAGGCTGTGGTTTAATCGGCATCTTTGGCGTTGGTCATGATCACCAAGCTATTATCCAAGGAGTAAGCACATGCAACTAAAAGGAAAAGTCGCCATTGTCACTGGTGGCGCATCTGGACTGGGATTGGCAACGGTTGAAGCATTTGTTGCAGCAGGCGCTAAGGTTGCTATTTTTGATTTAAACGCAGATCAATCCGATGCGGCAGTAAGTCGCTTGGGGTCGCAAGTGCGTGCGTTTACCGTCAATGTAACCGACGAAGTCTCGGTGCATGCGGCGATTGAGCAGGTCAAAAGTATTTTTGGGGCGTTGCATATTTGTGTCAACTGCGCGGGTATCGGCTCGGCCAGTCGGACTGTGGGCAAAAACGGCGCAATGCCATTAGAAGCTTTTACCAAAGTCATTGGCATCAATTTGATTGGTACGTTTAACGTGACTCGCTTGGCAGCAGCAGCCATGCAACATAATACCGCGGGCGATGATGGCGAGCGCGGCGTGGTGATTAATACCGCATCGGTTGCTGCGTTTGATGGCCAGATTGGTCAGGTGGCGTATGCGGCATCCAAGGGTGGCGTAGTCGGCATGACTTTACCCTTGGCGCGTGATTTGGCGGTGCTGGGTGTGCGGGTCAATACCATTGCACCTGGTATTTTTAATACCCCGTTGATGAATGCGTCGCCTGATTCGGTCAAATTGCCATTGATTGAGATGACTCAGTTTCCCAAGCGTTTGGGCAATCCTTCAGAATATGCGCAGTTGGCGGTTCATTTGGTCGAAAACAGCTTTATGAATGGCGAGACCATTCGTTTGGATGGTGCAATTCGGATGGCACCGCGTTAATCAGCCATGACCAATCCATCAGCATTGATGGTTCATTATTTTTTTTAAAAGGATCGGGTATGACCGATGAGATCAAACCGCCAGTGCCTGCATTTCATTTGTGGATTGATGCGGATGCTTGCCCAAAAATCTTGCGGGATTTGATTTTTCGGGCATCTGATCGGCATGTCTTACCTGTCACCTTTGTGGCCAATCAGCCGTTGGGGATTACGCCGTCCAAAATGATTCGCTCCATTCAGGTTGAGCATGGTGCGGATCGGGCGGATCAAGAAATTATTGCCCGTATGAGTGCGGGTGATTTGGTGGTGACGCAAGATATCCCGTTGGCTGCCGAGGTGATTGAAAACGGCGGCACAGCATTGAATCCGCGTGGTGATATTTATACCACTGATAATATTCGTGCGCGTTTACACCTGCGTGATTTTATGGATTCGCTGCGTGGCTCTGGTGTGCAAACTGGTGGCCCACCACCATTGGGCGATAAAGACAAAAAAATCTTTGCCGATGCACTCGAAAAAACCATTGTGCGCTTAAAGCGGGTGAATGCGTTAAAGCCAAAGTGATGGATACGCAATCAGGTGCGCTGACATTCATGACAGTCTGGTGATGTTTTTAAAAAGCCTGTTGTTTGTGCTTGACGGGTGTCCAATCTGCATTGCATGATCTGTGCATGACTATATTCTCTGTTGTGATCGCCCCGATTGCTGCCATTCGCCGTAAAGCGCTGTGGTGTGTGCCTGCGCGCATGCACCTTGCGGCTTTCGGCAGAGATTGGATCAGTTAGTCGATCATGATGTTGCCAAAAAGCCGCCCCTAAGCGGCTTTTTTTTATGCCTGATTTTTATGCCTCGTTTTTAAGGCGAAGGCACTTGTTAAAAAGGAGTAGATGGTGAATGCCGAGGAGCCTCCACAGGCAATAGACACGCTAACGGTCAGACGTCAGCGCTTGCCCTTACGGCAATTGGGTTTGGTCATTGTGCCTTATCTATTGTTGATTTTGATTTGGTCATCCACACCGCTTGCGGTGGTATGGAGCGTACGTGAGTTGCACCCGATTTGGGCTTTAGCCATGCGTTTTGTATTGGCCATGCCGATTGCATTATTGGTACTCAAGCTGATGGGCTTTCGCCTGCGTACAGATCGGGCTGCATTGCGAAGCTATGTGGCGGGATCAATGGGACTTTGGGGCGCGATGTTGATGTGCTACCTCGGCGCGGTGCATTTAAGCTCTGGTTTGGTGTCGATGTTGTTTGGTCTGTCGCCATTGGTTTCGGGGCTGGTGGCATGGTTAGGACCAGATCGGATCAAGTTGCAACCAGAGCAATGGGTGGGCATGTTGCTGGGCGTAGGTGGTATGGGCATTGCGGTTGGCGTGGGGCAGACGTCGGCGCATGCGGTCAGTGTGCTGGGGGTGGTACTGATTTTGCTGGCGGTGCTGTGTTATGTGTTGTCGATGTTTTGGGTGCGTTATGAGGCGGCGGCATTGCATCCGATGGTGCAAACCACAGGCTCATTGATCGTCTCGGCTGCGGTGTTGGTGCTGATGCTGCCGTTTTTTTGGACCGCCATGCCAACGGCGATGCCCAGTGCCGTTGCGCTGGGTGCAGTAGCGTTTACGGTGGTGATGGGGTCGATTGTGGCGATGATTTGTTATTTTGATCTGGTCACACGGGTAGGGCCGACGCCGGTTGCGTTGACCACGATCATGACGCCAGTGATTGCCGTCAGTCTGGGCGCATGGTTAAACCACGAGCAAGTTGGCGCGCACATGTGGATGGGTTTGTGGTTGGTATTGTCTGGCTTGGCGTTGTATTTTTTTCGTGATGCGATACCACGCCGGTCTTAAGCAATCCGGTATGGTTTGGACACGTTTTCTTACATCAAAAGCGGCGTGCTTGGCGTATGGTGGGCACGCCGTTGATGTTTTTGGGATTAACCCATAAACGCATCGGGCAGGGTGTAACCGTTCATGGTGGCGTCTTCGGCCATTTTGCGGCCAATGCTATCGGCCAGTTTGGCACGATCATTCGGATGCAAGCTGATAAAATACGCACCAGTACGGAAGCCTTCAAGGTCTTCGTCTTCGCAGTAAACCACACGTGCGGTTGCTGCCAGATGAAAGGCGTTGTTGGGGTGGCTGATCGACAAGTGCAGGTGTGTACCCGGTGGGATACGCTCACGGGCATAGAATGACAAGCCACTTTCTGAGATATTGACGCGTGTCGGGCTTGGTAGCATCGATTCGACCATGGCGTCATAAAACGCGCCGGTGATCAGATCAAGCTTTTGATTCATCAAGTCCAATGCCTTGGCGATTTTGGGGTGTTCGTTTGCCAGATCGCCAGAGAGTTGTTGATTGACGCTGTCGATTTCGTCAAGCTCAGCTAGCAACAAGAAGTAACGCGGCAGTACGAAGCCCGGCTCGTAAGGGTCTTTTAAGGCATCGCTCCGCGTGATCAATTGATAGTTGATGCGCAGTGCAGCATTGATGCGCGACAGTAGACGACGTTCGCTGTCGGTTGCGTCCTGCTGTTGGATTTCCATTTTAAGTCCTCGGATTGACCGTATGTTTAAACCGATCGCGCTGTTCGTAGGGTTGCGGTATACCCGCGCCCAGCGCAGTAATCATTTCATATCATTCATCGCGCTCGTGTCCATGATCGGACTGACGCTGGGTGTTGCTGTCCTCATTACCGTATTATCGGTGATGAACGGGTTTGACCGTGAGCTAAAGAATCGCATTCTGGGCATGATACCGCAAGCCACCGTGTCGTCTAGTGAAATTATTCAAGACTGGCCGTCATTGGTCGAGCAAGCCAAAAAACAGCCCCATGTGGTCGGTGCTGCGCCGTTTACCCAGATTCAGGGTATGTTGACGGCACAAGGTCAAGTCTCCGGTATTGTGATCAGCGGGATTGATCCAACGCTCGAAAAACAAGTATCGATTATTCAAGACCATATGAGTGCAGGCTCTTTAGATGGCTTGCAGACGGGTGATTTTGGCATTGTGCTGGGTCAATCCCTAGCCGATGGTTTGGGCTTGCAGTTGGGCGATAAAGTCACGCTAGTCTTGCCAGAAGCCTCACCATCACCCGCCGGTGTTGTGCCACGCTTTAAGCGATTTACCGTGGTCGGTATTTTTAATATCGGTGCTGAAGTGGATTCGATGCTGGGCTATATCGCCTTAAATGATGCGTCACGCTTGTTGCGTTTGCCGGATGGTGCGCAAGGGGTGCGGATGAAATTAGACGATATTTTTGCCGCCCCTGAGGTGTCACAAAAT
>JBBKWH010000100.1:0-21194 GCA_037968855.1 Moraxellaceae bacterium | reverse complement strand
TCAGCGATTGGTCAACACGATCCAAAATACGATCATCTTGATAATGAACCGCCAACTGGTCCAAGTAATACTCAATGCCAGACACCATATCTGCCAACAAGTCAGCCTGACGCCAATTTGGTTTAAATGCTGGCTGAATGACGGTCTGAGAGAACAATTGGGCCATCTGTTCAACCAAAGCAGCCGGTCGATCCAATGCCAAAATAATAAAAACGCCACGGACCAGATTCAGTTGTTCAGGCACTGCCGTCAATGCATCTGCCTGCCAATGGCTGCTGTTGTATGCAGACATGGCTTCTTTAACTGATTCTAGTGCTGCACGTGACTCACGCACAGCCGCATGACGGGCATCATTAATGGCATGGCTATCACGATTATCTTGCGACATCATGGCAATGGTTTGCTGTAGCTGAGCGCTCAAAACCTCAAGCATCTCATCCACTTGATCCATGGCTTGAGCCGGCAGCAGTTTACGTTCGGTCAGTTGCATCAAGGCATGTTGAGCCACCCCACTTAAGCTACTCCAGCCTGCCACATCCAACAAACGAACCGCTTCGGCCAAAGCCAAGGCTGCATCGCTACTTTTTTCGTTGAGGTTCTGACGGGTGTTTTGTATCAATAGGCTGACAGACTCTAGCAGTCGTGGCGTGACACCAGCCTCAGTAGGCGCATCTAGACCAAAAGCCTGCCGAATCTCACGGGCGCTACTGGTCAACAATACCTCGCGCTCACCCAACTGGATTAAGGTATCCGCCAGCAACGCCTCATCATCAACATCATGTTCAAGGCTACGCTCCAAACGCACCATCAACTGACGTAAAGCTGCACTTGGTGCATCCTTCGATTGTTCAAGCTCTAAATAAATAATGCTGACCAATCGCCACAATGCCGCCTGCTGAATCGTCTTAGCACCGTTTTGAGCATAGGTTGCAATATTGGCAAGCGCTCGCCAATCAGCCAAGCTCATGCAGTCATTTAAAACGCGCTGCATGTAATAACGCATGGCGCGACCAAGCAAGTGACGATCATCCGCTGTTAACGGCGTGGACTGCCAGTTTGAGCCAATAATCAAAGATAAATCGGGCTTTAGCCATTCGCGCTGACGCAGCGGATCACGCGCCAGCAAAGGCCGAAAATGATGAATCATGCGATAAATCGCCACTGAGTGGCTACGCTTGGTACGCTGTAACTGCTCTAGCTCATCACGCAGCAGATCCACACCCAATGCCAACTCTGACAAGATGCTCATTGGCGTATCGCCATCGACAATCGACTGGGCCAATTGCTCTAGCGTCTCGGCCAGCACCAATGGCTCAGCCAATTGCGTCATCTGCAGCGTACCGCTGACTTGATGTAGTGCCTCACGAATCGGTAACAACGCTTCTGGACGTTCGGCGTGTTCAATCGAAGAACGGATCTCGTTCAACGTTTCGTCAAGGGCTTCCTTGACCCAATCTAAAGCGATATAAGATTGTTGCTGATTCATTGCTTTATGCTCTTGGGGTCCGAGACCCTCATGACTTGATTCTCTCAAAGGCCAGTGTACCCGCATGGTCAATACGCTTGACCTGTGGGTGTGACCAATCCGCCATCTCACCCGGCCCTAAGACCAAAATACCACCGAGTTCTAATCGCTGAACCAGTGCGTCTAAAATATCCCGTCGATCAAACTTTCTAAAGTAAATCAGAACATTCTGGCAAAAAATCACATCCAGACGACGAAATGGCGCACTACTAATATCCATGAGGTTAAAAATTTGAAAACTGACATTTACCGCTAAGGTTGCACTGACTTGCCAATGGCCATCAGGCAAGTCGCGTCCATAACGATTCCGCAAACCCGCCGGAATCGCCTCAGCTTTACGCTTGGGATAGATTCGTTGACGGGCAATCGCCAGTGCTTGATTGCTAATATCAGTGGCCATCAGTCGAAATGACTTTAAGCACTGATTACGGGCAACCATTGCCAAGGACCATGCCTCTTCGCCGGTTGCACAACCCACACTCCACAACTGAGCATCACGATTTAGTCTGGACAAATGCGAGCCAACCAAATCGTATGACGGCATGTGGCGAAAAAAGGCAGTCTCGTGAACCACCAAGGCTTCTGCCAACTGTTGCCACTCACTACGATCTCGTTTGACCAACTGATAGTAACTGTCCATGTCCATTGACCAGACTTGCATCCGGTCAAAGACGCGACTTTCAAACAGTCGATGCTGAATCACGGGTAGCACCATGCCAATCCGTGACTCAATCAATGACAACCAGAGTGATGACTGCTCAACACTCATTCCTTCCCTGACAGCTCCGGCCATGCGTCCTGCTCCAGCCTTTAAATCATCTGCTCATCCGGCAATGTAAAGCCCGATACAGAATCACGCAGTTCAACCGCCATTTCAGCCAAGTTACCAACCGAACGCGCCGTGGCAATGGTACCTGCCGTGGTCTGTGTGGTGATTTCTTGAATGATGTTCATGGTGTTAGAGATATGACCAGCCGATGCAGCCTGTTGGCGCGCAGCGTTGGAAATGTTCTGAATCAAATCTGCCAATGTCCGCGAAACGGCCTGTACTTCACCCAGTGCAACACCCGCATCTTTTGCCAAACGCGCACCGCGTACAACTTCAGATGTGGTTTGCTCCATCGAGATAACCGCTTCGTTGGTATCGGTCTGAATGGTTTTAACCAAGCCTTCAATCTGCTTGGTTGCTGCTGCTGAACGTTCTGCAAGACGCTGAACTTCATCGGCAACCACCGCAAAACCACGACCGGCTTCACCCGCCATCGATGCCTGAATCGCAGCGTTCAAGGCCAAAATGTTGGTTTGGTCGGCAATATCGTTAATCAGCGAGACGATGTCACCAATCTCTTGTGACGACTCACCCAAGCGTTTAATCCGTTTTGCAGTTTCTTGAATCTGCTCACGAATCGTGTCCATACCCTCAATCGAGCGCTGAACCACTTCACCACCGTTATATGCAATCGCAACCGAGCGATCCGCAACCGATGCAGACTCCATCGCGTTAGCCGATACTTGGTCAATCGACACTGCCATTTCGTTCACCGCAGCAGATGCACCGGCAATTTCTTGCGCTTGATGTTCTGATGCTTCGGCCAACTGCATGGCTGTGGTCTGGGTATCCTGAGAGGACTCAGCCACGCGCAATGCGGTGGTGTTAATCGCAGAAACCAGCAAACGCAATTGGTCAATAGCGAAGTTAACCGAGTCAGCAATCGCGCCGGTAAAGTCTTCAGACACCGTGGCGTTAATGGTCAAGTCACCGTCTGCCAAGTCACCGAGTTCGTCAAGCAAACGCAAAATCGCGGTTTGGTTCCGCTCGTTTTCGTCTTGAATTTGACGCGCGCGCTCAGCCTCTAGTTCGGCTTCACGACGTTGACGTTGGGTTTCTTGCAAGGCACGATCTTGGTCAATCCGTGAACGCATAGCAAACAAACGCCAGAACACATAGCCCAAACCAGCCAAGCCCAACAGCATCAAGACGCCAGGAATCAAGTTACGCAGGTTATTGGTTACATTCTCAGACAGTCCGTTGAGCTGCTTTAGCAATGTGCCCGATTCAACAAACAATTTGCTAGACGAGTCACGCACTTGATAAATCTGTGGTGAGCTAACCAAAATACGACTGGCGGCACTACGAATCACTTCTTCATACGACTCTTTAATCGAGTCCAATGATGCACGCAGATCAGGATCATTGATACGCAACACACCAAGTGCTGCATCACCATTTAACTGACCATCCAAGAACCGGCCAAAGTCTTCGGCATCGGTACTAAAGTCATCGGCAGATGCCACGGAGCCTTCATCGCCAGTCAACACCGAGTTAATAGAACGCAAAATACGCTCAGACAACAAGGCTTGGTTTTTGGCCAATGCTACTTGGCTACCAGCAGATCCGGCACGCACCATGCCATCCACGATCAAGTTGTACTCGGCCTGCATCTCCGGAATCACTTCCGAAATAGACACACCCAGATCATGTAGCTCGTTAACGGTTTGTTGGTTCGATAGAATGTCGTTGACCTTGGCATTAATGCTGGCCCACGACCTATTGACTTGGTCGATGTCATCGCCTGACTTGCCATAAATGGCATGCACGTTGGCTAAGCGTTCGTTAAATTGCTTTTGCGAATTGCGCAAGTTAACAAATGACTCATCCGTCCCACCTGTCGATGCTTCTGTCGCATTCTTTGCCACCTGCTGTGACAACACGCGCAGCTCGCCCACATCTTTAATCAAAATGTTACTACGAGGTACGCTGTAGAATAGATAAAAGAAGGATGCAAGGGTAATTAAGGCTGAAACCAGACCCGCCCACATCCATGGTTTTGCTTGTTTTGGATCACCAAAAATCTCAGCGGTCCGTGTCCAATAGCTGGCCATGGGATTTACGCGCTTAGACTTGGTCGAAGGACCTGCTGTTTTCTTCAAACCAGAACTCATTACCCCT
The DNA here is from genome assembly GCA_037968855.1 of Moraxellaceae bacterium. GTDB lineage: Bacteria > Pseudomonadota > Gammaproteobacteria > Pseudomonadales > Moraxellaceae > JBBKWH01. The sequence continues at coordinate 16,719 of JBBKWH010000100.1, read as the reverse complement.
GCTCCCTAATACTTTCTTCAGGTTTTTCCATTGCCCGCTATTTTACAGGATTGCTGCATTCAAAAAACGTGGATCCGCAGCCAGCCGACTTGGCATAAATACGTGCCATTGCTGGCCATCTCGCTCAAAATATCCTTGCACATAAGGTGCAACACCCATATCTGAGACGTTGGTTGATCCAAAATAACTATTTTTCATAAAGTGCTGAATACCCAGCACTTCATCAACGACCACACCACCAAACAACTCCGCTTGGTCAATCACCATGACCTTGCGTTTGGCATCCATCGTGACAGCCTCAGATCCAACAAACAGCGCCAAATCTGATATCGGTAACAAACGGCCCCGCACATTGGCGAGGCCACGTAACCACTTTTGTGTACCGGGTACACTGGTAGTGTCCGGTACATTAAGAACTTCAGAGACTTCACCTAAAGGAGCAACGAAGTACGTCTTATTGAGGACAAATGCGACACCAGACCAACGACCATCTAAGCCATCTTGGCCACCACGTAGCCGTTGCCGCCCTCGCTCAGCAAGACGCAACAGCTCGATAAAACCGCGCGCCGCCATAATTAATTCGCCATCAAGAGCTGATTGATCACTCGCATCAATGCGCCTTCTTCAATCGGCTTGGTCAGATAATCTCGTGCACCTTGACGCTTGCCCCAGACCCGATCGGTTTCTTGATCTTTGGTGCTGACAATGACTACCGGAATACTGGAAGTCTCGGCACCACGCGTGATTTGGCGCGTGGCTTGAAAGCCATTCATCCCTGGCATCACCACATCCATCAACACCATATCAGGCAGCTCAGCACGTGCCATGGCTACACCATCAGCACCATTGCTCGCCTCTAATACTTCGTGGCCATTACGTTGCAAAATTTCGCGAAAACGAAACGTCTCAGTCGGCGAATCGTCTACTACCAGAATACGAGCCATGAGCGCCCTCCTTAAGCATTCACATTGACATGCTGACGAATGGCACTAAACAGCTCTTCTTTGCTGAACGGCTTGGTCAAGTATTCATCAGAACCAACGATGCGGCCTTTGGCTTTATCAAACAAACCGTCTTTTGAGGACAGCATAATGACTGGCGTCTGTTTAAAGGTTTGATTGTTCTTGATCAGCGCACACGTTTGATATCCATCCAAACGGGGCATCATGATGTCCACAAAGATAATATCTGGGCTGGAATCAGCAATTTTGGCCAGTGCATCAAAGCCGTCTACTGCGGTGAATACGGTACAGCCTGCTTTTTGTAGCAAGGTTTCTGCTGTACGTCGAATGGTTTTCGAATCGTCGATTACCATTACTTTTAGACCATCAAAATTTTCTTCCATTGGTTCGATCTTCCTGATAACGCAATGTTGCACGTACGTAAATGGGATGTATCTGTATCCCGCATGTTAGCTCATCTTTTAGCACAGTTCATCGTGGCTTGCCAACGATGTTGGCCGTCGCGGCAGTCAGAATACGCATTAAGGATATTTGGCAGATTCATTCAACCTTTGGTCTTAGACAGATTCCCTGACTAACGCGATTTGATAGAGACTGTTATGATGCTATCTATGCCATCACGTCGATTCGTATGCTATGAAGGATTCTGGTAGGGATGATGGCAACATGCTTGGAATTGGAGCACACATGAAATTTATCGCAACTGGACTCACTCCATACGTATTGCTCGTGGCCGTGCTAGCCACACCCGCATGCCTAATTCTGGCACCCACACCTGTGCATGCCGCGAACAACAGCAGCAAAAATGATGAAGTCAAAGCGCGCTGGTATCGTTATTACAATAGCAATGGCACGCCAACGCTCAGTAGCGTGATTACGCAAGAGCACGTCAAGAATGGCTATGAAGCATTAAATGGCAGCATGCTGGTGATTAAGCGTGTTCCGCCTTTTTCACCTGAGTCTTATGAGCGAGCCAAATCTGAACGCGAACGCATAGAAGCCAAACGGCAAGACGACCGAAATCTGATTGCTGCTCACGTCTCGTCGACACAAGCAGCAGCCAAGCGAGATCAACTGTTATTAGACATGAGTGGGCGCACACAATATCTTGGCACTCAGTTAGCCACGATGCAGATGGAACTCGCCACAGATGTAGCCGCCGCCGCCGCTTACGAACGACGCCAAAAACCAATCCCTGCAGCCGTTAGTCAGCGGATGGCGGATAAACGCGAACAAATCGCTCAAATGCAAAACAACATCAGTGCGCTTCAAAAGCGCCAAGACGATGTCAAAGCAAAATATGGTCAGATCATCGCCAGACTACAGTACCTTGAGTCACATCGTAATGTGCTGATATCGCCCAAGTCATGATCTGCTTATCCGTCTTTTAAGCACGACTGGTTTTTTCTATCATTAGATCGTTTAACTCATCAGAAATGCGATCTCTTAAGTGATCAATGCGAATATTGACCAATCGCATTTGATCTAGATCATCACAACAAATGAAAAACTCGTGAAAACTGCCACGCATAGGCCGAAGCAAAGACTGCCATGCCTGTGTCGCTTCGATCACTTTGCCTTGCTCAATATAACGTTGAATTCGCCGCAGAGGCTGCACCCATTGTCGGTCTTGACGGTTGGTCTGATCGATCAGCTCTTGTAGACAGTCTTGCAGTGTTAATGGCTCTGGCCTATTTGGCATTCCAGCACCTATCAAAGAATAAAAAATGTGTTGATGCACAGTGTTCCACGCAAGGTAGATGTATAAACCTTACAATCCGTACACAAGACTTGTTTATTTTTACACAAAATTACATTCCTTCAATAGACGCTCGAATCACTTGACCATGTCTAAGACACCGTCTGTCGGCCTATTGGTCGTTTGCAGATCAAAACAGTTGATCAGTGCACACTTGAGGCCAAAGGTGATCTATGTGAGAATCTTATTTGTTGTTGCTTTTTTTTTGCTAGAGTGGACGCTTCTGCTTTTGTTAAAGCAACTCACCACGTCGAGATGACGCGATCTGGATGCTTTTTGCTCTACCCTCCGATCCTGCTGATCTATTCTCGACTGTACCCAGCTTTTTTTGCAAACAAGCTGACCTGTACAGTGGACGTTTATCATCCATTATTATCACAAGAATCTCGAACATGGATTCGTGGGACTGCTGGAGCCAGAATTGAAAGATGTCGCCTCGATCATTCGCCCGACTGTCACTTTAGGTGCCAGTCTTTTGCTATGTGGTTGTTTAAGCACTTTATTAGTAGGATGTCAGCCTACATCTGAGGCTGAACAAACCACCAAAGCCCCAACCGAAATCGAACTCGCACCTGCTGACATTGTGCTGGCAGAGTCGCGCACGCTATCGCCTAGCACGGCGGTGTCAGGCTCACTACAAGCCGTACGTAGCACCTCGGTACAACCGCAAGGGGCCGCTATGGTGTTGTCTGTCTTAGCCGAAGATGGTGATCGGGTCAGACGAGGTGAGCCGTTGGTCACACTCAACACCCAAGACAGTCAGTCACGCTTGGCACAAGCCGAAGCCAACTTGGCCGGTGCCAATGCACAATTGATTTTGGCGCGTAGTGTGCGTGATCGAAATGCTCAGCTGTATAACAAGGGCTTTGTGTCGCAAATGGAATACGAGCGCAGTGCCGCTGATGCCAGTGCGCAACAAGAGTCGGTTAAAGCACAGCAAGCCATGGTCGCTATTTCTCGCAAGGCCGTTAGCGATGCGGTGATTCGTGCGCCATTAGATGGTGTGGTGTCGTCACGTCGTGTTGAGCCGGGTCAAACCGTTTCGCCCGGTCAATCCTTGATGGAAATTATTGACCCATCTTTGCTCGAACTAAAAGCCACCGCACCTGCTCAGGCTCAATCCATGCTGCATGTGGGCCAACAAGTGGTCTTTAGTGTGCAAGGCTTAGCGGATCAAACCTTTAATGGCCAAATTAATCGGGTCAATCCTATTGCTGACATGATGAGTCGCACCCTGACTTTTTATGCGCGGGTTGATAATCCAAACAATGTGCTGCGTGCCGGTTTGTTTGCCGAAGGCGTGTTGCAGCATGGCCAGCCCAAAACTGGTGTGGCCTTACCAACTCAGGCGATTCAGAGCAATGCGGCGGGTCAGCGCTTTGTTTGGGTGGTACGCGACAACAAGCTGACACAGCAAAACGTGACGATTCAAAGTGAAGATCCTATCAGTGGTTGGGCCTTGGTCAGTGATATCACTGCTGGCGAAACTGTTGCCAAGCTGTCATTGGCCGAAGGTGCGCGTGGTCGTACTGTTCGCCTCACACCGTAATACAGACTGCCCGAGAGGGCTTTAAAACGTAAAACAACAGGATGTACAGGGGATCTATGGCATGTGGCTGACCCGAATCAGTGTGAATCACCCCGTTTTTGCCACCATGATGATGCTAGCGCTCATGGTGTTGGGGATTGCCTCATGGCAGCGTATGGGCGTGGAGGAGTTTCCAAGCGTCGAGTTCCCTTATGTGGTGGTCTATACCTCCTATCCGGGTGCCTCGCCAGAAGTGGTCGAATCGGATGTGACCCGCAAGATTGAGGACACCCTCAACACTATTGCAGGGATCAATCAGATCACCTCGGCATCTAGTGAGGGCTTGTCGACGATCATTATCAAATTTGATCTCAATGTGCCAACACCGGTTGCTGCGCAGGATGTCCGCGACAAAATTGCTTTGATCCGCCCACAACTGCGCGATGACATCGAAGACTCTCTGATTGAGCGCTACGACCCAAGTGCCGCCCCTGTCGTCTCTGTTGCGTTTAGTTCAACGACCCTACCGATGCGTGAGCTATCGACTTATTTGGATCAGCGTGTTGTACCGCGCCTACAGACCGTGACTGGCGTAGGTAAAGTGAGTATTTTGGGCACGGTTGAGCGGCAAATTCGCGTGGCAGTCGACCCACAACGCATGCAAGCATTGGGCGTTAGCATCGACCAAGTCATGGGTGTGTTACGTACCGAAAACATGGAACTGCCTAGCGGCACGCTGCGTCGTGGCAATCAAGAGTTAGTGGTCCAAATTCGTGGTCGCATCAAGCAGCCACAAGATTTTAATCGCTTGATTGTGGCCCGTCGCAACGGTGCACCGATCTACTTGGATCAAGTCGCAACCGTCAGTGACGCTCAAGCCGAAGCTGAGTCAGCAGCATTGGTTGATGGTAGCCCTGCCATTGGTATGGATATTATTAAAGTCTCTGGTGCAAATGTGGTGGAGGTGGTTGATCGCACCCGTACCGAACTTGATGAGATCAAAAAGACCTTGCCATCTGGTATCGAAATGACCGTGGTCGCAGATAGCGCCCGCAGTATTCGCGCCTCACTGGCCGATGTGGTACGCACCCTGATTGAGGGTGGTATTTTAGCCATCTTGATTGTGTTGCTGTTTTTGGGCTCATGGCGCTCAACCATTATTACCGGCTTGACCCTGCCCATCTCGCTGTTTGGCACTTTGGCTGTGATGTGGATGTGTGGTTTTACCATCAACACCATGACCCTAATGGCATTGTCGTTGTGTATTGGTTTGCTGATTGATGATGCGATTGTGGTACGCGAAAACATTGTGCGTCACGCCGCTATGGGCAAAGGCCACAAGCAAGCTGCGCTGGATGGAACTGAAGAAATTGGTCTAGCCGTTTTGGCCACCACCTTGACCATTGTGGCAGTGTTTTTGCCAGTTGCATTTATGGGCGGGATTATTGGCCGCTTCTTTTATCAATTTGGTGTCACGGTATCTGCGGCGGTTTTGCTGTCGATGTTTGTGTCATTTACCCTTGACCCAATGCTATCGGCAGTCTGGCCAGAAGACCACAACCCGCATGCCAAGCTCAATCGTTTTGAACGGTTTTTAAAATGGTTCTCTGATCAATTAGACCGCTTAAATGAGTGGTACGCCAACGCACTACGCTTTTGCCTCAAATATCGTCTAATGACTATGGCTGTTGCACTGGCATCATTGGTGGGTGCATTTATGCTCGCTGGTTTGATTGGTAAAGAGTTTGTGCCAACGCCTGACTTGGGTGAAATGTCGGTCAAGTTTGAAACCCCTGTCGATGCATCCTTGGAGTATACCCAAGCCAAAGTATCGCAGGTCGATCAAATTATTCGAGCTTATCCTGAAGTCAAAGCTACCTATGCCACTATTAACAGCTTGGGCAGTCGCGGCCGCAACAAGTCGCAAATTCGCATTCAGCTCAAGTCAAAAGAAGAGCGTAGCCGCTCATTGGATCAACTCAACAACGATATGCGTCAGCGCTTACAAAGCGTCGGCGGCATTATTGTGACTTCGGTCGCCTCGGCTAAAGAGTCTGTATCGGGTGGTCTAAAGCCGATTTTGATTTCGATTCGTGGCCGTGAGTTGGATCAACTGCAAAAAATCTCTGATGAGTTTATGACCAAACTGGCCAAGATTAACGGCGTGGTCGATTTGGAGTCTTCGCTTAAAGCACCAAAGCCTGCCCTATCGGTCACACTCAATCGTGATGCTGCCAGTGATGCTGGCTTGTCGATTGGCCAGATTGGTCAAACCTTACGTCCATTGCTCGCCGGTGAAAACGTCACCACATGGCAAGACGCGCAAGGCGAAAACTATGACGTCAACGTGCGCTTGCCAGAAGAAGGCCGTCAACGTCAGTCGGATATTCAAAACCTATCGCTGTCGACTAGTCGGGTAGATCCGTCCACCGGCTTACCAGTGATGATTCCGCTGTCACAAGTGGCTGAATTTAAGCAAACGCTGGGTGCCTCGCAGATTAACCGTCGTGATTTGTTCCGCGAAGTGTTGATTCAAGCCAACGTGCAAGGCCGCCCAGCCGGTGATATTGGTGAGGACATTGCCAAAGTGCAAGCGGGTATGGATTTGCCTGCCGGTTATAGCTTCCAAGTGGAAGGCGCGAACAAAGACATGGCCGAATCGATTGCCCATGCAGCCACTGCGCTGGTGCTTGCCGTGTTGTTTATCTACATGTTGCTCGGCTCGCAGTTCAATAGCTTTTTGTACCCTGTCGCGATTATGTCGTCGCTGCCATTGTCCTTGATTGGGGTGTTCTTTGCGCTGTATACCTTTGGCAGTACGCTGAACATCTTCTCGATTATCGGCATCATCATGTTGATGGGTCTGGTGACCAAGAATGCGATTTTGCTGATCGACTTTATCAAGAATGCGGTGGATAACGGCGATGACCGTGAAAGTGCGATTATTGAAGCCGGTCGGACCCGTTTGCGGCCTATTTTGATGACCACAACGGCCATGATTGTGGGGATGGTGCCGTTGGCCTTGGGCTTGGGTGAAGGTGCAGAGCAACGCTCGCCAATGGCGCACGCCATCATTGGTGGGGTATTGACCTCAACCTTGCTGACCTTGGTGGTCGTACCGGTGATTTACACCTATTTGGATGACATGAAGGTGTTTACCCTACGGCAAATCCGTCGCTTTAAGTTCCGCAACAGTGTGCGAGGCAAATACCACTAAGCGCTGTATCGGTCATAAAAAAAACCGCAGCTTAGACTGCGGTTTTTTATTACATCTGATCAGCTAGACGATCTAACGACTAAAACCACGTCATCCGATCATCCCGCACAAAAGCCACCAAGGTCATGCCCGCATCTTGCGCCAACTGTACGGCCAAAGCAGTCGGTGCAGAAATCGCCGCCAGTAACGGTAACTGGGCATAGGCAGCTTTTTGCACCAACTCAAACGACAAGCGCGAGGTCAATAACACAGGGCCAATTGGCTGATTAGGTTGCAACATCCGCCAGCCAATCAGCTTGTCCAAGGCATTATGCCGACCCACATCTTCAAACACCTGCAATGATTGATCTGGCAACAATAAGGCCGCCGCATGACACGCACCGGTCGCTTGATTGATCGGCTGTAGGATCGGAAGTCGTTTAAACGCTTGTTGAATATCATCGGCATAGTGGATCAAATCCAACGGCTGTCTGAGTTGTGGCACGCTGGGCTGCGCCATTGCTAACGACTCAATGCCGCATAAACCACAACCGGTTCGGCCACTCATTTGTCGCCGTCGCTGCTTTAACTGAGCAAAGCAAGCCGAGGCCAAGGTCATGGAAACCGTTACGCCCTGCTGACTGGTTTCAATATCCAGATCGTACACATCACTAACCGACCGAATGATGCCTTCGGTCAACGAAAAGCCATAGGCCAACTCACGCAAATGCTGCGGCGTCGCCATCAGCACCACATGTGAGATGCCGTTATAAACCAAGGCCACCGGCACTTCTTCGGCCAGATTGAGATTGACCTCGGCGATGCAACCACCGCGCCGCTGAAAGGCCGCCTGACTACGTTGATCAGCATTAATCAGCGTGATGTCACTCATACCTGACTGCTACTGACTACCACCGGAATCGACTTGTACGCGGGGGTATGCGCGCGCGGTACGTGATGCTCAAGCGGCACCAAATCGTTGGCTTCTGGATAGTAAGCAGCCACGCAGCCTTTGGGCAGGTCAAACGCCACCAGCTTGAGTTGTTTGAGTGTGCGCTCGCCACTGGCATAACGTGCGGTCACATCGACCCGCTGACCGACCGCTAGATTGAGATCGCGCATTTGCTCTGGATGCATAAACAACACATCCCGCTCGCCATGAATGCCACGATAGCGGTCGTTCATGTCATAAATGGTGGTGTTAAATTGGCCATGCGCGCGAATGGTGGTTAGACGTAAGGTACCGGCTTGCTGCAACACGGCTGGAATCAACGGCAGTTCTGGGGGCAAAAATTGTGCTTTATGGGTTTTTGTATTCCACACCCGATCCCGCGCCGAATTGCCCAAATAAAAGCCTCTTGAGCCACGCACCCGCTGATTAAAGTTGCCAAAGCCATCAATCACTTGGGCAATATGATCACGAATATGATCGTAATTGCTGACAAACTGCGTCCACGGAATTTTGCTATTGGCAATGGTCGCTTGCGCAACACCGGCAATAATCGCAGTTTCCGAACGCAGCATTGCAGACGCAGGTGGATTAAAACCTTTGGACAAGGTCACATTGCTCATCGAATCTTCAATGCTAATGCTCTGAAAACCGCTGTCCTGATGATCGCCTTCAGTGCGCGCAATGGTTGGCAAGATATAAGCCGCTTGCCCATGATGTAAATGCGAGCGATTAAGACTGATCGACACCATCACGGTCATTTTAAGCCGCATCATGTTGCGCAACGTGGCTTCGGTATCTGGCGTGGCTTTGGCAAAATTACCAGCCAATCCCAGCAAGAAATCCAATTCACCAGCTTGCATGGCCTGCAAGGTTTTTAGCACATCCATTCCGTCTTCGCGTGGCGGGTTAAAACCGTAGAGTTTTTCGATCCGATCCATCATGGCGGGATTGGCTTTTTCGTGGATACCCATGGTGCGGTCACCCTGCACATTGGAATGCCCACGCACTGGACTTGCACCAGTCCCTTTGCGGCCAATATTGCCTTTGAGCAACAGCAAATTGATGATCATCCGAATGGCATCAATGCCTTGCTCATGTTGGGTAATGCCCATGCCCCACGTACAAATGGTTGCTTTGCTTTGATCGTATAACGCGGCCAGTTCGTACATTTCTGCACGAGCAATACCGCTGGCCTCTTCAATCGCTGACCACTCTAAAGATACCAGATGCACTTTTAATTGATCCAGACCGCTGGTATGCGTCTCAATAAAATCTTGATCTGGTGTACCAATTTCTAAAAATGCCTTAACAATCCCGCTGATCAACGCAGTATCACCGCCCACGCGCACTTGCACAAAATGGTCGGAAATATCCGTCGCGCCACCTGTTAGCATTTCGACCGGACTTTGCGGATGCTGATAGCTCATCAACGACGGCTCTCGCATCGGATTGACCGCAACAATCTTTGCGCCGTTTTGTTTGGCTTCACGCAGCGCAATCAATGAGCGCGGATGGTTGGTGCCAGGGTTATGACCAAAGGAAAAAATCAAATCACAATGATTAAAATCCTCACGGATCACCGTGGCTTTACCAATGCCAATTTGCTCGGCCAAGCCCACGCTGGTTGGCTCGTGGCACATGTTGGAACAGTCCGGCAGATTATTGGTGCCGTACTCACGCACAAACAACTGAAAACAAAACGCTGGCTCATTGGCCACTTTGCCGGAGGTATAAAACGCGCTACGTGCAGAGGTGGTCTGGGTCTGCAAAAACTGACCAATCTCACGGTAGGCAGTGTCCCAATCGACTGGCACATAGTGATCGGTGGCGGCATCGTACTTCATCGGATGGGTCAAACGCCCCAATTGATCAAGCTGATAGTCGCTCCATGTGCGTAGCTCAGTGACGGTATGTTTGGCAAAAAAATCAGGTGTCACTCGCTTGGCTGTCGCTTCAAATGCAACGGCCTTCGCACCACTTTCACAAAAATCAATCGGCTTAAAGTGTGCCGAATCTGGCCATGCACAACTCGGACATTTGATCCCACCGCTAGGTTGGTTGACCCGTCGCATGGTTCCGCCGCCTTTGAGTAAGGTGTCTTTATTTAAAAACGTCAGCGCAGTGCCTTTGAGTGAGGCCCAGCCACCAGCAGCATGCGGATACATGGCGATTTTTTTCATAGATAACTCAATGATTCAACAGCGAGTGATACGATCAAGATTAAACTGTTCTGGTGCCTGTACTGCGCTTTTTTAACAAAAAACGCGTGCATCTTTGACCAGATCCACACGTCTAATATCACAGCATCAACTGGCTGCTTATTGCTGCATTTGCGCCAGCTCTAAAGGGTCGTGTGCACAAAACACTTCAACCTCATTGGCATGCTCGTTTAGCAATGCTACAACACGCCCCACATTGGCCAAGCGCTGACGATTGTCATGCGCCATCAGACGCTCAGACACCCGCATCATCATGGGCGCATCAGCAGTCAAACTGCGGCGATCAAAATACAGATCGCCAACGTGTAGCAGCCACTTGCTGCCCTGCTTGATCGCAATGCCGCTATGCCCTTTGGTATGACCCAGTAAAGGCACAATCAACACCTCGCCAGACAAGCCCTTGACCTGTTGCACACCCTCAAAGCCAAACCATGTTTGACTGCTTGGCTGATAGGTTTGCCACTTGGGGCCGTGGGCAAATTGATGCTGGCGATAACGGCCTTTTTCTGGAATGGTTGTAGGATGCAACGCGGCATCATGCTCGGCTTGTAGCACATGCACTGTGGCTGCTGGGAAATCTGGCAACCCACCGGCATGATCCAAGTCCAAATGTGTAGGCACAATATGCCGGACATCGGCGGGGTCATAACCCAGTGCTTTGACTTGATACAGCGCGGTTTCGGCCAATAATAACTTGGGCCGCATGGTGGCCAAAAACCCACCCCCTAAGCGCTTAGGCTGCTCAATATCCAGCGTACCAAATCCAGTATCGACCAACACCAGACCTTGCTCATCTTCGATCAACAAGCAATGACAGCACATCTTTGCTGCGTCAAACCAACCCCCTCGACCTTGCATCAAGCGCTGACAAGCAGGACAAATACTGCCGCAATTTAAGTGATGAATGTTCATGATCCAGCGATCCTTTTTTGATAGCTTTTTTGATAGAAAGCCACGCGTACTGATGCACGATGCAGCCGATAGATGTGCCTGATCATGCCGGATTGATTGAGATAAAAAAACCGTCTTGTTGAGACGGTTTTGATCATCTTGATCGGTGCAAACGATGGATGTTTAGGGTGTCACGGCATCTGTGGCAGGCATCGCCATTGCATCGCCATTATCAATAGGATCAGCCGTACGCATCCCACCACTCGGCAGACGGCCTTGTGCTTTAAGCGCTGCCGTGACTTCTGGTGGCATATAGTTTTCGTCATGCTTGGCCAAAATAGACTCGGCCACAAACACACCGTTTTCAAGCTGACCTGTCGCCACAATACCGGAATTTTCGGCAAATAAATCGGGCAAGATTCCCGTATAACGAACCGGAACGGTGGCTTTAAAATCGGTAATACTAAAATTGACATCCAAGTTTTGCGTCGATTTTTGCACGCTACCTTTTGCCACCATACCACCGGCTCGAATGCGTTTGTTTTCAGGTGCTTCACCCGCTGCCAACTGGGCAGGTGCATAAAAATAATCGGTCTGCGCACGTAGCGAATACAAAATCAGCCCCGTCGCTACCGATACTCCAGTCAAAATAATCAAAATCCAAATCAAATGACGTTTACGCTTTGCATTCATCACGCTTGCTGCTCCAACGTTTAATCGTATAACCGATTGGACGGGTTTGTTTGGGGAGACACCTGCGACGACTGGCGGGCAGCCTCGCGACGCCGACGGGCCAGCTCTTCATTGATCCAGCGCTGGCGGCTATTGCGCGCATGCCAGATCAACAGCATCAAGCTCAACACGGTCAGACCCCATGCGCTCCAAATATACGGTGCATGTCGTCCACCCATAGCCAAAAACGCCGTCACACTATCAAAAGCCGGACTCATGTGCGCTCCCGTTGACTGATCCAATCTTGCACCCAGCGACTTTGCCGTTCACGCTGCAAGATCAAGGTACAACTGCGATAAAGCACCAATGCCGCCGCCAGCACATAAAATCCCAACAACATCATTAACAAAGGCACATACATGCTTGGGGCCATTTTGGGTGCAGCAGTAATGGTAAAGGTTGAGCCTTGATGCAAGGTGTTCCACCACACCACCGAATACTTAATAATCGGCAAATTGACCGCACCAACAATCGACAAAATAGCCGCTGCCTTGCCTTGGTTTGGTGTATTTTCAAAGGCTTGATACAGCGCCATCACACCCGCGTACAAAAACGCCAAAATCAGCATACTAGTTAAACGACCATCCCAAACCCAGTAGGCACCCCACGTTGGCTTGCCCCAGATTGCCCCCGTAACCAAACTCAAGACACATAGCACAAAGCCGACAGGAGCCGCCGCACGCGCCACAATCTCAGCAGTTTTGATCTTCCAGACTAGGCTAATGATGCCCAAAATCGCTAAGGCCAAATAGATCGACAGAGCCAAACTGGCAGCAGGTACGTGGATAAAAATAATCCGATAGCTATTGCCCTGTAGATAGTCAGGCGGCGCAAATACCAAACCCCAGACTGAGCCAACCAACAGCAGCAGACCGGCCAGCCATGCGAGCCAACGCACCCATGGACTAAAGGTATTAAAAAAATGGCGCGGGCCAACGGTGGTCAAAAACCAGTTCCACAGTCTGCGCCAGATCGAGTCAGCGCGGGCAGATTTCGGCAATTCGCTCATGGCTCTCTACTAGACCAAAGGGATAAAACAACTGAGCATTAACGCTCATTCAACACAGTGAAACACTCACGCTCAATTTGACAGTGCCAAACGCAACGCAGCAGCGACAGCAAATGGTAAAAACAGCAACGACAACAACAACAACGCCAGCAGCAAGGCCAAAATCGGCCATACATTCCCGCCGGTCTGCACCAGATCCACTGCACCGGTGGCAAACACCAACACCGGCAACTGTAGCGGCAAGGCAATCAATGGCACCAATACGCCGCTGCCACGCAACGACACGGTGAGCGCGGCGGCAACCGCAGCCAGGAAGGTGAGTGTTGGTGTACCGAGGAACAAACTCAACGCCAAGACTCCTGCCGCCTGTGTCGACAAGCCAAACAACGGCATCGACAACAACGACAACACCGTCAAAATCCCGCCACCGGTCAACCAATGCATGCTGATTTTGATCACCGCCCATAACGGCAACGACACGCGTGCAACTAACACTTGCTCTAAGGTGCCATCATCCACATCAGCACGAAACAAACTGTCCATGCCCAACAATACCGACAACAACGCCGCAATCCATACCGCCGCACTGCCAATCCGCAGCAGCAATGCAGGCTCTGCACCCGCCGCCAGTGGAAACAACACCAGCACCATCAAAAAAAACACCACCGGATACAACCAACCAGCAGGCGTTTGTACTCGTACACGCCATTCACGCTGCCAAATGGCCCACATCACTGCACTGCCTCAAAGCCATCGCAGCAGCGATAATCAGCCAAATCCAACAGATTGGTCATGGCATCAACCGGCTGATGACTGGTCAACAACACCATGCCCCCATTTGCGGCATGCTCACGCAGTTGTTGATTTAAACGCTCAATCATCTGTTGATCCAATGCCGTCATCGGCTCATCTAACAACCACAAACGCGGTGCATCAGGCAACCACAAGCGCGCCAAGTTCACCCGACGCTTTTGACCAGAAGATAAGCGACTGACCAATACATCCTCATAGCCTGCCAAACCCGTCATGGCTAAGGCATGCCACAACACTTGATCACTCGGCACAGCCGAATGGCCCAGCGCAGCCAAAAACCGTAAGTTATCCATCACCGTTAACGACGCATTCAGGCCAGCCAAATGGCCTAGATAGAGCACTGACCACTCAGACGGTGGCTGGTCCTGCCAACGGGCTTGGCCCTGCATTATTGGCAAAATACCGGCCAGCATCATCAGCAAGGTGGTTTTGCCTGTACCATTTGGCCCAATCACGTGCCAGACCTGTCCCGCATAGGCCGACAGTCGTAATGGCCCACACAGGCTTACATCGCCACGCATCACCATGAGCTGATCCAAGCACAGTGTAGCCGCAATATTTGCCATTCCAGTATCCGCAGTCACAGCATCGAGATAGTCAGTCAATCTTTGATCACCGATCAAAACAGGTCATGCCAAAAACACAGCACAACATTATAGCAGCACCGCACCGCAAAACTCGCCCCGACGCTCAGGCCAAATGTATTCTGCGGTAAAGGTCCTTTTTTATGTTGCAACAGGACTTTGATTGCATCGACACCCACTCATTAAAGCTGTCGACTAAGGCCGTCGACAAGCACTTGTTTTGATTCGCCCTGTCTAACAATCGTAAGCCAAAACGTACACTAATTGGCGTTCAGGCGTCTTTTGCCACACCAACAAATCCGCCATGATGATCTTGCAGCAAACGGAAAGCATGGCACGGATGAGCCACATGGATGAGCGATGATTGCGTTGTGATAACGCAAGCTGCGGGATAAAACGAACGGATAGTCTACACAGGACGTTGTAATAACCCAGACCCTTCACCGGCCATCTGGGTTTTTTATTGCCTATCTGTTTATTTAGCCTTGATTTAGGTGCTATTTTTGGTGAAGCAGATCAATCTTTACCCTCTTATTGTCCGACAACTGTCGTCTTTGGCTGACATGAATTGTGGTTCATCGACGCTAGGCAACGCGAAGCAAATTAACGATGATGATGATGCGGCATACGGAAACACATGGCATGGATAAGCCACAAGGATGAGGACTAATTGCGTTGAGAGAACGCAAGCCGCAGGATCGATGAATGGAATGTCATCACAGGACGTCACAACGCTGTACCCAAGAACCCAGATCCTCAGGATGAGTCAATCTGGGTTTTTTATTGCCAGTTCTTTTTGCAGCCTCTTGTTCTTGTTGCGCTGTATCAAATCTATCGAATCCTTTGATCATACAAATCTATATCGGCTGATCGACAACGTCCTTCATTTAAAAATCGCTTTACTTAAAAACAGTGACTTATTTGTCTTTTTGGTCGCCACGTCTAACAATCGTAAGCCAAAACGTACACCAATTGGCGTTCAGGCGTCTTTTGCCACACCAACAAATCCGCGATGATGATCTTGCAGCAAACGGAAAGCATGGCACGGATGAGCCACATGGATGAGCGATGATTGCGTTGTGATAACGCAAGCTGCGGGATAAAACGAACGGATAGTCCACACAGGACGTTGCAATAACCCAGACCCTTCACCGGCCATCTGGGTTTTTTATTGCCTATGATTTGCCACTAACAGACGTAACAGTACGTCATGGAAGATCTAGACCATCCCCCCTGCATTATTTTTGCCCAAACAGCATATGTGCTGTGATGCCAATAACAGCATGGCTTGTATCCTACTCATAAATACAGTACAACCGTTCACTGAGATTGAGTTGGCTGGATCACCTTTTGTGATCAGGCGATTTGGTCAATGCCAAGCGCGATCACCCTGTTAGGATGACAGCTCAACAATATGAATCATTGGATGGACCCGAATCATGGTGAAAACCCGCCTACTCCCCGCCGTAGCTTTGACGCTGGGATTACTATTTAGTGCACCTGTGCTATACGCTGCCGTCAGCATGGATATCAACCAAGTTTTACAAGAAGAACGTGCATGGGCTGGCTTAAGCAGTAAAACCCTTAAAGTCGGCGACATCACATGGGCTTATAGCGAAAGTGGCGATGCCAGCAAACCGACTATTTTGTTGGTGCATGGCCTGTCCGGTAGCCGCGACAACTGGAACCGCGTTGCTCACTTATTAACCCCGTACTATCATGTGGTCATTCCCGATCTACCTGCCCATGGCGATACCGTGGTACCGGCAGACTTTGATCTACAACTGCCCAACATGGTCGAAGCCTTACGCCGCTTTACCGAAGCAGGCAAGTTCAACAAAAACATGCACATTGCCGGACATAGCCTCGGCGGTGCGATCAGCGTGCTATACACCAGCTTATACTTTTTTGACACCCAAAGCCTGCTGTTAGTCGATACCGCTGGTGTGTATAAAAACCCGCAAACGATTTACCTCAAAGACCCAACCCAACTGCGCAATATGATCGTCAAAAAAGCCGGTGACTTTGATCGTCTGCTGAAGATTGCTACCTACAACCCACCGTTTATTCCTAG
>JBBKWH010000099.1:0-9302 GCA_037968855.1 Moraxellaceae bacterium | reverse complement strand
TGTCAGTAAATTGATAAAAATAAACAACATATCAGGATGGCTCATGTGTCTCTCTTAAGTTTGATCACGAGTATTGACCCCAGCACTGCCCATCTCATTCATTTTATCTTTGAGTGGCTTGGCATCTTAAGTGGCGTGCAAGTCTATCGCTGGATTAAACGTCGCAAAGGTCAGCACGGCTTAACTGAAGGCTCGTCATTTGCTGTGGTATTTGGCTGCATCTTGGGCGCAGGAATTGGCAACAAACTGATGTTTGGCCTAGAAATGCCAGACCTGATTGCCGAGCATGGCCTGCTGATGCTGCTCAGCGGCCAAAGCATTGTTGGTGGTTTGCTTGGCGGTCTGATCGGTGTCGAGATTGCCAAAAAAATCACTGGCCTGAAACAATCAACAGGCGATGATTTTGTTTGGCCCTTAATCGTCGGTACGATTGTGGGCCGGATTGGTTGTTTTTTGGCAGGGCTGAATGATGGAACGTTTGGCAATCCCACCGTGCTACCGTGGGGCATCGATTTTGGCGATGGGATCGCAAGGCATCCCACGCAACTGTACGATATGCTGTGGGTCAGCAGCATCGGTGGATTACTGTGGGCCAATCGTCAAACGCTGCAACGAGTCTCTGGCCTGTCGTTTAAACTTTATCTTGCTGGCTATTTGTTCTGGCGTTTTTGGGTCGATGGTATCAAGCCGATTCCCTATGTTTATCCGCTTGGATTATCCGGTATTCAATGGGCCTGTTTGATTGCTTTGATCATTTATCTGCCATTGGTCTGGCGTGATTTACGCAAATTGTCTGTCGTGCAGCCACACATCACCACACCACGCGCCTAGCTCATCCTATCTTGGCAAACATATAACAAGGATCATGTATGAGTCGTTCTACTCGCCCTTATCTGTTTTACGATACCACCTCATCGGTCTGTAGTACCTGCTTATATCCCGTTGAAGCCAAAATTATTATCAAAAATAATCAAGTCTTTATGGATAAATGGTGTCCAACGCATGGCATGGAACGTGTGCTGGTGATGGATGATGCCGAGTATTATCGCCAATGCCGTGAGGTGTACATCAAGCAGCCAGAGTTGCCGCAAGATTTTGCCACTCGAATGGAGTACGGCTGCCCATATGACTGTGGCTTGTGCCCCGATCATATGCAGCACGCATGCCTGTCGATTGTTGAAATTACCGATCAATGCAATCTGGCCTGTCCCGTTTGTTATGCCGACAGTGGTGCAACGCGGCCAGATCATTTGCCTGCTAATCATCGGACATTGGCGGAAGTCGAAGCGATGTTTGACGCGATTATTCGGAGCGAAGGCGAAGCCGACGTGGTGCAGTTGTCTGGCGGTGAGCCAACGTTGCATCCTGAGTTTTGGCAAATTATGGACATGGCACGCAGTAAGCCGATTAAGCATTTGATGATCAATACCAATGGCCTGCGTATTGCCCGTGAGGATGGATTTGCCGAGCGCTTGGCCAGCTATGCGCCAGCGTTAGAGATTTAT
The DNA here is from genome assembly GCA_037968855.1 of Moraxellaceae bacterium. GTDB lineage: Bacteria > Pseudomonadota > Gammaproteobacteria > Pseudomonadales > Moraxellaceae > JBBKWH01. The sequence continues at coordinate 7,797 of JBBKWH010000099.1, read as the reverse complement.
TTGCAGTTTGACTCACTCAACGATGCCGCTTTACAAACCCTGCGCGGCGCTAACTTGGTCAGTATTCGTCAGCAAGCATTAGCCAAACTCGATGCTTTAAACCTCTCGACCACATTGGTAGTGACGCTTAAAAAAGGGCTGAATGATCATGAAATTGGCGATTTAATCCAAGAAGGATTACGCCATCCTGCGGTACGCGGCGTGACCTTTCAACCGATCCAAGATGCCGGACGGGTAGAGGACTACGATCCGCGCTTGCATCGTTTAACCGTGTCCGAGATCCGCCGCAAGATCGCCGAGCAATCTAACCTGTTTACCCTTGCCGATATTGTGCCCGTCCCGTGTAATCCCGATACCTTGGCAATGGGTTATGCACTACGAACCACGCAGGGCCAAGCCATCCCACTGACCCGATATTTAGACCCGCAAACCTTGGTGGATGGTGCGTCCAATACCATTGTGTTTGAGCGCGATGAGCAACTCAAAGCCAATGCCAAACAGCAATTGTTTAAGGTCATGAGTACCAATCACTCACCCGAATCGCAGGCCAACTGTTTAAGCGAATTACTCTGTTGTTTGCCCAATGTAGACGCGCCAGAACTGGCCTATGACAGTGTATTTCGGGTGATGATTGTTCAATTTATGGATGCGTATTCGTTGGATATTCGCAGTCTAAAAAAATCCTGTATTCACTTTGCTAGACCCGATGGGCAATTGATTCCGTTTGAGAGTTTTAACTTGTTCTACCGTGATGATCGTCAGCTCAAACTGGCCGAGATTCGTCAACACCTCAAAACCGGCCATGCGGCACGGCAGGACACTAGTGGCGTTGAGGTCGTGCGAATCAGGAAAACCACAAAGTAAGCGGGACATTGTAACGTTTTTTTTGAAAAACTGCGATTTGTGAACGTTTTTTGGATAAGATGAATGAAATTCTGAGAAATGAGCCGAGAATGAGCGATTGGATTGGCTATCAGTGGCTGGCGCAAACCTATCAGCTTGAGCCGGTCCAAGCGTTTCGTGTCCGTAGCCAAATTGGCAAACAGCGTAAGAGCGTGACACAGCACGGTGAACGACTCGAAACCTTTACCGCCAATGTCCGTCCACTGCCACAGTTTAGCGCCCACCTGACGTTTGCATTAAAACATGAAGGGGTGCATTTGGAGTTTTTGGCACGATTGTTTGCCAAGCTGCCTAAGTCTGACATTGAAGCGTGGATGCATCGCGAGCCAACAGGACAGTATGCGCGTCGGGTTGGGTTTTTGTACGAATGGCTGACCCAGCAAGTCCTCGATAACCCAGATGTATCCGGTGGTGGTTATGTCGATCTATTAGATGCAACGCAGTACATGACCGCGACAGTAGCCATCAAAAATAGCCGTTGGCGGGTACGCAATAACCTATTGGGCACACCAGCTTACTGTCCACTGATCTATCGAACGCCTGCGGTCGATTTGGCAGCACAGTTAGATATTGCAGCGGCAATTGATGCCATGCAAGTGGCCTACGGCGAAGATATCTTGATGCGTAGCGCAGTCTGGCTGACCAATAAAGAGAGCAAAGCGAGCTTCGTGATTGAGCGCGCTGGCGATCAACTGGATCGAATCAGTCGTTTTGCAGCGGTCATGGAGTTGCACTGCGGACAAGCCGAACAGCCCTTAGCCATGCCACGTCTGATTGCGCTACAACGCGAGATTCTGGGTCAACAAGCGTTGCACTATGGGGTTCGGCAGTCGCCTGTTTTTGTAGGCGAAGTGGTACATTTTACGCCAGTAGTGCATTACATCGCGCCACCGTGGCAACAGGTTGATGCTTTACTGACAGGGCTGATGGCATGTGAGCACAACAGCAGAGGTCAGTCATCGGTGCTGCGTGCGGCATTGTTGTCATTTGGCTTTGTATTGATTCATCCGATGGTCGATGGCAATGGGCGACTGTCGCGATTTTTGATCAATGATATTTTACGCTGTGATGGGGTATTACCTGCGCCACTGATTTTGCCTATTTCTGCCACCATTACTCGTAGTACACGGCAACGACGCCACTACGACCAAGTGCTTGAGCACTATTCCAAACCCATGATGCGCGATGCCGCAGGACACTATCGCTTTGCTGCCATGCAAACCTTTGCTGATGGCATTAAAAGTAATCTGATCTTTGATGGTGAAGCAGAGATGTTGCCAGTCTGGCGCTATCCAGACTTAACCGAGCAAGTAGAGTATTTGGCTGAGGTGATTCACCTGACCTTAACCGAAGAAATGCCACGCGAAGCACAGACGATTCAACAACTGCGCCAAACACGCCTTGCCCTCAAAGCACTGGTAGAAGGCTCAGACTATGCCTTAGATCGGATTATTCGTGCGGTACGGGAACATGGCAAAGTATCGAATAAACTGCGTGAAGAGTTTTCGTTATTGGACAACGAGTCACTGGCTGATCAGGTGGTTGCCATTATCCAGCAGGGTTTTAAAGATGTTGAGCAAGACTAATCTGCCAACTCAACTTGCTGCATGCTTCTTGAGCAAATGCATGTGTTATCACATGATGAAGGGGGGTCAACCATGTTGAATATCAGCTGTGAGGTCATGGGTGCATCGTGGCGTGGTCAGCCAAATCGTCAGGATGATGCGATCTTAATTCAAGATCGTCTCCTGCAACATGACAATAAAATAACCCAATGCTACCAGCTCACTGATGGTTTATGTGTCGCTGTGGCCGATGGCGTACACTCAAGCCCCGCAGCCAATCAAGCCTCAAAACAGGTGGTCAGTAGTGTTCGGGCGCAGTATCAGGCGGGTGATCAGGTGTCTATCCATGCGGTACAAACGTCGCTATGCCATGTGCTTGCAGATCATCCACACACGCACGGTGCCAGTTCGACCTTGGCGATGGTTCAATCGGTGAGCGGTACGACAGCCAATAAACAACAGCTTCGTGTGCAACATGTTGGCGATAGTCGGGTCTATCACTATCGGCAGCAACATGGTTGGCAGCAGTTGACTCAAGACCATAGCGCCATGCAGCAAATGGTCTCAGATGGAACAATCCGCCCTGATCAAGCGGTTGATTATGCGTCGATGTATTACGCGCTCAATCATTACCTTGTAGCCGATTGGTCAGACAACAATGTGGATGAGCTGTTTGGCCAAACCATTGAGGTTATGCAAGGCGATTGGATTGTGCTGTGCACCGATGGTGTGCATGACATTCTGTCAGCAGAACAATGGCCAATGGTCACACCGCACATCCCTTTAAAAAATTGGCTACAGGCACTTTTTCAAGCGATACGACAGCAAGGAGCCGATGATAACGGCTCGGTGATTGCGGTACGTTGGGGACCTAGTATGGGTTTGAGTGCTGCGAATTAAACGCAAGGTTTAACACCACGACTTTAAGCGGCGAGTTAAACCAATGGCGGGATTTTACACGCAGCTTTAGGTGGTTTTAAGCTGTTTGTTTGGCGTTGACCATACTACTTGATCCGGATGTTGTTGGCCCATCACGCCATAATATCGTGCACGCTCCACAATTCGATCTGCCCATGCACGATGGGTCGCCGGTTCTAACATGGCACCATCGTGCTTAAACACCGCCCGTGCGTCGGGTGCCAAAATCGCTTGTGCAGCTTGATAGTCTTTGAGCGTGACTTGTAGCGCTTGATGTACCCATTCAATTTGGCAGGGATGAATAATGGTTTTGCCTACCAAGCCATGTTGAATATCCAGTTCGACTTCGGTTTTGAGTAGATCAATAGGTTCAAAATACTCACACACGGGTGCAGTGAGAGCAAAGCCATAAGGCATAAAGGTGGCGATCAGGTGGTTAATCACTTGGGCTAAGGGGGTCTGGTATAGCGTATGGCTTGGTGGGCGTCGCAACCCTAGACAGGCCAGCAGATCATTGCCGCCAATGCGCAATGCCAACACAGATAGCTTACTGCTGAGCAGTTGCTCGCGTAACTCACGCATGGCACCACTGTCGTACACCATGGCGGTTTCTAGCGTAGGTAGGAGTAGTAGATTGCTGGGAATTGCATCGTGCCAGTCGTGCCAGCTATCTAGATCAAACTTGGGTAGCACCAAGCCATCAATCTGATGAATCATTGGCCAGTCAGCCAGTTGTGCAGCCATTCTGGCATGACGAGGCCGCACAAAAACCAATGGTGCTTGGATGCGACGTTCTTCGTAGGCCAGTTGTTGCAGTAGCAGTTGTAGATGCTGCAAACCCAGACCAACATCTTGTTCGGCAACCGCGTCTTCTAGACAAATCACCACCGAGCGTAGTTGTGGAATTTTTTCACCACTGACCACCGCCCATAAGTCGCTACGAGTGGCTGGCATGTATAAGGTTGCGCCTAGCGCATAAGCAGACAGCATTCGTTAAGTTCCACGCCGTTGAATAATCGTGATTGCGCGATATGGGGCAATCATGTCCCCAAGTTGCTCAATCGGTGCACCTTGCTGAGCCGCGAGATGACGCAGGAGTTCGGTCTGTGGGTCATTGAGATCGCGCAGCAAAATGCGTTCGGGTACCCGTCGCAAGACTGCCCGTGTCGCCTCGGCCAAACTGGGCTTAATCCGGTTTGGCTGTTGAATATCAAAGCGCTGGGCAATTCGGGCAATCACTTGCGAGGCTTGCTGACACTGCTGTAATCGGGCCTGATCAGTCCATACCGCAGCAGCAATTGGTCCAAGTAGTCGGCGTTGTTGGTTCACCTGTTCGATCAATGCACAGGACTGATCATAGGGCTGTAAATGCGTGTAGCTCATACAACCGTGTAGTTGCTGGTCTTTAAACAAGGTTCTAGAGATTAAGCCAGAGATGGTTGAGCCAAGTATGCCTGAGGGAATCAGCCAGTCCTCAGCGCTAGCCGTTAACCATGCATAACCACTGACATCTGCCAAGGTGACCAAGCGAACCACACCATCAAAGTCTGGATCGGGTTTAACACTAGCGCTTAATTCGCGGCTAATGGCCCCTTTGCCGGTCCAGCCATCAACAAATACCAGTTGTGCATAGGCATATTGCTGACGAATCTGCGCATAAGCCACTGCATCTAAGCCACGATCACGGATAATACTCACGCCATAGTGCTGCACGGCACAACCAAGGTCTTTGAGCGCATGTTGCAGCATCACGCCTATAGGTAAGCCAGCACGAACCAGACTCACCAACACAATAGGCTGTGCCATCATGCGCTGCTGCAAGGCCGCGGCTAATGCTTGAATCTCCGTCGCCAAACGCGGCAAGCCATCTGCCAGTGCGTGTTGATAAATCTGTTGATGCAGTTCCGATGGCGCTGACTCTATGCTGATCATGTCGGAGTAGTGCTTTTGGCCGGTTTGAATCAAGTGTTCTTTTTGCTCGACATCGGTGTGTTCAGCATGCACTTGCTGGAGCAATAGTTGTACTTGATCGGGCCGATAACTGCCAGAAAAACACGGACTAGTATGCTGCGGATTAACGTGATGTAAATTCATACCCACCCGTCTGTGTCACATGTTGCTCAAGTTGTTGACTGACCCACGCACTGGCTTGACTGCGTTTGGGCACACCCCACCAGTCACATTGCTGTAAAAATGCAATATCCGACAAGCTATCTCCCCAGCCTAAGACTACCCGCTGTGATGCTGGATTGATCAGCGAGAGTAGATGTTGGGCGGCGGTAACTTTGCTCACGACTTTGGGCAAAATCGCGGCGGTATTGCCATTAATATGCAGATAAAACTGTGAGTGATTAGCCATGTTTGCCAGCAATTGCGGAAAGTATGGCGCGTTGGCCAATTGCTTCACAATAATATAAATCGATAAGCCGTGTTCAGTGGCAATCCATGCCCGCACCCCCTCAGGGGCCTGTGGATCTTGCTGAATCTGTTCGACCAGTTGGGTTAAGGCGGGCAGTAGCGGTGATAGTGCCTGTTGCATGTGTGCATACCATGTTGCTTCGAGCTGGCCATCTGGCTGCACAATCAACGCGCCATGCTGACACACTGCCCAAGAGTCAAACGGCAGTTGCACACGTGCCAATCCTGCGACACTGCGTGCCGTGACCGGAATCACCTCTGTGCATGCGCTTAGCCAGTGCCAAAATTGCTGTTGCCGATCAGTCATAAAGCCAAGTGGTTCGCCCGCGCTATTGTGGCTGGCCACATGCTTGAGTTGGTCTGCGGGGAGATGTTTGGCTGTTTGAAACAACGTGTCATCTAGATCCAGTAAGGCTAACGGCTTAACCAGCATAGCTGATCACCTCAAGCTGAGGCAATGCCGCATATAAGCGTGAATCCACGCTGGCGGGGTCGGTTTCAATGGCCAAAATAATCCGGTCATAGGCGGTGGGATCAATGTTATAGACAAAATTAGCCATGCCTAAGCCATAGTGATCCTGAAACGCAATGCAGTGCTGGATACTATGACCCAGTGCAATCGGTGATCGAGTGGTGGCGCTAAACTTGACCTGCGCACCTTGTGCTGCCAGCTGCTCTGCCAAAACAAACGGTGGCCAAACAAACTCATTACTGCCCAAGACCAAGATCCGCTCGCCGGCTTGTGCGGTGGCTTGTAGGCGTAGTTGTGGCCTATAGGTCGCGCATCGGCCCCACGTGTGTTGCGGAATCACTGGCCAAGTGCCGACAGCAACAGTATCCACCACAGGCATGTTTGGCTCAGGCACATTGGGTGTAGCATGCCATTGCCAAGTCCCTGCCATTAAATTGACGGCGTGATGCTGCAAGCCTGCAAACTGTAGCGGTGGTGCCCAGTCCGCCAGCACGGCCGTCACCACATTGCTGAGTTTGGGCAGGTGACTTTGTCTCAGGGCATGGGTCAGATTAATAAAGGTCTGACCGGTTGATGCCTCGTCATCGACTAAGATCAATGTTCGTGTTTGTGCCAGTTGGGCAGCAATCGCAGGATCTGCACTGCCATACAGCAAGTGCGCTGGGGCGTGGCTATGTTCTTCACGAAACTCCGCCAATAATGGCGCATCAATCGGATGGCGTGTGGTGGCCAAAAACAACGCAGTCGGGTAGCGCTGTTGCAAAACCTGATGCACGCCGGCAGCCAGTCCGACTGCTGTTTCGGCCATCCCAATCAATAAGATTGGTTCGGGCAGATCATCGGGGATCTGTGCCGCTAGATCACTAAAGGCGTGTCGCATTTCGCTTGGTGCAACCGGAATATGCCGTCCCAGCACTTTGGACACGAACAAAAACGCCCGTTTGGGGTTGATACGTTCGGCAAAGCCCAACAGGTCATGTAGTGACCAATGCTCGCGGGTGGGGGTGAGGTGCAGTTGCCCGCGACTTAGTTCAACATTCATCATCAAATAGCTCAGGATTGGGTGTCGGGGGATGTAAGAGGTGTGAGTGATTCGGGCTAATCACTCAAATCAACGTATTTTAAGAGCCACTTTCTTTCCGTTTGTCTTACCTTTCGCAATATTTTTTGTCGAAAAACCGTCCACAAGAGGGTTGGTATCAGAATCAGGAGTGATACCAAACAAAAGCCAAAAAACAATGCTTCCATAAAAGAATAGTCCTGAGTCAGCAAATTTCGCATCAGATAGGAAGCGGCTGGTGTACAGATCAAGCCTGCATAAGGAAATAGAAAAATATTAAAGAGCTTTATTTTTTTCTCGTGCATAACAAACCTCAAAAAATCATTCAAATTTAAAAAACACGGCTGACGAAACGGCTCAGTCGATTAAACCGCCATCTGTATCAAACATCATCCCACGCGCTGTAACAGCACCTCAGCACCCGCCGCCAAAAATGCCGAACGTGACTTAAAGCGACTGTC
>JBBKWH010000098.1:0-105179 GCA_037968855.1 Moraxellaceae bacterium | reverse complement strand
CATTCTAGATGGCTACATTGACCTCGAGCAGGTCATCGACACCCAACAACTGCTCAAAGTCATTGCACGGCAGCGCATCGACTCCCTAGATCTTGATCATCCAGATGTCGAAAAATTCTGGGAAGTTTATGAATACATGGAACATGGCCGCGACATCGTTATCAACCATCACAAAGACACCGATCCCACCGTGGCCATCAACCTCAACGACTTCTACAAATGGGCGTTTGAATGCCGCCAACAACTGCCCGAACTCAACACCATCAAACAACTGCTACTCAGTAGCAAAAGCTACAGCTTCATCAAAAAGAACCACCCCGTCCGCAAAAAAGGTAGCCCAGACCTCACCAACAACAGCCCAACCATCAAATGCTGGATCTTCAAAAAACCAGAACGACCCATTAGCCACTAAACCCAACCCACCCACAGACACCAACTGGCGTCTGTGAATTTCTCAACACCCTGTCATGATGTGAGCCATGAACCAAACCATCCCAAACCAGCGCGTCAAAATCTCTGTGTTTATCAAGCAGTACTACAAAGACGCCCATAGCAGACCCTGCAAACGCACCATCATTCGCCACATCGAAATCGGATTATTATCCGGCGAAAAAATCGGTGGCCTTTGGTACGTTCTCTGCAATGACTGGGGCCAACCGCTATATTACGGCGAACCACCCACGCCAGAACCCATCACCCAAACCGGCAACAGCCGTGCCGACGCCATCCTCAAAGACTATCTCAGCAAGTAATACGCACCCGATATTGATATGCCACCTAGACGTCGCAACATCGAAAACCTCGACCTACCACCCCATGTCGAAACTGACCGCAAAAGTAGCGGTCAGACCTACTATCGTTACATCATGCCCAATGGCAAACGCTACTCACTTGGCTCCGATCGTCAAACCGCCATTAGCACCGCGCATGCCCTCAACATAGAGTTCCAGCGCAATCCCAACCTCATGCACCAAATCATCAAAAAGAAAAATAAAGACGATCTCAACATCAACACATGCCCACCCGTTGAACATGCGTTTGATCAATTCATACAGCATCGTCTTGACAAAAAAACCTATGCAGAATCAACCCGCAATAACCACAGGCAACAAATCAATAAATACAAAACCATCTGGCATGATCGCCTGATCAGTGACATCAGCCACCGCGACATCACAGCTTTTTTAAATACCCTAGCGCCACATGCCTACCTCAAACATAAAAACCTCATGGTGCAAGCGTGGTCTTTCTTTCTGCACCAAGGCTGGGTCGAAGACAACTGGCCCAACAAAACCATGGACGCCATCCTGCCCAAAAAACAACGCAGACCGATTACCCACGACCAGCTCATGCAGATCAGAGCCATCAGTCCAGCACACTTACAACGCGCCATCGACTTGGCACTGCACTCCCTACAACGGCGTGAAGACCTCACCATCCTGCAACGCAACATGGTCAACATTCCCGCCAACACCCTCACCATCCGACAAGGCAAATCCCGCAACTACAAAAAGCCCATTTTTATCGAAGTCGACATGCACCCGGCGTTACAACAAGCCGTCATCGCCTGCTTAAGTTCACCACTGGCTGCACGCTGTCCCTACTTGTTGCACTACCAACCCAAACGGATCACGCCAAAGATCCGTGCCAAGCAACACCTATTGGCCATGACACCCTATTTTTTATCCCACGAATTTGCCCGTTACCGCGACCAGACCAACCTGTTTGACCATCTACCGCCAGAGCAAAAGCCTACCTTCCACGAGATCCGCGCACTAGGCGAATACCAACTCGCCCAGCAATACGGCAAAGACTACGCCAAAGCACTCGCTGGCCACAGCACCGACGCCATGTACGAACACTACGTCGGTCGCCACGAACCCGAAACACCCATGAAAATCAGCTATAAAACCTAGCAAAGCACTTTTATTCCCCGAAAATCCAACACCCAATTAACTTTTAATATGAAAGAGTTAAGCCCTCTTTTTAAAAATCATTCCCCGAAATACCCCGAAAATACCCCGAAAAACAAAAACGGCCTAGAGAAGTTAATCTCTAAGCCGTTGATGTTACAACAGAATGTGGTAGGCGCAACTAGATTCGAACTAGCGACCCCCACCATGTCAAGGTTATAATAATTATATAAAATCAATTACTTATATTATTTTGGCGTAATATTGGCGGAAATGCGTTTTTTTGGGCATAAGCCGACCAAGCACAAGTATGGCAAATTCAGCATAGTTCGGTAGCACGCCCAGTGTATTCATGTGTTCATTAGATAGGCTTAATGGCGCGTCAATCCATGACGCACGAGCATTCTCAAAGCTGATCTAAAGCCACATAATCACCTCACCAAAAATTATGAAGGATTATTACGATGCCACGCTTTCAGAAGCTTTCAGACCAAATGCTCACCGAAGCCTTGCTACCAGAACACGTAAACCCGATTGGCCATGATGAAGAAAACGACATGTTTATTCGGACTAGAATGAAGTCAGATCAGCCCGTCAACATCACTTTTGCCGAACTGGAATTGATGATCAAAAATGCTCGTGAATTTGGAATTGCTGAAGGTGAAAATATTGTGGACGCAGCTTATTTGCGTTCTCGTGGTTTTGTGCCCTGCGCCAAACAGGATAGAACCCTAGAGTTTTTGAAAGAAATGTCCGATGACAATATTGAACAATGGCTTTGTTTATAGTGTTCCTCTAATTAAAAAACCAGCACAAAGCTGGTTTTTTCTGTCCTTGCATCAACACGGCTATGGCCGATTGCTTTTCATCATAGTGACCACCTTAACGTCCAACCATACTTAAAGGGTTAAATTGGCAGTATTGCCGGTGAGTGATCACTATATCACCAAAAAGCAGAGTCCTTCAAAAGTAGAGCGTTATAGAGTTCTATAGAGCGTCAAGTGGACTCTACACACAAGACGGAATACAGACCTGAATCGTGACTGGCGCGGACACATTGACTGAGTGCGCCATGCACCCAGTCAACATTGCCAACAGACCGAAGATGATCAATCGACCCACTGTTGCATCCCCTTCGGCATATTGACCCGATCACGCCAATCACTCTCTTTGTCTCGCAATTTACGGCGCACAGTTGAAGGGTTGAGCTTGACCCGATACTCAGGGTTTTCCTTGTTCCAGACCTTGATGCGACGCAGCACATCTCGACGACCCTCGGCATCCTTTTCTGCCACAGCTTCGATGAATTGATCATTGAAGCGTTTTTGCATTCCCGACTGTAGGTCCTTGGCCGAATAAGCCTCCATCATCTTGCGAGTCTCGTCAGCAATGCGCGCCGGATTGCCATCGAGCGCCTTAACCAGTGCTTCAAATCCAGTGGCATAAGTCACCTTGTTGCCCTTGGCGTTGCGGTACTCGCCAGTTGTGGCCATATCAATGGCTTTGGCGGCACTGGTCGCTGAACGTGGCATAAGCTGCATTGCGGCATTGGCATATTGACCATTGCCTGCCGATTGATACGCATCTGCCGCTTTTTGCAACAGGCCGCCAGATGCACCAAAGATATTGGTGAACCCGCTTTCTTTCTCAAACTTACTGGCCGTTGGATCAAGCAAGCTGGTGGCCGGTAACATGCGGCCCATGCCAGTACGACCTTGCACATCTGCCACTGGCCCCATGTTGACCGGCCCGTTGACGATAAAGTCGGCCAAATCGTCGCCCAGTACCTTTTTGGCCTCATGCTCAAACTGCATCGGCTTACCTGCCCATCCCATAAATGCACTGGCAACATCCATCAAGTTTTCAGCAAATGGCAGACCAGCAGTACCGGCCAACGACCATAGCAATGCCAACATCAGCATCAGGCTGCGGCGGAATTTATCATCCTCGCCTTTCCACTTTGGACTACGCGCCATGCGAATCATCTGCTCAACATAAGCAATTGAGAACTGCTTATAGACCATGATCAGGCTGCCCACGGTTCCGCGTGACGCACGAGGCCGGTTGCCTTTGTTGTAGATGCCCTGCGTTTCTTGGATAGCCTGTACAGCAAAGCCATACGCACCACCATAGTTGGCCAACTGCTCATCGCTCATTGACTTAGAGGCTTGCAAGGCTGCAAACAAGGTGGCGCGACGGTTGACGGTTTCTGTCACCTGCGCAATCACGCCCATACCCTGACTAAGTGCTGTCCAATAGTTGCTGGTCAATCCAGACTTGCCACGCTCCATGCCTTGCAGCATCCACACGTTGGCAGGGTCAAGGTGGCCTTCACGCTGCGCCCGTTCGTACTCGGCTTGGTACTCGTCTGGGATCTTGCCGGTTCTAAAGCTGCTCATTGATTGTTTGAGACCGCGCATAATCAACGGCAGTGCCTTACTGCCCGCTTCACGAGTCAACCAAGGCAAGGTCTGCATGATTGGTTGCGTCAAGTTGACCAAGCCAAACATGACTGACATGCCCATGTTGTAAATAAACAGTAGGTTTTTAAACAATCGGCCTTCTTCGCGTGGATCTTGCGCGTACTCGACCATCTTCTGTGCTTGCAGCTGCGAATCAGCGTTCTTGATCTCGCGGATCGACTCCATGATTGGCTCGTTGAACACGGTATGCGCTGAATGACGTGCGGTACTCATGACGAATGCAGCCATCACCCGCTGAACATCATCACTAAAACCGGCAATGCCCTTACGATGGATCAGGCGACGTAGGGCCGAATGGTTGGCCGTTGCCAGTTTTAGGTAGGCTTGGTGTGCTTCATCATTGGTCAAGCCAACTTCCTTGGCAAATAGCAGCATCGCTTCAGGCGACACATCGCCAAACAGCTTGAATCGCTCAGGGTTGTCTTTTCCGGTTAGCAACTCATGGCCTTCTGGCACAGCTTCAGGCACTTTTTTAAGCTGACGTACAGCCTTGTCGCGCTCATACTCGGTTTCATAGCGTTGATGCACCACGGTTTCGCCGGTCTGATCTTTGATTGTCAACCAGTGATTACCAAAGCGCATCAGTGGCGCATAGCCTTCATCTTCTAGCTTTTGACGCTTCTCAATGATGTCATCTAGGCGCTTTAGGGCTTGTTCGCGGCCTTCTTCAGCCTTGGTGCGTTCATCTGACCCCATAGGCTTTTCATTGACCAAATCTTGCAGCACTTGGCGAGCTTGTTTGTCAGCGGTACCAAAGTCGATGTCCTCATTGAGCATGGTTTGAATGGTCTCAAACGGCACACCAGCATCGAGCTGTACGCGCATGATGGCCGACCGTGCAGCACGATCCAATGATTGATCAATGGCAGAACGTGAATGACGATAAATCTCGACCTGCTTGTCGTTGAGGTGGTGCAGTTTGCGCAACTCGGTATCGGTATAGACCTTCTTATCTGTCAGCGTGCCTTCAAACAATGCCTTACCTGCGGCTTTGATGTCGTCCTGCCGTGCATTGTGAACCGATGGCATTAAACCTTTAACCAAGTGACCCGCATCGCCCAAGGTTTCCATCCGCCCTAGAATTTCAGGGGCCGCATGGATACTGGCAAAGGCATCGCTAGACACTTGGTTGAGTTTGGCTTGTAGCCGATCAAACGACACACGGAACTGTTTGTCATGCAGGGCCAAGTGCAACATGGTGTTCAACTTGTCACCGATCCAGTCTTTGATCCGTTTTGACTGGGCTGCGGCATACAAGGCGGCTTCTTGGGCATCTTCTTTGCGGCTGAACTTCACTTGACCAGCATTGACAATATCGCTTGGGGTGAGTATCTTTTGACCAGAAGCCAAGACTTTGTGAACCACACCCTGCAATTGGAGCGGGGACTGTCGTACAAAGTCTTGGCTTTTTTTATGGCTGGCATAAATGACTTTATCTGCTCTTTGATTCAACCAATTGCCAAAATTATTCTTACTAAATGCCGTTGCCAACTCATTGACGACATAACGCCCACGCTTTTTATTCAGGTGAATTGCCGAAATGACTGGATTACCATCCTTGCCGGTTAAAGTGGTCAGCACAATTAACCCGCCAGCAGTATCAGATTCCAACACCATAACTGGATCAGCCAACTCACTAGGCAATTGCATTACCTGCTCCAGTGTTAATTGATGACCTTCATCCTGCTTACCATCAACGCGCCCCATGATCTTGCGAATCGTCCGCTTGTCCATTTCAAGCGGTAAATTCTGAATAGAAATACCTTCCCGTACACCATCCAACGCCAATAGCACTGGTGGCATCTTCATTTTCACAGGCTGCGGATAACTTTGCAGACTGGTGGCCAGACGATCAATGTCCTTTGCTAGTCGATCCTTTTCATCTACTGATAGCGTAAAGGCATCATCAAAGGGTGATTGAGTGTCTTGCTTGCTATTGGATTGATCGGCATTGCTGCGCGAATTACCTTTCAGACTAGGCGCATTACTCACCTGCTTAACCATGCGTTCGGCCAAAGCCACAATGTCATCAGCACTGAGCTTGATCTGTACACCATGCTGGTCATACAGGTACGCACGTACGGCATTCACCATACGTTTCACCATGCGCAATACCGCTTGCACCGGCCCACTGCGTTGATTCTGTGCGCGTGATGCCTCGGTGATCAGGTACGGAAGATATTCATCGCGTTGGCGTGTTTGGTCAGACTCGGCAGATTCAGCGCGACGTTTGGCAGCAACAGCCAATGGATTGCCACTGGCCACCATTCGGTCAAACTGAGCCATTAGGTCGTCATAGACTTGTGGCCGTAACAATGACTGGAAGCCAGCGTGACCGCCCATCTCGTGCAATAGCACTGGCACGATGGTGTCTGGTGATAGGTTGTCCGCAATCAGGACGGTTTTTCCGTTGTGGAAGTAACCTTCAATGCCATTGGCATTTTGGCTATCAAATCGCTCAACCACTCGAACGGCAGCGGCATCAAATAACACATAGTTAAACGTGCTATAGCCTTGCTGACGAACGCCTGCATCCAGATACTTAACACCCGCAAAACCGAGCGAGTGCATGTACTGCGATGCAGCTTTAGCAGGTTGACCATCGATGTTTGGAATATGGCCTTCTGCTGCGGCCCATTTTGCAACCGAATACAGCTCACCACCGATCCAGTCATCGAAGGTCTGCCCCAGACGATCCTCTACATCATCCAGCACGCCAGCATTTTCAAGACGGACTTTAAGATCCTGCGCTTTGGCCAAAGCGCCTTCTTGCTCAGAAACCAAGGCATCCCAGACTAAGAAGTCTTTTTCATCTGGTGTTAGTTCGACTTTGTACAGATTGCCTTTGGTGCCTTGGTTTTTTGCCAGTCGCTCTTTGTACCAGTCTGCAACCATTTGCTCACTGGCAAAATACAGGCCATAGCCATAGCGTTGCGCACCTTCGCCGGTGCCAATCTTGCCCAGACTAAATTTGTCGAACTGGTGTGGGGATCCGTGCCACGCCATGACACTACGCATGACACTACGCATGGCACTACGCATGGCATCAGCGGGAATATCGGATTCAGATTGGATGATCTCCAGCTTGCCGTCAGCTTCCAGCTTGGCAATAACGTCTTCGCCAAAGCGTTGAGCCAAGGTATCGCGTACTTGTGCAATCGTTTGCTTGGGCTGCACTGGCTTTGATGGGTTATTGGCGCTTGAAAGAAGCTTATCTACGCTATCGCCAACCTCATTACTTTGACGACTATATAAAGCAACGCCCTTCTCAGTCTGCTTGGTTTTAAGGGCGTCAAAAAGTGCTTGGTATGCCTTGGCAATATCTATTGCTTCATCATTTTTCGGGTAAGGATAAGCCTCGGAACGCGCGTAACCCTCCTCAGAAGCAATGTTGGCCAGATAATCATTCGATATGCCACGTTCATGGGCACTATCAATCACAAAACGCTCGAAAGCACGAGCGGTCATCTCAATAACGGTTGACCAATAGTCGTTACTACGCGCTTTATCCAACTCTTTGGAGCGGACGGGCATTTGTGTTTGCTTAATTCCATCAATGACTGCCTTCCACGCAGCCAACACCTCTGGACGGATGGCCTGATCATTGAGTGTTAGAGGACGTGGCTTATCAGATAAATAAGCATTACCTTCGTTTCGACTGCGAGAAAAATAGTTGTCTAATGCGTGCCACCACTCATGCGCCAATGATCCAGCGCCTGAGTTTTTGGTTAAATTGATGACAATATTACTGCGCTCATAATGTGCTGCTGCTGATCTTTTACCACCACTGCCACGCGCACCAAATGCCAAGCCAAGTTCACCATTTAGACTGATAGCCTGTGACGGGATGTTGAGAATGGTGGCCAAGTCCAATAAGGCATCGTAAGCATTGTTCAAATCCTGCTGGCGACGTGAGGATTCAACATAATTGCCAAACTCAACACCTCGGAAGCCAAAGGTTTTGGCAAATTGCTCTGGTGTAACAGACTCGCCTTTTCGATAATCTTCACCAGTACGAGGATCGTTGACTGATCTACGCTCTGCTGGCACATCTTTTTTGTTTTGTAGCTCTTTTAGTAACTCATCTTGGTGAGCGGCCAAATACTCAGTGGCAGAACGGAGATTATCAAAACCCACCTTTAGGTCAATATACTTCCCGCTAGATACCTTCTTTCCAATGACAATATCACCAGTGCTGACAATGCGATAAATATCAAGTTTGGTATTCTTTGCCGTCGCTGGTGCATTAGCCTTACGCTCTGCATATTGACGAATACCCGCTATAGCATCAGCTTTACTATCAAAATAACCAGAACGCTGATTAGGAGCATCAAATACCCACTTCTCAATCCCCTTCGGATATTCACGACCCTCAAAAAGACTGTAATTCGCTGAAGCGAGCTTCACACCAGACAACTGTTTAAAGTGTGGATAGCCAACGTCTGCATACAGGTTGATTTGATTCAAAAACTGCCGTAGACCAGACCCACCTTCACTAAGTTTTTTCTGCAATTGCTCAAGCGAAATTGTTCCTGAGATCAAGTCATTGGCAAATTCGCGCAAAACTTTAAGTTGTCCTGCCCATCGCGCCAACTTATAAGCCTGTCTTGGCTTAACAGGTATCGTGTCGCGCATGGCTTTAACTGCTGCCAAAACCTCAGCAGACACATTATTAGATAGCAGTAGCTCATAGTCAGGCTCAGGGAAATGCCGCGCTAATGTGATTTCTTTGGCATTGGTAGGAAGATTATCTGACAGACTTTTTTTGTAGTCATTCCAAAGATCCTTCTTGGCACCTCCAATCTTTTCACCAAAATCAGCGATTTTATCTGAGGTTACATCTGCTGATTTTGTTGAGCCAGCAGATATACCGGCTCGACCAGAACGTGCGCCTCCGTTAGCGTCTTGGCCTCCTGTAGACTTTGAGGAAAGCTCGGGAACTGCTGCTGCTGCTCCTTCGTCAGTTTTTGGTAAATTTCCAAGAACTGCTTTTTCCCCATCTCCAAGATTTCGGCCTTGCTTGCGTTGCTCATTTTGTGCGCTCTGTTGGGTTGCGATTTGACTCCCATCAGCACCTTGCTCTACGCCTGCTGATTCTGTTTTGCGAGCAGGTATATCGGCTTGGTTAGATGCAGTGCTTCGCGTGTCGTTTTTACGCCCTGTATCTGCTGTGGAAACTCCTTGAACTGTTGCTGCTGCTCCTGTGTCAGTGACCGGTAGACTTCTAGGCACATTTCTTGTGCTGCCTTGATCATCTCTGCCTTTGTTCCGTGTGCCATTTTGTGTTGCCTGCTGAGTTGAAATATCGGTGAATATAAAGTCTAGCTGCCGCAGACCATCAACGCCAATAATTTGCTCTAGGGCTTGGCGCACCTCTGACTCAGCAACTCCTGTCGCAATGATTTCATGCAAGGGATTAGTCTGTAATGCATAGGCCAAGCGATCATTTGCGTTTTCCGATAGATTTTCATACCCATCAAACAACATTTCTTTTGTTTTTTTGACAAGCACATTTAACTTGTTTTGAGTTTCTTCTGACATCAGCCCATCAGTAATAGATTGCTCTGTCGCTGCATGGACGAGTTCATGATTGACCAACTCTAACGCAGAACCAACCCAGTCCTCTGATTTTGGATATACAAAAGCAGTATTTTGCTCAGGCACATAAAACCCACCAGCCAACAAATTGGCACGAATGGTCTTGTCTTGGATGCTGTTTAAATCAGAAACAATATGCACGTTTATCGATGGATTTAGTCTGGCAATGGTGCGCAGCAAGTCTTGACCATACTGAACATCAGTATTGATGCTGCTGGTCATTTGGGCCAAATCATCAACCACATCACCAAGGCGAATTGCTCGATCCATGAGCTTGCTTGGAATACGATGAGATAATTCAGAATTTACTTTGACTTCAACAGCATCATGGGATGACTGATTTGTTTTTGTGGATGACTCGTCTGACGTTTCAGCACTTGGAAAAGCCTTGACGGTCTCAAGCAAATCTTTGATCGGCGCATTGAGTCGAATCGCTTTTACTGGCTCATTCGTGTCGTACTTGCTCATCCACTGGTGATGACCATCAAGCACATGGTTATCAGATGAAATCAGAATCGAACGATCACCGCCTTCAAAGGCTTTGGCCTTGATTACTTTCTCTGGTGAGAATTCTTGTTGAGTTGGTTTTAACTCTTGGGCTGGAACCTCAACCTGCTCATGGCTCACGCCACGCGCATTTAAGAAATTGACCATTGCGCCACGATACTCGGCCTTGATCTGTGGCATCTCAGCACGCGGGATATTGAGCGTTTTAGACTCAGGCGTGAATGCTGACCACTGATCATCAATCTTTGGGCCAATGATGGTTTTAGCCACGACTGCTGAAGGCTTTAGCTCGGAGAAGAATTCATCAATATTGATAGGTTTTTGACCGTTTTTAACAGCATCTCGCTGATGTTTTTGATACAGATTTACTTGACCTTCAACTTGCTGCCACTGCGAATCAGTCAGTGCTGGTGAATCGACTTCGCCATAATCACCGGCATCTTTTGATGTTTTAGATTCACCTAGACCCAAACGATTAAGCACATGTTCCTGAATATCCATGTAATCAACTACGCCATTCTTTTTATCAGAGGCTTCTTTCTTTTCGGCAATCGTCATTTTTTTAACGACAAACCCACCATCCACTTCATCAATTTTATGGGTGTCTGATAAGTCGTGTTTATCAATTACTTCTTGGGCTGAAGTTTCTCGTTTAAACGGATTTCCATTCTTTTGAGTAATTGTTTTTTCTTCAGAAAGGCGTGCTTTTTCTTGCTTTGCATACTCCGCAATAACCTCTTGATCGGTCATCGTTGGCGTTTTAGCACGAATAACAAACTGCGCCCCCTTACCGACCTGAACCACCTCATGATCATCTTCAAGACCGTCTTTTTTGAGAAGCAAGGTAGCAGCGTTCTTATTCGCAAATGGCTTGCCGTCAGATGGTCGGCCAATATCATTTGGCTGCATCTGTTCTAGTTGCTTGGCTTTCGGTACTGGCGCTTCAGGCACAGCAGAAACAGGCTCCACCGGCGGAATATCTACAGTGGAATCATCAGCTTTAGGCGTAGCGGCATCAGCAACTTCCTTGGCCCATGCGAATGCATCAGGGCGGCTAATACCCTGTTTTTGCGCTGCTGCAATGACCTTGGCTTTCGCTCCCGTCTCACCAGACGCGATGGCAGTCTGCATGTCTTGCATGAACTGCGCTTTGAGTGTGGCTTGGTCTGGCTGTGCCTGTGGCTCAGGATTAGCCGTTTTAGCCGGATTAGCCACTGGCAAGGTCAAACTAGCTACTTTTGGCTTCGGTTTTGGTGTTGAAGGTGTGGTTGGTGTGGGTTGAATCGTCACACTCTGGCCATTCTCAGTCAGACTAACTTTGCCATCTTGAACAAATGGCGTGACAGGCGCGGCAACAGGCTTGGCTTTTTGGACAATATCCATCTCACCATCTGGACTTTGCTGAATGTCGACCTCGTACCAGTCGCCCTTGCGCCATTGGTCATCGGTCTGGCTTGTACCAGACTTAGCGTAGACCAGTGTTTTCTTGCCGTCAGTCAAGCCAAACAGACTGCCTTCTTGTGGTCGCTTGTTATTGACAACCATGCGATTAAGACCAAGGCCAGCCCTGCCATACACAACCTGCAACGCGCCGCTTTTAACCTTTTCAGCCAATGCTGGCGGCATATTGTCCACAAACGTCGAATGTCGCGAGTTAGCAAGCCACGAATCAATTGCAGCCTTAAACCCCTGCTGTTCTGGATCTGCCAGCAATTGACCATCGTTACTAGGCTTAGTTGGTTTTTTAGGTGGCGTTTGAGCACCCTGAGTAGGTTCTGCACTCACAACCGGCGGCATCTGTGCGGCAGCTTGCTCGGCAAGTACGGCAGCACGCGCAGAACGAACCAAGTCCCCTGTCTTGGCGGCATCACCACCATGGGTAGCATGTAGCGTTGATAGTTGTCGCAAAGCCTGTTCATCACCAGTACGCATGGCCTCTTGGTACTTTGCAGTGAATTCCTCATCACTGAGTACAGGCGTTGTAGGCGTTGGCAATGTCAGTGTAGGCATAGCGTCAGCAGGCGCTTGACGCGCTTGCGCACGCTCAGAAACACCGGCTAGACCGGCTTTTGGTGGCTCAACCGGCATATCTTGTGCTGGTGCTGCCTGTGCTTCTACAGGTGGCTCAACTGGCTCGCTTGGTTGATCCTGTGGTGCTACAGCTTCATCTGGTGCTGGTTGAGCAGACACATCATCCTGTTGTGCAACAGGTGGTGCATCTTGTGCGGGTTCGATTGGTGCTAATCCCAACTCCTGCATCTTTTGATCAAGCACATCAAAATGTGTGGCCATCTCGCCACGGATCGCCACTTGCTCATCAATCACATCAGGCGCAATACCACCATGCTGCTGCATTTGAGCAATACGCTCATCCTGTGCTTGGATGCCTTGGCGCAACTGTGCATGATCTTGCTGCATCTTGGCGACGGCTTGACGGTTTTGACTGCCCTCGGTGCCATTGATTGCCATGCCTGCACCTTGGCCCATGATCGCACCAGCAATAAAGCTGCTGCCCACGTCCTCGGTCAATGCACCGGCGTTATAGTCAGTACCAGATGCACCAGCACGAGTACGCTCAACTTGATCATTCTGTGCGACCTGCTGTAACGCTTCCTCGGTACCTTCACGCACAGCAAGATTGGCGCTACCCACGCCACTAATCATTGGCGTCTTGCCAGTGGCTAACTCTCGTGCAGCACGTTGAGCGGCAACTCGGTCAAGTCTTGGTGCAGCAATGCCAGTTCTTTCCAGCAGCTTCTTAGCAGCCTTGCCAATCGGCGTGTCCATGCTGCCACCCGCTACACGGCTGGCCATCATGCCGCCAGCACTCGGCGCAATGGTCGAAATGGCTTGCATGATCAGTGCAGACTTTGTGGCCGTACCTTGGGCCAAAATATCAATCGTGCCATCGCGTGCCGTCTTGCGTGCAGTGGCATCATCCATGCCACTAGTCACACCTTGCTCATACAGCTTGGCAAAATCTGGCACGTTGGCGGCTAGATCCTCGTCGCTGATTGCTGCTAATTTAGTCTCAGCAGATTTGCGCGATTCGCCATAGTTGGCCGGATATTCAGTCGATGCACCAGCAGCCATACCTGCAACAGTTGCCACTCGTGCACTTGCACCAAGCGCCATTGCCCCTTTAGCTGCCGCACCACCAACACCACCGCCCAAGACAAGGCTTGGTGCTGATTCCATGATTGATCCGCTGACCTCATTGGCATTTGCGGCCAAGTCGCCTAAGACTGTGCCATCACGAGTGACTGACCCCGTATCCTTGCGCTGTTCTTCGGCATAGCGGGTTTGATCCTCGGCAATCCGTGCCAAGCGGGTATCCTTTCGCGCAACACCATTTTCATCTTCGTTGATGATGTCGTTTGCAAGTGTGGCCGTACTTGCAGCCAGCGTGTTTGCACCCGCAGCAAAACGCTTAACTGGTGCTTTTGCAGCAGCAGCCAATGCACCAGCAGCCAAACGAATACCACCCGCCTTGCCCCGTTCCTGCATATCACGGCGCTGGTTCATCGAACCGCTATCTTCGCCTTGATCGGGCTTGAATGCGTACTGCTTGAGCGTTTCATCAGTGACCGCATTCCACTGGTGTGCAGCAGCTTCGCGCACCTGTGGCTGTTGGCCCTTAATCCGTGGTAGCACTTCTTCAGTAAAGATCCGCGAACGCTCAGCATTGATTTGCTCACTGCTCAAACCTTGCTTTAAGGCTTGTTCGGCAAAGGCATTAAATTTATCAATCGCGTTCATTATTGGGCCATCCACTTATTGCCAGTCATTGGCAGGATCAAGGTTGAGCGGGTTTGTGTGGTCTCGGATTGACGGCGCTTTTTGCGCTCCTCGTCGTCTTTGGTTTTGGCCTTGGCATCAGCAATGGCTTGGGCTTTTTGTTCAGCCTTGGCTTTCTCCAGACGTTGTTGCTCGGCAGCAGCTCGCAATGCAGCTTGCTTTGCTGCTGCTTCTCGTTTTGCTACCCGTTTTGCAAGATCGTCTTTTGGTGAGTCCATCGTGATCGTTGAGGCTGTAGCCTGAGCAACGGGTGCAGGATCAGCCTTCTTGGTCGGCAGCTTGAGTTTTGGCTCAGGCTTGGCCTGTTCCTTGGGTGTTAAATCTGTCAGGTCAGCAGTCAGATAAGACATACCCGCTTTCATTGCATCAGGGCTAAACGGTGCTGGCTCAGGCTTGGCTTGTACTGTGGCTGGCTTCTGGGCTGTGGCTGGTGGTTGGTTCTGGCTTACGGGGTTATTAACAAGCTGCTGATCCGCTGCCGCTGGACTGCCGGATGGTGCTGACTGTTGGCCATTGTTTGGATACAGACGTGAGGACATGCTCTGGAATGAGCCTTCACCGAGGAGTTTGTACGCCACGCTATTGGCATAGGTCTGTTTGTCTGCATCGGACATATCATCCGGCAGCATTCTGATGATCTCAGTGAGACCTGCCACAAAATGAGTTTGCTTATCGGCATCCGGTACACGCTGCATCTTCGTGAATGAATTGATGGCGCGATTAAGACCAACGGTGACAGTGGCCCCAGATACTGGTTCATTCTGATCTTTAAAATCAGAAACAATCATTTTGTTCAAATCTTCAACATTGCCAGACATGATGCCTGCGGCGGCTTGGTTGCGGCCCTGATTGATAGCTCGTGCCTGATTTGATGACAGACCGGCCATAATCTTTTCAACATACGGCACAGTCTCTTGTGGCTTCGGCAAGTATTGCGACCAGTGACCACCTTGCTTGTCTTGCTTGGCCAATGCCTTTTGCACATTGCCAATACCAGCATTGTAGGAAGCCAGACCAAGAGCCAATTCATCAGGACGGCCCTTAAACTGATTGCGCATCGCTTGCAGGTACTCAGTCGAAAATCGCTTGTTCTCGGCTTCACTGTTATCGCGTGGCGGACGCACACCATAACCAGCATCAGCCTGAGTCGCTGGCATTAACTGCCCAACACCTTGAGCGCCTTTTGGTGAGGTGGTGAGCTGCCCATTTGGTTGTCGATGCTGACCGTTACTTTCAGCACCAAACAAAAATGGCATTACATCAGCAGTGGAAATGCTTGCTAACGATGGATCGAGCGCAGAAATGCTTGGGCCTTTGCCTGATTTGCTTGAGCCAGTTGTACCGGCACTGTTGGCTGCGGCATCTGCCTTTAATCCATATTGCAGATTCAGTTTGTCTACGTCATAACCATAATCGCGTGCCGCATTCTCATTGCCATAACCATGATCACGCGCTGCGTTCTGATTATTGATTTGCTGCTGCAATCTGATTTTTTGATCATCAGCCTGAGACATTGGAAGGGCGTTATCAAACGTCTTCAACTTCTTATTATTTTCAAGTTGACGGGTTTCCGTTTCTATCGCATCCGCAACCGTTTGACGTGATTCTGCGTACTTAATCGGATCAGCCATCGAGCTAATTGCACTGTGCAACTGGGTCATGGCAATCGGCATTTTTTGGCCCATTGGATTGCCGCTCGCATCGTAGACCTGACCGACTGCTGACTTGGTTTTTGGATCAATCACGATCAAACCATTGGCGTCACGCTCAAAGCGCATTTGCCGCTCTGGGTGCAGTTTGTTGCCTGTCTGCTCATACGCATCATAGGCACCGGATAAATCACCCGCTTGATAGGCGGTCAAGGCTGAACCAACACCATCACGGATCAATTTTGTCCGGTTGAATTCCTCTAGCTTCTGAGTGTCCTCGGTCTTTTTTTGGCCAAGGGCATACAGTCCCGTGTCTTGTTGCAGCGTGTGAGACTCGTTTGCACGCTGTTCTGCGGCATCTTGGCGTGTTTGTTCACGCTGCTTGTCTGCCAGACGCTCGGCTTCAGTCTTTAACGCTGACTTTTTAGCGTTATAACCCTCAACTGCCGCTGTACCAAACGTCGCTAATCCAGAAAGTGAAAGCATGATGATGGCCCCTTATTGGACTAGGTACTGGTTCATGGCATCAGCCAAGGACAGATTCATGGTTGGGTTTTGCTGCACCACCTTGCTTGGTGTGTTTAAGCCGGTAGGCAGTCGATAGGCTGGCAACTGCGACATGGGTGTGCCGGTAGACAGTGGCGCGGCTGTGGCAGGTGTTGGCGCGGCAGATGGCGTTGCAAATGCACCACCGATCAACGTCCCTGCACTAGATAGCATTTGACCGGCTTGTGCTGATTGTTGAGATGCTTGATTGCTGTAAGTGTTGGCCATTGAGCTTGTGGCATTGTTCACACCGGCTGCCGTGCCATTCATTTGATTCATGCCAAGCTGCCCGACCGTCAAGCGACGGTTCCACGTTTGATCAGCGGCAGTACGTCGCTCGGTCTCGCGTGCGCCAGTGATTGCACCCGCTTTGGCCAAAGCCGTGGCCAATGATGTTTTGCGCATCTGTGATTCAGCACGACCGCTATTGGGATTGATCCCCATGCGCTGCTGGTCGCGCAAAATGGCTTCATTCGATCCAGTGACCGCTGTTGCAATATCACCAGCGGCACGATCAGACACACCCTGTAAATCAGCCTTCACACCAGCTTCAGCGCCATCAACCATGCTGCCAATCACATCACCAAACTGGTTCTGAGCATCGGCATAACGCTGTTTGTTAAAGCGCAAGGTTTCTTGCTGTAGCGCCAATGCTTGCTTCTGGCTTTTCTTGGCGCTGTTACTAGACATCAAACCGCTGACAAGACTGAGTCCGCCTACGCCTGCTGCGACATAGCTCATTGTTGTTCTCCTTGTAGTTGCAGCACCTCTAAACCAACAGACGCACGAAAACCTTGCACTTCCTCTGGAGGCACAATGATTTCAGCTTCAATTTGATCGGTATCAGTGGTGTTGGTTAGGTTGGGATGGATGGTTGTCCAAATCGTATCTTCGTGCGCGTAGACAGCACGCTTAGTACCCACCTCTGACACAAACGTGCATGGTGCGACGTAGGTGGTGACCCCATGCTCGGTGGCAACAGTGACCATGCCTTGGCTGATGATGTTCAGATGTGCGTGACGATGCGTCTTGCCAATCACCAACGAATCGGCAGGCAATAAAATCTCGCGCCCATATGTGCTTGGCGCAAAGTGATGTTTGAGTTGGCAATCAAGTGGCGGCGCGCCAAGGTTCTCAATGTGCCGTTGCAGCGCATTGATCTTTTCCAATCGCTCAGTATTGGAATACAACTGATTAAACGCTTGATCAAAAATCGGCTGTAGCGATTGATCCTTCACGGCACACCTCACGAGCACGAAAAAACCGAATGCTTATGCTGCATTCAGTGCATTAGGTGCTCGCTGCGAGTGCCAGAAAGTGGCTGAAGATGAATCGTGAACCTCGACGGGTTCTGGGTGTAATTTAACCTGTATTTAAGCAGTAAGCCAGACCAAACTCCCTGCAATCACGCCACCAATGGCTATGTTTCGCGCTGCTTGAATGTCGCCAGTGGCCGTAATACTGATCAACGATGACAGCCCATCAGCCATAAAATCAACAACTGGATAGAGACTGGCATCCACTGTGCCAATCACGGTACCGGCAGTGATTATAGCGGCATCTACGTTTTCAAGTGTGCCAGCCAGTGTGACCATCTTGCCAATCTGCACCACCTCAATAGTGGCCGTCACCAGAAGATCATCGAATGTGATCAATTCACTGGGATCAAGAATACCGATATTGTCACGCGCCCTAGCTTGCTGATTGCCTGAAAAATCCTGTTCCACCACCAACACAGCCGACTGCCGCAAATTATCCAACGCATCAGACTGCGGCTTGCTCAGTGGTTTATCCATGTCACGAGTGTTATCGACTTGATCAAGGCCCAGTGCTGACTTGCTCACTGAGCTGCTCGATGCGCTGCCATTACCACTGCTGGTTGTTGTTGATGACCGAGACAACAGGCCGTTGATGATCTCTGTTGCAGCGGAAAACCATGCCTTTGTTTGAGCATCACCAGTACGCGGCGGTACGGGTAACTGCCGTTGCAGCCTGCTCAATTTGATAACTCCCGAATGCTTTCAGCCAGCACAATCTCTCGTGCAATGTCAGTACCGCTGATTTCAATCTGCCAGTATTTTTTGTGGCTATGGTTGGGTAGTCGGAATGGCTGGTCATCTAACTGCTGCCGGTACAACTCGGCACCATCGGCAAAAATGGTCAAGCTCAGGCAGTCGTAAGTGTCGGCAAAGACTTGGCCACACAACAATCGATTACCACGACTGCTGACCGATCTAAACTTTTTAGACCGCCAAACATACGGCACACGGTCTACGCTTTGAGTATCAAATCGCTGCAATGAACCATCATCTTGCAGCATATAAAGCGTGTCGGTGCGCAAGTCTCGGTGCGTGCTAATGCAATGCAGGCTTAACCGGATAATGCCCTGATCAGGTGCAGATGGATCAAAGATGTATGCGCCTTTGTTGTCGTCATCTACCCGCCAAAAAAACAGGTATTTGCCGCGATGCTCAACGGCATGAATGCTTTCAGGATTGAGCGCATGCCATTCATCCTTGCCAAAAAACGACGACGAAATAAGCTGTGCACCATTGGCTGAAGCCATGACCAGACCGTTTGGGCTGGCATAAATAACAGCATAGCCAAGACTGACCATTGACCGCTTGGCAACACATGCTTCATTGAGCGGGATCTCGGTCATCGACATGCCGCCAATGGGATCAATACCGGTAATCATCACCGGATTACCCTTGGTGGCCACAACGATGTTTGAGTCATAGTGACCCATTGCCACAATCGCATACTGAGTTGTCAACTCGAAGTCACGAGGCCATGCGTACACATAAAATGGGTATGACATGCAAACAATCTTGTCCACAAAACCATAAGCCACGCCATAGGCCGTTAGGCCCAAGCCGGTCATACCGGTTCGTGGCGTATCAAATAATAAGGTCTGTAGCTCCTCAACCAGTGCTGTGCCAATCAAAGTGTCTGTAAACGTGGTGGCAGACTCATCAATCTCACCAGCAAACAAGAATATGGCATTGCCACTGCTGCCAGTTAATGAGCGGTAGATTCGCTTCTTGCTGACATTGCGATCTGCTGCTTCAGCATGGGTATCCAGACCTGATAGCTCAACCGTTGTTCCTTCAGTTGGCACGATCACCGTGATTGATGCAGGACTTGGTGCTGACTCCTCGCCAATCGCATTGATGTAGGTGTAAATGTAGGTTCTTGCTTCATCTGACACAGTGTCATCAGTGACCGGCGTGCTTGATGAAATGATTGGCGTGCTGGTTGGTGCAGGAATGCCGAGCTTATAAAAATGATTAGGGTAAGGCGCACCATCCTCATAAATGTCAGGCGTATAGCTAAACAACACATCGCCTTCTGCATCCCGTGAGTCACCAGACCAATAAACCCGATTGCGCCAATCATCTTTGATCGGTGATGCAATCACATCGACATGTGACGGAAACTGCATCCAATAGCCAGTGTCAGATGAATAGTATCGCTCGATGTCCTGTGTTGGCCCCTCACTTGGCAATGCTGGCAAGGCCGGTTCAGCAGTCACCGCATAGAACGGCTTGAGCGCACCAGACGTAAAGTCAACATCCTGTGCAATTGCGGCCGCATTCTCACGCAAGCGGGTTTGATCTGCCTTGGGAAACTCTCCAGCAAAATCCATCAGCTTTATTTTCATGATTTATGCACCGATAGCCGTAGTTTGGAAGATGGCGTAGCTAACTTTGCCGCTATAGCCAATTCGGTTTGTGCCAGAACGGTTGAACACATGAATGTCGAAGCTCGATTCATTACGCGTAATGTCCCATGCTTCATGTGGGCCTTCTGGTGTTAGCGAAATGGCATAGCGTGAATCAGTGAAATCAATCGTTGAGCCAGTGGGTCGGCTAATCGTTGTATCACCCGTCACCATCTCAACCACGCCAGCCATCACCAGCTTGGGATAAATCGCATAGTAGATTGCAAGCTGGTTTGACAGTGCAGCAATGGACGCATTTAGCGTTGTGACCACGCCATTGATGTAGGTGTTTTGGTTGTTAATGCGCACATCTAAGGCATTGTCGCCATTGATCCGCGACGTGCTTTCCTGCTCAGTATCTTCTGATAGCTGCGTCACAGTGCCAGCTAGATCGCTTAGATCACTTAGAATCTGAGCCATCTCTGCTTCAGCACCAAAACCCATGCCAAGCGTCAACGTGGTTTGATGACCGGCAGCCTGTTTACAGCCCAGACCACCATGCGATGAATTCGGAAACGTCAGGACTGTTTTCATTGGGTTGGCGACATCATGCACTTGATCTTGAATTCATGCGTTGAGAACGTCTTGCCATCTTTGACGTACCGGACATTGCATACCAGCATCGACGTGGGCCAGCCTGTCGTATCAGTGGCTGTCAGTGTGTAGTCGGTGGTCACAATGGCCGATGTCAGTGTGGCCACTGGTGCATCTGCTGGGCGAAAGCCGTCCAGTCGAACCTCAGACCGGACGGTCACACCTTCAGCAGTTAGGTCTACAGGCGTGCCTAAGTCATTTAGCAACTGACCTTCGGCAATGAAGGTGTCGCCTTGGAAGTGCTCGATGATCATGTGGTTCTCACAATGAAAAGCCCCATGTGGGGCCACTAAAACAAATTGTGGATATGTGTCTGGGTGCGACTAGACAAACAAAAGCACCACATAGCCCGCCCCTGTTGTTTTACATGCCACAGACGACGTAGCAATCTGACTCAACACAGTCACAGAGTCAGATTTATCAAACACGGTAAAGGCTCGCCCCTGTAGCTCGGGTGGCAGCGGCACGCGGTCAGTTGTTGCGATATGCCAATCGATATAAAAATAGTCGCCTTGGCGAGAGCAAACCGCGTAATTGTCCGTGCGGACAGTTGGGCGTCTAAAATAATTGCGGTAGCAGACGGCGCTGTAATAATCACCAGCAGCCATTGTCGTGATACTGGCGCTATCGACTGCACTAAAATAAATCTTTGCCTCGTTGTTATTGAGTTGTAGTGACTTGCGAGCAGCAAGCGTTGAGCGATTAGCAGGGCTGGCAGCTAGGATAGGCAAAAGCCCAGATGCATATCCCCAGTTGTTTGTTAGTTGCACAACCCGATTGATGGTTTTGCCTGATGTAACTCGGTCGGGCGTCATATCAAGTCGAGTTGACGGCGCAAACGTGCTGATATCAGCCTTGTTTGCAAAGTCGTACATAACAGACTCGTGCGTGACAGGCAGCGCATTTGGCATGTAGTAGTACACATTGCCATCAAGCGTTGGTGTAAGTCTTGCCGTCATGCTAAACAAAATGGCTGCAGCAGATGCGCTTAATGGGACGGTATCAAGTGCTAAAATGTCAGTTGCAATCGTGCAGTTGCCATATTTATCAAACACATGAGTCATACTAACACTGACGTTTGATGCGGCTGCATACTCAGTCAAATCAACATTGGTTTTTGTGCGTGTAATCAACCACTCGACAATGTTTGTTTTAAGCATTAACTCGTATGACTGAGCAATCGTTAGTCGCTCAAATTGCACAGGCGTTGTACTGTCAGGATCAATCGGACGGCTATCAGCAGTGACGCTGACAACGTGGTTTTTGAGAATTGGATACCACTGAGCCTGACTCACTGCTGTCCAACTCACAGATGCCGTATTTGTCGCGCCACTGACATGCGTCAAAGTGCCCGACGTTGCTGTGATAGCAGTATTGTCTGTGCGTGCGGTAAAGCTCAGCGATGTTGCACTATCAATGCCGATCAACACCCACTCTTTACTCGCCCCATCGATCCAAATTGACCCAACGTCAACAAAGGTTTTTGTATGCGATGCGACAGTCAAACGTGTGCGACTGTAGCCATGATTTGCACCTAACGTCGTCTCAT
The DNA here is from genome assembly GCA_037968855.1 of Moraxellaceae bacterium. GTDB lineage: Bacteria > Pseudomonadota > Gammaproteobacteria > Pseudomonadales > Moraxellaceae > JBBKWH01. The sequence goes on along the minus strand of JBBKWH010000098.1, from coordinate 82,818 downwards.
TGAGTCGATACGGCGCAGCATCATCGCCGCATGTATGTAGCGTCAGATTGCTCAATGCAGTCGAGACCCAGTTGAAAACGCGACTGGCATCATGCGTTGCAGCTTTGTTGATCACGACTGTGTGCACAACGGTGTCAGCGCCCTGAACGCCTTTAATGGTTTGACTAGACGCGCCGCCTGTAAATGTGCCAAGGGCCGCAACTGTGGCTGCTGGCACATTATCAATGGCGCTGCCATCAATGCGGTACTTTGACTCGCCGTATAGCATATATGTTGTAGCAGCAGCCCCAAGCTCAAACTGGATGTTTGACCAGCCTGTTACTGTTGATGATTGCAAGTTAAAGACAGCAAAGTTTGCGCCAGCCGGCGCAACAGCAGTCAACGGCAACCCCGCATCGCCAACGTAGGAGATTGGTGTTAGATCAGTTGATGCGGCAAACCAAGCAAGTCCTTGCCGACCACGCGATCCAGATAGCGTATATGTTTGACCGGCAACCACAGGAATCATGCCTGACCGTGTCCACCCAGTTGATCCAGAGATGCCGCCAGCATTGGTTAAATAGCTGTGGTTGACAACATTTGACTCTGCAAACAGGTTTTTAGAGATTGAGATACTGTCATAGGGCTTTATTGCCGCAGCATCTGCGTAACCCCTAGTTGCCATCTGCAAAACCGCCTTTGGATTAACAGTAACGCCCATTACACACCTCCAGTTAAGCGATAGATGTACAGTCCAGCAGTGCCGCTAATCTCAAGCTGACCAAAGACATGCTCAATTGGTTCGCTGGTAACAGGCGTCCCACTCACATCAATCTCAAGGGTCACAATGTCAATTTTCTCAGTGCCGACCACGGCTTTTACAGTCACGGTCTGACCCGCAGTGCCAATCGCTACATACTGGAACTTTGAGCCGCTGCCGCTGACCGTGTCAGTCACTCGTGCATTAGGTACGTTATAGGTCGCAGCAAGCACAACATTTGCTACAGAGAATGGTGCCGCCATAATCCTTACTCCAATAAAAAACCCGCCGGATTTGGCGGGTTTAAGGTTTGAATTGGTTAAACGGTAATGCCTTTTTTAGCAGCATACGCACGCAAGCGAGTTACCCAAGATGCTTTCTCGTCAACTGTAAGCACATCATGGTGAGCAACCCAAGCCATTAGTTTTGATGTACCAACATAGCTGGCCGTGAAGTTTGCACCTAGACGGAAATTGCCGTTAGTAATCACTTTTGTGCTACCGACACTGTTTGTTGCTGTTGCACCCGTTGTTACATTGGTAATGGTATTACCTGTTGCAGTGACTTCCAACTGATACAAAGCCCATGTTGAATTGGTATTACCTGAAATCGCCGCCGCTGCACTTGTTACTGTGCCGCCATTGTTACGGCTAGAACCAAAAGTAATCCCGCTGCTTGTCATATATAGAGAAGTACCAAACGTAGACCCACCACCACTTTGAACAGTATTCCCATTAGTGCTAAACAGCATTGAGCCATCAATCCCGCTAAAATCTTGGTCAGATTTAGCGATAATAAAAAAAGTCATTAAGGCGGATTCTGGAACACCCGTTTCAACATAATGTGTGTTGTCGGTCATCTGTGCATATTGGGCAGTAATCGTTGGTGAGCCAGTCACAGAGCCGTTAATACCATCTTCAACAAAGTTGTGTGCCAGCTTTGCGGAGCTATCAACCAAAAAATGAATGCCTTTAATTGCACGACTCACAGGCGGAACATAAGTGCCAGAGCCGCCCGTTCCTTCACCATTGCTTGCCGAATAAATACTAACCATGTCGATCCCCTTAGATCAGAGCTTGGATTGAAGCTGCGGAATATGCAGCAAGTGTGTGTGCGAGTTGATAGCGGCCACTGTATTGAGGGTGAATGTCATCAGCCAGCCCACCAATCAACGCCCCTGTGACGCTATCTGTCGTTGCCGATCCAGTGGTGATGCTGTAGCCGACTTCAGATGGTGCAAGCGCCCAAATTGGTGCAACGATTAGCCCACTAATGCTGTTTTTCAGATTGATCAATGCTCGGATCATTGGTGCATATTCAGCTTCAAAAACTGCATCACGATCTGTCGTTGACGATGTTGTCTGCATACCAACAATCAGTTTTGCGGATGGCCATGCCGACTTATAGCTGTTCAGCATCAGTGTTAAATCTTCGGCATACTCAGTTGATAATGTTGGGCCGTCACGGTCTCGGCTGTTGTTAGTACCAAGCAGTGTGATTACCACGTCTGGTGTCGGCACTGGTTTTGATGTTGAGGCAAAACGGGACTGATAAAATGCGGCATCAAACACATATCCATTGTTAATTACACCTGCGTTATCACCGCCGGTTGCGGCACGCAAAAACGGATTATATTCACGCGCTGTATTTTTATCTGACAAGCCAAGATTCAGATAGGTTTGCTCATTACCAACACCTACAATCTGTACTCGATCCGTATAGCGATAGGTATAGTCACCCGTTTCATGACCTTCCCGCCCTTCGCCATATTCACCACCAGTTTGTGTAGATGTTTCCCCATCAAGCGACCCTTTTAACGTACCAACAAATGTGACGCTATAACCATAACTTGCTAAATAAGATTTAATGAGCGAGCAAAGACCACGGTTCGTAATGCTATCGCCAACCACTAAGATGTTTTTATTGGCCTGACCTGTTAGACCGATTGGCGCTGTTTTAAATGTTAGTGGGATGCGTGCAATGTTATTCGGATTATTGGCCGTATCGCATAGCGTTAAATAACCGCTTGACGTGTATTCAGCCGCATCAAATCGAATTGACTCACGAGACTGTGAAAAGCCTTTGCCGCTTTGATCGCTGATCGTAGCTAGTAGGTTGCGTGTGCTATTGATCAAGCCACGTTGAGCTACAAGCGATGCAACATCAATAAACGTAGGCTGGTTGGTAAATGTCACTAATGGGCCACAGAACAATGGAGCAGTGACGCTAATGACTGTCGGTTGCGTGACACTCGCTGCTACTGAAGGGAATTCAGCAATCACAAAATAATCATCGCCAACGAATCGCAACTTTTGACTATTATCAACCATGATCTTTAACCCTGCGAACTTGACGAAATTGGGGGATATTTCAGCGAACTTAAAACCATCATTGCCAATAAAATCAAAACCTGATCCAGACCCATTTAGCTGCAATGAGTCTGTGCTTAATTTACCAAAGAACCTTGCAAAGTCTGATCCAAACTCACCAGCTAAGAAGTTGTCAGCATTAACAAACTTAAATGTATTACCTGCATCTTTAATGATTTTAATTAAATTGAGTACACCCAAAAAACCTTCTTTTATTTTTGCAATATTAAAATAATCAGCACCCGTAAAGTTGAAATCAAAATCACCTGTACTAATTAGTGCCTTGCGATTAAGCACCTCAACTGCCAAAGCAGCTAATGCCTGAGCTAATGGGTCATAAACAGATTTAACCCACGCACTACCTGTCCAACCATATAGACCGTTGTTATTGGTGGTCGGATCATTGGTTACATACGACAACTGGTTTGGATCGGTGGGCGTTACTGCATCCATCAAGGCTTTGGTCTGGTATGCCTTTGCGCCGCCGCCAACCATTGCCAATGCTTGATTCAGCACAACATCAGCAGCATCACGAGCGGCAGCTTCTGCGTCAATGTTGGCTTGTAGCGTTGCATCCTGTGCATTGAGACTGCCAATGGTCTCAGGCAGGTCAACTGTTTCGTTGATAGTGTGATAATGAGCAGATGGTGGATATTCAGTTGGTTGATTGGTTAGCGTGTCGAATGGGTGCGTATGACCAACTTCCGAGCGATTGCCCAACGCATCAGGCAATCCCAACACATCATCAATGCTTACTTGTTCAAACCCAAACTGGCGCACGCCATCAACCGGATTAACCTCAGTTAAAAACTTGCCAGTAGCAGCACTGTCATCAACATCATCCAAGTCAACAAGGCCAACAGTTGGGGTCGGCACTGTGCTGGTATCTTCTGAGTCAGGCCATGCCGTGAGCTTGCTCAAGTCTGTCAGGCTGGCATCTGCATCCGGCATGTTGAAAAAGAACTGGGATGCCTTTTTGCTATTCGCTGCATATAGCGTGCAGTCGTAGATCGAGCCATAGGTGTTTTCAAATAACCGAACACTGCCAAGACCATCAATCAAATCGACCTGTACACGAAAATTATCAGGGATGGAGACAAAGCTATCTGAAGCACTTGTCCGGATTAAGCGAATGTCGGCGCGCACTACGCCAACCAACCCCAGTGCACTGGCATCAATGCTCAGTACATGCGTCAGCTTTGCTGTCATGTCATATGTCCCTTACAGGTATTGGGGTTGAACGCGATGGCGCGGCTTTGCTTTGCCAAAACCATCAGCCAATCGGGATCGAGCACGCTCAATACCTGCCAAATACTCGGCTTGATGCACGGCTGCCATGTTGGGCTGTGACCACTCGGCAGTTGGCTGCATCTGCAAGTACGCAACTGCGCCGTTCAAGATGCACTCGAAGTAGTCATCGGCAATAAAGTCTGGGCAATCGAGGGCCGACTGGCGCGGCTTGAGTGATAGCAGTGGTGTGATCGTGGTAAGAGTTGAGCTAACCGATAGGTCGTCATCAATCACGATCAGGTCTGGGTGCTCATAGTGATAGCGCGGGTTATCACGCTCATCGCATGAGTAGGCATTGTGGCCACGCAATCCCCAGACCTTGCAGATGCTTGAATCGTTGGGCATATCTACCAGTTGATAGCGATTTTCGCCATCAACGATCGTTACTTCTGGGTGCTCAAAGATCCACGCATGTGACTTGTCGCAAAACTCAATGACGCATGACTTCACAGCGCCAATCACTGCGACTCGTGGGCATTTTTCAAGGTGTATGGATACGGCATCCACCCAGTCAGAATAGGCGGCCATGATTATTGGCCGCCCTTACTTGATGGATAGGATTGCTTGTCGGCACTGGCTTTAAGGCCAAGGATCGTCATTGCCGTATTCAGATGGTTTTCGCCATTACCCGCTGATGCGCTATCACCAGACAGCAGTTGATACGCAATCAGTTTTTGCAGGGCCAAACTAAAGACTGGTGAGACGGGAACTTCGACAGCCATATCGCTGTTGGTGAACGTAGGCGGCTCTTTTGAGTAGCGGATCTCAATCTTCTTACCGACACCAACAGACGGATAGATATAGAAGGTGTCCCGCGACATATCTTTGTCGAAGCAGTATTCAATGACCTCGGTACCAACATCCAAGTGCCAATTTGGAGCAATAGAATCTAGTCGATCCTGATTCACCAGCCGGATGGCGCGGCCCATACCATTGATTGGTGTGATATTGCGAATGACCTTAAGCAACTGATAGCCATCTTCTGGAATCTTTTGCTCAGTACCGGCAACAGATGTGATCACGGCTTTTGTGCTGGTCGCGTCTGGTCGGGCCAAAACAAGTGTGCGTAATGCCTCATTGATCGCATTCAACATCGACGAATTAGGCCAAGTCGTGCCTTCTGGGTCATTAAGCTGTGTGTTGCGCGTTGACGTGATCAGATCTTCAACTGTCCAAGCCATGATTGATCTCCAACAAAAAACCGCCCGAAGGCGGCTTTTGGGGTTTTGGTTTGACGATTAGTCGTCTGCGTTGTCGTTGCCTGATTGATCGTTGGTGCTGTTGTCAGCGCCTTGATCATTGGAGTCTTGCGAGACTTCTTCTTTGCCGGTCTCGGCATTGTTGCCAGCAGCTAGGCTTGATGCGGCTTCTTGTTCGGCAACGGCATGAACCAACAATGCACGAATGTAATCGTTTGGACTTGAACCATCTGGCAATGTTTCGTCATACGATTTTTTCAGCTTTGCCATCAACTTGGCTTTATGAGTCGGCATGATCTCAAGCACTTTGCGGCTATAACCATGCAGCCAATCGCCATCAACCAACTGCGGGTCAATACCCACTAAATCACCATATTCATCTTCTGGTTCAAATGAATCAGGCTGACTGCTGGACAACTGCAATGTCGTTGGAGCTTGCTCACCACGGAACAAACGATAGCCTTTGATTGATAAGAACCGATTGACGTGCTCATCATCATTCACCTCGCACACATGTGGTGAATTTGAGTTAGCAGGATCAATCGGCGCAAAGTGATAAAACACCTTGGTCGCTTCATTTTTGCCAAAATCAACAGTGGTTCCGCCTTTGCGACGGATCATTAACTCAATTTTTACTGGTTCAGACATGATGCACCTATTTTGCATTGGCCATAAAAAAGGCCGAGTCTGACTCAGCCTTGCTTGTGTGGATGGTGACTGGGTTATTCAACCGGCTGACGTGGGCGCAATTCCAGATTCACACCAACAGTAAAGCCTAGCGGTACTGTTGCACCTGCCGTAACGACCAGACCAAAACCACGCGCATCATCAACTACTTCTGCGCGTAGTGCGCCAGTTGCATTTGGGTTAATCACACCCGCTGTTGCTAGACTGACTGCGTTGTGTGTTTTGCTAGTGACTGCGGTATTTGCTGTATTCAAGAACCCTGCATCAACAGACAGACCAGCCATTGCATCAGTGTCAATCGTCGCACCATGAATGCCGTAGGTTGGCGCAATCTTGGATAAAACGATGACATCACCAATGGCAAGTACGGTAGATGCCGGAAATACAAAATATGCGCGATGGGGAGCCACACACATATCGGTTGGGGTCGGGGTTTGTTGCCCATCTTTGTACTGGGCAGATAGAAACGTTGCCATGTTAAGCACCATTGAATGAAGGATAGAAATGAAAAAGCCCTGCGTTAAGCAAGGCTCTGACCAATCAACTAGCTGTTAGTACGGCTTGGCAGCAGCGGTATCAAGCGCAATCGAACTGATGTCCTGACCGTTGAACTGTGGACGCTTCAAGCCAAAACACATGCCGAAGGTGATCTTCAGCTTGCTATCGTCCAAGTCAGTCGCTTTTTCCTTCCAGCTCGCACGTTGACCATCACCAGCATCGCCAAAAGCACAGACCATCGCTTGACGGCCCATCAGCACTGCACGAGCAGCCGCCACGTTAGAGCCTGCACCGTAGTCAGAGAAGCGAATGCCTTTCTGGTGTTTACGGAGCACACAACCACGATACTCGCCTGCCGAGTTTTTGAAGATGTTGGAGGCATAGCCAACAGATGCAGCAGCAGCCTTTTGGATCTCGACCCAACGACCACCAGCAGTGGTGCGCAAGTCATGCTCCTGCCAATTGTTCATGACCAGCACGAACTTATCTTCACCACCCATAGACAACGGTGTGATACGCATCTTGCCATCACTACCACCACCTTCGGATTCAGCCATGGTGATTGCACGATCAACCACATCGAGACTCATCTTATCGCCAGATGTGAGTGTGGCTTTACTAATCGCCGAACCACCGTAGACGATGTGATCTTGGTTGTATGGGGTGAATGGCTGTGAGCCTTTGACGTAAGTGGTCACGCCAGTTGGCATGATGAAATCACCATTCACACCACGCGCACCGGACACTGTGGTAAAGCACGCTTCATCAAAGAAGCGGGTCATGTAGTCTTGACCTTTATCCTTTGCCACAGCGCGCAAGTCATCCATCGTGCGCTTGCGGGTCATTTGACCACCAACGTCAATTGGCTTTTTGATCGCGTTGATCGTGACCTTATCAGTAAAGCCTTCGAGGTTGGCTTCGTTACCTTCCAAGGTATCGTCGCCAAACACTGGCTGACCGCTAATCTGCGCGTAGATGTTGTACGAGACTTCATCACCGGCAGCTTGGCTTAGATCATTGCGAATATGAACAGGAGCGTTTGCATCCTTGTCCTTGCTCGCCATCATGTTTTTGCCCCAGAAGGTCTGGGGGATTGTGCTGACAAAAGTTTCACCAGCCCAACGCTTAGTCGTTTTGGGGTCGTTTACCCCGATCAAGGTGCGTGCCATCTTGGCAATCTCCACTTGAGGGGCACTTCTGCGCCGGATGAACAGAAACCGGATTGTCAGAATTGACAGAGATCCGGATACGACGACCTTTACGGCCAACAACAGTGACGACGATGCCATTCGCCGAGAAAGATTCCCCTTCCTCAAAGTCATGGTGGAACGGCATAGAGATCACCTATTTCAAGAATTTAAGTAGCGAGCGCGTTTATCTTCAGACATCGAAGCCAGTGCATCTTCATATTCAAGCCCCGACAATTTTTCGAGGTGCGCGAATTCATTTGATGGTGACTCGTTCTGAGTAATTGCCGGAACACTGCCCATATTTGGCGGGATTTCTGGCTGCTTACGAGGCTGCTTGGCTGCTGCTGGTGGCTGTGCTGCTGGAGATGCTGCCTTTTGTGGGATGACCACAATCTTTGCCGCATTGTCCCGCGCTTGCTGCAATAGCTCTGGGTAAGACAAGCCAGACTGGGCCAACTTGTTCACTTCTTCTTGCAGCACCTTGTAGTGCACGCTTGCTTCATCGTGAAACACTGCGTTTTCAGGCTCAGACATAAAGGCAATGGCAGCTTGGTTAAATTCGTTTTCACGAGAACTGCTGACCTGTTGAACTTCGGCACTGACCGTTGAAATATGGCTTGTCACGACCTGTAGATCAGAGTTGAGCTTGGCTAACTCGACCTGATACTTGGCATCCGAAATATCACCAGCATCATATTTATCAACTAGTGCATCCATCTTTCCAGTGATCGCTTCTTTTTGATCAAGCAAAGATGCTTCACGGCTGTATAGATCAATCAGACCTTGATCAATAATGGCTTCGGCTTCAGGTGCAGCAGGTGCAGTATCTTGCTCTGATGCTGGCTGTTGCTCAGGTTCAGGCTGTGTTTCTGGCTCTGGTTTAGCTTCAGGATCTACAACATTTGGATCAGTGCCTTCTGGCTCATCGTCAACACGTTCTTCAGGTAGCAAAAAGTCGTTAGGGTCATTAACGACAGACGTGTCAACTTTCCCAACATCCTGATCTTCAGGTTGGGTCACTTCTGCGGACATGGTGGTTACTCCGGTTGTGCTGCTGCGGGTTGGTTGATATTGAGAATGTTGTCGATGTTTTCCATTAGGTCATCGGCTGTCTGTGTAGTATTCGAATTGGCTTCGACAATGCCAGCCACTTCCATTGATCGCTGCAATGCCTCAGTTTTGGCGACGATAGTCTTGACCTTGTTTTGCTCGGCATCTGACATATATTTCTCAGCCTGTGCCTTGGCTTGAGCGATTTTTGAAGCCACTTCTTCCATCGCCAACTGTGCTTGCTGCTGCTGTAATTGCTGCTGCTGTGCTTGCACCTGTTGCTGCTGTTGCATCTGCTCAGGATCATTCTGGTCTGGAATGCCTGATAGCTTCCTAAACCGACTCATCATGTCCTGTTTGTTTGGCAAGTCAGATAGATCAATTGCCAGCTCAATACAGGCCATTGCAATGTTTGGATTCACGGCACCAAGCTGTGTGGCCAATTGCATGAATTGATCGGATGCCGCTTGGCGCATCGTTACACGCCACTCTTTCTCGCCAATCACAAAATCAGCCTTGCTGCTGGTGATGTCGGTTTGAGGTGATGCGTTGATCTGTAAGAATTCATTTTCACCATCCTTGCCGACGATACGAATCTGCATCTTCCGATCCATATACTGCTCAATCAGCGATACAACCAATTCGCCCTCAAGCTGATGGCCCAAGCGTGAGTTATCAAACGGTAGCGTTGTAATCACTGAGCCTTGTTCAGCACGCGCTTGGATCGCAATGCCGCTGGTGGCATTGGTAGGCAATCCTTGGTTCTCGCCGGTCACACCACTAACCTGCCGGATGTACGCACTGTCCTGTTGAGCAAGCTCAAGATGACCAGACACAAGCCCTGTGTTTTCTAAAATCCGAAAATCAGAACCTACTTTTTTCTCAATGATTGAGTCTGGACGCGCCACTTCTTCTTCTAGCGCACGCATGTCATCAACTGCACCTTTATCCATGACGATGCGACGGGTGCTGATGTTGTACAGGGCTTGGTTGCGCCGATGATTCAAATCAGTCTGTGGGTCGCGCAAATCACGGATCAGGCCATAAGGACAGCCAGTCCGATCATCGACAAACACCAGTCTGCGCACATACGGAAAATTGTTGTGGTCATACGGTGACTTGCCATGCCATAGCACTGTGTACCGAGTAAAAATCCCGACATACATCTGCTTACGCATGACCTTAGACACACGAACCGCGCCACTTTGTACGGCCTGAACGTGCATTGGATCTTCTTTATCAAACAACACACGGTCTAAAACGTCCTCGCCTCGAAGAATCTCTACTTCTTCATAACGCCGGTACCAGCATTCGATGATCCGAACACCATACTGATCATTGCCATATCGCACCGAGTCAAACGTCAAAACGCCAGAACTGAGACCTGCGCTATTTTGTTCACGCTGGTTATAGCCATATAGCGATGACCGATCTTCATCGACCAGCCGGTGAATATCCCGCGCCTCGCCTTCTAATTCGTTGGCTGCCTTTGGAAACATCTGCTTTGCAATATCAACACTGAGCAATCGAGTACGGAACAAATGCCCTGAGTCCTTCATGTCTGGCCGGATGCTGTTTGAATCCGACAGTATTTGTCGCCAAGGCACATGCCGCAACATGATCTGTGGATCACCGAAGTCATCAGGCTCTACAAATACCTCTGTCCAGCCCTCGCCAGTCTTAACTGCATCCCCAAATGAATTGGAACGCTCAAACATGGCGTTGTTGATGTCGTCGATGTACTTGACCAGCTTGGTCTTGATCAGGGCCGCATTGCCATCTTCACTACTGCGCGGTTTCACATCCCAGTCGTTACGATTGCGGCGCTCATTGCCTAAAATCCATAGGATCGTTGGCTTGATGTCGTTATAGGTTCGCGGGATTTGGCCTCGTGCTTCATACGCTGCAATTTCTTCGCTGTCATACTGATGACCATCGAAAAAATCAGCATCCTTGGCGCGTTCGTTACGACTGCTGGCTTGTCTGTCAATCTCTCGGTCATAAAGCGCAACCAGTCGATGCAATAGCTGCTCTTTTTCTTCACCAGCAATGAGCGTAATCATCGGGCATCCACCAATACTTTATCGTTGACCACCATGTACAGGCCCAGTTTCTCAATCTCCTTCTGCTCGGCCTTGTGCTGCTCAAGTACGGTCATTTCTGGCGGGTGATTGAATAGCGTATCCATCGAATTCATTACCAAATCACCCACCATCATCAAATCGCGCTGTGTCGGATTGCCAAAAAGCTCTTTTGCAGCATCACCAAACAACTGATCAATCTGATAGTCGTCACACAAGCGCCAAAAATCACGCAACGGGATAATGTGCGTCATACCAATGCCTGTAATCGACTTACGGCATATCAAAATCGCAGCTTCATCAATGGTTTCGGTCGCACACGTCACGTCTGTATCATCAAAGGCTTTAGCTTCGATGTTCGAGACGAAGGCGTGCAGATTCCCGTGCTGGCAGGTTGGCACCAACACTCCATGCGTAAAGCTCATTTAGATTCTCGACGGTTTGCTGCGCGATTGATTGCGCTCAATAGGTTTGGTTGCTGCATGACGCAGCATCATGATTGCGTAACGCGATGCACTGATCACGTCATCACGCTCCTTAACAACCTTGCCATCCTTGCGGCAGTAACCTCTGCGTTCTTCCAGCCACATGGTGCAGTCTTTGAATATCTTGAAACGCCCTTGCTCCATGCGCTCCAGCATGTCCATCAGTCCAGCTTCAACGCCATTTGTGCCGTCTGGGTGCGTGGCGCGCTCAGGCAACATATTGAGATGATGCTCACGATATTTCTCAGCTAACTGATCACCTGATCCTTTGTCATGCTGCAAGCCATCATGTGGCCATGCCCACGGCACCCACTGGCCCACATCACGCAACTGGCGCGAGTGGTATTCGGGTGTTTTTTCCTTTTCACGGTATTCCCAAATTAGGTACACCGTGTCTGTATCACGATCCCATGCCAGCACAACCCCTGCTGTAGGGTGATCCCAACCAAAGTCCAAACCGCCAATTCGTGGCCAATGGCGTGGAATATCGAATGGTTCGACAAGCAACGCAGCTTCATCAACTTGAAAAATCAGTCCGCTACCAGCTAATGGAACACCTTCTGATCGAGCCGCATGTTCATGCTTTGGAAAGCTGGCCAACAGTTCTGTCTTATCTTTCTCGGTCAGGTGAGGCGCATCCCTCCATGCCGCACGAACCATATAGTTCGCACCTTCTTCCGCCTTTTTTGTAAAGTCGCTCACCATCTGGGTCACACCTTCCAACGGCGTAAAGGTGATCAGTACAATGCCCTGCGTGGTTGCCGTCCGAGTCAGGCACTCGGTATAGACATCTTGTGGTGATTCCTCGTCTAACCAAATCCAGTGCTTTGCAGTTCCCTCAAATGATCCGCGCCCTTGCTGGTATGACTTGAGACCAATGATTGACCACCCACCAGACACATGCTTAACGCGAATAACGTCGATCAAATCAGCAACGCCAGACTTCCAGCGAATTTTGAACCGATCAATCAAATGCTTAGGAATTAACCCAGTACCATCAACCGTTTTTTTGCCGCCAACATAGACAACATTGCCGAACAATTCCTTTTGGATGATGTCGCGGGTCGTTTCGTTAGTCTTACCTGCTGCCCACCCTTCAGTTGCATGATCAAATCGCTTGCCAGTCCACCAGTGTGGATACAAGCCAGTCGCATGGCATGTAGCTTCATACGACCCTGAGATCGTTTTACCCACACGGTTACCAGCCATGAACAACCGAGAACGATATGTTGCACCTGCGTCAAAAAAATCGACGTGCTTGGTATATAACTCTCGACGTAAATCACCAGTGTCTGGAAAAAACTTATAAAACTTGCTGTCTTGACGCCCCCACCACTCTTTTAGCAGCGACAATAGTCGGCGCTTGTCTTTGGTGGTCAGGTTCGCCAAATGTTTAAGCTGTTCGTCCTTTTGCCAACTGCAAAATTTCGCTATCCAGTTGTGTGTCGGTGAGCTTTTCTGTTCCATCTTCATCACCTCCATTATTTGATAGCTTTTCAAGCTCAACATGCTTGACCTTGGTGTTCACAATCTGTGCTTCAAGACGCGCAATCAGTGCAGTCAACCGCGTGAACTCAGTCTGAAAATCACGACGCTTAAAGATGCGTTTGCGCTCAAGCGGTGCAGTCTCAATGCTGCCTGCATCTGCATCCGGCACATCGTCGTCATCGTCTGGGTCGTAAAACTCACCACACGCTGCCGCATCCTTGGCGCGACGATCTTTCACGTCATCGGCGCTTTCATTTGGCACTGCAATGGTCTTTTCTTCGATCTGCTCGATCACTGGCACATTTTCTAGCTGGTCTTGGTGCTCAATCAGTCGAACAAGCTGTAACCGAGCAATCGCCAATTCAGTCTCAACCGTGCCTTGCATGGCCTTTGCCGCGTCTAAATCCTCAGACTTAAACAACCGGCTGTAGATGCCATGCTTGAGCGCGTTCTGACTTCCCTTTGGTGGCCCGTGTTTTTTGCCAACAACACCGCCATGCAATTTACAGCGACCAGAACCAACGTGATCCGTTCCCCATCCAGCCGGTTTTTGACACTTGGTACCGGAATGCGTCTTAGCGCCACAAGGCTTGAGTTTTTCCCTAGCAGCCATGTGTCACCTCGTCAATCCAGCCCTCCGGCAGATGTAAAAAAACCCGCAGCGAGCGGGTAAACCGTTACTTAAACTTGCGCTTTTGCGCCTCGATCCAGATTTCGCGCAAATCTGTGTATGTGTCGATGGCTTTGCCGCCCATGTGTGCGCTCAAACTGATCATCACCACGGTCACAGTCATCGACCAACCCAAATACAAGCAAATCCAGAACGTCAACAAACCAGCAAACGTGGCCACAACTTGCTCACCTGCAAACCGAAGCATAATTTTTGCTAATGGTTGCGGCTCAGTTGCTTCATTCAATTTGCGAATAAATCGAACCAGACCAGCAAAGAACGACACACCAAACACGATGATGTATGTCGTGACTGACACAGCAAAGAACGGGTCATTAGCGAACGGCACTGGCACGGTCTGTATATCAACCGGCGTGACTGCATAAGCCTTTGTGATCTGTCCTTCTTGCTGCTGATTCGGAACAATAAGCTGCTCTGGCATATCAACCCGCCCAGTCCGCGCCTTTGCGCAGTTTCTCAGCGACCTTTGCGGCAGCTTCGCCTTTGGTGATCACAAAGTTTTTGTTGATGTCGAGACCAGCGTTTTGACGATATGTTGTTGGCCGGTCATCCTTGCGCCACAGAATATGAGAATCAGGCTTGCCTACGGCGATTGGCCACAGGATCGTCATGTACACGTCAGATAGGCTACTTAAGCGGCCCTTGTACGGCGCAAAATACTTGTAGACGTAGTTGAGTTGATCTTCAGCGGTCATCTTGCGTAGTGCATCGTTGCTTGTGCCAAGTGATTTGGCGGTACTCGGCATGAATTGAATCAAACCTACTGCACCACTGCCTGCCCGATTAAGCATCGACGGACTAAACGACTCGGCAGACTCCCAAGCAATACACGCCATCAACCACGACGCACCCTGCTCTGGCATGTTGAGTTGATCAGCAATCCAACACACACGATCTTTGAAGGTTTCCGAAACCTTGCGACCCCATGCCACCGTCTTAAAGTTTGGCGGCACATGAGCGTCCATGTTGCAGCCTTTTTGCAGACTGATCGTTGCCAGTGCTGCTGTGTTAGCGGCTTGAGTGATTGGGCCCCAGACACCATCGACCAAGTCAGCGTAGAAACCGGCTTCTTTTAACGCCTGTTGCGTTTCCCGAATTGCGGCTTTGTCCATGTTCATGTCTGGATTCCTAATGCGTGGTCAAAAGAAAACCCGCACAAGGCGGGTCATTAGTTGATCTGTGCTTACTGCACGTCTTGTTTCATACCAGCAAAGCCGGATTGCGTGCCTTGTTCCGCAAACATGCGACCAGCTTCTTTCTTCATCGATAGGCTTTCGGCTGCACCAAGGCTGCGTTCTGCATTGCGCATCTCGTGATAACTTTCCATCTGAAACAACATGGCCACAGCAGCTTCATAGGCATGTTCACGAGCAGCCACAGGATCAAAACAGGAATCGCGCAAATATTGCGATGAGCCACTGACCGTAATGCCGCTATCGCCAAGCACAACATCGCAGACGACCTTGGTCTGATTGCCATCGCTTGATGAGCCAATTGTGCATTGCGTGTATTTGACGTTTGAGATCATGCCCAACAAATGATCGCTAGGCTTATTCGATACTGATGCTGAATAAGCCTCACCCGTGCCTTTGTCGCGCATCCCTTCGACACTGGCAGACCCACCCATGATCAAGTTCGTCAGCGTTTCAGCATGACCAATTGCACTAGTAGCGTCCTCACGACTAATGATTGCAAGGGCAACTTGCAGCATGATCATCTGGCGTGACGTTAGGATTTCTGACATGACCGACTTTCCTCTTGGCAATAAAAAACCCCGACCAGTCGTTAGACCAATCAGGGTTGCAGGTATCTTGTACGCAACTACAACAGCGTTATCACAAAAATAGCAAAGTGCGGTCAGTGGTGCAAGTGATTAAAAGCCTAACTGCTTTTTCATGAACTCAGCACCAGCAGCACCTAGCATATCTTCCCATGTTTCAAAATCGGTCACACGCTCAACGTATTCATTCATAGCTGCTTCTGGTATTGCCTGAAATGAAGCTTGATCTGTGAAATCAAAGCCGCTTTGATCTGCAAACTCTTGAAACGAATTAAGCTGCGTATGTGACTGCATAAAACTGTCATTTAGTAACTCAGTGACTGGAATCGATTGCTCTTGGCTTTCAATCTCCTCTAGCTTGTTGATTAGGCGATCAAGACCCGATGTATCAATTTTAAAGCTCATCTTATTTCCTCTTAAAACCCATAGTAATTGTTAATAGCTTCAGTCAAGACAGTTCCTGCAACACCAACTCCGATCCCAATAGCACCTGTAGCAGCCTTGGTTATCATCGAGCCTAGCCATGCAGAAACCTGTCCACCAAAAACACCAACCTTCTCTGGTTTTGGATCTTGATCAATTGCCTGCTTCAAATCTGCAATATCATCATCGCCAATACCTTTCTGACGTAGATGATTAGCCAACGATTCAAAATTTGCTGTTTGCACTGTCATAGCATTTTGCTGGTTGACCGTACCGCCACTGACATTGCCAGCAACACCTTGCATGTTGGCAATGTGAAAAGTTTGATTACTCATAGCTGCTGTTTTTTCCTGTAGTGTGAAACGAAAGCTCTCACCTAAAACGCCTTTGCGCTCTAAATCTAAAGACCAAGTTAAAATAGCCTCCCGAACAGCATGAAAAATAGAAATTATACTGGTCTTGCTAATTAATAATTTAGGCATCATAGGAAAATCTCCCTGCATCTCCATTAATAGGCTTAAAGCTGAATTTGGCAATGTATACTCTATATTATCAGAGTTAGCATCAATGACACTTTTAAGACTTGGTAGTGACTGAAAGCAATAAATGCGCCTCACCATGTCATCCATGTCCTCTGGCAAGATAAATGGAATGAGGCCGTGGTAAGGATTTTGTGCTTTTAGATCACCTAAAAAAATTCTGTATTCTGGAAGTTTGTCTGATTTACAAGTGTAACCCTTCATTTCTGACGAAATAAATTTTAAAAAATCTTTTGATTCAAGCTTACTCGCAACCAAATAAGCCTTATTTAATAGCTTTTCAATATCACAATCAGTATCGCTTGCTAACTGCTGTAACTGAATAACCAGTGGTTCGTCTGACATACTGCATTGCTCGTTGCAACATTGATGTCAGAAGATACCACGCAGATTCGCAAAAAAACCTGTCAAAACTATCAGTGAACGACACCAACTGTCGTCCAGTTTAGGTGCATCCCATTCGCTGTTGCAGATACTCCCTTCCCTCCTGACACAGACCAATGACCCACGTCTTTGAGATTGCACCCATGCTACGCGCTGCTATCACGGCATAACTTAGTTTCTGCTCATAGCGCATGATCATGATGTTGCCCAGTCTACGATCCTTGGTCTTGAGATCGAGTAATAACCGCATCACAGCCTTGGCCTCATTATCAGATATGTTCAGTGCAAACTGATTCATCCGATGGTCACGCTTGCGCCTATCCGATTCGTTTGATGTCCATGCCGCCAGTGCGCTGTCTGAGCTAATGCAGCCAGTCTTATCGTTGCAGTCATTGACCCAGAGGCCATATTGCTCCAGCCATTCTTCGACGCTGCGCTTTGTCCAGTCAACCGATTGAATCAGCGTGCTGCCGTCCGTTTTGATTGGTAATCCCATGATTAGCGTCCTTGCTCTGTTTTAATCAATTGCTGAATAAGCCCTATCAGTCTGTGTGCAAGACCCTGACAAAGCGGCTCCAATGCCCTGAAGTTGCTATCGCGTATCAGCTTGGTGTTGATGTACGAGCACGCTTGGTGATCGGCAATGCAAACTGCGACCAAATGCCGGTCTGGATCGAAGTCATTACTCCGAACATCAACGTCCATTCTGTGCAAGCTGTGAACATTTTCGGGCTTGATGACGGGTTCATAATCCATACCGCGCCAGCTTCTCTCGTTCCGAATCTCAACGAAATTCAACACACGAGGATTGGATTCGTAATGCCGCATCTCTAACCGCTGCTCAAGCCGACCCATGTCCGATTGAGCCTTTGCCAACTGCTCTCGCATCTGCCGCTTCTGCTGCCGCCCAAACCGTCTACTCATCACACATGCTCCATGAGGTTTATTTTGCAAAACAGGCTTGGACATGCCCTTTTTCAACCAAAACCACGCCCAAACCTTTGAATCAAAAATGTTTTAAGCCAATCCATCAGCCCTGTTGCTTTAACGCGGTTTTAACGCTGTTGATTGCCATGCCTTTTCGCACTTGCTCGGTCGTATAGCGCAGCACAATCCAACCGTTTGCCGCTGCCCACGAGTATTTTTCGCAGTCGTCTTGGTAGCCCTTGCCACGAGTGTGACGACCACCGCTCCATGTGCCACCTTCGACTTCGACCAGCACTTGTGTGCCAGTGATGTGAAAATCAGAACGCCAACGACGACCAGAACAGAACTTAAACTCGGTGCTAAACCGGATGTTCTCGGCGCGTAGATGCAGCGCCATGACGACTTCGCCTTCACTGGGTGCTTTGGCCTTCGCTTTGCCCTTTGCGCGTGCTGTGGCCTTGGCTTTGGGTGGTGTGTACAGCTTGCCTAGGAGCATTTTTGCCTGAGCTTCTGACATGTGGATGCTCATTTGGCCACCACTCCTTTTTGCCCTAACTCATTGCTACCACTGCACTGATAGGTATGATTCACTGCTTTTGGACACCGCTTATTGCCGCACATTGAGCAACAGATCATCGTTGTATGCAGCATCAATTTTGGTTCAGCTTTAATCGCCGCATCACAACATGACTGACAGCACACCAATGCAGGATGCTCACGCTCAATCGTTCTACGACCAGCCATCAAAACAGCAGGCAAAACCTCAGGCATTTCCGTCATGCGCTCAGCAAAATTTTCAACTGTGCGATAAAACAACTCGCCTGTTTGTGGGTGCTGGTACACCTCAACTGGCGGCATATCCGCATCACGCGCAGTACCAGCAGGCATTGCAGTACCGACATACGCATACAGCGTTTCTTGATCCATGTAGCGATAGCGTTTGCTCATGATTTGACCTCAAGCAACTCATCAACACACAAGATCGCCGCAGACTTGTTGGCAGTGCATAGCAATAGCTCTTGGCCAATCCAGACCGAAATACTGTCTGCATCTGACTCAACAATGATCTCGCCTTGTTTTTGGCTATTTTTAAACCAAGCAAAACCACAGTTTGACTTCCCGATGATCCGCGCCTTACGCACAAAACCATGCGCCTGTAGATAAACATCAACACTGCTCATTAGCGATGCTCCCGCTTGGTGACAGCCAGTGCATGAATCTCAGTGACGTTTAAATCACTGCACTCATCCCAAATATGCTCGTCAACGTGTTGCTGTACGACTCGCATCAAATCACCCAAAAACAACTTGGCATCTGGCCGGTGGCTGTACGAACGCTTGATCGTTTTACCCGCGTCAATGCCCGCCCTGATCTGGCCCTGCACTGTGAATGTGACTGACCAATTGCGAGGGATGGCGTTACCAGCAAACAATCGGTTTGCATCGCCTTTGTAGATTTTGCGCGGGTCGATATTCGGGTTGTTGACTGAGAAAAACACGTCCCAGTTGAGTGTCCACACGAGTGGTTGTTTTTTGATTTTGCTCATGACTCATACACTCCATCGAGTTTCATCAGCAGACCTGCAACGATGCCGGAAAACGGCATCCAATCCGCCTTGAGTGTTTGCACCGTCGAAAACTGCCGATGATTGAACTCAAAACAAACCGCTTTTTTCGCTGCTGAATGACCAGTTCTTGCGATTCGACGCAATTCGATCTTGCACCGCTGGCAATCGTTTGCTGGATCATCTTGCAGACACACAAAAAGTTTAACTGCGCTCGTAAGCTGCTCAATAAGTTCACAATCTGGATTATCAATAGGCGGAATCATGACTGCACCACCTTGGCTAAAAACCACGTTTCCGAACCATCTCGGCTCAATCCGACTTGCACTTGAGTGGCCTCGCATAACACACCATCGACGAGAACATGCTCACCATGCTTGGTTGTGACGTATGCCCGATAACTCGGCAGGCAATGCGGTCTAGGGCTGTTTGGCAGGTCGATTTCTTCCCGCACTGGGCCTTGTGGTGCTTTGGCGTTTGGACACCAGACACCGGCTTGCTTGCTTGTCGCAAAGGCTTGCTTGTGATGCTCTGGCAGACGATAGGATTTCACGATGCGGCCTCCTGCATGTCTCGCAGGATCTGGAACGTGCTCAAGCCATGCTCTGCTGCAAGATTAAAAATCACTTGCTGGGTTAGGGTCGGATCTTGCTTGTGCAGTTGGTTAAACACGACCAGTTCCATGCCAGCCAATCCGATAGCTGCCGGTTTTGGTGGGGGACAGATTGGCACTGGTGGCTCTTGGCGCTCTGGCTGGCTGGATCGTGACTTGCGTAGCTCAATGAGCCTTGGTGCGTCTTTGTCGATCCAACGGGTTTTAAAATCCTCAAAAAACTCGGTGCTGGTGAGCTGTAGGCTTGGGTACTTGCTTGCGTTGGTTTTGTACTTGTCCCACTTGGCCATCAGGTCGTCTGGGTGCAGGTCTGGCCAATCGGCTTGGATGGATGCGGCCCAAGGTTGGGGGATCTGGTCAAAACCAAAATCAGCGAATGGGCGCTTTTGATTTTCAGGAATTTCGACAAAGGCCTTTTGGCTTTTATTATTTCCCTGTCCCTGTCCCTGTCCCTGTCCCTGTCTATTGCGATCTCCACCCGATTCGGGGTCGAGTCGGGGGGCGATCCCCTCCTGATCGGGTTTCGATGGGGGCTGGATAGTTTTGACAATCTTTTTATTTAGTGTTTTGGATTGGGGGGCGAGTGCTTTGAGTCGCTCAACTGCATCGCATAGGTCGGACTTTAGTTCGTCGGAATCAATCGCAACTTGCCAGCGTTTGGCATTACCTTCATTGCCACTGATTGCGTTAGAAAGCTTTTCAATCCAAGCCTCTAGCGCCTTTTCAGCAACGACAGGATGATATAAACGACCATCACCGCCATCGACCCAACCACGCAAAACATGGTCTTTAACCTTGGCCCATTTGCTTCCAGCTTTGGATAAATGCGCCAACATTTTTGCATTGTTCGGCACACTGGCTGCTGGTTTTTGATGCCAACTTTCCAACCACAAACACATGGCTGCTGAACGCTCTGAATCGTTGCCCAGCACCCAAGTTTCGGAGTTCAGCAGACGACGAACATCAAGTGGCATGAAAGCGAAATCAGTCAGCACACAATTGTTAGGAACGAGTGGTTTAAGCATGACGTAACACCTCCTCATGCTGCTCATACACAAGGCGTCCGTCCCGCATAACGCGCATAAGACGGGGGCCGTATTTGTTGATGAGCTGGTTAATATGCTGCTCAACTGAGCCGTTTTCGTCGTCGCACAGCATCCCGCCGAACTGGGGGGATAGCTGGCGGCCACCGAGGAAAATCGGCATTAGTGGCTGTAATTGGTATTCGGTGAAGGTGGTCACGATGCACCTCCCACAACTTTGAATTTGATGACCCAGACCCAACAGTTATCTGACCACGGGTGTTTTTTGGCGTAGATTGAGTTCCAAAGACCCTTAAATCCTTTGATTAGCATGTCTGCGTAGTGGCACATCGTTATGTATTTGGCGCGGGCGTGTTCCTCGTAAAAACCTTCTTTTTTCGCATCAGGCCAAGACTCAAAGTCATGAGGCCATGCAACATAATCAGGATCAAAATCTTTTGGCCACGGCAAAGGCACACCTTCTTGGATTGCATCTTGCGGCGTAATATCTTGGACTCGCTCAACACGAATACTTGTGATCTGAATCAGATGATCAGTGCCTTCAATCTGTAGAGTGTCGCCAACAATTCCGTATGGACATTTGATTGTTGTGTGCGGACATATATTCGGAAACATCCATTCCAAACCCTGACGCACCCAAGAACCAGCGCCATGCGGCTGCACCTTCACAGCCCGCCGAGTCTGAGTCTTAACACCATCAACAACCTGCTGAATCATGTGCGCGTCTTTGAATTTGATGGTTTTCATACTGCACCTCCAGTCCATCCCATCAGCATCAAAAACGACACTCCACCAAACAGCACAAGCGCAACCAGCGTCCACTTAATACCCTGCCAAATATTCGACAAAAAGCGGTTGTGCTGATTCATGTCGTCGTGGGCGTTTGTAGGCTCATCCGGCTGCACAAACGCATTTGCACGACCGCGAGCAATAATAAGATCCATTTCATCCTTGGCATTTGCACGGCCATGACACGCACAGACTGTTTTGAGTTCCCGCTCATAAGCGACAATCTGGTTCACCATGCATTGGGTGCGGGCAGATTGGTCTCGCAATTGACGTTCAAGACGGGATACATCTAAGTCACGCAATGACATGCGCTTGATTAGCTCCTCGATGTGTTTGTCTTGATGTGTCTGGGTTGGGTTAGTTTTATTGTTCATGACTGCGCTCCCATGCGGTACAAGAATGGAATTGGGCCACCTGCATGGGCTGTTTTCTTCACCAAGATTTCCTTCTCGGTCAAAATGGTGAGAATCCGTTGAGCCTGACGTTTTTGCACAGCAAAATGCTCTGCCAGACGATCAACTGTTACAGACCCAACTGATTGAATAAAAGCAACTTGTTCGTCAAAATGGTTTTTATAATACCGTTGTGTAGTGAGCTTGGCGGCTTCTTGAAGCGCATAGTCATGTGCCGGAATCGCAATTACACGAGTCTTGCTCATAGGTGTTGAAGCAAACTCTGCAACTAACTCGCCGCGATCAATCATTCGATTGATCACGCTCTGCACCGACGCACTCGATACGTTTTGACGTTCAGCAATATCAAGGTAGATATTCCGAGCATCCACAGGCCCATTCGACACGGCAGCCATAACTAATGATGGAATTTTTGAACCCTGATCACTACGCACACGAGAAACAGATCCCGACGATTTACGCTTAACCTTGGTTTCAACGATATTGGCCTTTTTAACCTTGGCCTTGGCTTGCTGGCGTGCATCTTCAGCGGCATGTTTAATCTTCGCTTCGCGTGCTGCTTTGGCTTCTTGCTCTGCCAATGCCGCTAATGCTGACGGCTGCTGACGACCAGCCAAGAACGCTTCAACGTCTTTTGCCAATGCTTGCGATTCAGCTTGCTTGCGCGTGATGTTCATCAAACAAGTTGTTTGCTGTGTTAGCTGTTGCATGTGATAATCCTCCAATGGACTTCTCGGTTCTGGTTGCTTCAGACGGCTATCCGAAGTGACGACTAAAACCCCGACTGCTTACGCATCGGGGTTTTTTAATGGGTGCTTGCATCTGCTGAGTCGATTAGGTGGTGCGGCTTGATGTGCTGCATCGTCATGCGCGACACACTCAGCAAAGTGTCGATGTCTTTCGGGTCAAACATCCGGTAGTGCGCTGGCACTACTTGCAGACCCATTTCAACGAGCATTCTTGAAAAGCACGCGACCTCGGTCACGCCCTCGGCATTCCCTTCATTAAAGAAGCGACTGACCTTTGAATCTGACCAGCCTGTGGCCAAAGCGATTGCTTTGCCGCTGACGCTGGCAAAGGCTCGCAAAAGGACGCGTTCGTTCTTGCGTGCCTTGCGAGTGAAATTGTCGGATTCTGTGCTCATGAGGCCACCTCATGGGCTAGGTCAGGACACAGATCAATGGCTTTAAATGCACCATTGGTTTTGTTCTCGGCTCGTATTGCCAAGATTGCAGACATCTTTGTCTTGCCAGTAACCCAACCGTTGACTGATGGCTGGCTGCAACAAAGCGCATCTGCTGTTGCCTGCTGGGTAACAAAGTGAGTTACCAGTGCTTGGTAACGCTCTATCAGATCCATTTTGGAATCCTCAGACTATATTTAGTCAGAGATTATAGTTAAAACTATTACAGGTCAATAGTTTTAACTTTTTGCTTTTGTATAGTTGCGGCTATAAATTAGCTTCTGGAGTATTGATATGCTTGCAGATGACATGACTGAGCTAAAAGATCGCTTACGCGAAGCTCGAAAACGCGCCAAAAAGACTCAGGCACAAGTTGCTGAGGCTGTTGGGATGAAGCAACCGAGCTATCACCAGCTTGAATCTGGCAAGTCCGGTGCATCTGTTTTTCTGCCTAAGATTGCCCACTATTTAGAAGTTGATGTGCGGTGGTTAGAGGAAGGCCAAGGCGTCCAATTCTCAGAACAGATACAAAGCCCTATTCGATTCGAATCTGACGACTTATCAAGGCCGCCTTTGCAGTCACAAATACAACTAATACCCGCTAAGCACCTTATTCCGAAGATTCGATATGTGCCGATCAAAGGGTCGGCAAAAATGGGGCCAGACGGCTATTTCAACGCGCCAGATAGTTTTGCAGTAGAAGATGGCGACGGTTATGTCCAGTCAATCGCTGGTGGCCCAAATTCTTATGCACTGCGCGGGACTGGCGGCTCAATGTTTCCAGCGATTCGGGATGGCTGGTTCGTGGTCTGTGAGCCTGACACTAATCCAGTGGCTGGTGAGTTTGTGCTTGTCTGTATTAACCATGAACGCTGCATTATCAAAGAGTACATCACGCAAAGAGATGGCTTATTGCATCTGCTATCGGTCAACAGTGGTGAGCGAATGGCCCTAGAAATGGCCGAAGTCACAGCGATTGTGCCGATTATTGAAATTATGCCGCCTAGCCGTCGCGTGCTAGATCGACCTGTTTTTGATGTGTAGCAGCAAAAGAACAAGTCGTTGATTTTTATAATATGTTGAGGAATTTTAAAAATGATTAGATTTTTGATTTTGTTGACAACGGCTATTTCATCTATAGCTTTTTCGGCTGACTGGGTATATATCGGGACTGATAGCAAAAACGCAAAATTCATGATCGATATAGAATCTTTATCTGAAGAAAAGTCTTCCTATCCGTACAATCAATACTTAAGGGTTTGGGTTAAGTCACTGGAGAAAGAAAAAGACAACAAAACCAAAAAATACTTTTCCGTAGAGGGAAAAACATTATATTTTGCATTATGCGATGACAAAAAAATACACTCTCAACAGATCATTAAGCTTAAATCAGGAAAAGTAATATCATCAAGTGAGAATAATTTTTTAAATTTTCATTATGTCTCTCCTGACAGTATTGGGGAGAGAATAGTTGATAGCGCCTGCATTGCTTATTTTGCAAAAAATAGATTCTTAAATCGCAGTATAGACTTTATGACGGAAGCAGAATTTATCAAACAAGCTCTTGAACTCAATGGAGATACTGTTCTTCAGTCTCTGCTAAATTCTGATAAGCAAGTAAAGGTTGCCGCTGAGTCAGCAACAACAACACAAGAAGAATGGCATCAGGAGTATCAGAAGGCAGCAGTAGAGTTTTTGGCCAAACGTGAAAACTACATTTTTAATGATGAAGGCTCGTACCCTAGAAAAGTGCTGCAAGAAGAAATTGATAAATTAGCAGACTCTAGATATGGAAGTAGAGAGCTTCTTCGCAAGGCGAGAGAAAACACACTCAAGAGACTTAATGAAGGGTCATCGGCCTATCCTATACCACAGTACAGCGACTTTTAAACGCGAGCCTAGCGCGTACCTAATCTTCTAGGTAGGAGAAAAAACCATGAAAAAAATGATGTCTCTGTTGTTGGGGCTATGTATCGCGGGTACAGCATTTGCAGATGTGCATGTAAATGGCTACTACCGCAAAGATGGCACTTATGTACAACCACACTACCGCACCAATCCCAATAGCACCGTCAATGACAACTACAGCACCTATCCAAACGTGAACCCATACAACGGCAATACAGGCACACGCCAATCCAGCTATGGCATTTCGTCAAGCTATGGCTCATCAAGCTCATACGGTCTCAACAAGCCCGAACCTGCATGTACTGAGAACGGAGTCGCTGTAGACTGCTAACCACCCCTGCTTCACCAAACCCGCCAAATCCGGCGGGTTTTTTATTGCCAAAAAAATCTTCCTGCGACTATTTTATAGTTTTTATAGTTATGACTATTGACTAGAACTATAGTATAAACTATATTTTCAACATCAAGCCGCTAAACGCAGGCAAAAGAAAGCCCTCACGTTGCGCGAACAACCGAGGGCATGACCCCGAACGAACCGGAGTAACCAGATTATGAATCTTCCATTAGCGAGTTTGCAAGGGGCTGTGCCAGTCGCTTTGCAATCACAAGTTAGTCACTTCAGCTTAGATGATGCACACCAGTCACTCAAAGCAACAACCGAACTGGTCGAAGCTGGCGCGTTTCAAGCTGCTTTCGCACCAAAGTTTCCAGACTTCATCATCGACCCAGATGCCGATTTTGAATTCAAGGATGGAATGCTGCTTGTGTCGCTGAAGCACAAGTACGAACCAAGTGCCTACGTTGCGATAGCAGTGAACGCAAAGCAAAAAGACGATGTGAAAGACGCGATCAAGTATCCGCACCTCCACACAAATCACCCAGATCAAGACTGGTACGACGCTTCGTATAGCTACCCAGTAATCAAAAACCCTATCGGGATCGTCTGGGATGCAGACGATGTGCCTGTGTTCGATGGCGCAATCGTCGCACTAACTGACGATCAAATCAGCGCCGTCAATGAACACCTCTCAACTGTTGCCTACGAAGACGCCTAACAACAAAGGCCCGTTAAATCGGGCCAATTGGAGAACATCATGGAACTATCAGAATTGAAGCCAAATGCCATCGTTGCAGCATTTCAGCAACCAGAAGGCGTGCATTCTCTGTTTGATCAAATTGCGCAAGAAGCTCGCTCGCATGTGCTGGATGTAAGCACAAAAAAAGGACGCGACTTCATTGCCAGCCTTGCATACAAGGTCAGCAAATCTAAGACCGCTGTAGATAATCATGGCAAATCATTGGTTGAAGGAATTAAGTCACAAGCCAAAGTCATTGACAGTGATCGTAAATTTTTTCGGGATTCGTGTGATGCCTTACGCGATGAAATTCGCGCCCCTTTAACTGAGTGGGAGGAAGCAGAAACCGCTCGCATCAATGCGTTAAAAATTCGGCTGGAAAAACTGACTGACCTAGGTCGCGTTGATCAACTGTCGCCAAGTGCTGTTATTGCTGACGTTTTGGCTGAGATCAAAGCCACCACTATTGATGATAGCTGGCAGGAATTTGTGATTGATTCCGCCAAAGCCAAAGACATTGCCATTCCTCACCTTGAAAACCTGCTTGGTTTGGCAACACAGCGCGAAACTGAACAGGCCGAACTTGCCCGACTACGTGCAGAAGCCGAAGCACGCGCCAAAGCCGAACATGAACAGCGTATTGCTGATGAAGCTGCTGCTCGTGCCAAAGCTCATGCCGAAGCGCAAGCCAAGGCACAGCGTGAAGCACTTGAAGCTGAGAAGGCTGAACTAGCACGTCAGGCCGAGTTATCCGCACAGCGTGAAGCAGCAGCCAAAGCACAAGCCGAGCGTGCTGCTCAGGACGCATTGGTACGCGAAGCGACGGCAAAGGCTCAAGCTCAAGCCGAAGCTGAACAGGCGGCCAAGGCTGCGGTAGAGCGCGAAGCCCGTGCCAAGTCCGAAGCTGATGCCCGTGTCAAAGCTGAGGAAGCCCGTATTCGCGCAGAGCTTGAAGCAAAAGCCAAAGCTGAAGCCGAAGAACTGGCTAGACGCGAACAAAGCCAAGCCATCAAACGACGTGTAAATCGCAATGCCATATCAGCACTGATGAGTGAATCTGGCCTTTCAGAAGATCAAGCAAAAGCTGTTGTGACTGCGATTTACAACAAAAAAATCCCCAACGTATCAATTGTGTACTGAGGGGATAGCCATGAAACACACAAGAATCCATCGTCCTAACATCATGATTTCCGGTCTCTCAGACGCTGCGGCAGAGGCGATGGCGAATGAAGCTATTGAGAAAGAATGCTGCTTGAGCCAATCACAAGCCAAAGAATTATTCCGCCGCGCAGTGTGGGGCGAAGAACTGAAAATGATCATGCCGCTAATTAAAGGTATTGAGCGTTTTAGCGAATATCACGTACGGCTGCGCACTACAAAAGGCGAGATTGATTTTTGGCCGTCATACGGAAATTGGAAAGAGACCGCAAAGAAAGGCAAGTCTAAAGGTTCGTCAGAGCTAGTTGGCTTTTTGCTTGATGATGCGCCTTATGGCAGCAAGGCTGTTGATATTCAGCATGACGATCTTGAGGACTTTCAAGATTTTGTAATCAAAGAAGGTGGCGAGGTTAAAGCACCAAAACAAGGGGAGCTTGTCCGCTTTAAAGACAAATACGGAAGGGACGCTGTGATTTATAGCAGTAAGCGCGGACGTGTTGGTCGTGGCTCAAAGTTGGCGCATTCGACTGTCTACGCATTCAAGCTGTTCAGCGGGGTTAAGCCATGAAACGCACAACTCAAAACCTAATCGTTGCCAGCCAACGCACCCCACGCGCTCGCATCCATCGTTTGCGTGTCCGTCTAGCGCGTATTGCTCAGGCATCCCGCGCCATTGACCCGTACTTCATCCCATTCATTGCCGTGATCGCCATTGCGGTTATCTGGAGTGCCAAATGAACGCTCAAACCAAACCACTGACATCCAGCATTGCCTATGGCATGAGCAATGAGAAATATCACTCATTGCCAGCAATCAGCAGCAGCCAACTAAAAGAAGCCCTGCGCTCACCCGCTCACTACTTCGCCAAGTATCTGGCAGAAGATCGTGCGCCAAACGAAGCAACGGCAAACATGCAGCTTGGTAGCGCGGTTCATGTGCTGTTTCTTGAGCCAGATTTATACGAAATCGAAGTGGCTGTTGCGCCTAGCTGTGATCGTCGTACAAAAGCTGGCAAGGAGTTATGGGAGGAATTTTCCGAGTATGCCAAAGGAAAAATCATCCTCACTGCCGAGCAAAGCAAAGTTGCCTTGGCAATGGCTGCCAGCCTACGCGCCCACCCATTTAATCGCATCGTGATGGAAGGCAAAGGCTACCGCGAAGCATCCATCTTTTATCAAGATCAAGTATCAGGACTCGCCTGCCGTGTTCGTCCTGACTACCACATTGCGCCATGTGCCGACTGGCCGAATGGCTTGATCATCGATCTAAAAACCACTGATGACGCACGACCTGCCGCGTTTGCTCGCACCATCGCCAACTTCGGCTACCACACCAGTGCAGCCATGTACTGCGATGGCTTTCAAGCCTACTACCAGACCGAAGAACCACCCGAATTCTTGTGGCTCGTGATTGAGCGTGATCGTCCGTATGCCTGCGCTGCCTATCAAGCCACAGAAGCCACCTTGTTTGTTGGCCATGCCAAGAAGAAGGAAGCACTAGGGCTTATCGCTCACTGCAAACGTATCGGCTATTGGCCGAGCTACACACCACGAATTGAACCTATCGCCCTACCAGTCTGGGCCATTTAAGAGGAACACCCGATGAGCATCGACAACTACAACAGCCAAGTGGCACGCAATCCTGATGCCAAGCTGCCTGCCCAAAACAGCATTGCTGATCTGGGTAAAGTGCTTGCCAGCAAATTTAGCCAGATTAAATCGGTTGTCGCTTCCAGCGTTACACCGGAAAAAATGGCACGTATCGCCCTGAATGAGCTGCGCCTGAACTCATACCTTGCGGGTATTGCCATGCGCAATCCTGACAGTTTCATCAACTCAGTGATCCAAGCATCCCATCTTGGTCTGGAAATCGGTGGTGCGCTTGGTCAGTGCTACCTCGTGCCTTACAAAAACGAAGTGAAGGCGATTGTTGGCTATCGTGGCCTGCTGACCCTAGCCCGTCGCTCAGGCTTTATTACCAGCATCAAAGCCGAAATGGTTTATGAGAACGACACCTTCGATCTTGAATTAGGCATTGATACCAAGGTGGTACACAAGCCGTTGCTGACTGGTGATCGTGGTGCGCCAAAGCTGGTCTACATGGTTGCTCACTTCACCGATGGTGGTAACCACTTTGAGTGGATGAGCATTGATGAAGTCAACAAGATTCGTGAACGCTCGCCTTCTGGAAAGAATGGCCCTTGGGTCACTGATTATGAGCAAATGGCACTCAAAACCGTGATTCGTCGTGGTTGGAAATATCTGCCTATGAGCATCGAAATGATGCGAACCGAACAAATCGAGGTTGCTAACGAATCTGGCCAGAAGGTCAATTTTGTGATTGAGGGAGACTCGGTAGAGATTCATGCAGATGAGTCTGCCGAAGCGCCAAGCAACCAACCTGAGCCGGAAGTAGCTGTAGCACCAGCGACCACTCCCGCCAAAGCTGCACCAAAACCAACATCTACCAAGCAAACACCAAAGCAGCAACAACCAGCACCAACCACACCCTTAATCGATCTGATCGCAAAGGCACCGAACCAAGATGAACTGGATCGCCTGTCTACTGAAATTGAGTTTTCAGACCCAGAAAAGCGCGAAGCCATGTGGAACGCCGTTAGCAAACGAGCCGATGAACTAAACGCCTAATACCACCCGCGCCCCTGCGGGGGTGCATTTTCTTTGCCAGAGAGAATCACAATGAACGCACAAACCGAGAAGCCAGAAGGCTCAGTACCACACAATCCCAAGCTGCCTATGCTTGCCGCTGAACACATGGGAAAAAAGCTCGTCGAGCTTCATCTTCAAGAGCTTCGCGTCGCACCAGATGTTTGGCAAAAAATGAGCGAAAAGCAGCAACAAGAGTCAATCGAGCGCATTCAACACGGTGTCAAATATGCCGTTGCCGGTGCGGTGAATACCATTGTCACTGGTGGCCACACTGCGCTTGCTGGAACGATTGAAAGTATTGCCAAGAAAGACAAAATCAAACTAACCGTCATTATCGACCGCAATAACAACAGCGATGCGATGCATGAGTTTTATCTAGCTGATAGTGGCGCATCCTGCCAAATCTTGATGGCTGATGCTGCTCAATATCTTGGCAGCATGGATCTCGTCGAAGCCGACCCAGACCAAGGCCAGTTGTTTGGTAGTAATGGTGCGTCATTGCCGGATGATGCGTTTCTATGGGCGATTAACCTGCCAATTATGTCAGGTGGCGCGTCAATGATCCCTGCGCCAAGCCGTAAGGATGCCGAGCTATTCGCACGCTCGATTCGTGAAAAATTGTATGAAATGGATCAGGTGGAATATGCCAAGTCGGTCTACGCGCATTTGTGGCCACTCAATAATGGCGAACACATGCGCTCGTTTAACAAGGGCAACTGGGAAGCCATGATCAACTGGTTTGGTCAACTGTGCAAAGGTGAAGTCGATGTCGCGCCGGTGGCGTTGATTGGTCATTCGCCTAAACAGATGGTCAAACCTGAAACCATGACCATGCACTATGACCGTGTAATGGTGACCATGAACGATGGAACCTTTGTGGCTGTTGGCGAGTTTTCACACCTCCCTGATGATGAAGGCTACGAGGAGGAGAACCCGAAAGTTGGCTATGGCATTAGTGTTGAGATGGCAGTTCACAACCTGCTTAATCAGTACGACATCCAAGGCACATTTACGCTTAAAGACGAATCCACACCTGCTGATGAAGTCACTGGCCGTCGTGTGATTGACGTGTACCTGACTTTTGACCCGCTGGTTCATCCTGATTTTGTTCAGGAAGCCAATCTGCAACACAAAGAACAAGGCATGAACTTTGACCAAGTGGTTGAAGAAATCCTACATGAAATGGACTACAAGGACAGCTTGGTTCTGGATACCTATGTCGTCACCAAGCAGGGCATGGACTTTGTGGCCTTAAGTTTTGCTAAGGACGTTAAAGCATCAAGCCCTATCAGTGTTGAGGCAGCCCTGAAAGCACGCGCCGCTATGGAAGAACTGACCAACGTCGAATTCTCGTTTGCTGAATGCACCACTGGCGGAGATGAAGCAAGGGGGCGTCGCTTATTTGACGTGACCTGCACATTTAACCCAATCGAACATCCTGTCCTTGCCCATGCAGCACAAGAACAATTAGCTGATCTGGCGATTGATATGCCCGAAGCCAAAATGGGCGGCATGATCGATAGCTTCATTGAGCAGGAATGGCCGAGTGAATCGGTGGCAACAGATGATGAAGTGACTGCTGAAAAACCCAAAGGCCGTGCCGTAAAGCCGCGCTACTCCAACCCAGAAACAGGCGAGACATGGACAGGCCGTGGAAAACAGCCTGCATGGTTGGTTGCCAAGATTGCTGAAGGCGCATCC
This sequence comes from Moraxellaceae bacterium, assembly GCA_037968855.1. Classification (GTDB taxonomy): domain Bacteria; phylum Pseudomonadota; class Gammaproteobacteria; order Pseudomonadales; family Moraxellaceae; genus JBBKWH01. The sequence continues at coordinate 50,881 of JBBKWH010000098.1, read as the reverse complement.
ATTGATGACTTCTTGATCCAATAAAACCCACACGCGCCTCCAGTGTGGGGCGCAACCAAATTTGAGGATGACGTCATGCCATTTTTTGAAGTGAAAGTTACCAGCGTATACACCTATTGCGTCGAAGCAGATACCGAGGATGAGGCGCTGGAAGTGGGAATGGAAGAACACACTTTTGACCCGAACACTGAAGCTGAATCAACGCTGCTCAAAGAAAGCGAAGTGGATGCAGCAAAACGCCACTGTGACAAATTTTACCCAATACCCAAATAACCCAACCGCCCCGCTTCGGCAGGGCAACCAAATTCGAGGATGCAATCATGAATGTAACATCAAATCTGGCACTGCAAGAAATCCATAATATCGCTGACTTCTTGAAAAAAAACCCTGATAGAACCAGCCCTGATGTACTGGCCGTTGTTGAAGCTGTCGAAAATGGCGGTGGCGCGTTTTTGGCACAAAACTTAGAGACCAAAGAGCAGGCTGGAATGCTGATTGCAGCTGCTCACTACTCATCCCTGCTACGCCTCAACATCGATGCGCTCAAGGCAGAACTTGCAGAGCGCAGCAAAGACGACTTCAAAAAGGGATGGGGGTTTAACGTCTGCGAAAAAGACCCTGTTAGCGTTTACGCAGAAGACTATTTTCTGTTCTGCGAAGGCGATGTTGAGTACACACCAACCGATTTTGAACGCTGCATGATCGTTGATGCTTTGCATGGTTATGAATCTGAGCAAGACAAAGAAATTCAGGCATTGCGGACGAAAGTAGCAGAACTAGAAGCCAGCCAAGCAATGGCGGTTCAGGCAGTACAACATCTCGTTGCCTTCACAAACACAGTGCTGCCTCAGATTGGGAAAATCTCTGTTGATGTTTTTGCGCTGAATGAAGGTTTGATGTTTGGCGGCCAGTTTCTAAAGTCTGTGGCTAAAAAGCCTGATGCCGTGCTGGAGACCGCAAAATGACCAAACCAGACCTAGGACGGCGTCGCATTGAATCTGAATATGATGAGGGGTGCGACTGCGAAGTGCTTGCCGTCTACATTGACGAAGATGATGGGAGCTACATGCTCGCCGATGAAGTTGATAAGGCTTTTGCTGAACTGCGGACTGAGATTGTGCGGTTGAAGGCTGAAAACGAACGTCTTAAATCAGGAAATACTGAAAGGCATCAAATCGAAGCCTTGCTAGACAATAACCCGCACGCATTGGCGCGCATGGAGATGTCTAAGCGATTAAGCCAGTCAGAACCCAAGAGCCTAGATCAGTCGATTTTCGATGGTGCGCCTGATTGGGCTGAATACGCTGCTGTTACTAAATGCGGTCTGGCACGGTTTTACGAAGTGGATCAAGCGGTATGTGAAAAACCAGCGCCATTCTGGGTGTGCAAAAAGTGGCCCGTAGGGGAAAGTCAAATTATTGGTGATGGCTTTGACGCATCTGACTGGCGCAACAGCCTTATCAAACGTGAGAGTGCTGGTAATGCACTTGAGTCTGAGCGGGCGTTAATCGCCAAGGCCAAAGGTGGCCAATCATGAACGAGAAATTAGCCCAGATGATTCGTGATCTTAATCTTGGGTTTGAGCACATTCCCAAAGATTCAATCATTGGTCTGTCGGAAACCATTGTCGTGCTTTATCCAAGCGGCAAAGCGGTCTGTGAATTCTCAAAAGTCACCGATGGTGGAAAGCCTACACGATGGGTGGTCGAGTCATACAACAGACTTGATCTAGGTGAGATTGAGTTCATTCAAAAATGTCTTGTAGTGCTAGGAGGGCAAAATCCATGAATCCGATTTTAGCTTTGGCAATCGCTATTGGAACAAGCAGCCCACTGCTTGAGCGTGACCTTGATCTGCTGCACGAACCTGCAAAGCCAGCCAATCCAATGAGTCAAGTCGATCTTGACCGGATGGCAGCGGCCCAAGCAAAGCGGGAGCGTCGAGCACTGCAAAAACTCAAGACCACCGGACAACTCGATGCGTATGAAAACCGCAAGTTTGAAGATCAATTAAAGTTTTTTAGTGGGTTTGGCAATGGTTTGCGCTATCAGCCCATGCCAATTGTAAAGGTGATTGTCCCATCATGAAACGACAAGACCTATTCCCAGAACTCAAGCCACCACGCGCCAAGTCTCGTGTGTTGGCCCATGCCGATGACCACGGGAGCTTCCCTGATGGTCGCCCAGCTTGTCACTTTGTCTGCCAGAAGTGTGGTTTTGATGAATGGCTGGCAGCAAGCACTACTGAAGGCCGACGCGGTGTGCCTTGCCCTACATGCAACTCATTTAAGGAGGTTCTTAATGGGAGCCTATAAATATACGATCACTGTCGAGGGAGATACGCCACCAAGTGTATATCTTGGGCAGTTGATTGGTGGCGCAAAGGTCGTGGCGCTAAAAGCCGAAGATATACCCGAACGTGTAGGCGTTGCATGGCTCGTTGAGCGATATGGCCTATCACGCTCAACCATCATTGCTCGCCTAGAGGGTCACAACAAAGGCTCAGCTGGCAAGCACCTATATGAAGCGAAGTTTGCCATGGCAATCTTGGGTGGAGAAACTGCTCCACGTCGTGGCCGTAAACGCCTCAACTAAGCGAGTTCAGCATTTGGCTGATCTCGCTGGCGGTAGGGTTATAGTAAGTATTGATCAAAACAGACGGGGTTTTATGCCCCGTGATCTTCATCAGGATCTCAATCGGCACCTTCCGTAATTTGACCAATCGAGTGATCGCCTCGTGTCTGGTGTCATGGAAGTGCAAATCATCAAGCCCAGTTTTATTGATGCCCCGCTGCCATGCTTTTTTAAAGCTATTGGAATTGTGCGGAATCAGCACATCGCCATCATGGTCAATCAATTTTAAAAGCTCAATCGCGCTACCCAGTAGTGGTACATCGCGTGAATCACCATTCTTAGTATCCGGCAGATGAATATAGTCATCGTGGATGTTGGATCGAGTAATACTCAGAATCTCACCTTGCCGCATGGCAGTCTCAATCGCAAACAAGAAACACCATGCTACATAGTGGCGTGGCTCAGTTGGTACCGTACCCACCTCATATTCCAGCCCTTTCATAAGTGCATCAATATCTGTCTGTGGTATGCGCCGACAACGTGCCTTTGGCTGCTTGGGCTTTGATACCAACACAAATGGATTGCTATCGATCAAGAACAACTCTTTTTGAGCAAAGCTAAAGACTGCTGACAACAAGCTCATCTCGCGTAGCACAGTGCCAGCGGTAACCGAACGCAAGCGACTGTTACGCCAGTTGGTCAGCATCTGGGGTGTAATGTCATGGATGCTGGCCGACGATAGCTCAGGGTACCTGTCGTTGAATGTCGCAAATTGCTCTTTGATGTATTGCTTGCTTTTCTTGTGCTGTCCTATCTGCATGTAGTAATTGATCATCAAGGCCGACAATGGATAGTGCTGCTTAACACCCTGCTGCTTTGACTTGTCCGCTGTCTTAGCCTCAAGAATTTTGATGGCTGCCCATTGCTCACACTCTTTGGGTGTGTCACGGGTACAACTAATCCGTTTACCGTCTAACATCATCTCAATACGCCAAGATTCTCCACGTTGGCGAGGTTTTGGTATCTTCATTTTTTGACAAAATCTTGGCGTAATCCTGGCGTAAAGTTTAATTCATTTTCGCCATTTTTCATCCAAAATGACAAAAGCATCCAATTTTAGGCGGAAAACAGAAGTGAAATAAGCGTGGTTTTAAGGCCGAAAAACCAACAAAAAACCCGCTTAGAAGTTGATTCTAAACGGGTTTCTGTACAACAGAATGTGGTAGGCGCAACTAGATTCGAACTAGCGACCCCCACCATGTCAAGGTGGTGCTCTAACCAACTGAGCTATGCGCCTGCTGTGGAGCGACATATTATCAGAAAAAATCTCACTGGCAAGCCCCTATGCAGACTTTATTGATTTTTTTGCACCAACCGGCCAACGATTAACCAACTGCTGCAAGGTCGACAACAATTGATCATCTACTTGCTCGGCATAACGCAATTGTTGATAGACATGAGCCACTTGCTCGGCATGTGATCGATACACAGGCTCAGTGGCCAATCGCTCAAGCCAAGTCAGCACACCCTCATGAGACTCACGCGACAAGCCTTGCTTGGCCAAACGTTTGGATAAAATCACAATGGGCAAATCAATTGGGTGCCATTGTTTGCGTCGTCGCCACCAGATCACGCCTACAATCAGGGCGACTACGGTGGCAAACAGGCCAAACATGGTCAACAATTGCGCAGTCATTGACCGAATGCCTAACCACTCAAACAGCTTATTGCTTTGTTTGTCTTGATCAAAACCCACAACATCGCGCTGCCAGAGATAGTCCGCATAATCGGCCCATTCGCGTACTTGGCCCAACAGTTTGAATTGGTTGTAACGCAGTTGCGCCGCAGCGCCTTCGCCAAACAAGGCACTATTGTCTTGGGTGAGTTGGTTCATGCCGCGCTCAATCCGCTCCGGTGCAATCGCCGCAGTGGGATCAAAGCGCACCCAACCACGACCAGCCAGCCACACTTCGGTCCACGCATGGGCATCCATCTGCCGAATCACCAAACTCTCTTTATCACGGCCCGTTGTACCGCCTTGATAGCCCACCACCACACGTGCAGGCACACCGGCAGCCCGCATCAAGAAGGTAAATGCCGATGAGTAATGCTCACAAAACCCACGTCGAGTCTGAAACAAAAATTGGTCAATCCGCTGCCCACTTAACCTAGGTGGCTCCAAGGTATAGGCAAAATTTTGTTGCCGTATCCATCCCATTACCGCTTGTGCATAACGCTCTGGATCACCATTCATTCGAGCGAATAATGCAGTAGCAAACTCTCTCGCCTGCGGATTACTGCCTGTTGGCAACTGCAAGCTTTGTTGCAATACCTGAGCAGATAAATTCATATCAATGGTTTTTGCATCAAAACGTAGTAATTCGATGGTTTGTCGATCACTAATCGCCGAGTTACTTTGCACCACATAGTCACGTGTGAGGGCTGTGCCACGGGTTTTCGGAATCGCAAGACTTAGGCTAAATAACCATTCGCGCTGCGTAGGTTGCATGATAATTTTATATTCTGTTGGCGTTTGGCTGTTGAGCGTGATCGATTGTTGTAGCCACTGGGGTAGGTCTTGCCCTGCCCAATAGTTCATTGCATTGGATGAAGGGGATGTTGCCTGCGTCCACGTACGTCCATCAAAACTGCTCAATACCAAGCCGCGCCAATACAACTGCGATTTTGGCGGAGTTTGACCTTTGGCAAAGATTGCCCGAAATGCCAACTCAGTAGACTGCCCCAAACTGGCCAGATCACCGGGTGACATGCTCTCACTCATGCCGGTTTTGCCTGCACCACCAGCCGCCTTAATCGACCATAAAGGCGGCAATCGAGGAAAAAACAAAAACAGAATAATCAGCAAGGGCACTGCTTGCGCGCAAATCAATAACAACGAGCGTGTCCGACCCACGCCTGTATGCTCATCATTTTCGGCAATCATGGCATACAGCACACCCAATACTGCGGCAAAGGCCCATAGTCCCGTCGATAAACTTTGGCTAAACAAAAACAAACTGGCGGTGACAAACAAGGCCAAGGTCAACACCACATACACATCCCGCCGAGCCTTTACTTCCATCAATTTGGCGATCAAGCACAACAGCAAAAATGACGTATAAAACTCTAAGCCCAAGCTACTGCGATAGCTCACATAAGCACCAGCAACCCCACCAAAAAAAATCAACAGTTGGATGCTGCGCTCAACCCATCGGTGGGCCAAGCCCAACCGTCGACGCAACAGACTTAGCTGCGTCATAACCACACCCACACCAATCGCAATCAACCAAACGGGCAAATGACCAGCGTGCGGCACAATCACCAACAACTGCATTAACATCAACAAATCACGACCAGACAATGGCCAAAAACCGAAACGCTTATCCTGGTCCATTACGGTTGCTCCGCCAACAAACGCAACGCACGTTGGCGATGGATTGCACCTAGACCAACCTCAAGTTGTGCACTGGGTAGCCGCAAAGCATAGGCGACTTGCGCCTGATCTAGCCGTTGCACCCAATAGGCCATTTGCGATAGACGCGACTCATGATCTGGGCCAGCCATTTGACCATAATCCAGCAACTGCTCACGACCACGCGCATCCGAAAACTGCTTGGACAACAACCCTTGACCACGTGCCAGATGTCGCCACGAGATTCGCGCCATCGACTCACCAGCCACAAACTCACGCAACTCCTCAAACTCATCCTGACCCACCACTCTCTCCGCAGCGGCATCATCTTCACTCGAGTGCGCGTGTGAGCTAGGCAATTGATTGGCCAATGGCTTGGGCACCACCCAAATCGGTTGATCAAAGTAGACATAGGTCCACGCACGCAGCAGACCCAGTGGGTACACCGTCGAAATGGTTAAACGTTCTGGCAAAATTTTGCCACGCGTGGGTGTCTGCAAGGTCATGCTAATCACCTTAGATTCAGCCAACACCTCGATCATCTGGGTCTGACCTTGCCAAGATAAACGCAACTGTAAATGTGGCCGCCGACCGGTTGGTGCCAAGCGAATCCGATACTGTGACTGTCCATCGACCTCGCTATCTGAGACATCCACCACCTCAACCTGCAAGCCAGACAAATGGGCAAAAGTATGATGAATCGTCACAATCAACACACTACCCAAAAAAAAGCTCATCCCAAGCACAAGGTTATTGGCATAGTTAATACCGGCAATAAAGGTCACCAGCAGCAACACCGCAAATAACACTCCCTCGCCTGTCAAAAAAATAAAAATCTGCCGTTGGGTCAGCGTTAAACCTCGGGTACGTGGCAAACGGCCAGACATCCATCGCTGCACACGATCACTGTTTTGAATCCGTTTAAACAAGGCCATTAGACTTAAACCAACACAGCAACAGTCGACACAATGCTCTGTGCTGGCGATTGATCTGCCTGACCGACCCCACCCAAACGCGCGCCCATACCACCACCCATACGATGATCAGCCACAGCCACAAATACCGCCTGAATGTCTTCTGGGGTCACAAAATGCCGTCCCTCAACAAAGGCATAAGCCTGCGCCGCCCGCTTAAGCGCCAACACACCACGAGTTGATAACCCCGCATGCTGTCGAGACTCACGACTTTTGGCCACCAAACGCTGCAAATAATCCAGCACTGGCTCCGCCACATGCAAATGACCAACTGCCGCCTGCCATGTCAGCAACTTTTCGGTATTTAACACTGGCTTTAACTGAGCCAATAACTGCCGTCGATCCACACCCAGCAACAAATCACGCTCGGCCTGCTCCGACGGATAGCCCAAGGACAAACACATCAAAAAACGATCAAGCTGCGACTCAGGCAGCGGATACACGCCAGATTGTTGTAGCGGGTTTTGCGTGGCAATCACAAAGAACGGCTGTGGCAACGCGCGAGTGACCCCGTCTTGCGATACCTGCCGCTCCTCCATGGCCTCAAGTAACGCGCTTTGCGTTTTTGGGCTAGAGCGATTAATTTCGTCTGCCAATAAAATCTGAGTAAAAATCGGCCCTGCCCGAAAATCAAACTGTTGTTTTTCGCTGTTAAAAATCGATAAGCCCAAAATATCAGCAGGCAACATATCACTGGTAAATTGCACCCGCCGATAATCCAACCCTAACGAGCGTGACAGACTCTCTGCCAAGGTAGTTTTTCCCATACCGGGTAAGTCTTGTAGCAACAAATGCCCACCAGCCAGCAAGCACGCCACCGATAGCTTAATTTGCTGCGGCTTATCCAATACGATATGGCTAAGGGTTTTTAGCAAGTGTGTGAGCAACGGTTGCGCCTTACTGACCGCATCGACCGCTTGGGTCGAATGTTGTGCGTTGCTACCTTGCGAGTTGCTACCCTGAGAAATGGTTGCAGTCATATCATCATCCTATATTGTGCGGGGGTCATAGCTGCTTTTGTCATAATCCCTCTCTATCCATCCATGCCTAATCAGCAACATGCGTAAGCCACGCGCCGATTTCAAGAGTGACTGCGTATCTAATCACCACCTTGCCTACCGATATGCCACAAAAAAACCGCCACTCGGGCGGTTTTTTATTTATTGGCCTGTACTCAGGTCAATCATTCTTTGCCCACACGGCTCATGTATTCGCCAGTACGAGTATCAACCTTAATCACTTCATCCGTCTGTACAAACAATGGTACACGTACCACAGCGCCGGTTTCGAGCTTGGCTGGTTTGCCACCACCGCCAGACGTATCACCACGGACACCCGGATCAGTCTCAACAATTTTCAAGGTGACAAAGTTAGGCGCACTCACCACCAATGGCTGACCATTAAACAAGGTCACAATACACACCGCATTTGAGTCATCTTTTAACCATTTGGCCGCATCAGCCATGGTCACGCTATTGGCTTGAATCTGCTCAAAGGTTTCCGGCTGCATAAAGTGCCAGTACTCGCCATCGTTATACAGATACTGCATATCGGTATCGACAATATCAGCACCTTCGAGTGAGTCACCCGACTTAAACGTCTGCTCAAGCACTTTGCCGGTTTTGAGGTTGCGCAGCTTGACACGGTTAAAGGCTTGTCCTTTACCCGGCTTGACGTACTCGTTGTCGATAATCGAACACGGATGACCGTCAAGCATGACCTTCAGGCCGGACTTAAATTCATTTGTGGAAAAATTGGCCATGACCGGCACACTCCAGAGCAACGAAACGAACAAGGGATGCTAAACTAGCGGTTTTGCAAAGTGCCGGTATGATAAACCATTTGGTGACGGATCAAAACTGGCAAGCTCAGATGAATGATCTGATTACAGATCCCAAAGAGCTATTGACGCTTTTGGAACTGCCAGATGACCTGCTGAGTGGTGCCATTGCTGCTGGACAAACCTTTGGCTTGCGTGTTCCTCGTGCCTTCGTACGGCGCATGCAAACTGGCAACCCGCGTGATCCGCTATTACTACAAGTGCTACCACTCCACCTAGAACTCGAGCACGATGCCCGCTTTTCTTTAGATCCTTTAGGTGAACAAGCCGCCAATGCCACGGCTGGCGTGCTACACAAATATAAAAGCCGTTTATTACTGACACTCACAGGTGCGTGTGCGATTCATTGCCGCTACTGCTTTCGGCGGCACTTTCCGTATCAAGACAACCTTCCCCGCAGCGAAGACTGGCCGCGGATTCAAAGCTATATTCAAAACAACCGTGATGTTCATGAAGTTATCTTAAGTGGCGGCGATCCACTCAGCGTCTCTAACCGTCGTTTTTTTGACTGGTTAGATCGCCTCGAGTCTTTAGATCAATTAAACACACTGCGTATTCACTCTCGTCTACCGGTGGTTCTACCCGACAGACTAGACGATGCCTTAATCGAACGACTCGCCAGCAGCCGTCTAAAAGTGGTATTAGTGATCCACGCCAATCATCCAAACGAAATCGACAGTCATACAGCACGAGTTTTGCAGCGTTGCCGCGAAAGTGGTATGTTCTTGCTCAATCAGACCGTTTTGCTCAAAGGGATCAATGATCAAGCGGATGTGCTCACAGATTTAAGCTATCGATTGTTTGACGCAGGTGTATTACCCTATTATTTGCATGTGATGGATCGTGTGCAGGGCGCAGCCCATTTTGACTTGGAGACGACCACTGCCATCGCTCTCCAATACGAGCTAATGATTCGCCTGCCAGGATATCTGGTCCCTAAACTGGTTCGCGAGGTCGCAGGAGCTGCTTATAAAGTTCCGGTTGATCTTGCCACCGAACAACGCATGGCAAAGCCGCCAATAAACAAGATGGGCATAGCATGAATCAAAGCGTCGTTGAATTACTCAACTCCGAGATCCCTCGCCGTAGCCGTAACCAACTGAGTTTAGTTGGTGCTAATCGTGCCGAAATGCAAACGTGGCTTGCCAACCTTTCTATGCTTAATGTCGGCGAAACCGCCAAGCAGCTATTTACCACATTGCGTGAACTCACTGACCTCGATATTGACGAGACTGTACGCCTTGAACTCTGTGAGAGTCTCAGACCTGCCATTCATACCATCAATACTTCACTCTCAAAACACTATATTAATCAAAATGTTTTGCTAGACGAACGCTCAGAGCGTATTGCCGAACTGAGCCAACAATTACGTGCTTACCCTGCCAGCATGTACCGCACCATCGCGCTACGATCGGCTGACCAACTACGTACCCAAAATTTTGGTCTATTTGGCTCTGGCAAAAAACGCGCCCATCTACAAACTATTGGCAATGCCATTCATCGTGGCATCACCGAACTGACTGGCCTGCTGTACGAAACCCAATTGCTATATCTGCCAACCTTTAAGGGGTTGTGGAACCGCCTACACGAACTGTTTGAACTCGCCGCAGCCCTCGACTTACGTCAACATGCGCTGGTCGATGCCAATCAGGTGTATGACCGTGTGCTGACCATTGACCAAGCCTATTTGCGCGCAATCTTCTTGTCGGCTTGTAACACCAACAAACTGCGTCAAACCGAAATCAAAAAGCTTTATCAATTTAGTGAACTGTGGGTGCAACTGATTGACCTACGTCCCTCGTCTAGCGGGCACGATTTGTTCTTGGTCGATCCAAGCCACGACTCACCGCCGATGTACATCACCAAATATAGTGAACTCGGTCCAAAGACTTACTATGTAGATGTTCGGCGCTTACTGGCTCATTTTGAAGATCTAACCGCAGCCAATCCATCCCTGCTCAACCCAGCCGAAGCCTCGTTGCTGTCTGGCTCATTAAAATATCATTTGATCCTCACCTTTACCGCACCGCTCGAACGTTCCTATGCGCGCCACGCCTACAATGGCGTGATTGATCTGGCATTAGGTCTCATTGGCACGCACTACCAACTGGCCGAGCAACGCTCATTTGAAGATGTAATCGAAATCCAGCACATGGTACAAGCGAGCGAATACTCACCTACCACATCAACAGGTTTGGGCTTGGCAAGTAGTGGCGACTTTGACATCAGCTACACACCGCAAGACGAACAAGTCAAAGCCGAAGCCACCCGTGAGCATATCGAAACCTATCGCTGTAGCATCGTCAACATTAGTCCTGGTGGTTACTGTGTGCGCTGGAGTGGCAAAACACCCAACGTCCTGCGTACTGGCGAATTGGTTGCAGTACGCGAACCTTCAGACAAAACATGGCATGTTGGTCTGATTCGCTGGGTCAAACAAAACCCAACCGAAGGTGCCGAGTTTGGTATCGAGATTTTGTCCCCACGTGGCAAGCCGTGTGGCGCGCGCGTCTTACGCAAAGACGGCTCTTCTACCGACTATATGCGGACACTTTTACTGCCTGAAATGAAAAACCTGAATCGGCCAGCCACCATCATCACACCGATTCTGGCCTTTAAAACAGGTTACCGAATCTCGATTCGACTCGGTCGCGAAGAAGTCAAAGCACAGCTCACACGCGAGATCATGGTCACTCAAAGCTTTAGCCAGTTTGAGTTTGTGATTCTACGCAACGAAAACCTCTCAAAACCAACGGCCAGCGCTGTTGAAAAACCACGGGCGCTGTCCATAGACAAGGAGGATGCTTATGAGGAAGTATGGCATACTCTGTAATACCCTATCGCAAGCCTGTTTTTTGCAAGGATCGCCATTGAATGAGCAGTAAAAGTGAAAGCCTGCGCTTGCTGGTTGTAGATGACGAACAACTGACAGCAGAAGGTCTAACCGACCTCCTTAAGGCACAGGGTGTTGCCACCCGTATGCATCTGCTGGATGATCGTGAAGAACTTGACAAATCATTGCGCCAAGCATGGGATTTAATCCTATTTGGTAATGCTTACGACCTCTCTTATGGCGATGTTGTGAGTACCATTCGTGCCAGTGGCAAAGATCTACCATTGATCGTTATGCCACCCGATGATGCCGACCTGACACCTAGCTCGGATCAAGATCAGACACCGGTATTCTTTGCCAAAGCATTGAGTGCTGGAGTGACCGATATCATTCATCGAGGCAGAAAAATTCAACTGGTCGCTGCAATGCGGCGCGAGTTACGCAACCTTGATTATCGCCGCAGTCAACGCAGCCTAGAATCAATGCTTGCCGAAGCAGAACGACGCGCCCAATTACTCCTAAAGAACTCACGTAGTGCTGTGTCTTATATTCATGATGGCGTGCATATTTACGTCAACGAAACCTACCAACAACTGTTTGGCCACGACACCATCGAAGAGCTGATGGGTATGCCAGTCATTGACTTGGTTTATCGTGAAGATCTGAATGACTTTAAAGAGTTTTTAAGAACTTATAGCAAAGGCGATCACACCCAATCTGAATTTAAATTTCAGGGTGTGCGTGCCGACGGCAGTACATTTGACGCCATGCTACAACTTGCGCCTGCCAGCTACGAAGGCGAGCCATGTATACAAATCATCATTCAGCACCAAGGTGAAGGCAACGCCGAGCTTGAAGCACAGCTAGCAGCCGTCGAACGTCTCGATCCATTAACTGGTTTGGGCAATCGTTTGGCCTTCGAAGAACACCTAAACGACGCGCGTAGCTCGGCCATCAAGCACAAAAACCAACATGCGATCATGTTTGTCAGCATTGATAACATTGGTCAAATCAATGCCAGTGCGGGCTTGGCTGGTAGTGACGCCACCATGATTGAAGTGGCACGGGTGCTCACCGAGCAATTTGAAGACAGTAATATCAGTCGTTTTGGTGAATCAACCTTCACCGTGATTGTGCCCGCCATTACCACCGAACGCATCACTGCCCGTGCACAGCAGCTAGTGGACACAGTACAAGAGCTACTGATTGACGTCGACAAACGGACTGTTCAGACCACGCTGAGTATCGGTATGGCCATGATTGGCGAGACCTCTCCTGAGACCAGCGAACTGATTGACCGTGCCTTTGATGCTGCCGACAAAGTGAAGCTCAAAACCAAAGGCATTGGTAACGGCATCAATCTGTACAACCCTGCCGAAAACGCCACGCAATCAGACTCCGCACTACGCGAACTGCTCGAAGAAGCCTTGGAACATGGCCGCTTTAAGCTGATGTACCAACCGCTATACGACACCGAAAACGAAAACGCGTTGTTCTATGAAGTGTTTGTCCGGCTGCCTATCGCCGATGGCACGTTAATGACACCCGATGAGTTTATGCCGGTTGCTCAACGTTTTGGTATGGATGGCCGTTTAGACCGATGGATTTTGCTCAATGCCTGCAAGCAACTGAAGAAACACCTCGTTGCCCATCCAAACACTCGCCTGTTGATTAACCTCACCGCAGATTCGCTACAAGATCCAAGCTTGCCAAACCTAATTGGTAAGCTTGCAACGGCAGTTGGTGGTGGTGTCAATCCATTGATTCTACAATTTAGCGAAAACGACGTGATTAACTACCTGAAACTGGCAAAAGAAAATATTGCCAGCTTCCGCGAACAAGGCTGTGGTATATCGATCAGTAATTTTGGTACAGCGCTAAATGCCCTCAACACGCTGTCCATGATTGACTCCACCATGGTCAAGTTAGACAAATCATATATTCATGATTTAGACAAAGAAGAAAACATGTCAGCAACGCGCAACCTTATTACCGAGGTCACCGCGCTGGAGCGTCAAGTTATTGTGGCGTATATCGAAACACCAGCGACCATGTCTAAAGCATGGTCGATGGGTGCGCGTTTCTTGCAAGGTTTTTATCTGCAACCTCCAGCAGAAGACATGACCGTTACCAGCAATGAAGGATCATAAAAACCATGACCTCTTTTACTGCTATGGCATCCATTGCGCTGGTCAGTATGTTGGGACTATCGGCATGCCAACCGAGTGCGCCACCGGCTGAACGTCCACCCGTTGAACTGGTCAGTGATAACCTCACTGGCGATGCAGCAGCGGGTAAAGCAGTCTTTGAAGACGAATGCGGCAAGTGTCATCAGCTCACCGCAGGGCACAATAGCAAAGGGCCTCAACTGCACCGCATTTATGGTGCAACGGCAGGTGCTTTGGCTGACTATCAAGATCGTTATAGTGCCGCGATCAAAGCCACCCGCTGGCAATGGGACGAAGAAACGCTCAACAGTTATCTTGAAAATCCAGACCGTAGTTTGCCCAATGGCAAAATGCTGTATGACGGTCTACCCGATCAAGATCAACGCAATGATGTGATTGCGTATTTGGCAACACTGCACTAATGACAATCACCAAGCAAATGATCGCTTGAACCCATTAGCAGGCAAAAAAAAACGGACGATATCGTCCGTTTTTTTTGACAATGTTTTAGGCGTCGCGCTTGAGGCTGCGTGACATGCCAAAACGTTGCTTGAACTTGTCGATACGACCACCAGTATCAACAACTTTTTGCTGGCCAGTGTAGAACGGATGGCAAGCAGAACAAACGTCCAAATACATGGTGTCTTTGCTCATTGTTGAACGGGTTTCGATCACATTGCCGCATGAGCAAGTTGCAACCAGTTTGGTATACTTTGGATGAATATCGGCTTTCATTAAGAGATGCTCCATAGAGTGGCTTTGCTCATCTCGCCTTTTGCCACTCTCAGCAGCGCATTGCACTACCAAGGAAGCTTGACTGATCAATCAACGACCAACACAAGCAGACAAAAACGAGCTGAGACCATGCTCTTGGCTCACCGAGATGATCAACATCAGGGCCGAGCACAACAAGGGTTGCATAGTATATGGAAGCGCTCGCTCAAAAAACAAGTCAGAGATCTGCTTTATCTGTCAACCCAACCCAGATATCGTCCAGCACCCTACATGGCCGTTGCTAACTTCAAACAAAAGCCGCTGCATTTCTGCATGTTATGCGTGGCATGACGCGGTATGCTCTGGCTTATATTTTTTTGTTGATCAATGGAATTGACTGTGTCATCGACTCGCCTGTCTACCCTGCTGTCACGCCTACCTCGCCTCACACATGCTGCCTTTTTGGCAGTACCGATAACGTCTTATGATCGTCCGCAACGTTTTGGTCTTGCTCGTTTGTGTATCGTCATACTCGCTGCGCAACAACTAAGTGCTTGCGCAGCATTACCTGAACGAACCATGACGGATGTCCGTCAAGCGGCATCCGCCACTACACCGGCAACCTATGAAGAAACCCTAGCAAACGGCTTAAAAGTGGTAATTAAACAAGATCATCGTGCCGCCGTTGTGATGACCCAACTGTGGTACAAAGTCGGCTCTAGTGATGAAACCAGCGACGAAACCGGATTGTCACACGCACTAGAACACATGATGTTTAAAGGCACACCCACCGTACCTGGCGAAGAATTCTCCCGTATCAACGCGCGCTTTGGTGGTAGCAACAACGCCTTTACCACCGACGACTACACAGGCTATTACCAACTATATCCCGCCAACCGACTAAACCTAGCCTTAGAGCTAGAAGCGGATCGGATGCAACATTTGGTGCTCAAAGAAGACGATTTTGCCCAAGAAATGCGCGTGATTATGGAAGAACGCCGCCAGCGTACCGATGACAATCCTAAAGCGTTGGCTTACGAGCGCTTTCGCCTGATGGCCTATCCAACCAGTCCATTGCGCTATCCCGTCATTGGCCACATGAAGAACCTTGAAAAGCTCAAACTATCAGCACTAAAGCGTTGGTATCAGCAATGGTATACCCCCAACAATGCCGTTTTGGTGATTGTTGGCGATGTCAAACCCGATGAAGCCATGCAACAGGTTCGGCAATACTTTGGCAGCATTCCGATGCGCGCCACGCCAACGCGTCCCGACGTGAATGAGTTTATGCATACCGGCGAACGTAATATGAACCTGTTTATGCCGGTTCAAGTGCCGCTACTGTATATGGCGTATAACGTGCCCAGCCTTGGCACCGCCAAAGATCCAAATGATGCTTACGGCTTAACGCTATTAGTGTCTGTACTCGATGGCGGTTTGTCTGCACGATTGGAGCAACGCTTGGTCCGTGAGCAACGTCTGCTGACTGCGGTCAGTACCAGCTACTCACCGTTTGAGCGAGGCGGTAGCTTGCTGATGATCTCGGCTGTACCGGATCAAGGCCACACACTTGCCCAAGCACGCAAAGCGATTTTGGCAGAGATCGAAAAACTCAAAACCGATCCAATCACGGACGACGAGCTAGCGCGTGTTCGCACCAACTATTTGGCAGATATGACGTATAGCCAAGACAGCATCAGCGGCCAAGCGCAACTGATTGGCCAAATGGAAACCGCTGGATTATCTTATCAAACCGTCGTCGACTTGCCTGAACGTCTAAGCAAGCTGACGGTTCCATTTATTCAAGATGTGGCCAAGCGCTACTTAACCCAAGACAGCCTATCAACCTTGTATTTGGCACCCGAAGCCAAAAACCCACAAAACGCTGTTGCACCAGTGGTGGCCCCATGATTTCTACTTCTATGCAACCCCTCAAGCATCATCCCATGTGTATGGCAATGATTGCACTGCTGGCATTTAGCAGTACTGGCCATGCCGATGAAGATCATACCGCGGCAGATCCAACAGGCCCGATTACCGCACTGACCCAGCTCAGTAGTCTACAAGGCAAAACGATTCAGCCGGTCTTACGCACTCCTCAAGTCAATGACTTTAAAACAGCAAGTGGCACACGCGTACTATTTGTCGCCGCGCCTGAGTTACCGATTGTTGATATTCGCCTAACCTTTGATGCAGGTTCAGCACGCGATGTTGAGATTGGCCAAGGCTTGTTTGGGCTAGCCAATTTGACCGCACAATTATTGGATGAAGGCACCTCAACCCAAACCACCGACCAAATTGCTGAGCAGTTTGAAACACTCGGTGCGCAATATAGTGCCAGTGCCTACCGTGATATGTTTGCTGTCGACCTACGCACCCTGTCAGCCCCTAAACACCTAGAGCCTTCCGTCGATCAACTCTTGTTGTTGCTTAAAGATGCTCAATTTCCAGTCAGTAGCATGCAGCGGGTCTTGCAAAATGCCGCGATTGGCCAAAAACAACGTGAAGAATCGCCAAGCGCGATAAGTGGAATACGCTTTTGGCGTGAACTTTATGGTCAGCATCCTTATGCTGAACCAAGTAGCGGCACACAAGCCAGTATCAAAAAAATCACTCAAGCAGATATTCAGCAGTTTAAATCGCAATTTTTGGTGGCCAAAAACCTCAATATTGCAATCACTGGCCAACTGACGCTTAAGCAAGCCAAGCAACTGGCCGAACGGATTACGCAGAGTTTACCTAAAGGACAGCATGCGCGTCCGTTGCCAACCCCAGCACCCATCAACCAAGCCAGAACCGTGATGGTGCCTTTTGACTCGACTCAGACTCACATCATCATTGGTCAATTGGGTATCAATCGGGCGGATCCTGACTTGCCTGCCCTGACTGTTGGCAATGAAGTGCTCGGTGGTGGCGACTTTAATGCACGTTTGATGAAAGAGCTACGCGAGAAACGTGGCATGACCTATGGGGCCTATAGCGGCTTTAGCCCAATGCGCAGCACAGGGCCGTTTACCATCAGCTACTCAACTCGCTCAGACCAAGCCGCCGAAAGCATTGACGTGGCACGCCAGACCGTTCAAGACTATCTTGCTCAAGGTGCAGACCCCACCGCATTGGCAGAAGCCCAAGAAGGGATTCTCAACGGCTATCCACTCTCATTGGCCAGCAATCAAAGCATTAACGCTTATCTGGCCATGATGGGATTTTATGATTTGCCTGCCAGCTATTTGGCTGATTACCCTGCAAAAATCGCAGCAGTTACACCACAAGCCGTTCGTGATGCCTTTAGTCGACATGTTCATCCTGAGCAAATGCTCACGGTGGTGGTTGGGCAACCCATGACTCAAAGCACCACCTCAAATACACTGCCAGCAGCGACATCAGCCAGCCAGCCTCAGCAGTCCAATGTGTCTGATCCTACAGACAACAGCACCGCGCCATCCACAATCGACCAAGGGTCTGCTGTACCACCCTCATCAAGCTCAACAGATCAAGGTCCAGACGACGTGAGTCAAGCCAAACCTTAAGCGCAGAATAGCCCTTAACAAAAAGCTCTGATTTGATCAGGGCTTTTTTGGTCATGTATCTCGAACTACTCAGTTTTTTTGAGATATTTATGGCTTGCCAAGACGGTTTTAAGATCGGCATCCATCACCAAAATCAGGGACTGATAACGTCCTTCAAATGGCACAAGCACCTGATTGGATTTCATCTGGCGTTGCTCGTCTGGTGGCAGTTGTTTGAGTAAATCAGCACGTTGCGCTGCAATCACTGTTTTGGCCTCAGCAAGCGGTTGATACTGTGCCGTAAAGACACACTCTCCTACCCCAGTATTTAACGCCAACATAAAGCGGTCACCAATATCAGCAGGTGTTGGGTGAAGCGTTAAGGTCTGCAAATCTAATACGTCTGTCGTGGGTGGTTGTTTGTTGGCTAATACAAACCACTGATGCGGACAACTAACAACGGCATTATCGACATAGACCAAAGCCTGTGGACGTTGTTGCCAAGCCAAATGCATCCCATAGCCAAACGCGCTCAGCTGTAAAATCGCCACAATCGACAAGTCCAACACACGCTCTTTGATCGATTTGCTTGGGTTGTACAGCACAAAGGTCATCAGGGGGCCGAGCACCATGTCGATACCCAATAACATCCAAAAAACTTTAAGGCCACCATCAGAGCTAAATAGCCATGCCGGATACCACATCGACAACACAGCCAGACCAATCAACACCAAGACCAATGAGCACAACAGATGAATGCTCATCGCAACAAGCTTTGCTTTAAACAATAACCGATCCATGTACGGACTCCTGATCAGGCTCAACGGCCAGAAACAACAAAGCCGACTCCATAGGAATCGGCTCGTGCATTACAAATCTGGTGGCAATCTCATCAGCAAAGCTTCGGCACACATCAGTTTCGCTACCGTTGCTACCTTCCGGTCCTGGCGGGGTTTACGAAGTGACATTGCGAAGTAACCAATGAGATCACCATTGCACGGGCAAGTATATTGATTTTGCCCTACATTGCAAGCAGATGACGTGTCTTCTACAGATTTTTCACCTCAACTGCTCGTTTAGTCAGCAACCGCAACAGACGAAAGGTGATCAGTTGTGTTTTACTCAGTACATATCTTCTCAATTGTATTGCGTTTGACTAATGACTGCCGTTACGTCGTTGCAATTTACTGCGCTGTTTGATTCGCCACTAGGCCCACTTGCGCTTCATCATGATGGCAAGTCAATTAACAGCCTTGATTATCTAGAATCCCCTGCTTTGCCTGTGACTCAGCCGTTGCGTCCTGCATGGCATTTGGCGCTGATGGATTATTTTGCTGGCGAGTTTGACCGGCTTAATGACCTGCCAATTCATTTGCTTAAAGGCACTGCATTCCAGCAGGATGTATGGCTGGCCCTACGCGAGATTCCGGCAGGACAGACCATTAGCTATAAAACCATGGCGCAACTGATTGGTCGACCGCGTGCCATTCGAGCCGTTGGCCAAGCGCTGCGTCATAACCCGCTGCCGATTATCTTGCCCTGCCATCGGGTGATTCGCCAATCGGGTGACTTGGGTGGTTACGCAGGTGCATCAGATATGGGCATTGCACGCAAACGTTTTTTGCTGTGGCACGAGGGCAGTTACCCCTTAACCTAACCGCTAGATTGCCTAGATTGATCTCATTGGCTCAAAGCGCGATCTCATTGGAGTGTTGCAATGGTCCAGCAAGCACAGACCGACGTTTCAAAGACACAAGCCACTGTCACTCACGGTTGGTTTGTGCCGGTGTATCATTATCTACAAGGCTCAGTGGCACATCATCACCAGCATGGTTTTCGTAATCCTTGGGCCATGCCTGCTCACGATGTGAGCGTCAAAGACTGGCTGCTCAATCGTCGGCCTGCGCCTTGGCCAAAATGGGACGACAATCCTGTGGCTGATCAGATTCCCATCGCAAGGCCAGACGCAGCACTTGATAACTGGAAAATCTGGTTTGTGGGTCATGCCACCGTCCTGATCCAAATCGGGCCATATCATTTTTTGACCGATCCAGTCTGGGCCATGCGCGCCAGTCCAATTGGCTTTGTTGGACCCAAACGTGTACGAGCCGCAGGCATTGCACTCGAACAACTGCCCAAAATTGATGCGGTATTGCTCAGCCATAATCACTACGACCATATGGACGTTGCTGCGCTGAACTGGCTACATCAGCGTGATCAAATGCCGATTTATACTGGCTTGGTCAACAGTCAATACCTGCCCAAATCGATGAACGTGATTGAACTAGATTGGTGGCAACAAGTGACGTTTGCCAAGGATGATCGACTACAAATTGTGTTTACCCCTGCACAGCATTTTTCTGGTCGAGGTTTAAAGGATCGCAATAAGTCCTTATGGGGTGGTTTGTCGATTTTGACGCCAGATGATCATTTATTTTTTGCGGGGGATACTGGCTATGCCGTGCATTTTACCGCGGTTAAACAACGACTCGGTGCACCGCGCTTGGCTCTCTTACCCATCGGTGCGTATGAGCCGCGCCAAGTGATGCAAGCCATGCACATGAATCCGGCTGAAGCCGTGCAGGCACACCAAGACTTAGGCGCACAGAAATCACTAGCGATTCATTACCGCACCTTTCAACTAACCGATGAAGCCATGCATCAGCCCTTACTCGATCTGGCTGTAGCACTGGCCTCGCATGGTTTAAGCCATGAGGTGTTTGTGACACCGCTTGAAGGCATGAATATCATCGCCTAGCACATCAACAACATGGCTGATCACCACCTTAACGCACCGTGATCACTTTGATCGACTGCTGATTTTATGGCAACCTAACGCTGCTTCCACCTCAACTGTTGCATTGGATTAAAAGACAAATGAACGCTTTGCGTACCACGCTGCTTGCTGTCATGGCTTCTACAACATCGCTGACATGGGCGGCTGTCCCTGTAGAGATGCGCCCATTAACCCCATCGTCAGTGCAAGCACCCGTTGGCATGGTATCTACAGGCACGGCAAACGATCCCAATGCCGACCCTGCTGATCAAACCAGCACACTGTGGAAGTTGTATCAACAAGTTCAACAACTACAACAAGAAGTGCGCGATCTACGGGGTCGTTTTGAGAGTCAAGAGCAACAGCTTGACCAAACGGACAAAGAGCTCAAAGCACGTTTTACCGATCTAGATCAGCGCTTTGGCCAGCTTAAAAACACAGTGACCTCTGTCGAGCCAACATTCAGTGAATCAAACACCGCCATTAGCAACAAGACAACCGTGGATACCAGCGGTGCAATTGATGCCTCGGTCACACCTACACCACCCATAACATCGCCCAAACCAGCCGTCTCTAACGAGCCGGACGCGGACAAGCGTGCTTATATTGGGGCTTACGATGCGTATAAGTCCGGTGGTGCAGCCAAAGCCATTGCGCCTATGCAAGCGTTTATCAACAACTACCCTTCAAGTGTGTATATTTCCAATGCACATTACTGGCTTGGAGAGTTTTATCTCGCCAGCACACCACCTAATTTTGAGCAAGCGGCCAAAAGCTTTAACGTGGTCACCAGCCAATATCCAAGTAGTGCCAAAGGTGCTGCTGCCACCTATCGCCTTGCAACGATGGCGGATGTCGATAAGCGTAAGACCGAGGCCGTACGCCTAATGAAAAAAATCATTACCGACTATCCCAATACGCAAGAAGCAGGATATGCGGCAACCTTCCTTAAAGATCACAAAATCAAGATCTAATTCAACACGATCTGCACGAACAACCTCATAGACGCGCGGCATACTGCTAATCAGTAACGCGCGTCCAAATTGATCATAGCCAACGGCATCTAACACCTGATTATGACAACGACTTGGCGCTTATTTTTGTAAAATTCTCAGGAGTGTATCCATGTCTTTTCGTCATCGTCCATCGACAGTATGTGCCAGTGTATTGGCACTACTCACCAGCATCAGCGCAGTCTCTATGGCACATGCCGAAGATACGCCAGAACATCGGATAATTGGCCTGCAAGCCGAAGTCAGTCGCGATGTACAAAACGACCTGATGCAAGCAACCTTGTTTGCTGAGCTCAACAACAGCAACCCGACGATACTGGCCAAACAGATCAACGACATCATCAACACGGCCATGACTACAGCCAAACGTTATAACAACGTACAGGTCAGCACAGGCAGTCAAAATACCTATCCGGTTTACAACGACAAAAACAAACTGACCAGTTGGCGCTCGCGTGCCGAAGTACAAGTCAACAGTACCGACTTCAAGGCAGCCAGTGAATTGGTCGCGCTATTACAAACCAACATGCAGGTTGCGTCAGTGACCTTTAGCGTCTCGCCAGAGCAACAACGCAAAGTCGAAAATGACCTGATGGCCGAAGTCTCTGCCGTGTTTCGCCAACGTGCCAATCTGTTGCAACAGTCATGGAGTGCCAATGGCTACGAACTGGTCCGTATGGATATCAACAGCAGTAACGACCAACCCCGTCCCTATCCCATGTACGCACGCGCTGCCAGCATGAAAATGGAAGACGCTGTTGCCCCACAGCAAGTCGAAGCCGGTAACTCCAAAGTCCGTGTCATGGCCAACGGTAGCATTCAACTTAAATAAGCGCCAGATAAAAAAATCCCCGTTTTATACGGGGATTTTTGCGTTTAACCACCGCAAGGCTTAACGAATAATGCCCCGTGTTGATTGCTGCAACGACTGAATCAATAAGCCTACTTCTGGGTACGTTGGCAACACATCTTGACTTAAGACTTCAATCGCCTCAGCCGTGGTGAGTCCTTGCCGGTACACCGTACGGAATGCCAAACGTAGCGCATTAATGGTTTCTTTGGACCAACCACGACGGCGCATCCCTTCATAATTCATGCCATGCGCCGCTGCTGGATTGCCTGAAACCATCACATAAGCAGGCACATCTTTTAAAATCAGGCTACCACCGCCGACCATACTGTAAGAGTCTAAGCGGCAAAATTGATGAATACCGGAGTTACCCCCAATAATCACCGAATCGCCAATGTGCACATGCCCCGCCACACCAACATTATTGGCCAAAATACAGTGGCTACCGATCACACAGTCATGTGCTACGTGCGTATTGACCATCAATAAATTATGGTTGCCAATCCGAGTGATACTCTCGTCTTGTGCAGTGCCGCGATGCAAGCTACAGGCTTCACGAATGATATTGTCATCACCGATTTCCAGCCATGTTTCTTCGCCTTTGTATTTGAGATCCTGACACTCAGCACCAACGCTTGCAAACTGAAAAATCCGGTTACGCTGACCAATGTTGGTAAAGCCTTCAATCACCACATGCGGCCCAATCACTGTATCCGCATCAATCATGACCTGTGGGCCAATGATGCTATACGGGCCAACACGCACAGACTCATGTAACTGTGCAGTAGGATCAATGATTGCCGTCGGGTGAATCAAAGCCGTCATACCAACTCCATCCGTTGCTCTGCCACCAAAATTTCAACGCTGGCAGCCAATACGTCCCCAACGTGGGCACGACAAGCGAACTTATAAATGCCTTGTCGCGAGGTCAATAGCTCTGCATACAAGGTCAGGGTATCGCCGGGTAGAACACGGCGCTTAAAGCGCATTTTATCAGCACCCGCAAACAGGTACATATACCCATCACTTGGACGCTTACCTGCTGTAATAAAACCTAATACACCCGCAATCTGCGCCATTGCCTCTAAAATCAGTACACCTGGCATAATGGGGTCAGAAGGGAAATGGCCCTGAAAATACTCTTCATTGATCGACACATTTTTAAGACCGGTAATCGAATGACCCGGCACAACCGCTGTGACACGGTCAACCATCAGCATCGGATAACGCTGCGGCAAATATTCACGGAGTTTGGCTGCCTGCAAAGGCAGGTCAACCATCAAAGGAGCAGTCATGGCACGGGCTTCATCAGCAGGCCCGTGCAATCGTCTGCATTATGGTGCAGGAGACGGCGTCACGGGCTGGTCATCGAGAATCAGCAATTCTAACCGCTCAAGCCGCTCTTGCATATGGCCAAGCTGAGCTGGCAACCGTGCAATCGGCACATCTGCCAATTGTTTTAGGCGTACGGCCATTTTTTTCCACTGTGCCGTCTCGCTCATGACCGTGCCAGACGAATAACTACCGGCCTGATCAATCGACTTGGTCACCATGGTCATGCCGGTAATATGTACCCGATCAGCAATCTGAATATGCCCCACCAGTCCAACCCCACCGGCCAAAATGCAATGCTCACCAATCTGGGTACTGCCCGATACACCACTACAGGCAGCAATGGCGGTATACGCGCCGATCACCACGTTATGGCCAATCTGTACTTGGTTATCAATAATCACGCCATCATGCAAAATAGTGTCACCCAGTGCGCCACGATCAACCGTGGTATTAGCACCAATGCGGACGTCATTGCCAATCACCACCGCACCCACTTGGGCAATCCGATGCCACTGCCCTGCATGTGGGGCAAAACCAAAACCATCTGCACCAATCACCGCACCAGCATGGATACGGACACGATCACCCAATCGGCAACGATGATGAATCACCACATGGGCGCCAAACCAGCAGTCAGCTCCAATCACCGCAGCCTCACCGACCTGAACACCTGCGGCCAACACTGAACCTGCACCCACCACCACATCTGCGTCAATTACCACAAACGGCCCAATGCTGGCCGTCGGATCAACAGATGCAGTTGAGTCTATAACGGCTGACGGATGAACACCCGCTTTAGGCTTTGGCGTTAAATCAAACGCATGACTTAACTTGGCAAAACAAGCATAAGGATCTTTGACAACGATGGCCTGACCGTCATAGCCAGCCAGATCGCTTGCGCGAACCAACACCGCACCCGCTTGGGTTTGCTGTAGTTGCTCGTGATAGCGTGGATTAGCCAAAAAACCCAACTGACTGGCACTAGCGGTTAACAACGGCGCTAAGCCATCAATACAGTGGTCAGCATTTCCACGCAATTCGCCGCCCAATTGGGCGGCGAGCTGTCCAAGCGTAAACACTGGCACGCTTATTTGCCTGCGTTTAAGCGGTCGGTGATTTTTTTGGTCAGATCCGCAGACGGCTCAGCCCAAATCGCATACTTCTTCTCGATAATGATGTCGTAGTTACCTTCTTTACGCAGGCTCTCTACTACACCTTCAAGCTTGGGCATCAAGGTCTTGAGCATGTTTGACTGCGCATCTTCAATCTTGCGTTGTACGCCTTCTGCTGTGCTGTTGAACTCGTTTAGCTTGCTTTGCGCTTGAGCTTGCAAGTTTTTACGATCCGTTTCGCTCATGACTTTGCCGTCTTTTTCAAAACGTTGTTGCAATGCATTAATATCTGAACGGAGCTTTTCAAGCTTGTCACGTTGAGGCTTGAGGCTGTTGTTTAGACCATCAATGGTCTGCTTGGCCATATTTGATGCCAGCACAGCCGCCTGCGAATCAGCAACAGCAACATTATTGGCTTGTACAGCCGTTGTCGTCAGTGCAGCCGTCGCCAGTGCAATTGCCGCAAATACTTGACGCATGTTCAACTCCTTGTGTGTCTGCCCATTCTCCATGAGCCTGTTGTGATTAGATCTGTGTGTACGATCACACAGCATCAATACAGACGACCAATTTCAAACTGAACGCGCTTGATATTGTCGCCGTCTTGATCATTGATGGGGAAAGCATAACTCAAGGACAAGGGGCCTAATACAGTAATCCATGTAAAACCTATACCAGCACTAAACCTAAAATCCTTACTGTGGATGCTAAAGTTATCTGCTGTGGTATCAAACACCTGTCCACCTTCAGCAAACAACACTGGACGAATCTGCTTGGTCCACTCACCACGGAATGGCATGGGCAAAACCAACTCAGCGCCGCCTTGAATCAAGGCATTACCACCGGTTGCTTCTGGATCAGGATCTGCACCAGGATCTACAGTATCGGTCTTTTGATAGAAGATCGCATCACTGGTTGGCCCTAAGGTATCGTTGCGGTAGCCGCGTACCGACCCATAACCACCCGCAAAATAGTTTTTATAAAATGGCAAATCGTGGCCATAACCTAACTTGCTATAGGCTCGAACCACAAACTGGTCATTAATTGGAAACAGCATCTGACCATCGTAAGTAATACGCTGATACTCGATATCGCTGCCGGGTATTGCCGCATCAAATGACACCCGATGCTGCATACCATTGGTTGGAAATACCGGACGGTTAAGGGTGTTATAGATCCAAGACAAATTCAGCACATAAGTCAGAAAATCTGCCTTGTACACACTGTCCGTACCTTGCTGAGTACCGCCATTATCCAATAGATAATCACGTGCAAACTGTGTGGCCGCATTACCCATGGTAATTTTGGTGTCATCCACGCCTAAAGACATACTAATGTCTTTATTCTCATCAATCGGATAGCCAAGGCTGGCACTGCCACCCAGCGAGTCAGTCACGTACTTGCTAACGCTTAAACTATCAATTTTGGTTTTACGATAATACACGTTATAGCCACGGCTAATGCCGTCAACGGTAAAGAATGGATCAACCACTCCGACGTTGTAATTATCTAGGGTCTCAGAACGTGACAAATCAATACTGACCCGATTACCCGTGCCCAAAAAGTTAGTCTGATTGAGCCCTAACTGGAAGGTCACACCACCGCTTTGCGAGTAACCCACCGCAACCGTACTGGTACCTGAGCTTTGCTCTTCGACCGTGATATTCACATCAACTTGGTCTGGGCTGTTGGGCACACGTTGGGTATCAACCGAAACAGTTTTAAAATAACCGGTCCGCTCTAAACGAATTTTTGATAGGTCTATTTTTTCGTTTGAGGCGAGTGCACCTTCCATTTGGCGCATTTCGCGACGGAGTACATCGTCCGCGGTTTTGGTATTACCCAAAAAATTAATCCGGCGTACAAAAACCTGTTTACCGGGATTGATGAAATAATTCATCGATACCGTTTTGGTTTTTTCGTCGGTTTCTGGAATGGGGTTAATCTGAGCAAAATAATAACCACTATTGCCATACTTGCGTGACAACAGTTCACGGGTTGCATTGACTTGCGACTGTGAATACACCTCGCCCGCTTTAAAAATTGCTAGGCGCTTTAGCTCATCGGTGTCAAATAACGGATCACCCAAAAACTTAACTTCGCCAAAACGATATTGATCGCCTTCACTAATACTAATCTCAATAAAGACTTTTTTCTTGTCTTCACTCAGGTTGAGCTGGGCACTGTTTAAGGCAAAATTGACATAGCCTTTGTTTAGATACATGGCCCGTAGGCTTTCTAGACTGGCGGTCAAACGCTCGCGTGCGTAGCGGTCATCACGGGTCAAAATAGACGTCCATGACGATGACTTGACGGCAAACGCCTCTTGCAAGTCACGATCACTAAACACGGTATTGCCCACTACACGAATATCAACCACACGCGATGGCGTGCCTTCGATAAAGCGAAATTTGAGTTGAACACGGTTGTTGGCTTGCGGTACTTGTTCAATTTGCACATCAGCATCGTAACGGCCTTGCTGAGCGTATTGCTGCTCAAGGTCATTTTCGATACTTTGCAACACGGCGCGCTTGAGCACTTCGCCTTCGGCAATTCCAACCGACTTAAAGCCTTTTTTCAGCGTATCTTCAGGAATCAGCTTATTGCCTTCTAAGCTAATGCTGCTGATCACCGGCCGCTCAACCACCCGAATCAGCAAGGTTTCGCCTTCACGACTGGCCTGCACGTCATCAAAATTACCGCTGGCATATAACGCCCGCAGCGCAGAGGCCAAGCGTGTGTCGTCAATACGATCACCAGCCGAAACCGGTAATAACGCATAAACCGTCGAAGGAGAAAGGCGCACCAGACCTTCAACACGAATATCTCGTGCCACAAAGTCCTCGGCATGTGCAGCGCTCACCGCCGCCATTGCTGTCACCAGAGTAAGCGGGAGTGTAAAAAATTGATGCCTCATGCCAAACGTTTCCAGTCAAATCAATAGTGAATCGGAATAAGCGAGCGCAATTGCACTCTCTTAGCATTAAATCAAACGGCTAAAATCATTAAACAAGGCCAAGAACATCAACATGCCTAACATTGCCATACCAATGCGTAAGCCTGCCATCTGGACTCGCTCAGACACCGGACGACCACGAATGGCCTCGATAAAATAGTAGACCAAATGGCCACCATCGAGTATCGGAATCGGCATTAAGTTCAAGATGCCCAGACTAACACTCATCAACGCCATAAACGAGATAAAGGCTTGCCAGCCCAAATCTGCGGTATGTCCTGCCACCTTAGCAATGGTAATTGGGCCAGAAATATTCTCTAGACCAATCAACCCTGTAATCATTTTGCCAAAGGCTTGGACCGTCATTACCGACAGATCCCATGTTTTGACCGTGGCTTTGCCCAATGCGGTCAACGGATCGTATTGAATGGTCTGACGATAATCCGCCGGTGCCTCAATTGGTGTGGCAGGTTGTTGCACACCAATGCCCAACAGGCCGGTCTCTTTGCCCATTGCATCACGTTTGGCAGCCGGTGTGATTGCCAACACTTTGGTCTGCCCATCGCGTCGAACGGTCATCTGCAACGCTTGATTGGGCGCTTGCTTGACCAGACGTGTCATCGATACCCAATCACTGACCGGCGTTTGATTGATCGCAATGATCTCATCACCCGCTTTTAAGCCTTGCTGTGCTGCGGCACCGTTTGGACTCACATCGCCAATGATCGGTTTAAGATTGGGCTGCCACGGATAAAACCCCAACTGCGCCAACGGATCTTGGTTGCCATTGCCCTGCATATAATGCTGCACGGGCAAGACAAACTGCTGCGATTGCTGGTTACGCTCGGCGGTCACGGTCAATTGACCACTCTCGCCCATGCGATCAACTAGCGCAAAGTTAAGTGCCTCCCAATCGGGTGTGGACGTGCCATCAATCGCCACAATCCGATCACCAATCTGCAAACCAGACTGGGCAGCCACCGACTGCGGCTCAACCATCCCAATACGGGTATTGAGCTGCTCAGAAGCTGGCAAAAACAAAATCCAATACAAAAAAATCGCAAAAAGCAAATTAATCGCAGGGCCAGCCGCCACCACAGCCATTCTTACCCACGGCGACTGGCGATTAAACGCACGGGGCAAATCGGCCTCGGCTACCTCGCCTTCGCGTTCATCGGCCATTTTGACGTAACCACCAAGCGGAATAGCCGCCAGTTGGTATTGCACACCGTCTTTGCCCACACGCTTAAACAGCACTGGCCCAAAGCCAATTGAGTACACCAGCACTTTGATGCCAAAACGCCGCGCCACCCAAAAATGGCCAAACTCATGAATCGCCACCAACGGGCCAAGCAACAAGATGGCCGCCAGCACAATTTGCAAAATACTCATCTACGCCTAGATCCTTGAGCCAAGCCAATGCATGGCAATCTGCCGCGCCTCGGCATCATGGGCAAGGATTGTGTCAAGATCAGTTGCCGGTCGCATCGGTAATTGTGTAATAACCGAACGAATCAAGGAGGGAATGTGATCAAAACCAATCTTTTCTTGCAAGAATGCCGCCACAGCGACCTCATTGGCGGCATTTAATACCGCTGGCTGTGTACCGCCCATTTGCATGGCCTCACGCGCCAACTGCAAACAGGGAAAACGCTGCATATCCGGCGCTTCAAAATGCAATGACCCAATCGCAAACATATCTAGTGGCGCAACCCCTGCATCAATCCGTTTAGGCCATGCCAAGGCATGTGCAATCGGAGTACACATATCTGGATTACCCAACTGGGCCAGCGTCGAGCCATCCACATACTGCACCATCGAGTGAATAATACTCTCTGGATGGACCACCACCGTGACGCGCGACTCCGGCAAGTCAAACAAATGGCAAGCTTCGATCAGCTCAAGGCCCTTGTTCATCAAGGTCGCCGAATCGACCGAAATTTTACGACCCATTGACCAGTTAGGATGCTTACAGGCTTGGTTTGGCGTCGCTGCGGCAATCGCATCGGCAGACCACGTCCGAAACGGCCCACCAGATGCAGTCAACAAAATCTGTGATACACCGGCACGGCAAGTATGGGTATCAAAGCGCTCTAGGCACTCAAAGTAATCGGCTGGCAAGCACTGAAAAATTGCATTGTGCTCAGAATCTACCGGCAACAACACAGCTCCTGACTGACGAACCGCTTGCATCAGCACATCACCGGCCATCACCAGCGATTCTTTGTTGGCTAATAGCACCCGCTTACCGGCACGCACCGCGGCCAATGTTGGCGCAAGGCCAGCTGCGCCGACAATTGCCGCCATCACCACGTCCACATCGGGATGTTGTGCCACCTCACACAAGCCCTGCTCGCCTTCTAAGATCGTCGGCAAGACATCAATGTGAATCTGCTTAAGCAATTGCAACAAGCGATCTGCTTGCCCCTCTGGGACCACAACCATCTGTGGTTGATACTGCCGAATCAACGCAGCCAATTCATCTAAACGACTAAAGCCTGTCAGCGCAAAAATCTGATACTGATCAGCATGTCGATTTAATACTTTTAAAGTGCTGTCACCAATCGATCCAGTTGCACCGAGCAGACAGACCCGCTGTTTGCTGTGCATGCTTAAAAGCCCCCAATCAACCAATAGCCCAATGCAAAGATTGGCGTTGCCGCCAGCAAAGAATCAATCCGATCTAATACACCACCATGACCGGGCAAAATAGTGCCAGAGTCTTTGACACCCGCTTGGCGTTTAAACATCGACTCAACCAAATCGCCCAGTACCGATGCCAGCACAGTGATCATGGAGAGCATCAAAAAACCGACCAAATGTAGGCCGTGCAAATGCAAGGTTGCACAGGCCACCGTCAAGGCCAACACCGAGGTGAGAATCACACCACCCGCCAGACCTTCTAGGGTTTTTGCCGGACTCACCGCAGGCGCTAATTTATGCTTACCAAAGGCTCGACCGGCAAAGTACGCACCACTATCGGCAACCCAAACCAAGCCAAACACATACAACAACCACCATGGCGACAACTGCCATAAACTAAAAATTGCTGTGGTTGCCGAGACCAACACCAACAGACCAATGCCGCGCATCATCCGGCCGGTATGCCAAGGGGTTGCAGTTGGATACTGGCGCACCCAATGCACCGCCATCAGCCAAAATAGCGCAGCCAAGCCCCACAGCCACGGCCATAGCGCATCAAAACCTAGCCCAATCGCCACCAACAGCGGCAATCCCAAGATAAACCGCGCTGGATAGTCCATCGCTGGCATCAAACGAATCCACTCACTGGCCCCAATACTGGCGGTGACCAGCATCAGCAATAGCATCGGGATCGCACTACTGCTGGCAAACATGCAAGTGCTGACAATCACCAGCAACACCAGTGCAGTTTTAATCCGTTCAAACATGGGAAGAGTTCTCTAAAGACTGTGCCGACACTGGGCTATTAATTTGTTCTGTGGTTAAACCAAACCGTCGCTCGCGTCCTGCAAACAACGCCAAGGCATGATCGAACTCAGCCTCAGCAAACTCAGGCCATAATGTTTCGGTAAAATACAACTCGGCATACGCCGCTTGCCACAACACAAAGTTCGACAAGCGATAGTCACCACCGGTACGAATCAATAGATCCACTGGTGGTAAATCGGCCATTTCTACATACGACTGCATGGTATTTTCGTTGATCTGATCAGTGCGCAATTCGCCACGTTGCACGGCCTCGGCCATTCGACGGGCGGCTTGAGCCATATCCCATTGCCCACCGTAACTCACGGCGATGACCAAACTCATCGCATCATGGTGCGCAGTCAACTGCTCAGCTTCGTTCATCAACGTTTGCAACTGCGGCGACATGCGCGAGCGATCACCAATAAAACGCATGGCAATATCGTGCTTCTTCATGCGTGGCAGTTGCTCCTTGATGGTCTGAGCAAACAAATCCATCAACAGGCTCACCTCGGCAGCAGGGCGCTGCCAATTCTCGCTAGAAAACGCAAACACCGTCAACGCACGCAAGCCTAGACGACGAGCATGCTCCACCAAGGGATCCAGCTGATCTTTGCCCGCACGATGACCGTCACCACGAGGCAGCGACTGTTTGCGTGCATAGCGATTGTTGCCATCCATAATAATGGCAACATGCTGCGGCAACTGGGCAGGCAAAGTCTGCTTCATGGGTTGTGTCATGGGCACGATACTACCTGCAAGGGATTGCATGTCATTAGACCTGCATCAGCTCAGCTTCTTTTGAGGCCAACATACGGTCTACTTCGGCAACAAACTTATCAGTCAGCTTTTGCACGTCTTCACCGGCACGACGGTCGTCATCTTCGGTAATTTCTTTTTCTTTCAGCAGTTCTTTAACATCACTGAGCACATCACGACGAATGTTACGAATCGCGACCTTGGCATTTTCGGCTTCGCCACGGGCCATTTTTTGCATATTGCGACGGGTTTCTTCGGTCAATGCTGGTAGCGGCACACGAATCACATCGCCGGTCATTGGGTTCAGGCCCAAATCACTTTCGCGAATAGCTTTGTCTACAGTGGATACCATGGTGCGCTCAAACGGTTGCACCACCAAGGTGCGCGAGTCTTCAACACCCACGCTGGCCACTTGCTGCAACGGCACATCAGTCCCGTAATACGGCACCATCACGCCATTGAGCATGGATGGATGCGCGCGCCCTGTACGCACTTTTGAGAAGCCGTGTTCCAGCGACTCAATGGATTTTTTCATTCGGCTTTCGCCGTCTTTTTTCAGGTCGTTCAACATGTCGATTGTCCTTAGTGCATCAAAAGAATTCTAAAATGCGGCGTTAAGCCACGGTGCGACTGACACGGGTGCCTTCGGTTTTGCCCATCACCACATCCAGCAGTGCTCCTGCTTTGTTCATGTCGAACACTTGCAATGGCACATCATGGTCACGGCACAAACAAATGGCAGTCAGATCCATCACACCCAGTTTGTCGGCCAATACCTGATCAAAGGTCAGTTGGTCATAGCGCACAGCATCTTCAAACTGGCTTGGGTCTTTGTCATAAATGCCATCGACTTTGGTGGCTTTCAAGATCAACTTGGCTTCGATCTCAATGCCACGCAAACAGGCTGCTGTATCGGTGGTAAAGAACGGGTTGCCAGTTCCTGCCACAAACACACAGACATCGCCTTGCTTGAGATAACGAATCGCATCACGGCTGCTATAAGTCTCGACCACGCCGCCAATCGACAGTGCTGACATCAAACGGGTTTTGATGTTGCGACGCTCTAAGGCATCCCGCATGGCCAAACCGTTCATAACGGTCGCCAACATGCCCATTTGATCGCCAGTGACCCGACCGACCAAGCCTTCTTTTTGTAGTTGGCTGCCGCGATACAAATTACCACCGCCAACAACAATACCAACCTCTACACCCAAGCCCACCAAATGAGCAATGGCCAAACTCATCTGATCTAACACACTGGCATCAATCCCCATGTCTTTGTTACCAGCAAGGGCTTCACCAGACAACTTCAACAAGATGCGGGAAAAACGTGGGCTGTTCTCAGCCATGACTGACTCCAAATAAAAGACAAGCAAGAATAAATGCAACACATAACAATCCACCGCTGTGATCTGGCAGCCAATAACACTACCGTTTGATCAGCTCAGCAGCCCACCATGCTTGGTCACACTGCTGCACAGCATGATTGAGGTTAAACCGTCACCAACTTGGCAAATAAGTCGTACTCATCGGCATCGGTAATTTCGACCGTCAATAACTGACCGGCCTGAATCTGGGTTTTATCGATATCTTCAACAAACACATTGCCATCAATTTCTGGCGCATCGGCATAACTACGTGCAATCGCCACTGGATGCTCTTCATCCAACTCATCGACCAATACCGTCATGATTTGGCCGATACGGGCTTGCAGTTTTTGCGCAGAAATTTGCTGTTGAACCTGCATAAAGCGTTCAAAGCGCTGTTGCTTGACGTCTTCTGGCACATGGTCTGGCAGATCATTGGCCACTGCACCCTCGACTGCCGAATAGGTAAAACAACCGACACGGTCAAGCTGTGCCTCTTGTAGCCAGTTCAATAGATGCTCAAAGT
This sequence comes from Moraxellaceae bacterium, assembly GCA_037968855.1. Lineage (GTDB taxonomy): Bacteria > Pseudomonadota > Gammaproteobacteria > Pseudomonadales > Moraxellaceae > JBBKWH01. The sequence goes on along the minus strand of JBBKWH010000098.1, from coordinate 16,717 downwards.
CTTGTTCGGTCTCACCGGGGAAGCCCACCACAAAGGTCGAACGAATGACCAAGTTCGGGCATTTTTCACGCCAGATGCGCAGACGCTCTAAGGTGTTTTCGCTATGCGCCGGACGCTTCATCAGCTTGAGGATGCGTGGACTAGAATGCTGAAACGGAATGTCCAGATACGGCAAAATCTTACCAGCCGCCATCAAATCAATCGCAGCATCCACATGCGGATACGGATAGACATAGTGCAAGCGCACCCAAACGCCCAATTGTCCCAAAGCCTCGCACAGCTCAAAAAAGCGAGTTTTGAGTGGCTGACCATTCCAAAAATCCAGCTTATATTTAAGGTCTAGGCCATAGGCCGAGGTGTCTTGCGAAATCACCAAAATTTCTTGCACACCAGCACGCTTCAGCGCTTGGGCTTCATCCATCACGCTGCCAATCGGCCGCGATACCAAGTCACCACGCAACGATGGAATGATGCAAAACGTACAGCGATGATTACAGCCTTCCGAAATTTTTAGATAGGCATAATGCTTAGGCGTTAAACGAACGCCTTGCGCTGGGACCAGATCAATATAGGGATTATGTGCGGGTGGTGCTGGCACATACTCGCGTACCGCGCCCATCACTTCTTCGTAGGCATGCGGGCCTGTCACTTTTAAGACACTCGGGTGCATGGCGCGAATTTTATCTTCGTGTTTGCCCAAACAGCCGGTCACGATGACCTTGCCGTTTTCATTGATTGCTTCGCCAATCGCATCCAGCGACTCTTGTACAGCAGACTCAATAAAACCACAGGTGTTGACCACCACCAGATCTGCACCAGAATAGTCAGCCGCTACCTGATAACCTTCAAGTTTTAGTTGGGTCAAAATGCGCTCGGAGTCCACCAGCGCCTTGGGGCAACCCAATGAGACAAAACCGACTTTGGGGGATTTCATGGCGACATAACTCCAGCAGGACGGCGCGTATTGTATGCCCTTTAGTCCCCTGTGGGTAGCCGGATTGTCGATCTCATTGCGCGATACGGGCCTGTAGCCATGCCAAGAACTCAGGCAATGCCAGTGGCTTGGCGTATAAATAGCCTTGTGCCACGTCACATCCCAAGTGGGTCAAGACTTGACTGATCTCTTCTGTTTCAACGCCTTCTGCCACCACTTTAAAGCCCAATGAGTGTGCCAACTCAATGGTCGAACGCACGATCATGGCATCAGTATTGTGTGCCGCCACGCCCCGCACAAAACTTTGATCAATCTTGAGTTCGGAGATGGGCAACTGACGCACATAAGCCAAGGACGAATAGCCCGTGCCATAGTCATCAATCGATAAGGACACGCCCATGTCTTTAAGCTGAATTAAATGTGCCATGACCACGGCTGACTCTTCCATCACCCCACTTTCGGTAATTTCTAAGCATAATTGCGTCGGTGATAGCTGTGCCTCATGCAAGCATTGCGCGATGTACACGGGCAACTGCGCATCCTGCAAATCACGGGTCGCCACGTTGACCGACACCCGAATCTGCTGACCGACCGCGGCCATTTTTGCGGCATCCAAACAACCACGCCGAATCACCCAGCGGGTTAAATCACGGATATAACCCGTTTGCTCGGCAAAGGGAATAAAGGCATTGGGTGGAATAAAACCACGATCCGGATGCTGCCAACGAATGAGTGCCTCCGCCTCGTGTACCTGACCTGTCGATAACTGTACTTTGGGCTGGTAATACAGCATCAACTCATCATGCTCAACCGCGTGCTTGAGCTCCCCCAACAAAGACAAATGCGCTTCTTGGAATTGCTGGCGATGCGGATCATAGACCAGATGTCTCAGACGTTTTTCTTTGGCAATATACATGGCCTCATCAGCACAACAAATCAGCCCAACCGCACGATCACTGTGCTGCGGATAATGCGCATAGCCAATGGTGGCACGCACATCCAGCGAGCGATCCATCACTTGTAGCGGTTGCTCAAAATGCGCCACCAGTCGATCAATCAGTCCAGCCCAATCGGCAGACCCTTCAATCAAAATGGCAAACTCATCGCCACTTAATCGCCCCACCTCAATCGCATGTCCGACCATCACGCGCTCAAGCTGATGGGCAAAAGCCACCAACACTTCATCGCCAAATGGATGGCCGAGCGTGTCATTAATTTGTTGAAACCGATCAATATTGACCAATACCACCGTTTGCGCCGCTTTGCTGATTAAGCGCTGCTCTAGCACATCAATAAAGCCAGCACGGTTATGCAAGCCCGTCAGACCATCACGATAAAGCAAGTTTAAGATACGATCTTCTCGCGCCGCAATCGCCGACTGCATATGGGTCAAGGCCGATCCAAGCTCGGCCATTTCTACCGTATCAAGCGACTCAATCTGTTGCGCATACTGACCTGCTTGAATACGCTGGGCCACCAACACCATGCGATGTAATGGCCGTGTCACCACCCCTGCAATCCGAACACTGACCAACGCCACCACAATCAAGCTTAAGACCGCCAACACCAGCATGGCCTGCAACAAGACGTAAAATGGTGCCAAGATATCAGCCATTGACCGTTGCAACAACACATCCACATGCTCAGCATTGGCTGGGTTTTGATCCAACACCAGTAGCCTTGACTGATAAGGCTGACCCGCCAAATGCAAACGCTCATCACGCGGATTAACCGTGGCCAAAGCCTGTCGAACGAGCGTCGGCAAAGTGCTCGACAAGACTTTACCTTGTGCTGCCGACCCCATCAGCATAAATGACACCTCTAGCCCAGACAGCCGCTGGAACTCTGCGGCCATTTGATCATCCACCGGCATACCCATACTGACCCAACCGATGGTAAGCGGCGCACGCACCGGCACAATCACCACACGGTAAGCCTGCCCATCAAACAATCGAATACCGGATGCTTGACCATCACGCCGCGCATCAGCCAGCAACTTGGGAAACGGATACACACGCGGCACACCATCATCCACAATCAACTGACCGTCTAGATCACTTAGCAAGGCCAACGATGCGCCAATACGCTCACGCTGGTTATCCAGTGCAGACATGATGGTCGGCGCATCGCGCGAAGCCAATGCACTTCTAAAGCCAAAATCAGCCGCCAACAACTGCGCTGCCTGCGTCATTTGCTGATCATGCTGGGCCAACAAATTGCGAAAAATATACTCGCCGCGCTGTAGCTCATCAGCACCCTGCTGATAAAACACCCGCAAGTTGGCCACACTAACCAGCACCACCATCAGGGTCAGTACCAAGGCCACCAGTAGCGCCATAATGACCGCGATGCGAACACGCAATGAGCGAAAGGAGAGCATGATGGGCCTGTTAATATCCGGCTGAAGAAGGATACGCGTGGTTCATGACCGGCATCGACTGACGAGAATCTGGCAACGTTAAGCTAAGGGTCTCGCGCTGCGCGATATCCGCTTGACCAACCTCAATCACGCGTTGCACCGGTTTGTCGAGTTGGGGGTGCCAATATTCCAACTGATAACGCCCCTTGGGTACATTCGATACTGTCGCCTGCCCACGCACATCAGTCTTGGCAAAAAACGGCGTACTGACCACTTTGACGTAAGCCAACATCCAATCGTGAATATTACAGCCCAATACCGCCACACCTGCCTGATCAAAGGTCACAGGCTTAGACGGTTGGCCTGCGTATAACTGCAAATCAAAGTGCCGCGCAGGCGAAAACGAATACACCTGATGACGAACACGGTCACTATTTGGAAAACTAACAGTAGTACCAGTCTGAACCACCGACACATACGGCACAAATTGGCGCTGACGCTGATCAATAATCGCCGTCGCTTTAGCCGTTGTCAGCGGCTGCTTGATATCCAACACAGACACCACCACATCCGCCAATGGCTGACCTTTGCGATCTTGAACCGTCACATCGACGGTTGCAGCGATGGCAGGCATTACCGTGACCAACCAGCACAGCCCTGCATGGCCGACCCATGTTGCACAAGATTGACTCGCACTCATGATTTTTCTCCCCAAACCACGCTAAACCCCATTGTGCTCAGCATCGCAACCGTAAGCACATCATAAAAAGCACCAATAAAGCGCAATACTCAAAAAAGCAGGTATTTCGCACCAAATAAGTGCAAAATAATATTATCCTATGCACACATATCGATCACAGATCACCACAACCCACGAACAGACTCATCTACAGCCAATAAACATGCACTTTTTTGACCAACATTGCTATTTTTTTGCCAAGTTGGCGTGCGCTTTGCTTTAGAACGCCCCGCAACGATGCAAAAACAGACTGTATCGCCCTGCTATCGGAGAAGTCACCACGTGAACCCACGTCCTCAGGCCCATTATCACACCATGGTTGACCATATGTTGACCGCAGTGATGCAGGTATCACCCGAACTGACGATTGAATATATCAATCCTGCCTGCGAAGCTTTGCTCGAACTCAGTCACATCCGTGCGACGGGTCATCCCTTGCTATCTTTATTACACGAAGCAGACGACAGTTTTGATACAGAAGCGGCTATTTTGCGCACGCTGCATACTGGACAGCCCTATACCCGCCGTGAGGCACAACTCCGCGTGGGCATGCGCGACAAAGCCGTCGACTACAGCGTCTCACTGATCATTGATGATCGCCCTGGTGCTGTCGACCAACGTTTACTGGTTGAAATTCAGCCAATTGACCGCTTGATTCGAATTAACCGCGACGAACATCTTAGCCAGCAGCATCAGATCGCTCGTCAGTTGGTGCGCGGTGTCGCCCACGAAATCAAAAATCCACTCGGTGGCATTCGTGGAGCCACTCAATTACTGGTGCGCAGCCTACCCGCCGGTAGTGTCAGCGAATATACCGACATTATTATCTCAGAAGTGGATCGGCTCAAATTGCTGGCCGATGCCATGCTTGGCTCGCGCCATGTGCCAAACATGGTGCCGGTCAATATTCACGAGCCACTTGAGCGTGTACGCAGCTTGATCCTCAATCAAACAGCGGGTCAAGTCAAAGTCGTTCGGGACTACGACTTATCGCTGCCTGAACTACCGGCTGATCGAGACCAACTGATTCAAGTGATCTTGAACATCAGCGTCAACGCAGTCCAAGCCATGACCGAAAATACCGCAGCCATGCATGGCCGCACGCCCACGCTGATTTTGCGCAGCCGCATTCAACGGATGTTTACCATTAATGGGGTGTTAAAGCGCAGCGTCATTCGCGTTGATATTGAAGACAATGGCACCGGAATCTCACCTGACTTAATCGAGTCAGTGTTTTATCCCATGGTGACCGGTCGCGCCAGTGGCACAGGACTTGGCCTGAGCATTGCACAGAATATCGTGCATCAACACGGCGGCCTACTTGAATGCTCATCCCAATCGGGATCCACCGTGTTTAGCCTTTATTTGCTTTGGGAGTGAACAAATGTCACAAGAAACCATCTGGGTCATCGATGACGACCGCGCCATGCGCTGGGTACTAGAAAAAACCTTTAAAGCAGAAGGCCTAAAAGTCATCACCTTTGAAGAAGGTCAAAGCGCACTAGACCGCCTAGACATCGAATCACCAGACGTGATCGTGACAGATATTCGGATGCCGGGTATGGACGGCCTGACCTTTCTAGGTCGGGTCAAGAGCACACACCCAGACCTGCCCGTGATCATCATGACTGCTCACTCGGATCTAGAGTCTGCGGTGTCCAGCTATCAAACCGGCGCATTTGAATATCTACCCAAACCCTTTGATATTGACGAAGCGATGGTCTTGGTGACCCGTGCGCTACAACACACCGCACGACTAAAAAGCGGCGAAAAAACCCGCCCAGCCCCGCTACGCTCAGTCGATATCATTGGCGAATCCCCCGCCATGCAAGAGGTGTTTCGCGCGATTGGCCGCCTATCGCAATCGCATATCACCGTCTTAATTAATGGTGAATCGGGGACCGGCAAAGAACTGGTCGCGCATGCACTACATCGCCACTCGCCACGCTCAAGCAAACCCTTTATTGCCCTCAACATGGCGGCCATCCCCAAAGACTTGATGGAAACAGAGCTGTTTGGCCACGAAAAAGGCGCCTTTACGGGTGCCAACTCACAACGGCATGGCCGATTTGAACAATCTAATGGTGGCACGTTGTTTTTGGATGAAATCGGCGACATGCCGTTTGAAACCCAAACCCGCCTCCTACGCGTGTTGGCTGATGGCGAATTCTATCGGGTCGGTGGTCATATTCCGGTTAAAGTGGATGTGCGTATTATTGCCGCCACCCACCAAGACCTCGAAAAACTGGTCAACGAAGGTAAATTCCGTGAGGATTTGTACCATCGCCTAAACGTGATTCGCATTCACATCCCACGCTTGCGAGACCGTAACGAAGACATCCCGATGCTGGCCGCACACTTCTTGGCCCGTGCCGGTCGTGAGCTGAGTGTAGAACCCAAGCAACTGCGTAGTGAAACCATCGCGTTTATGCAGCAACTGCCATGGCAAGGTAACGTCCGTCAGCTCGAAAACACTTGTCGCTGGCTTACCGTCATGGCCAGTGGCCGCGAGATTTTTCCAGAAGATCTACCACCAGAGCTTCGCACACGTACCGGCACCGAAATCGGTGCAACCGAACCAGCAGCGACCTCACTGACTGCGCCAGCCAATACCACGGTGCCTGTACTGCCGACAGCGCAACAAAGCTGGGAAAAAACCTTGGCACAATGGGCCACACAACGTCTACAAAGCGGAGAGCAACAACTGCTTAACGAAGCACTCCCTGCCTTTGAGCGCACCATGATTGAGGTCGCCTTACAACACAGTCAGGGCAAAAAACGTCTTGCCGCCGAACTACTCGGTTGGGGCCGAAACACCCTCACACGCAAACTCCGCGAACTGGGTATTAATACAGTCGATGACGATGACGACGCAGCCTAATATGGTCGGCGCTTAGTACATAGATAAAGGCTTAGCACACACAAGGCACGTGGTGAGCTAAGCACCTTGCCAACGCCTATCGATTGATCTATGGTCAAATGACAAAGCACGGATGCTTCTGTTAGGCCATTCTCATGAGACATCGCATGCAGTCAAAGCTGTACAACACGGTTGATGTTGTTCTCAGCTCAAATCCTTTTCAACGTAGTGCTTTTTTGGCCTTATTAATCAGCACGGTCACAGCCTTATATTTGGCTTGGGCTTTCTTTGTTTATCTTTACCCGCCCGCGCATCAATATATTAACCCAGCCAAAATGCAGATTTTTTTGCCGATTGGCTCAGCCCTACTTTTAACTGCGATCAGCCTTTATGCGATCTGTAAGTGGATTGGCGAACATAGCAGTCGCACCTTACAGTTACTGATGCAAAGCCTCGTGGCCATTTACTACGCCATCGACATGTTGGTCTTTGGCTATCTCATTGGCAGTATGTCGATGGCAGCAGGCGCTATATTACTTGGCTCGCCTATTTTTGGATTATTTTTGCTCGACAGCAAAGCGGTTTATATTGCACTGATCGTCGGTGTGGCCTTGATGCTGACCTTCTGTTATTTGGCTGCAATCCATATTGTGCCTTATGCACCCACCGTCACCAACTTATCTGACATTGGCACATCGCGCTTTTGGTTTTTTTCGATGTGCTTGTTTGTTCTTCCCTTTTTTATTGTGGTTTGTCTGCTGTGCGACCTTATTATTCGCAACCTGCGTAAACGAGAGGCCGATATTCGCTATCTAGCAGAACGAGACCATCTCACCAGTCTGTATAACCGCCTGAGCATTAGCAACCAAGCCAAAGACATGCTGAGCCCCTATGGTCGGTCATGCGCGATTATTTTGATCGACTTGGATCATTTTAAAAAAATTAATGATCAGTATGGACACCCCTGTGGCGACACGGTGCTACAAATCACCGCACACGTCTTACAAAATGCGATCCGGCATGAAGACGTGGTGGGTCGCTTTGGTGGCGAAGAATTTATTGTGCTAATGCAAGATACGCACATTGAAGACGCCATGCTGGTTGCCGAGCGTATTCGCAGCACATTAGCAGCCACAGTGATACAACACGAAGGGATTGCTGACTTTCAGATCACCGCCAGTCTGGGTGTGGCCTCCATTTTCTCTGGGCCTGACAGCCTACTCGAACACTTGGTCCATCATGCTGACATCGCCTTGTATAAGGCCAAACATGCGGGCCGTAACCGTGTAGTCGCGTTTAGCTAACTGCTGGGCAGCTAACAGAATAACCTTTGAATACTTATTTAATGAGTCGAATCAACACCATGATCAATTTGGTCAGCACCAATTTTCGCAGAGGCTCACTCATTCAACTTGTCAATGCTGAATGATTGATTTAATGTGAGTCGCACGAGTATGGACGCTCAATACTGAACGGAAATTCACAATGACCCAGCGCTATCGAATACGGCTTCTCTCCTACGTCGATTATATTCTTGCAGCCAACCCGATTGCTCGCAGCGCTTTTTTAATGTTTTTAATCAATATTGTTACGCTGCAATATGCAGCATGGGCAGCTTTTGTATTATACTGGCAACCCGCCCATCAATATATTAATCCAAATATTATCGGTCAGTTTATTCCCATAGCTAGTGTGATTATCATCACCAGCTTAGGGCTTTACTGTCTATGTCGCTACTTAACTGACACGCAAAGCAAAAAAACACAAATCATCATCCAACATATAGTGGCCAGCTTTTATACTATTGATATGCTGTTTTTTGGTTATCTCATCGGCAGTATGTCAATGGCTGCTGGAGCGGTATTATTAGGATCGCCTATATTTGGCTTATTCTTACTAGATAGCAAAGCCATTTATACAGCCCTGCTGATTGCTATTAGCATGATTATGATTCTATGCTTGCTATCTGTTATTGGATTAATCCAATACGCACCTCTGCTAAAAAATGCCATCCATGTAGAATCATCTGCCTTTTGGTTTACATCAATGATGTTTTTCATCATTCCCTACTGGATAGTCGTATGCTTATTATGCGATATGATTATCAAAACGCTTCGGCAACGCGAAAAAGATATTCGTTACCTCGCAGAGCATGACAAGCTGACAGGATTATGGAATAGACATAGTATCGATCAACATGCACATCGCATGTTTGAACCTTATGGCCGCATGAGTGCCTTAATTTTGCTCGACTTAGATCACTTTAAGCGCATTAATGATAAGTTTGGCCACCCCTGTGGCGATTATGTACTCAGAATCGCAGCACAAACGATTGTTCAATCAACACGCAAACAAGACATTGTCGGGCGGTTTGGTGGCGAAGAATTCATTATTCTCATGGAAGACACGGTTTTAGAAGAAGCCACTGCCATTGCAGAGCGCATCCGTGGACAACTGGCGGCCTTACAAGAGCAACATAGCGATGGCTCTATCATTCCGATTAGTGCTAGCCTTGGGGTGACTGCAACCTTCTCTGGTCCAGAAACCCAGTTTGAGCATATGGTGTCTTTGGCCGACGAGGCTTTATACAAAGCCAAGGCCGCTGGACGAAATCAAGTGTGCACCGCCAATCCAACGTTGCTCTAAAAGCGAATGACCGTTACTGATTAGATTTTCTTCAAAAGACAGTTTTTATCTTGGCTTAAATACCGTTAATTTTATTTAATTTGAGATCTGGCATGGAATAATCTATGCTGTTTTTATTACGTCGCTTCGCGCCCAATGTAAATGGACTCATATATGATTCAGCGACACTATCAATGGATACAAAATTTCCTAGCTTATCTGCTGCAAGCAAACCCGATACAACGCTCGGCTTTTTTGGCGCTATTAATTACTATTGTTACACTGCAGTACATTAGTTGGGCCTTGTTTATGTTTTACTGGCCGCCTGCAACGGACTACATTCATACTGATGTCATTGCTCAACACGTACCGATGGGACTTGGTCTATTAGTAGGCTGTGTGTGTTTATATTTACTTTGTCGATATTATGGCAGTCACTCGAGTCGTACTATTCAGATCACATTACAGACCATCGTTGCCCTTTATTACTCTATTGATATGCATTTTTTTGGCTATTTAATTGGCTCAATGTCTATGGCCGCTGGTGCAGTCATCTTGGGATCGCCTATATTTGGTTTATTTTTGCTTGAAGGGCGGGCTATCTATACAGCATTGGTCTTTGGTCTATTACTACTATTACTGCTGGGTTCTTTATATTCATTAAATATTTTAACCTATGCTCCCTTGCTCATCAGCAACTCGACGGACACGGCTAACTTTTTTTGGTTTAGCTCTATGATGTTTTTTATCATGCCCTATTGGATTGTTGTGTGTTTACTATGCGACATCATGATTAAAAATTTCAGAAAACGCGAAGCAGAAATGCGTTATTTTGCAGAGCATGACCAGCTTACCTCCTTAAATAATCGACGCAGCATTGATCAGTATGCCAAGGATATTTTTGAAAAAAACCAAAAATCCTGTGTGATTATTTTGTTAGATCTGGATCACTTCAAACAAATTAACGATCAATTTGGTCATCTGGCTGGTGATCAGGTGCTCAAACACACAGCCGAGTCACTATTAAATGCAGTACGCTTAGACGATATTGTTGGTCGGTTTGGTGGCGAGGAGTTTATTATTTTGATGACTAATATTTCGTTAAGTGAGGCTATGCATATTGCAGAACGAATTCGACAATCTCTCGCAGCGCTCACCTTACAGCATACCGATGGTACACCCATTATTGTTCAGGCCAGTTTAGGCATCGCGAGTAGCGAAAATAATCCTTCGCTTTCGTTTGAGCAGTTGGTCCATCAGGCAGACACAGCATTATATCAAGCCAAACGAAATGGCCGTAATCAAGTACAGGCTTATCATTAATCAGATGATCTGCATGGTTTGCATGGTTTGCATGGTTTGTATTATGATGCGCATATACAAAAAATCCCAACCTTACTTGCAGTAAGTTTGGGATTGATTGGGTGTTTGTCTATAACGACTATTTGAGTCTTGTGCATTAAAACGCACAATCATCATTTATAATTTTTTATCGGAAAATGGTGGGGTTGGAGAGACTCGAACTCTCACGTATTGCTACGCCAGAACCTAAATCTGGTGCGTCTACCAATTTCGCCACAACCCCAGCGGAGCGCCATACTAGCAAAAGAAAAGGGACCATGCTAGCCCCTTTTTTTAAATTAAAGATAATTTTATGCCGATGCAGGCACTTTGCCTTTATCACGCACCAAGTAGCGCTTGCCAGTCTGGTCATCCGGATCATACAAATGCAGGCTGATGGTGCCGACTTTCATAAAGTCACCATAGCCATGGCCCGCGCTAAAATCGGTACGCACTTGGTCAATCACGCGCTTATGAATCCACGGATGTGCTTCAACGGCCAAATGCAAGGTATCGGCTTTTTTGCCATATTTCTCACGCCACTCACGCAAATGATCCGACATGCGCTGAAAGTGAATCGAGAACTCTTCATAGTCGTCTGCACTAAAGCGCACATGACGGGTGACTTTTTTGCTAAAAAACCCGCCAGACTCTTCATCGTTTTCTTCATAAAAACGATTACTTGGCGCAGATGGTGCAGCAGGCAATCCCGACGAACCACGCTTGGCTTGTGGTAAGGCTTCAAGCGTTGGTTTGGCAACAGCCACACCTGCGGCGGGTGGTTTTAAAATCGCCTCGATAGCCTCGTAGGTTTCAGTACCCGATTGATAGCGATAACGCGGCTCTTTGGCCAGCAATCGATCAAGCAAGGGCTGATAGCGATCAACTGACATCGGCAATGGCGGCACAGGATCTTGGCAATGTTTGATTGCCAGTGTGACGGTGTCTTGGGCGGTAAACGGTGGTCGGCCTGTCATCATTTCGTACAACATGACACCCAGCGAGTACAGGTCAGCGCGTCCATCCACGCGCTCGCCGCGTGCCTGCTCTGGACTCATGTATTTGGGCGTACCGACAGTCGAGCCAATTTGGGTCATTTGGCTATCGACATGTAGGTCACGTGCGATACCAAAGTCAGTGAGCACCACTGTACCGTGCTTACTAAACAGGACGTTATCTGGCTTTAGGTCACGGTGAACAATGCCGTTCTCGTGCGCAAAGGCCAATGCCTTAGCCAAATCTTTGGTAATTTCGAGCGCTTTACGGGCATCAATTTCGCCCTTTTCAATCAGCTCGCCCAAGTGCCCCGCGGTGTGATACTCCATGGCAATATAGTGATATTGCTCATGCACGCCGACATCATAGACGGTGATGATATGCGGATGGGACAGACTCGCCACCATGCGCGCTTCGCTATTGAAGCGTTGGGCAAAATCGCGCTGGGCCAGCAAATGCGGCGACATGATCTTAAGTGCGACGGGGCGACCAAAAGACTCCTGTACCGCGAGGTAGACCGTCGCCATACCACCTTGACCAAGCTCTCGAATCAGCTCATAGCCGGGAATGTGGGGAAGATTTTGTGAGTCCATGGATCGGGTCCTGTGATCAATCAAACGCGACTGCACGCGATATGTGCGGCATCTTAACAAGTTAAACGGACAGCTGATTCATCCTAAGCTGTCCTAGCGATCAATATGCCATAGCCTGCCCATCAGTGTTAGCGATCACCATCCATACGCTGGGCTTTTCTGTCGCAAAATTATACCAGTCGATCAAAAACACACCTGTATGGCACACAGCAACCATAAGGCAACGTCTAACGCACTGTGGCTTAGGACAACTGAGAACGATGGCGACGACGAGCCTCAATTTGCAAAATCCCATCATCATGCTGACCATGGATCATTGGGTCGGCGGCAAGAGACTGACCATTTTGTTCGGCCAGTTGCGCCATACGGCGTTGATCCAAGCGGGCCAAACATTGATCCAGTGTTTTGCCAATCCGCGCATGGGTGCGAATGGCAGAGATTTTTGGCCACGTGGCGCGCTCGCCCTCTTTCATTAAAATCTGAAATAACTCAGGACTTGGGTCACGCAACATATAGGTGTAATGACGCAGACCATAGTCACCAACAATATTGACATCGCCATAGTAGCGTTGACCAATCACGCCATAGCCATGATCCAGCATCCGGCGCACAGGGGCGACACGACCCATACGATCACGGGCAAAATCCATCGCACCCATGGCCAGCATTTGCGCCTGTTTACGCGCAATTCGCGCAGGCCAACTCATGACATCTTTGCGATAGCGGTCGTGATCAGTCTTCATAAACGGCACGATATGTGGGTTTACTTGACAGGCAATGGTGTAATTAATGTTATACAAACGCGACAAGCGCTCGCGTGGAAAATCACTACGCACACTGCCATCGACCCAACGTGTAGACGGCATATATGGCTTATAACGCCCTTCGTAATCCTTACTGGTCAATTTGACCGGCGGAAACAATACTGGAACGGCACAAGAGGCCAAAGCCGCGCTCCACACCAGCAAATACGGCGAGGTCAGCTCATTCATCACACGCGGTTGTTGGCTGCCATCGTAGGGCGCAACCGCAATATTGATATGCCGACCACTTTTGGCAAAGGCTTCCTCAAAAGTGTAATCACCCAAGTTTTGCCGTAAAAAATTCTTCAGCACTTGGACATCAGCAATGCCACCGCCGCGCAAGATGTCGCGCATGCCACGAAAGTGAAAGGCATGCTCGTAAAAATGCTCGCCATCGTACATCAGGCGTAGCTCATCATCGGTACGCGTGCCCAACATACCAGCCATCAATGACCCTGCACTAGATCCCGAAAATACCTTGGGCAATAAGTCTTGATCTTGCAAGGCTTTACACACCCCCGCATGAAACAAACCCAACGATGCACCACCAGAAAACATCAATGCCGGTTGACCATAGCTATGTGCGGTATCTTCAAAAAAACGGTATTTATCGTCTAGGCTTAAAAAAGAAAAATCGCGATCACACAGATACTCCAAGCTCAAACACACCTGCTCGATATAATCCTCGATCAGACGCTTGGTGCCGACGTGGGCATATCCATACAGCAAGGGATGGCCGATATTGCCAAGGTCATGATACAAGCCCTCGCGAATGGTACGCAGTAGCTCGACATCACGGCCTTCGTTCAGATAACGGCGCAACGTCACCACACGCTCAGCCACCAATGCATAGTCGTAATAAGGCGAGGCGTTATCCAACTTCCACAAGTTCATCCCTGAAGCACTGTCTAACGCTAGCGCAATGCTTTCCCACTCATCATAAGACTGTGCTTCGGCCAGATCGTGCTCAAGCCCATGTATCCGTCGATCAAACCATCCCATGCCCGTACTCCATGCACCATGTCTAAGATTCGTGTCTAAGATTCGTGTCTAGGACTGCAATTGCGGCATGTCCCTACTGAACACCCCAATAAAAATGAACAATCATTCAATTTAAGCCATCCTCATCACACTAGCATGCTTAGGACTGAGAACAGAATGGCATTTTTCGTCAAGATTGTGTGATTGATGCAGCGTTTTTAATCTGTTAAATGCCACCAATCAAACCATCTTTCGTCATATTCAGGATCACTACAGACACCAGAACAGATTTGGCGGCATCATTCGCCTATCGTATTGATGTAAAGGATTGATGATGAGCGAGCCGCTTTTGCCTCCAGACCTGACCCATGCGCTGTCTGCATTGATTGCTCAAGCCCGCCGCGCCCTGCCGCAAGTCCCTGCTGAACCTGATTTTTCGGCCACGGCGCATACATGGCAGCATCAAGCCTTACAGCCGATCCATCAGCCACGACCGATTCATTTATCCGATTTGATTGGCATCGACCGGCAAAAGCGCGACATTGTGCAAAACACCCGACAATTTTTGGCAGGTTTACCGGCCAATGATGTGCTGTTGACTGGCGCACGCGGCACCGGAAAATCCTCAATCGTACGCGCCTTGCTGACTGATTTTGCCGATCAAGGCTTACGTTTAATTGAAGTAGCACGCGATGACTTGGCCGACTTGCCAAAGATTCGTCAACTGATTGCGGATCAATCCGAGCGCTTTATTATTTATTGTGATGACTTGGCCTTTAATGCCGAGGACGAAAACTATCGTGCGCTTAAAAGTGTGTTGGACGGTGCTATCGCCTCTGGTGACCAAAACGTCTTGATCTACGCCACCAGCAATCGTAGGCATTTATTGCCTGAATATGAACACGAAAACCAACCCATTTTGCAGCACAATCCTAACGGCTCAGTCGAACTGCGCCCACAAGAAGTGATTGACGAAAAAGTCTCGCTGTCAGATCGCTTTGGGTTGTGGTTGTCGTTTCATCCAATGAACCAAGATTTATATCTGGAGATTGTGGCGCATTGGTTAGGACAATCAGGTCTATCGCTTGATGATGACGCAAGGCGCGAAGCAATTAAATGGGTGATGACCCGTAGCCAACGCTCAGGGCGCTCGGCGGCGCAATTTGCACGGCATTGGATTGGTATGCAGGGATTGGCCGCCCGCGACCAGCAAGCCAAACAGGATGCCACATCATGACCACACTGTATCCCGCCATTGCGCCTTATGCCAATGGCTACCTACAAGTGAGCGCATTACATCGCATCTATTATGCCGAATATGGCAACCCTAACGGCATACCCGTGGTGTTTTTGCACGGTGGACCCGGTGGTGGATCGCAAGCCAGTTATGCCCGTTATTTTGACCCACAAAAATGGCACATTGTACTGTTTGATCAGCGCGGTTGTGGCCGCAGCACACCATTTGCAGAACTGCGCGACAACACCACATGGGATTTGGTCGCCGATATTGAAGTCATTCGTGAGCATTTGGGTATTGCAGCTTGGGCAATATTTGGTGGCTCATGGGGATCAACCTTGGCGCTGGCTTATGGTATTCGCCATGCGGATCGTTGCTTAGGGTTTTTTCTACGCGGGATTTTTTTGCTGCGACAAAAAGAAATCGACTGGTTCTATCAATCCGGCGCATCCAAAATTTATCCCGATGCATGGCAGAATTATCTAGCCGCTATTCCAAATGAAGAACGCGGTGACTTGGTACAAGCGTATTTTAAGCGGCTGACCAGCGATGACCCACAAATCCGCCAAGCGGCTGCTCGTGCATGGTCGATTTGGGAAGGCTCGACCTCCAAGCTGATTCCCGACACGCAGATGGTCGCACACTATGGCGCGGATCAATTTGCCGAGGCCTTTGCGCGGATTGAATGCCATTATTTTGTCAATAAAGGCTTTTTGCCAACCGACAACTATTTGATTGAGCAAATTGATCACATTCGCCACCTACCCTGCATCATTGTGCATGGTCGCTATGATGTGGTCTGTCCAGTCGAGAACGCGTGGGAACTCCATCAAGCATGGCCCGAAGCCACCCTGCATATCACGCCCGATGCGGGGCATGCGCTGTCTGAAGTGGGTACGACGGCACGATTGATTGCGGCAACGGATGCATTCGTGTTGAATCAATTGAGTTAGCAAGTACGATTAAAAGGCTGAGTCATCCAGTGCATTGCAATTTGTTGATAGCTTGGCGATCCATCAACAGGTGATCTGCCAAGCAAACTTAGCCCTTAATCACCCAAAAGAGCGCCTCACATCCCACCGCCTCAACCTGATAACGGCTAAAATGGGCTGTCAGCGTCTGCTCAAGATCCACCAAGATGATAAAAAATCATATATATGAATGAATAGCCAATAATTATCTCTCTTTTAACTCACCTTAACTAGCAAAACAGGCAATCAGACTAAATATTTTTTTGTATACCGCACTG